>NZ_RHJO01000028.1:0-34988 GCF_004211985.1 Escherichia sp. E10V10 | reverse complement strand
TTCTTTGTCGATCCAGTTTTTATTGATCGACAGATCCATCAATTTATGGACATTTTCGTCGTCCCAGGTCTGGCAAAAAGTTGCCAGATTCTGACGCGCGTTACCGTCGAGAAATAATTCATCATTGATAATTTGAAATGCGACATCATCACGCATTTCATGCAGCGGAAAATGTTTAGATTCCGCGATAGTAGAAATTGCCTTCGCGCCAAAACGCGAGTCGAGTAGTTCTGAGCGGAAATCCGTTAACAGCTTCTGGTCCATTTCGAACTCCTTAAATTTATTTGAAGGCAATAAAAAAGTAGGATTTATCTGGAATGGGCGCAAGGGGTTACGGTTATAATTTAAATAACAAAATCCTAAGCATAAAATTGATTTATTTATATAATAAAAGAGCACTATTAATATTTACATCAGAAATTACCAAATTAATTTCAAATATATAATTGAGGAATGCCTGTTATTTCTTTAATTACCAAATAGATTTTACTTCCTTCGGCATTCTACACAGATAACCGCTACTCTTATTTGTAACAACAACGATGTACTTGCTTTTATCATAGAGTGCGTGAATGTTCCGAAAATGAAATTTTGCAAAAAAACGTTTATCACTCATTTTCTTTGTATATTAAGGAGTTATATTTTTTGACACATTAATAAACGTGATCTTCCGCACACTTCATCCCCCATCGACCGTAGCGAATGACTACTCTTAAAGGAAAGCCCGATAATTAGAGACGAATTTCGGAGGTCGGATCCTTATGCTCAATCAGAAAATTCAAAACCTTAATCCAGATGAACGGATGATCGAAGTCGATCTCTGCTATGAGCTGGATCCGTATGAATTAAAACTGGATGAGATGATTGAGGCAGAGCCAGAACCCGAGATGATTGAGGGGCTACCCGCCTCTGATGCACTGACCCCTGCCGATCGTTATCTCGAACTGTTCGAGCATGTCCAGTCGGCGAAAATTTTCCCTGACAGCAAAACCTTCCCTGACTGCGCCCCCAAAATGGACCCGCTGGATATCTTAATCCGCTATCGTAAAGTGCGCCGTCATCGCGATTTCGACTTACACCAGTTTGTTGAAAAGCACTTCTGGCTGCCGGAAGTCTACTCCAGCGAGTATGTATCAGACCCGCAAAACTCACTGAAAGAGCATATCGACCAACTATGGCCGGTGTTAACCCGCGAACCCCAGGATCATATTCCCTGGTCTTCCCTGCTGGCGCTACCGCAATCGTACATTGTCCCGGGGGGCCGTTTTAGCGAAACCTACTATTGGGATTCCTATTTCACCATGCTGGGGCTGGCAGAGAGCGGGCGTGAGGATTTACTGAAATGCATGGCCGATAACTTCGCCTGGATGATAGAAAACTATGGCCACATCCCCAACGGCAACCGCACCTATTATTTGAGCCGCTCGCAGCCACCAGTTTTTGCGTTAATGGTGGAGCTATTTGAAGAAGATGGTGTGCGCGGTGCACGCCGTTACCTTGATCATCTAAAAATGGAATATGCCTTCTGGATGGACGGCGCAGAATCACTGATTCCGAATCAGGCCTATCGCCATGTGGTGCGGATGCCGGACGGGGCCCTGCTCAACCGTTATTGGGATGACCGCGACACGCCGCGCGATGAATCCTGGCTGGAAGATGTGGAAACCGCGAAACACTCCGGTCGCCCGCCTAACGAGGTGTATCGCGATTTACGCGCAGGTGCCGCTTCTGGCTGGGATTACTCATCACGCTGGCTACGTGACGCGGGCCGTCTGGCAAGCATTCGCACTACCCAATTCATCCCCATCGACCTTAATGCTTTCCTGTTTAAACTGGAGAGCGCCATTGCCAACATCTCGGCGCTGAAAGGTGAGAAAGAGACGGAAACGCTGTTCCGCCAGAAAGCCAACGCCCGCCGCGATGCAGTTAACCGTTATCTCTGGGATGATGAAAACGGCATCTACCGCGATTACGACTGGCGGCGCGAGCAGTTAGCCCTCTTTTCCGCTGCCGCTATTGTGCCGTTATACGTGGGCATGGCGAATCACGAACAGGCAGACCGCCTGGCAAACGCCGTACGTAGCCGTTTACTGACGCCGGGAGGGATTCTGGCAAGCGAGTATGAAACCGGAGAACAGTGGGATAAACCCAACGGCTGGGCGCCATTGCAGTGGATGGCGATTCAGGGATTTAAAATGTACGGCGATGACTATCTGGGTGATGAAATCGCGCGTAGCTGGCTGAAGACAGTGAACCAGTTTTACCTGGAACACCACAAACTGATCGAGAAATACCATATTGCCGATGGCATTCCCCGTGAGGGCGGCGGGGGCGAATATCCGTTGCAGGATGGATTTGGCTGGACCAACGGTGTGGTACGGCGCCTGATAGGTTTGTACGGCGAACCGTAATAGTTTTACAGCCAGCCACGAACAACCTGCTGGCTATAAAATTACCCTCTTCAGGAGGCGATATTTAACATCATCGCCGCCTGAGTGCGGTTTTTCACTTCCAGGCGGCGGTAAAGCGACTCCAGATGCGCTTTAACCGTTCCGGTACTGATATTTAGCGCCCTGCCGATCTCTTTATTTGATTCACCTGCCGCCAACATAGTTAAAATTTCCCGCTGGCGGGCACTTAGCGATTTGAGATCTTTTGTGTCTTTTTCCGGTGTAGTTCGCCAGTCTCCGGGCAGAAACATCATTCCCATTGCCGCGCTATTTACCGCCAATGCAAACGTCTCGACGGCTGAATCACGCGGTACAATTGCCATCACGTTAAAATGGATAACTTCCTGTAACCATCGTTTGCTGCAATCCGTCGCCGTTATCAACACTTTAACATCAGGAAATTGCACTACGGTTTTTTGCAGTAACCAGTAGCAAAACTCACCATCCTGATCGCCATCAAGCATGACTAAGGCTTCAGGGGAGCTTTCCAGTTTTTGCCACAGTGCATCTGCCTGATCGACGCCCTGAATACTCACTCCTGGAATACGCTGCTGTAAGCTGATTTTCATTCCGTGAATAAATATTGACTGCCTGTCAAACATGATTATATGCATTACTGAATCTCCACCTGGATACGTTAAAACTCTTAAGTAGGGGAAGGGTATTACCCGAGAGGCAAAATAAGAATTCGCCATTTGGCGGTAGCCATTCTACAGATATGCAATGTGGAAAATAGTTACCGATATAAATAGTTACAGCTGACGGCCTGAAATTACATGTCGAGGGCATTATTTAAAACATTTTTGAGGATATCCTTATATCTTCGTCTGGCCGCCATTCAAATAAACCGTGATTTTCGCGAGAGCTGGCTAAATACCTGACCGCAAAACGATTAAATTGCGCACGAAAAGCCAATACTGCATTTACTATTTTGCAGGAAATTGCTGAAAAGACAGTCTTTCAAGCGTTATTTTTCCTTTCCAGTGAAGCTTATCAGACATTTCCTTCTAAAAAATACCGGTATTAATCATTACTACGTTGTGAAACCTTGCATTAGATGCTAGAAAAAACAATAAATAATGCGATAGACGCGTTACTGTTTCGCTGTGAACAACAATCGGTCAAAGAAATGGATAAAATTCACGCAATGCAGTTGTTCATTAAGGTCGCAGAGCTGGAAAGTTTTTCCCGCGCAGCGGATTTCTTTGCTTTGCCAAAGGGAAGTGTTTCGCGCCAGATACAGGCACTGGAACATCAGCTTGGCACCCAGTTGCTGCATCGCACTACGCGGCGAGTCAAACTTACCCCCGACGGCATGACCTATTACCAACGAGCGAAAGATGTGTTGAGTAATCTCAACGAACTGGACGGCCTGTTTCAGCAGGATACCACCAGCATCAGCGGCAAATTACGCGTCGATATCCCGCTCGGGATTGCGAAAAACCTGTTGCTGCCGCGCCTGCCAGAATTTCTTCATCAGTACCCAGGGATTGAACTGGAATTAAGTAGCAGTGACCGGGCGATTGATATTCTTCGTGATGGCTATGATTGCGTGATGCGCACGGGCTCGTTGCCCGACGAGGGTATTATTACCCGCCCCCTCGGCAAACTGACGATGGTCAACTGTGCCAGCCCGCACTATCTGACGCGTTTTGGTTATCCGCAAAGTGTGGACGATCTGACTTCGCACGCGGTGGTGCATTACACGCCGCATTTGGGCGCGCATCCATTAGGTTTTGAGGTTGCTACCAGTAATGGCGTCCAGTGGTTTAAGTCCGGCGGCATGTTGACGGTAAACAGTAGCGAAACCTATCTCGCCGCCGGCCTGGCGGGTCTGGGTATCATTCAAATCCCCCGCGTCGCCGTACGCGAAGCCCTACGCGCCGGGCGGCTTATTGAAGTGTTGCCCAACTACCGCGCCGAGCCGCTATCCATTTCTCTGGTTTATCCCCAGCGTCGGGAGCTTTCCCGCCGTGTAAATCTGTTTATGCAGTGGCTGGCTGGCGTAATAAAAGAGCACCTGGACTGACCGACTATACTTTTTAAGACAGACAACGACAGAAGGACTAAAGAGCGGATGACGCAGGAAAACGAGATCAAACGTCCCACCCAGGATCTGGAGCACGAGCAAATTAAACATCTGGATAATAGCGATAAAGGCAGCAAAGTCAGTCAGGCGTTGGAAACCGTCACCACCACTGCCGGGAAAGTCCAACGTCAACCCATCATCGCGCACCTGATACGCGCAACAGAACGCTTCAATGATCGGCTGGGTAACCAGTTTGGCGCGGCAATCACTTATTTCTCGTTTTTATCGATGATCCCGATTTTGATGGTGTCGTTTGCCGCAGGGGGCTTTGTGCTGGCCTCCCATCCGATGCTGCTGCAGGATATCTTCGATAAAATTCTGCAAAACATCAGCGATCCGACGCTGGCGGCCACATTGAAAAATACCATCAACACCGCCGTTCAGCAGCGTACGACCGTAGGGCTTGTCGGCCTGGCGGTTGCGCTTTATTCCGGGATTAACTGGATGGGAAATTTGCGTGAAGCAATTCGCGCTCAATCGCGCGATGTTTGGGAACGTTCACCGCAAGATCAGGAGAAGTTTTGGGTTAAGTATCTGCGTGATTTTATTTCGCTGATTGGTTTATTGATTGCGCTGATTGTCACGCTTTCAATAACCTCGGTTGCCGGTTCGGCGCAGCAAATGATTATTAGCGCCCTGCACCTTAACAGTATTGAGTGGCTGAAACCGACGTGGCGGTTGATTGGCATGGCGATTTCTATCTTCGCCAACTATCTGCTTTTCTTCTGGATCTTCTGGCGTCTTCCGCGTCATCGCCCGCGTAAAAAGGCGCTGATTCGTGGAACATTCATCGCGGCTATTGGTTTTGAAGTCATTAAAATCGTGATGACGTATACCCTGCCGTCGTTGATGAAATCCCCCTCTGGCGCGGCATTTGGTTCCGTGCTGGGGCTGATGGCATTTTTCTACTTCTTCGCCCGTCTGACGTTGTTTTGCGCGGCGTGGATTGCCACCGCCGAATACAAAGACGACCCGCGAATGCCGGGGAAAACGCAGCATTAAAATAGGTCGGATGCGGCGTAAACGCCTTATTCGGCCTACGAATTTATTCGACCTGGCTCCCCGTAGGCCGGATAAGATGCACCAGCATCGCATCCGGCTATAATGCTTACATAACTACCTGAAACTCTTCCCCTGGACCTCTTCAGCCATCTCTTCGGGAGCCAACAATTTCACACCAACTCATAAACCCAGCATATAAATCCAGTTGGTAACTTTTATTTAACCTGAAACCAGTTTTATCCACCATTTATGAAATTGTGTGAAGCATTTCATAGAAGAAAAATCACTAGTCTAAACATTATCCGCTTTTTGCCTGTTTTTTAACCTTTTCCGCAATTTGTTACACATTGAAATATCACTTTTGCTGTGCGTAATATGGCTATTCGTTCGCCAAAAAATAAGAAAAGATTATGCAAGCAACAGCCACAACACTCGACAACGAGCAAGAATACAAGCCGATAAACTCACGTAATAAAGTCCTTGTCGCCTCCCTCATTGGCACGGCCATTGAGTTCTTCGACTTCTACATTTACGCCACTGCGGCCGTTATTGTGTTCCCGCATATCTTCTTCCCGCAGGGCGATCCCGCCGCGGCGACGCTACAGTCGCTCGCCACCTTCGCCATCGCTTTCGTCGCACGCCCAATCGGTTCTGCCGTATTTGGCCATTTTGGCGATCGCGTTGGGCGTAAAGCGACGCTGGTCGCCTCGTTGCTAACGATGGGGATTTCAACAGTGGTGATTGGTCTGCTGCCGGGCTACGCCACGATTGGTATTTTCGCCCCGCTGCTGCTGGCACTGGCTCGATTTGGTCAGGGTCTGGGATTAGGCGGTGAATGGGGTGGCGCAGCGCTGCTGGCAACCGAGAACGCACCACCGCGTAAACGTGCGCTGTACGGTTCCTTCCCACAGCTGGGCGCACCGATTGGCTTCTTTTTTGCTAACGGCACTTTTCTGCTGCTTTCCTGGCTGCTGACTGATGAGCAGTTTATGAGCTGGGGCTGGCGCGTGCCGTTTATCTTCTCGGCGGTGCTGGTCATTATCGGCCTGTATGTTCGCGTGTCGCTGCATGAGTCACCGGTGTTTGAGAAAGTCGCTAAAGCGAAAAAGCAGGTGAAGATCCCGCTGGGTACTCTGCTGACCAAACACGTACGCGTCACGGTGCTCGGTACCTTCATCATGCTGGCAACCTATACGCTGTTTTACATCATGACGGTCTACTCAATGACCTTCAGTACCGCAGCCGCGCCAATTGGGCTTGGCCTGCCGCGTAATGAAGTGCTGTGGATGCTGATGATGGCAGTTATTGGTTTTGGCGTGATGGTACCAGTAGCCGGATTGCTGGCCGATGCCTTTGGGCGGCGTAAAAGTATGGTGATCATCACGACGCTTATCATCCTGTTCGCGCTGTTCGCCTTTAATCCACTGCTCGGTTCTGGCAATCCGATTCTGGTTTTTGCTTTCCTGCTGCTGGGGTTAAGCCTGATGGGGCTGACCTTCGGACCAATGGGTGCGCTGTTACCAGAGCTGTTCCCGACAGAAGTGCGTTACACCGGAGCATCGTTCTCTTACAACGTATCGTCGATTCTCGGGGCTTCCGTTGCGCCGTATATCGCGGCCTGGTTGCAAACTAACTACGGGTTAGGTGCGGTGGGGTTATATCTGGCGGCAATGGCTGGCTTGACGTTAATCGCCCTGCTGCTGACGCATGAGACGCGACATCAGTCGTTGTAATAAGACTGAAAAGCCTGATGCGCTACGCTGCTTATCGGGCCTGAATTTCCATACAATATATTGAATTCGGGTGGATTTGTAGGACGGATAAGGCGTTCACGCCGCATCCGGCATGAACAAAGCGCACTTTGCCAACAATCTAAATCTGTTTAATTGCCGGATGTCAGACATCCGGCAATTATCATCACTTCTTCATCTGCGACAAAATCGTCCGACACTGATTAGCCTCCCCTTCGGAAGGTGAGATCAGCGCCAGCAAGGCCGCAGCTGGCGTCACCAGCGTTGCCAGTGCCGCCGCAACGGCACCTCGGGCAATCAGCGGCCCGGCTTTCACCCCAGCCTGCGGATTTTTAAACGTCCCACGCACATACAGCGGCGAACGCAGTGTGATAATCCGAATCCCTTTACTCTCCGGATCAATAGTCAAATCCAGCTGTTCCGAAGCAAAACTTGCCGTGCCGGTAACATTAATCAACGCGTTCTCAGTATCAAAAGCAAAAATCTGCGGACGCGCCACGCCGTTGGCAATATTCAGATTTGCTGCCGCGCAGTTCACCCGCACCTCATCATCACCGAAAATCGCACCGACAATGTAGTTACCGACATTCAGCCCGACAATCTCCATCAGGTTGCGGCTCACCAGCCCGTCATTCATCAACAGTTTCAGGTTACCGTTACTGTTCCCCAAAAGCGCCGCCACTGAGTTACCGCTACCGCGTAATTCCGCATCACCGTTCATTTCCCCCAGCGTTTTTTGCATCAGTTCCACATCTGGCATCAGTTCTTTCAGTTTCAGTCGACGAGCCTGAATATCTGCCCGCCCTTGCATCGGCTTTTTATCGCCTTCCAGATGAATATTCGCCGCAATGCTGCCGCCCGCCATGCCAAATTTCAGCGGTTGCAGGCGTAGGTCAGCGTTTTTGAGGATGATATGGGTAGAAAGATCGCTAATCGGCAGGCTGCTGCCATGCTCAATACGACGGCCTTTGAAGCGAACATCGGCATCCATGACATCCCATTTATCGGTTTCGAAGCGGTCATACGGCAGCACTTTGCCCGCAGGCTGAACGCTTTTTTCGCCCTTCTTCTGTTCAGACCGTTTTGACTTTTCCGCTCCTTTACCGGAATCAACGCCAATTAACGGCCCTAAATCTGCCAGCCGCAATTGGCGCGACTCGACGTCACCTTCCAGTTTTGGCCGTGGCTTACCGGTGGTGTAGACCAGAGAACCGTGAATATCGCTATCGCCAATACGCCCGTTAAAGCCACGATAATCAAAGACCGACGATTTTTCCGTATCGATTTTCGCTACCAGCCGGCCATCGGTTTCAAACGGTGGGGTATCAGGCAGCAGAACGCCCGTCAGTTCATAGAGATCGCCCAGCGAATCGCCGGAAAATTTAAGCCGTAAATCGACGCCGCCCATTTTCATTGGGTCATTCACGACGCCATCAAAAGCAACACGGGTGTTACCAGAGCGAAAATCAGCCTGTACCGGAAACGGCGTCCCTTCGCCACGCAGCGCCAGCATACCGCCGATTTTTCCCGTGCCAGTGAGCGGTTCGCCGTTATAACGTCCCTGCGCCTTCAGGCCAAAAACGTAATCGCCCACCTTTTCTTTCTCGTTCCTACCTTTCGATCCGCTGACTTCACTGAACGGCAACGGCTTGCCTAATGGATCGACAAAAATTTCCAGATCCGCTTTGCTGACTTTGTCATCAATGGCGATCCGCCCTTGATCGAACAGAATATTATCCAGCCGAAACGACCACGCCGACGGCTTTGCATTCGCGTCTTTGTTGTCATCGCTGGCGAGATTAAACGTCCAGTTGTTATTCTTTTCTGTGAGGCGAATCAGGCGTGCGTCCGGCTTTTCCAGTTTGATCCACGGTAGCCAGACCGTTTTGGTCAGCAGCGCCAGAGGGGCCAGCGTTGCTTCTACCCGTGGCAGATGCACCATTGTGACTTCGGGAATGTCTGGCGGGTTGCCGAGAATGATGTCTTCCGCGTGTACATGGGGCCACGGCACCCAGCTGCGCCAGCCGGTTTCCTGTTTTTGCCGCTCCCATACCACGCCCAGATCGCCACGAATAGCGAACGGGCGATTCAGCTCCGCAGAGACTTTCTGGTTGATGGTCGGTTTGAGTCGATTCCAGTCAAAAGTCGCAATCAAAATGATCGCCACGACGAGCAACAACAAGAAAGCACCTGAAATCGCGGCGGTTATTTTGCCTGCCTTGCTCATAGTTCGCTTCCTCATATTCTTCCTGGGCCAGTCCTAAAGATAGTCCAGCCAGGCGGAAAATGAGGCGGCTACACCACCAGAGCCACCGTATCCAGCGTTTCTATCGGTGCCGGACGCGAAAGAAACCAGCCTTGTGCGGCGAATGCGGGGGAATTCTGCACATCGCACCACTCCTCCTGCGTTTCCACGCCCTCGACAATCACCCCGCGACAATAGCGATTCATTAGATGTAAAAGCTGCGAAAAGAGCGTGCGGCCTTCCGGCGACTGGCGCAGCATCACAAACAGTTCGCGAGCGATTTTAATGTAGTCATAACGGACTTCACTTAGCGCGGAGAAATTTGCCATCCCGGTGCCAAAATCATCAAGCCATAACGGGCCAAATTCACACATCGAGGCAAAGGTTGAATCTTTCGGCAGGCGGATATGTTCTACCAGTTCAAAACGCAGCCAGGGAAGGCGGTCAATCTGACGCAAAATTTCCGGCTGCTGACGTAGGGCGAGAAGTGTCGGACCATCGATATTAACCGATGCCAGCAGGCCATGCTCAACAAAGAACACGGCTTTTTGCGCCAGCAAATCAATCTGTTCTTTCACCACATCCATACGATGTCTGATGGTGATTTCAGCAAAATAACGATCCGGCGGCAGTCGTTGCGAAGGATCCTCGGGATGGGTAACGACCGTTAATAGCTCTACGGCCATCAACCGACCGGATGTCTGGTAAATCGGTTGCCAGGTGTAAGCACGTTCACACTGCAACCAAAAGCGTCGTTCCTGCAAGCTTTCGATACTTGCTTCAGGATGGCTTATTCGCTGAATAACCTGCCTTATCATCGAAGATGTCCTGTGTTTAAAAGTGATGCTGCCCGGACTCGACAAATGTTATCGGCGCGCAACGCCAGAACTTTACCGCCCGAAGCGGCTAAATTTGCCCGTCCTGCGGCGAAATCTTCCAGGAATACGTTCTGGCTCAAAAAAATAATGGAACAGTGTTTTAATATAGTTGACCAACAAACCACCACAGCGCAAACTAACGCTAATTTTTTTACAGATCAGGTTCACGACTATGTCCAAAAAGATTGCCGTGATTGGCGAATGCATGATTGAGCTTTCCGAGAAAGGCGCAGACGTTAAGCGCGGTTTCGGCGGCGATACCCTGAACACCTCCGTCTACATCGCCCGTCAGGTCGATTCTGCGGCATTAACCGTTCATTACGTGACGGCGCTGGGAACGGACAGTTTTAGTCAGCAGATGTTGGACGCCTGGCACGGCGAGAACGTTGATACTTCCCTGACCCAACGGATGGAAAACCGCCTGCCGGGCCTTTACTACATTGAAACCGATGAAACTGGCGAACGTACGTTCTACTACTGGCGTAACGAAGCCGCGGCCAAATTCTGGCTGGAAAGCGAGCAGTCAGCGGCGATTTGCGCAGAGCTGGCGAAATTCGATTATCTCTACCTTAGCGGGATTAGCCTGGCGATTTTAAGCCCAACCAGCCGCGAAAAACTGCTTTCCCTGCTGCGCGAATGCCGCGCCAACGGCGGAAAAGTGGTTTTCGACAATAACTACCGTCCGCGCCTGTGGGCCAGTAAAGAAGAAACGCAGCAGGTGTATCAGCAAATGCTGGAATGCACGGATATCGCCTTCCTGACGCTGGACGACGAAGACGCGCTGTGGGGTCAACAACCGGTGGAAGACGTCATTGCGCGCACCCATAAAGCGGGCGTGAATGAAGTTGTGGTGAAACGCGGAGCAGATTCTTGCCTGGTGTCCATTGCTGGTGAAGGGTTAGTGGATGTTCCGGCGGTGAAACTGCCGAAAGAAAAAGTGATCGATACCACCGCAGCTGGCGACTCTTTCAGCGCCGGTTATCTGGCGGTACGTCTGACAGGCGGTAGTGCGGAAGATGCCGCGAAACGTGGACATTTGACTGCAAGTACCGTTATTCAGTATCGCGGCGCGATTATCCCGCGTGAAGCAATGCCGGAATAATGGTTTTTGACGGAGAACGGATAGATATTCGTTCTCCGTTAATAGTTACAGCGGTACACTATCAGCCTGTTGATAATCGCAATGCCGTAACAATATGCCATCTTGCAAAAGGATTTTTGCAGCTTCACTTCTTCTGATCGGCCTGGGCTACGGGCTGCATATTTTATTTACCCCTTCACAACCGCTTCGCTTTGATCAGCAAGTCTATATCTGGCAACGCGTCTGGACAGCAGAACATAACGAGGCACTAAAACGAAGCCGCCCACTTTTCTCTACGCTGCGCATACTTGGGATGCAATTTCACCCGCAAGAAGGCATCCGACACTTTACGGTTAATACTTCACTTATTAAGCAAGATGGGCGCCCGGTCTGGCTGGTCGCGCGACTCGATGGCCAGCTTACACGGTTTAATAACCAGCAAGTTATCCAGCATATTCAACAGACCCTACGTGAGTGGCAAAAGGCAGGGGTTACGCTTGCAGGTGTGGAAATTGATTATGACGCGCCAACAGCAAAATTGCCGGAATATCTGACACTTCTTAGTGCGTTACATCAGACGCTTCCTGCAAATATAAAACTTAGCGTTACCGCCCTACCCACCTGGCTTGAATCACCACATCTCGTCCGATTATTGCGCATTGCGGACACTTCGGTTTTACAAGTACATAACGTGCTTTCGCCCGAAAAAGGCCTGTTAGATGCCAGTCTGGCGCAGCGTTGGGTAAAGCAATATGCCAGACAAACCACGCATCCTTTTTTCATCGCATTGCCCGCTTACGGTTCTGCGCTCACCAGTGATAATCGCGTCGAGAGTGAAGCTCCGTTATACGTTGCCGAAGAGATGCGTGAATTAAGTGTGTCACCGCAAACCATTGCCGATTTCATTCAATATTTAGAACAGCAACCACCGCGTGGATTACAGGGGCTGGTATGGTTTCGGCTACCGTTAGCAGGCGATCGCCGCGCCTGGTCACTGACGACGCTGGAAGCCGTGATTCAGCATCAACCGCTGACCCCACGCTGGTCGTTAATTATTGCTCAACATGCAGACGAACAGCTTTTTGATCTGGCTATTAAAAACAGCGGAGAAATTGATGCGCCGTTGCCAAAAAAAATAATTCTGCCCAATGCAGATTGTCTATTCGCTGATGGAGCCAGCCACTATCAGGTGCAACCCGGGCCATCCAGCCTGAATTTTGTGAGAGGAAGCGCCAGGCAACTGCGCGCCGGAGAAAGCAGTCCGCTGGGATGGGCGCGCTGCAATCAAAGACTACAAGGAGAGTTTAATGTTACGCCATGAGATATCGCGGATTGCCAGCGTTGTGTTATTCACGCTCATTTGCGAGAACGCTTATGCTTGCGGGCCTTATGCGCCGAACTCACTTTTGCATGATCGACAACACACATTAACAGAAATGCCTAATGGCAGTTTCATATATGAAGCTCGACATTTAGTCGAACGCGATCCACGTTTACCTTTATGGCAGCCAGAGATCGAACCAAACGATTTAGAGGACTATTATCAGTACAGAGAAACGCAAAAGGATACCGATTATCAGCATTACACTCGCGAAAAACGTCTACAAGAGATAGCAGAGAAACTGAAGACAAAACTACCTACAGCAGAACGACTCTATTATCTGGGAGCCATAGACTTTTATCACTTCATCTATGACAGCCCCTGGTTCGATAAATTATTAGCCTTACCCAAAAGCGAACAAGGTGAATGGCGGCTGAAGGCAATGTATACCCAGGCCCGTAAAATATTCGATTCAGGTGAAAATGACGAGTTAGCTTATAATACTGGCGCGTATCATAGTGAGGAATCCATAAAGGGGATTAAACTTTATCAACAAATTATAGAAGAAGTTCGCAATGGTGAGCCAGACCCCGAACAACTCTCTCTCGCCAGCTTGGGGCAGTTAGGTTTTTACCGGCTGAATAAAGCAGATATGAATGGAGCCATCACATATTATGCGCAACAGGCTGCACAAGGTTCCCCCGTAGGTAAAATCTCATTACGCAGAATTGCACTGTATCTGACAAATGAAAAAAATTTCGCCCTTTTAGAAAATATTATTGATGATCCCATAGTTCAGAAACTGGTCATCGCAGAGCTTTTTATTCGTCACGACAGAGGGTATAGCCAGGATGGGTGCATTACCGAAAACAGTGAATATTTCTGCACAACACAACGTGAAAAATTGATCAACTTGTTGGTGAACCATCGGATAAAAGGATTTTCTTATAGCGATCGACTGGCCGCATTAGCTTATCGTAATGGTGATTACTCGTTAACGAAAGTCTTATTAGAGGATGCGCCAGAAAGCGGCCTCCGCGAATGGTTAAACGCAAAAATGGCGCTGCGTGAAGGTAATATTCCTTTAGCGACCCGCTATTATGCCAGTGCGGCAAAATTCTTCCCGGAAAATGAAACGTGGGGCAACCCGATGACAGAAAGTGATTACTACCACGGTAATGAGATCATTATGCCATCATGTCGTATTGCTGGCGAGCAAGCAATTCTGGCGTTGAAGCGCGATGATTACTTGCAAGCAATGACGCTGTTTTATAAAGGCAAAGATACTTATTGGGCAGATTTAGCTGATGTGGGGGAAAGTGTATTAACGTTACAGGAGTTAAAAACGTTTGTTGATAAAAATGTACCACCGCCCAGCCAACAGCTAAAACCCTTTAATTTGCAGTCATCTGAAAATGATTATGACAGAGAATATAGCGGTTACTTCGTTCCCCCAACGCTCATTCCAACTGACGTAAAATTACGTGCATTACTGGCCAGAAGGTTTATTCGCAATGGTCAATATCAGCAAGCCGTCAGCTACTTTGATATTCCAAATTACCGTAAAATGGCGCAGCAACTGGCAGATTTAATGGAAAAAAGCCAAAATAATAATATCAATAATCAGGAGCGCGCGCAGGCGCAATACGAGGCGGCAAGATTATTACGATATAATGGCATCGAACTCGTCGCCTATGAAATGTATCCCGACTATGCTATTACCAGCGGAGCATATTCCACACCTTATTCCTACACTAATGATAGCGGCTGGATAAGTGAGAAAGAAAACCGTCGTTTTGCTAATGCAGTACCTGACAAAAATAACCACTTCTTGCATTACCGCTGGCAGGCTGCGGAATGGGCCGGACAATCTGCCGATTTACTTCACCCCAAAACCCAGACATGGGCCGCCGTGTTATGCCATGCTGCAAGTTGGGTCAGATACCTTGATCCAGAAACCGGTGCATTAATTTATCAACGCTACGTGAAAAACGGTAAAGCTTTTGACTGGGCTGCACATTTTGGTCGTGATTGTCCTGAACCAGTGTTTAAGAAGGATCTGAAGAAATAACCTTACAGGGATGAGAAAGGCTCTCCTTACGGACTGGCGAAAACTGCTGACGCATATCATTCAGACTACGTTATTCATTACCGTTAATCCCGGCAGCGTAGAAGAAACGCTGCCGGGTTATTTATTACTGCGCGGGTGGAATATCCGAAACTTCAGGATGGACGTCATCCGTGGCAACAGATGTGGCGGCAGCCGCAGTCGATGGGGCCATGATTTGATCCCATGCGGCCTGCAACGCTTTCATGTTAAATTCCGGCTCACCTTTCGGCTGCAACAGAATTAACGCCATGTCGTTCGACAGTTGCTGACGCAAATCCTGATTTAACATTTCTACCGTCAGGCTGTTGAGGAAATCCTGACGCAGTTTCTGATATTGCTCCGGCGCGATATCGACAACCTGATTTTGCAACGAACGCATCCGCTGGCCCATCAGAATATCGGTATCGGCTCGCGCATAGGCGGCAAACAATTTCTGCAGTTCCAGTTTCTTTTGCGCCACCAGAGCGTTGAACTCTTCTTCCGGCAGACCTTTGTCACGAACTTTCGCCAGCTCACGCGCCACCAGATTAAGGTTGCTGTTCAGCTTGTCGTTTGGTGACTCGATGTTGATGGCACACTGCGCACGCAGATACAGCACACGACAGTCAAATCCAAGACCAATGTCTTTACTGTTACTGGCGCTTAATGCTTGCTGAACGTGCCAGAACAGCGCCTCACGGGCCAGGTCCGCACGCCAGTAGCGCAGCAGTGCGGCTGATTCACGAATCGGCTGCCACGGCGTATCCCACATGATGGATAACCGGTCCTGGCGTACCGCATCGGTCATAATACTCACCGCTTCCGCACGCAGAGGAGAAAGCGTCGGCACCGGAGCCGGTGTTTCACGTTTGCCTTTCAGTTCGCCAAACGTTTTGTTGATTTGGTCTACAACCGAGCGCGCATCAACGTTCCCCACCACCAGCAGCGTCATTGCATCCGGGGTGTACCATTTCTGGTAGAAGTCTTTAATCTTTTCTGCTTCAACGGGTTGTTTCAGCGGATCGGCAGGATCGTGACCTAACAAGGTTGATCCTTTCAGACGATAGCGCCACCAGCCTTCTTTGGTGTCGGCAGGCCAGGTTGCCACCATGTCCTGACTTTGCAGCGCGTGGTTGATGGTTTCTGGCGTGATAGTCAGTTTGCCACTGGCATTTGCCAGATAAGAGAGCGCCTCTTTCAGCAAGTCGTTGCGGTTATTTGGCAGACTAAGATTAAACAGCGTGGTGTCGTAAGAGACGATCACCGGCGGCATCGGGCGCTTAGGGTCGATCCCCTGTTGCCACAGTGAACGTGCCTGTGCAGCTTCAAGGCCACCGCTTTGCGTCAGCGCGATGCGGGGAATGGCATGACTATAACCGCTCTGTTGGGTACTTTCGGCGAGCGAACCGGTATTAACCAGCAGGCGAATTTCAACACGATCGCTGGGACGCTGGGGCGTGGTCAGCACTTGCCACTGTAAACCGTTGGAGAGCGTCCCCTGTTGCCATGCTGGATCAGGCTGGAGCGCATCTGCCTGCACATAGCCAGCAGTGGCCATCATCAGCAAACCGCCCGCTAAAAGTCGAATTTTTGTGCCCTGCATGTGAACCCCTGATCAACTATCCTGGTAATAAAAAACTGCCCGTTGTCGGTCAGTCTAAATGACATTAAAAACACTTCGTGTTAGACCGCAAGAATATGAAAATGTCACGGAAGAAGTGAAATAAACCTGAACTCACCCAGGTGGTAAGTTCAGGCACAGGGGGCAATTATGCGCAAACACCCGCACTCGGGGAAGGGAGTGCGGGCATAAGTGGTGAGATTAAGAGGATAATTCGTGCGTTTTGCCTTCCGGCGCACGATTATTCAGCACATCGTCCAGTTTTTTGTGGTCCAGTTCTTTAACCCACTTAGCGACCACGATGGTTGCTACACCGTTACCGACCAGGTTAGTCAGCGCACGAGCTTCCGACATGAAGCGGTCAATACCGAGGATCAGCGCCAGACCCGCCACCGGCAAATGGCCTACGGCTGAAAGCGTCGCCGCCAGCACGATAAAGCCACTGCCCGTTACCCCTGCCGCCCCTTTAGAAGAAAGCAGCAACACGATTAACAGCGTGATTTGGTGGACGATATCCATCTGACTGTTAGTGGCCTGGGCAATAAATACCGCCGCCATCGTCAGGTATATCGATGTGCCATCAAGGTTAAACGAGTAGCCTGTCGGGATGACCAACCCCACCACCGATTTCCGGCAGCCGAGTTTTTCCATCTTGTCGAGCATACGTGGCAGCGCCGATTCGGAAGACGATGTTCCCAACACAATCAGCAGTTCTTCACGAATGTAGCGGATAAATTTGAAGATACTGAAACCGGTCGCTTTAGCGATTGAACCCAGTACCAGCACCACAAACAGGATACAGGTGATGTAGAAGCAGATAATCAGCTGCCCCAGCTGCACCAGTGTTCCGACGCCGTATTTACCGATGGTAAATGCCATCGCCCCGAACGCCCCAATCGGTGCCAGGCGCATGATCATATTGATGATGCCGAAGATGACCTGCGAGAAACTTTCGATAACGTTAAAAATCAGCTGGCCTTTGCTGCCCAGACGGTGCAGCGCAAAACCAAACAGTACGGCAAACAGCAGCACCTGCAGGATGTTACCGCTGGCAAACGCGCCAATGACGCTCGCCGGGATGACATCCATAATGAAGGCGACAATGCCCTGGTCTTTCGCCTGCGCGGCGTAAACGGCTACCGCTTTCGCATCCAGACTCGCCGGATCGACGTTCATTCCAGCACCTGGCTGTACAACGTTAACGATAATAAGACCAATAATCAGCGCGATGGTACTGACTATCTCAAAGTAAAGCAGTGCGACTGCGCCGGTACGACCGACCGCCTTCATGCTTTCCATGCCCGCAATGCCAGTGACGACAGTACAAAAGATGACGGGAGCGATGATCATCTTAATGAGCTTAACGAACCCGTCGCCAAGCGGTTTCATTTGCTCGCCTATTTCAGGGTAGAAATGGCCAAGGAGAATACCAATGGCTATCGCTGTCAGGACCTGAAAGTAAAGGCTTTTAAACAGAGAGGTTTTCATAGGGTGTCCTTTAGTAAAACCACAGGTCTTGTAAGGTTATGGGGTACCTGCGGCCTTAAAATAACACCCAGACAACATCACAGAAATGTACCTGGATCATAATTGAAACAAAAATGTTAAAAAGTTTGAGCTGGCTCGCACAAACCAGCACTTTTTAAAGTTTTGTAATCAGTTTGGGGTAGCTATTTTTCTTCCAGGTAACTTTCTTCGAAGATTTCAATGGGAAGTGGACGTGCAAAAAGGAAGCCCTGGGCAATTCCAACGCCCGCCTTTGCCAACCAGTCACGTTGTGCTTCTGTCTCCACGCCTTCAGCAATGATTTGCAGATTCAGGCTTTTCGCCAACATGATAATCGCGGCAATCATGCTGCTATCTTCCGGTAACCCATCAATGAACATTTTGTCGATTTTCAAAACGTCCACCGGGAGAGATTTCATATGCTGCAACTGACGCAACCCTGAATAGCCCATACCGAAATCATCCAGCGCCACCTGTACTCCGGCGTTGCGCAGCGGACGAAGGATTGCCACCGCCGCGTGAGGGTCATCAATGCGTCGGCTTTCTGTCACTTCCAGAATCAGCGTTCCTGGCTGAACACGATAGCGCGTTAGCAGTTCCAGCATATCCGCCACCATATTCGGGTGCATCAGTTGCAGAGCTGAGATGTTCACCGATAATGGCAGCATAATGCCGCGCTCCTGCCAGGCGGCAAGCAGTCGGCATGACTCTTCCAGCACCCAGTGACCGACGGTAACCATCAGTCCACAAGACTCAATACGATCAATTAACCCATCCGGTAGGTCCCAACTCCCATCCGGTTGCTGGATACGCAATAACACTTCCGCGCTGACTAACTTGCCGCTGGTCATCTCAACTTGTGGTTGTAGCCAAATCGCAAATTGATGATTTTCAAGCGCATTAAGGATATCGCTCTCTTCCGTCAGCCGCTGTTGAGCGGCTTCCATCTGCTGCGGATCATAGAACTGAATCTGATTCTTCCCTTTATGACGCGCGGTAAACGCCGCAGAAATAGCACGACCATAAAGTTGTTCGGCGGTGATATCGCCATAGAACATCGCCACGCCGATGTTACAGTGTGGGCGCAGTTGAATGCGATCAATCGGCAAACGCTCACTCATGATAGTGAGTACTTGCTGACCTAAAGTAATCGCGTGCCACGGTTCCTGCACACCGTTGGCGATAACAGCGAAGTCATAGCCACTGACCTGCGCGAGAACCATGCGCGGCGACAGCACCGACTTGAGTTTTTCCACCAGCGTAAGTAGCAGGATTTCCCGCTGCGCCTCTTTCAGCACACCGGCGGTGTCGCGCAGGGTTTCGCAGGTGATAATCATCAGCGCAGTCGTCTGTTTACGCGTCACCACCTGTTCCAGCATCTCCATCAGCAGGGCTTTGTTTGGCAAGTCCGACACCGGAAAGCGCATCGCGTTTTCGATCTGCTCTTCATAATGGCGCTGCAACAGTTGCTGGTTAAGGTTATAACTGCGCACCAGCATGCCTATTTCATCGTCCTGATGCAGACGCGGCAGCGCCAGCTGATGGCCGATAATCTCTTGCGGTGGAATGGCGTTCAGCTCACGAGCAATATTGCGTAAAGGATGTAATATCAGTCGGTTAATACACCAGCTAATCGCCACTGTCAGGATGAGCGATAAAAGTAAGTAAATGGTCACTAACGTGGAGAGCGTACTCATCACGAACTTATACATGCGGAAGGAATCCGCCTGTAACACCAGATAGGCAATCGGTTGTGGGTTTGCCGGGCGCTCCAGCGAGTAGACGCCCAGCGAGATTTGCACCGGTAGTTCGAGCAGTCGGGTAACCATTACCGGCACCGGGCGTTCGGGAATAAAACTTTTACGCAGCGCCTGGAACTGGTTAGGCAGCACCACATCTGCGCGGCTGACCACGCCCGCAGGTTTGATGCTGGAGAGAATGGCCTCCGCCTGGGGAATATCCCCTTTGAGGATGGCTGAGGACAAGGGTTCGCGGACAGAACGAGCAATGCTTTCCAGTTGCGTAGCCGTGTTATAGCGATTCTGCTGTACCAGATGGAACAGCAAAACGGTGCAAAAAACAAAGACAAACACCAGAACAACGGCCGCCACCATTGCCATCTGCTTGATTGTTAACGAACGACTAACGCGCAAATTATCTCTCCCCCGGAAATCCCAGACTGCCGCCCGAGTATACCCGATCGCAGCGGCATTAAGAGAGGCGCTATCTGAAAACTTACCAGTCGGCGTAAGGTATCAGCGGCTGTGGCGGTAAATCCATATCGCCCTGCCATCCGGCGGCAGAATACCGTACGTAGAGCAGGAAATGGCTTGGCGCATAATCTTTCGCCTGTTGGATATCAATCGCCGTGCCGACAAACCAGTTGGATGTGACGCGTCGTTCAAGTAACGCTCGCGCCGTATAGCCAAAGCCCTGGCTGCTACCGCCACCATTGGTCTGGTCAGCGGCGTCGTCTTTCCAGTCATTCGGAATCAGGTTCATCAGCGGATAACGCGGCATGGTTTTAGTGCGCGAGTGCGACCATGAGCCAGACGCGCCCAGCTCCCATGACCAGTTTTCCGTGCGCTCACGCCACATCACCGGTACGGCAAACGACAGATACTCCTGCGGGCTGTAGTAGCCGCCCTGCCCAAGTGAGTACCCACTCAGGTCTTTGTCGTAATGCCAGATCATGTTGTTCAGGCCGATAGTGACGCGACGATTATTCTGGTTGATGACTTTATAGTAATAGCCCGTCATCCAGCGCACGCGCCAGTTATCTTCGACATTTTTGCCGGTTAACTGGTCACCGCTGAGTGATGCCCAGACGCCGTTTGCCTCGCCTTTATCATAGCTCAGACTTAACCCCACACCATCGGCACGTACGCCGCCCCATTTTTTCCCGGTATTGCTCGGAGAGTCTTTCTGTCCGCCGAAGGCAAGTAATGAACTGGAAATAGGTCGGCGATGGGCATTAACGGTGTAGCCAAGCGGCCCGATATCATCGCTGTAACTGACGCCGCCGACCACGTCCACGACGTTGAAGCCCATCGGCGTGGTGCCGATATCCCAACTCCAGACGTCATTTCGCCAGCCGACCGCCACGCTTGCGCCAGAATCCGACTGACTGCGATTGCCGCTACAGTCTTGTAACGTACAGGTCCCCCAGTTGTTGTCCCACGTGCCGTCGTCGTTGGTGGAGAAACTGCCGACATTCATATTGACGAAATCGCTGCGGAAGAACATTCGTCCGTCCGCATATGGCGCATCTACCTGCAACATGGTGGTGTGCGCTTTCAGATCGGAGTATCCGCCAGTGCCGCTCGATCCCCAGTAGTCGTGCTCCAGGGTGACGTTAAGATCCTGCTGACGATAGAGGTCCGCCGCATCGCTACGTACGCCGCGTTTCAGCCAGTCATCTTTCTCGTCGTTGCGGGTCAGTCGGGTAAAGGTGTCGTTATCCTGCGGACGCGTCATGGTCACACCGGATGCGACCATCGCGTCTTTGTAGGTTTCCAGCGCCTGCTTTGGATCGCCCGCCTGTGCTTCAAACTTCGCACCATCGCGCAGTACCATCGCGCTTTCCATCGACGGCGGCTGAGATTTTGCCTGCGGGATCAGCTTGTTAAATGTCTGCTGCGCCGCTGCGGTATCGCCAAGCTGCGCCTGCGCCAGCGCCACGCGCCGCTGTGTGTTCAGCGAGGCGTTATCGGTGGCGGGCAGTTTCGCCAGCTGGCTACGTGCCGCCGCTTTGTCACCAGCAGCGATATCCACTTCCGTCAGACCCAGGATGGCGTCGGCGTTAGTTGGCTCGCGCGTCAAAACGTTCTGATAAGCCGCGCGGGCGGCGGTGTAATCGCGCCGTTGCTGCGCCCAGTCGGCCAGGGTGAGATCAATGCGTGTGGAAGGTGGCTGCTGACGCAGCATCGCTTCCGCTTCGACTTCTTTGCCGCTTTCACGCAGGCGATTGGCTGTTTCCAGCACCTGATCGCTTTGCAGCCGGTTCACCAGTTCATGAATATTGCTGTTCCACTGCGCGCGCGGCAGGCTGTTGATATGCGCCAGTGCCGCCCGGTCCTGATCATGACCGGAGAGATACAGCCCGTAGGCGTAAACCTGCTCTGGGTCGTTCGGCTTCTGCTGCGCCAGATTGCGCATCAAAGTATCTGCCTGGCTGCGTTGTCCGGCCTGCCAGAGATCCTGCGAAAGTCGGTAAGTAATCCACACACTGCCGGGGTCCAGCGCCAGTCGCTGGCGCTGAAGTGCTGCTGCTTGCGCCCATTTGCCCTGTTTTTCCAGCGCTTCGGCCTGCTGTGACAAACGGTCGTTTTGCAGACTACGTTCAATATCGTCAACGCTGCGCCGCTGGCTGGCAGAGAGCGAGGCAATAAAGGCTTCAGCCTTTTCCGGCGATTGCTGGCGATAAAGATTCGCCAGACCGCGCACGGCGTTGGTGTTGCCGCTGTCCATCCGCAGCGTCTGCTGATAATAACGTTCAGCTGCGGGGTAATCTTTGCGCGCCATCGCCACATCACTCAGTCCCAGCACCGCATAGCTGTCAGTATTATCTACATTGCGCGCCTGCTGGAATAACCGTTCCGCCTGATCAGGATTGTTTGCTTTAAGCGCAGCATCGCCCTGCTGGATCGCCAGCCAATAACGGTTCACTTTCAGCAGGCTGTTCCACTTATCGTTGTTGCTGCTGTGCGGGTCCAGCGCGAGGGCTTTCTCCAGATTCACCACCGCATTGGCACGATCGCCTTTCTGGGAATACGCCTGGCCCAGCGCCCCCAGCGCTTCACTGTCTTTCGGGTTAGCACGCACCGCCAGTTGCAACTCAGGGATAGCTTTACCCGCCATGCCTGAATCCACCGCCGCTAAACCTTGCGCACGAGCGCGGAAAGCAGGATCGGCCAGTTGTTTTTGTTGTTCTGCCAGTTGCGATTGTGCAGCAGCCACGTTGTCGCCATCGCTAAATATTGAGAGATATTTTTTCAGCGCCTGCACGCTGGCATCGCTGACAGGCATGTCTTTAATCTGCCCGTACCAGATTTTAGAAGCACCATCACGACCGGCGTTAGATTTCGCCATCTGCTCCAGCACCGCAAAACCTTCGTCACGGCGATCGCTGCTAAACAGCAATAGTGCCAGATTGTTTTGCAGGCCCGTGTTGCCCGGCGTATCCGCATTGATGCGTTTTAGCTGATTAATCGCTTCGCCACGGCGAGCCGGAATTTTCGCCACGGTACTCCAGTACTCGACGGCAATGTCACCTTCCGGCGGCGCCCCGTTGAACAGTTTGTTGTAACCCGCCACGGCTTCTTCCGCATGCCCGGTGGTGGCCTGCAATCGTGCCTGTTGCAGTGCCTGGCGACCATCCGGCGTGGAAAGCAACATCGTGGTCCGCGACGATTTGTAAGCGTTCGAACTCGGCGCTAATTGCGACAATCGGTCGAGTTGTTTTTGCGCCCCATCAACATCACCCTGCCGTAACAGAGAGCGAAAACGGGCAGCAACGACGTCCGGGTTATTCGGATCAATAAGTTCCAGACGATACAGCGACTGCTGCACCAGGTCTTCGCGGTGAGTCGCTTCGCCAACTCGTACCTGCTCCAGTAACTGTTGCTGGGCGGTTGGCGCCGCCTCGACCATCGGCATCACAGCCAGACCGAGGGAAAGTGTGAGGATGTTTAGTGTGAATTTGCGCATTCCTGGCCCCAGTCAGGCAATAACTCACCTTTTGTCGAGAAGCGGAAACGGTGTTGATCCCAGCCTTGTCCGAACAGGGTCAGCACATAATTGTAATAGGCATCGCTGCCAGGAAAGTTATCTGCCACACGCTGGCGCTGTACAGCCTGCGCGTCACGGTCCTGAAGAAACGGCAACATAGCCGCAGAAAAACCTACCGGCCCTTGCCCCTGCGCTTTACCCGTAGCGACATCAACTTTCTCCGGCGGATAGCCGTTCTTCTCAGTAAATGTCGCCATCGGTTTAAAACGCGCTAACAGCCGTGCTTTTTGCGGATCAGTATCTGGCATCATGCCGACCCACATATAAACGCGAATGGCGTCATAGCTGCTGATCAGCGTTTTTTCAGCTTTCAGCTGCCAGCCTTTATCTTTTTCATAACGCACCCAGTCAGGCGAAAAACCTTTCGGGGCAGTTTCCAGCAGCAAACGTTGATTCGTTTCGCGCAGCGTAGTCCAGGGCGCGCCAAAGCGGGTGAAATACTGCGCCAGCGTCGGTGGTAGATAACTCGGGTTCAAACGCCAGGTGTTATTCTCGGCAAAGCCGACTTTTCCCGGTAACAGCATGGACCCCAGCCCCGGCACCGTCACCACTTCCTCTTGCGCAATGCGTTTTAACAATGCGCTGCCGATGTCGGTATAACGTTGCTCTTTCCACAATCGCCCCGCCTCAAGCAACGACCAGGCCATCCAGATATCACCATCAGAGGCCGAATTGCTGTCCAGCACTTCCCACTTACTGTTCTCTTTTTTGCCCCACAGCCAGGCAGGCAAATGTTCGTTTAAGGCCCCCTGAGCAAGATTGTTCTGGGTCCAGTCAAGTAGGTTGTCAAATGTCGCACGATCATTAGCCGCCAGGGCAAAGAACATGCCGTAGCTTTGCCCTTCAGAGGTGGTAATTTTGCGTGCATCACTGGGGTCAATGACGCGCCCTTCCTGACTGATGTAATCCTTTTTGAACTGCTCCCAGGCAGGCCAGTTGCAGGCTGCCTGAACACTGAAGGCAGCCAACAGCAGCATCGTCACGATCCCACTACGCAAAACTTTCATCATCGATTACTCATTATCCGGATTAAGACGACGACGGCTGATGATGCGCAGCAGACGCCACAGTACCCAGGCCAGCAGCACCACGCTGATTGCCGCCAGTATCGCCAGCAGAATCGGATGGTTCGCCAGTGCGTACCATAAACGTTCAAACCACGGTAGATGACCGACGTAATAGACGTCGCCAACGCGCAGGCTGTTAACACCGGACTCGCGAATCACCGCTACGGAACCAAACATAGTGGCGCGTTTACCACTGTCGTTCACCGCATCGTTGAGCATCTCATAACCGCGTGGACTATCCGCCAATAACGCAATTACGCTGCGCTGGTCGTTATACGGTGACTGGAAGCCAATCACCGCCGCCATCGCACCAGAAGAGGTCAGTGTGGACTGAGTTTCTGCTGCGCGGTCGTTTTCGTCAGGTACAATGCCGGGGAACGGAGTCTGGCGCATCGGCGTTTTCACCCAACTTTCGGTAGCCTGCACCAGCAGATCGATCTGCTTGTCATCTTTTAACTTGTCCGGGATACCGCCAATTATCATGATATCGGCGTCTTTCCCCTGAATGGTGCTGCCATCATCGGTCACCGTCAGGTTGATCGCCGGGAAGCCCGTCTGTGCACCAATAAAGCCCACCGTATTAAGCAGTGTTTCCATCTGCGCTTCGTTTGGTGTTTTTGGCATCACGGTAATGGTTTGCGACAAATCCGCCATCCGGCTGAACGGGAAGCCCGCATTAGCAAACGCGCGCAGATCCGGCATCGGGATGAAGTGGTAATACTTCGAGAAGTCGATGGTAGAGTCGTCACCAATCACGACGTGATTCTGCACCGGCTGGAAGGTAATACAGTTATCCACCGAACCACCCGGCATTGGGTTCATATACTCAAAATCGAAACGCAACTGGTTGGTCGCCCCCAGTTTCAGCGCCGGAATGGAGACATCGGTTTTACCATCCAGCAAACCTTGCAACACCGGGATCCGCAGCAGCAGGCGGTTCGCCTCCTGTTTACTGCTCAGGTTGAAAGATTGCAGGAACTGGTTGTTCAGGCTGATATCCATCCGCGAGCTGTCTTTCACCGGCGGCATGGTGTAGCGATAATTGATATCCATATCGATACCGGTGCTGCGCATCAGGTAGAGATCTGGCGGCAAGTTCAGCGAGATATTAATCGCTGCCGGCTCAAGCCCGCTGGACTGTAACTGTTCTTCATAGGTTTTCAGCTCACCAAAGGTGACCGGACGATCGGTTCGCACCCAGTTTGGCGCATCGTACGGTTTACGCGGTAGCAGCGGTTTCACTTCATTCACTACCACGCTTTCACCACGGAACAGAATGTTACCCTGAGCGATACCTTTCGCTGCCTGCAACAGGTCTTTGTCGTCACGACCAAACACCACCAGCAGTTTGACGTAAGGATTCTCCGGATGGTTGATCATCTCAATCACCGGGGCTTTTACTGCCGGATGATCGCGCAGGAAGTCCGGTCGCTTGTCATTGGTCGCAAAGACAATCGCATTGCGGTCCGGAAGCTGATTATAGAGTACCGGGAAGTTCTGTCCGCGCCAGCCAGAACGGGAACCAAACCACGACGCAACAATCGCCGAAGCCTGTTGCAGACCAACATCCGGCGCACCAGCAAAAACTATCGGCAACGTATTAGCTCGGTTATCCCTCGGGTCGAAAAACGGAATCGGGAAGTGCGACAGATCATTTTTCACATTCAGTGATTGATATGTCAGATCCAGTCCGCTACTGCGTCCGACATCCAGCCAGAGCGTTGTGCTGGCCGGGTTTTCACAGACATCCTGATAATGACCAACAAACTCCAGCCGCACGCGGTTGAAGTCGGTGATAAACAGCGGATTAATCGGCATTTGCGCCAACGTCTTTTTACCCAACTGCTCTTTGGTCACTGGCAGCACGCCCATCAACTCATCGTTCAGATAGACTTTCAACTGCGACTGTATCGGCAGCAGTGATGGCGACGGCGTATATTCAAGGTTAAGCATCGCCTTCGTCACCACTTCATCACTGCGCATACCAAACTCTATGCTGCCGTTCGGGTTAATGCCACGCAGTACCATGCTGCCCGGCGGCGGCGCGATTTGCGCAAAGGTCAGCTTCACATCGCGCGAAGGACCGTTCTGCGCCACGACTGGCGCATCCGCGCCCTGCACGCCTGGCATCACCTGTCCGACCCGCGGATTTTGCTCCGCCTGGGCGGGTACAGCTGGCTCAGCATTGATCAGTGGTTGCGTCGTCGGTGTCGCCTGCGTCATGAAAGAGGGGAACGCACTCATCCCCATAGCCACTGCACAAATCCAGAATAGTTTTCTTTTCATCGCGTTATCATCATTGTTGAGCCAAAGCCTGATCCGATGGTTGTACCGTTTCGCTCCGCTCCGGGCGACGCGGAATGAACGAAACAACCCAGGAAACCAGAGAAGTCAGCACACGGAAAATGCCCTTCACCGAAGAAGGCGCAAACTCCGCCAGGTGGCGGTAGCCACGGAAGCCGAGCTTCAAAATATCCAGCAGACTTTCCAGCGGCTTATCTTCCGGGTAGCTGTCCTGCCAGAGCGCCCATGTATCCGCACGGGCAAACGTACACTGCACAAAATCGATATGTTGCTGGGTAGTGAGCGGCATCAATTGCAGCCCCACTTCGTTACCCATCACGCGCGCAACCTGAGTCGGGAAGGCATACTCTTGCTGACCGCGTTTGAGCAGCAGATTCACTTTCTGTCCTTCCAGAATCTGCGCCTGACCGTTGATCTTGATCCCCAGGCCGCCGTCAGAGAAGTCCTGAACGGTGCAGGAGAAAAGATGCCCATCTTCCCGGGCAATCGCCGCTGGCATGGTCATCTCAACACGGTGTGAACGACGTACCTGCTTGCTTTCTACCGATACTGCTACTGCGCCGCCGAGAATAATCAGGTTGTAGAACACCCAAACCATACTAACGACCACGGTGAGCATTTCGGTCGGCGGGCCATAGAAGTAACGCCAGATGCCGACAGCAACACCGACCAGGTTGAGTAATACGAGGAAGATGTACGGTCGCGAGATCACCCAGTCGACGTACTCTTCCTCCACCAGACCACCTTTGGCGGTGACGTTAAATTTGCCTTTGTGCGGGTTAATCAGCGCCACCAGCGTCGGCGGAGCGATATACCAGGCGAGCACCGTCTCGTAGATTTCGCTCCAGAAGGAGTGGCGATATTTACCCTGAATCTTCGAGTTGGTCAGGCTGGCGTGAATCATATGCGGCAGCACAAACAGGGCGATCATCAACGCAGGCGCATAAATGATGTAGGCGTGCAGCAGCAGAAACGCCAGCGGCGCGGTCAGGAAGATCAGCCGTGGAATCCCCGACAAGAAGTGGAACATAGCGTTGACGTAGCACAGCCGTTGGGCGAATTTCAGCCCTTTACCGGTAAGCGGGTTATCAAGACGGAAGATTTGCACCATCCCGCGCGCCCAACGGATACGCTGCCCAATGTGCGCCGAAAGGCTTTCAGTCGCCAGCCCCGCCGCCTGGGGAATACGCATATAAGCGGAAGTGTAGCCACGACGGTGTAAACGCAGAGAAGTATGCGCATCTTCAGTAACGGTTTCGACCGCGATGCCGCCAATCTCGTCCAACGGCTTACGACGAATCACCGCACAGGAACCGCAGAAGAAAGTGGCATCCCACATGTCATTACCGTCCTGCACCAGACCGTAGAACAGCGTGCCTTCGTTCGGCGTTTTACGAAAACGCCCCAGGTTACGTTCGAACGGATCTGGTGAGAAGAAGTGGTGAGGCGTCTGCATCATCGCCAACTGCTTTTCTTTCAGGAACCAGCCCATGGTCATTTGCAGGAACGAGCGTGTGGGAACGTGGTCGCAGTCGAAAATCGACACGAACTCGCCTTTGGCATATTTCAGTGCATTGTTGATGTTGCCTGCTTTCGCATGCTCATGCGTCGTTCGGGCGATATATTTCACCCCAACGTTTTGCGCAAACTGGCGAAACTCTTCCCTGCCGCCGTCATCAAGGATCCAGATGTTGAGTTTGTCTTTCGGCCAGTCGATACCCAGCGAAGCATAAATGGTGTTTTTCACCACGCTGAGATCTTCGTTGTAGGTCGGTACAAAGATATCCACCGACGGCCATTGCGACATGTCTTTCGGCAGCGGTACTGGTTGACGATTCAGTGGCCATACCACCTGGAAGTAGCCGAGCACCAGCACAATCCACGCATAAGTTTCCGCAAATAGCAGGATTAAGCCACATACCAGGCTGACCGGATCATCCCAGTTCAACGTCGAGGTATATCGCCACCAGATATAGCGACACGAGACAGTCAGCGACAGCACAATCAACATCAACGCCGAGAAGCGCCCTGGCATACGCCGCACCATTAGCGCCACGCCCCACAGCAACATCAGGAAGATAAATTGTGACAACGGGTTAAAAGGCTGAGTGACGCAAATTAGCGCCAGAATCAGCGAGAAAGTCACAATGACGCCAAGAATAAAACGCCGTGCTCCGGCGCTCAGATGGCCCAGTTCTTTTTTCTCATCAAGATGTTGCGTATTCTGGCTGACACGCTCTGGCAGTTTGTCCATCCATTGATGGTAACGCCCACGGATATTCTGCAAGCCAGAAAATGCCCGCCAGCGTGGTTTTGGCGTCTCTCTGCGTGAAGCGCCGATCAACAACCAGCAAGTCTGAATGACATAGCGGACCGGATCCAACGGGCGCGGACGCGAAGCGTTGATATGTGGGTAAAGATTTTTATGTTCTGCGCGAATACGCTGCCAGCGCGGGTGTTCAAGCGGAATGAACACCCAGGCCAGGATCAGCCAAAAACAGCCAAGCGTCGCGCTGAAAGCCGATGCGCCGTGACGACGATAATCCCGATAACGCCCGATAAGACGCGCGTTGACCGGCGGGATAAGCAACCACCGGGTCAAGATACTCATGACGCGCTCCCGACTGGCTTTTTCAGACCGGAATAGTTCAACAGGCACCAGTTTGCCAGCGTCAGAACTTCCTCCGCCGCCAGCGCATCACTGCGGTATTCACCTAACGGCTGTTTCGCCGCCAGGCATTCAGCCATTGCTTCATCGCGATGAATCAACATTGGCAGTAACCGGCGCTGGCTTTGCAACCACAACTGGTAAATATCTTCCTGAACCTGGCTGCCAATGCGGAAATCATTAATCAATATATGCGCGCCAGCAGGCAGTGCTTGCTGATGCAGCCGAATATGGCAGTTAGCATCCACTTTAACGATTGCCAGCGAGTGATCGCACAGGCTCAGGATTTGATGCGTTATCTGCGAGGCGTCGCGCGGTAAGTCGATCAAAATCCATTGATAACGCCCACTGGCTTGCAGCTGCTGCAAGCCTTCGCAAATTGCACTCAACTGAGTTTGCCAGTGCTGGGGATTCTCTTGCTCTTCAATGGTTAACTGACCAAAAGGCAGCAGATCGAGCTGTGAGGTATAGCGCATCCCGGCATCTCGCCAGTCCTGACCATCCAGTATGGCTCTGGCCCAACCCTGACGATGGGTAAAATCAACGTTGAACGACAAGCGCAACAAATTGTCCGGGCAGGCATCAACCACCAGGACATTTTCTCCCAACATTTGCAATGCCCAGGCCAACGCGGCGGTGATGGTTGTTGTACCCACACCTCCCCGCACCCCCTGTAATCCCAGTACGGCCATTCACTACTCCCCTACTTCTGTTGCGCAAACTCAGCCAACAATGGCCAGCGTTTTAACGCCGCTGCTAACTGCTCACGCTGAGAAATATCGGCATAATCGATATCAGGCAGTGAAAACGCCTGCTTTAACGCCAAAATATCATTCTGAAAGATATAGCCTATCGCGGGATCAGGCAGAGTATCCTGTTCGTTGTTATTCATTATGCTTAATCTCGATAAAATATACCCGCCACGCATCAGTCAATTCTAATCGACAGAATTTTGCCCGTATAATGCCAGACGGCAATACGTAATCCGTTCATTTTTTAACTTTCATGTACGCAACTAACGAAAGTAAAAAACGAAAAGACTGATATCATAAGGCTTCCAGCCTGCTAAATTGATTCACATGCTAAATCTGATAAGTTTTAATTTCAATGGTAGGTTTATTTCTTAGCTTTCGCTAGTAAACTGATAATCAGACAAAATGGTGACTTGAGGGACGTTGTGGACCCTGTATTCTCTATCGGTATCTCATCTTTGTGGGATGAGTTGCGGCATATGCCAGCAGGCGGCGTCTGGTGGTTTAACGTCGATCGTCAAGAAGATGCTATCAGCCTTGTGAATCAAACGATGGCTTCTCAAGCTGAAACCGCGAAAGTCGCGGTCATTAGCATGGATAACGATCCCGAAAAAACCTTCAAATTAGATGATTCTCACGGACCGGAAAAAATAAAATTATTTTCAATGCTAAATCATGAAAAGGGGCTATACTATTTGCCCCGTGATTTACAATGTTCTATTGATCCCGAAAATTATCTTTTCATTCTTGTTTGTGCCAATAATGCATGGCAAAACATTCCAACTGAGCGGCTTCGTTCATGGCTGGATAAAATGAACAAGTGGAGCAGATTATACCATTGCTCACTGCTGGTAATTAATCCAGGAAATAATAACGATAAACAATTTTCATTGTTGCTGGAGGAATACCGCTCACTTTTTGGGCTTGCCAGTTTGCGTTTTCAGGGCGATCAACATCTGCTGGATATCGCCTTCTGGTGCAACGAAAAAGGGGTTAGCGCCCGTCAGCAACTCATCGTTCAGCAGCAAGAGGGTATCTGGACGTTAGTTCAGCGTGAAGAAGCGGAGATCCAACCACGCAGCGATGAAAAACGCATTCTTAGCAATATTGCTGTGCTGGAAGGCGCCCCCCCTTTATCAGAACACTGGCAACTGTTCGACAACAACGAAACTCTGTTCAATGAAGCCCGGACTGCACAGGCTGCAACCGTCGTTTTCTCTTTACAGCAAAATGGGCAAATTGAACCACTGGCCCGCAGCATTCATACCCTGCGTCGCCAGCGTGGTAGTGCGATGAAGATCCTCGTGCGGGAAAATACCGCCAGCCTGCGCGCCACGGATGAACGCCTGCTACTGGCCTGTGGCGCTAACATGGTTATTCCCTGGAACGCCCCGCTCTCCCGCTGTCTGACGATGATTGAAAGCGTGCAAGGGCAGAAGTTCAGCCGCTATGTTCCGGAAGATATCACTACCCTGCTATCCATGACCCAGCCGCTGAAACTACGCGGTTTCCAAAAATGGGATGTGTTCTGTGAGGCGGTCAACAATATGATGAATAACACGTTGTTGCCTGCGCATGGCAAAGGCGTGCTGGTCGCTTTACGCCCAGTACCGGGCATCCGCGTTGAGCAAGCCCTGACGCTGTGCCGTCCAAATCGCACTGGCGACATTATGACCGTTGGTGGAAATCGACTGGTCCTGTTCCTCTCATTCTGCAGGATCAACGATCTGGACACTGCGTTGAATCACATTTTCCCGTTACCTACTGGCGACATTTTCTCTAACCGCATGGTCTGGTTTGAAGATGACCAAATCAGCGCTGAACTGGTGCAAATGCGTTTACTTGCCCCGGAACAATGGGGAGTGCCACTGCCTTTAACTCAGGCCTCCATGCCGGTAATCAATGCCGAGCATGATGGGCGTAACTGGCGACGAATACCGGAACCGCTGCGACTGTTGAGTGATCCTGTGGAGCATTCATCATGATGACCATCAGCGATATCATTGAAATCATTGTCGTTTGTGCGCTTGTTTTTTTCCCGCTGGGCTATCTGGCGCGCCATTCCCTACGGCGCATTCGTGACACCCTGCGTTTGTTATTTGCGAAACCTCGTTATGTAAAACCGGCCGGTACGTTACGCCGTGCAGAAAAAGCCAGGGCTACCAAAAAATGACTCAATTTACCCAAAATACCGCTATGCCTTCTTCACTCTGGCAATACTGGCGCGGCCTTTCTGGCTGGAACTTTTATTTTCTGGTTAAGTTCGGCCTGTTGTGGGCGGGCTACCTTAACTTCCATCCGCTACTCAATCTGGTATTTGCCGCGTTCCTGCTGATGCCGATTCCGCGCTACAGCCTGCATCGCCTGCGCCACTGGATCGCCCTGCCAATCGGCTTTGCCCTCTTCTGGCATGATACCTGGCTACCTGGCCCGGAAAGTATTATGAGCCAGGGGTCACAAGTGGCAGGCTTTAGTCCCGATTATTTAATCGATCTGGTCACGCGCTTTATTAACTGGCAGATGATTGGTGCTGTCTTTGTTTTGTTAGTGGCCTGGTTATTCTTGTCGCAATGGATTCGCATCACCGTTTTTGTGGTCGCCATTCTGGTATGGCTGAACGTACTTACGCTGGCTGGTCCAAGTTTCTCCCTGTGGCCAGCCGGTCAACCGACCACCACGGTAACAACGACGGGCGGTAACGCTGCGGCAACAGTCGCGGCAACCGGCGGCACGCCAGTAGTTGGAGATATGCCAGCACAAACTGCACCACCGACAACCGCAAACCTCAATGCCTGGCTGAATAATTTCTATAACGCCGAGGCGAAACGTAAATCGACCTTCCCATCCGCGCTGCCAGCGGATGCGCAGCCATTTGAGCTTCTGGTGATTAATATCTGTTCGCTTTCATGGTCGGATATTGAAGCTGCCGGATTAATGTCACATCCGTTGTGGTCGCATTTTGATATTGAGTTCAAGAATTTCAACTCTGCAACCTCATACAGCGGTCCGGCGGCGATTCGTTTGCTGCGCGCCAGTTGCGGTCAGCCATCGCACACCAATCTGTATCAACCAGCAAATAATGACTGCTATCTGTTCGATAACTTGTCAAAACTGGGCTTTACCCAGCACCTGATGATGGGACATAACGGCCAGTTTGGCGGCTTTCTGAAAGAAGTTCGCGAAAACGGCGGTATGCAGACCGAATTGATGGATCAAACAAATCTGCCGGTTATTTTACTGGGCTTTGATGGTTCGCCAGTTTATGACGATACTGCCGTGCTTAACCGCTGGCTGGACGTTACCGAAAAAGATAAAAACAGCCGTAGCGCCACGTTCTACAACACGCTTCCACTGCATGACGGCAACCATTATCCGGGCGTCAGCAAAACAGCGGATTACAAAGCGCGAGCGCAGAAGTTCTTTGATGAACTGGACGCCTTCTTTACTGAACTGGAGAAATCGGGTCGTAAAGTGATGGTCGTCGTAGTACCGGAACACGGTGGCGCGTTGAAAGGTGACAGAATGCAAGTTTCTGGTTTGCGTGATATCCCCAGCCCGGCAATCACTGATGTACCGGTTGGCGTGAAATTCTTCGGTATGAAAACACCACATCAGGGCGCGCCAATTGTCATCGACCAACCAAGCAGCTTCCTGGCAATCTCTGACCTGGTGGTTCGCGTTCTCGATGGCAAGATTTTCACCGAAGACAATGTTGACTGGAAAAAACTCACTAGTGGATTACCACAGACTGCGCCTGTTTCCGAGAACTCGAATGCGGTGGTCATTCAATATCAAAATAAACCGTATGTTCGCCTGAACGGTGGCGACTGGGTGCCTTATCCGCAGTAATTACAAAAAAGGCCGCAGAGTTTCACCCCTGCGGCCTGGTCCGGGCGCAAATTGCCATTACGGCAGCCTGACGCCCGCATGACACGTTACTTCCGCTTATTCAGCCAGCTCACGATCAGGCTGGCAAGAATGCCAGCAATGACCGGAGCCGCTAAATCGTGCCAGAAGGCCATGCTCAACTCTGCGAGCGTCATATAGCCGCCTCTGTTGTAATGACAACATTTCGCGGCTATCCTTGAGTTGTTGATGTTCAAGAATGGCCCCCGTCATATTGTCAGGTGTACACCTGCAACGTGCGGGGGTTTTCTCTCTCCAGCAACCAATGCCACCGGGGATAAAGCCCCCGCAACATTGCGCCTCACCGGAATCCTTCCGGCTTGCCGCTGATTCTACGATTGTTTTTCTGTTCCGGAATCCGTCAATTCTTCACTCTGTGCTGCGCATTCCGCAGAATATTATCCGCTTGCAACCGTTACATTTTTCTTACGAAAAAGGCCGCAGAGTTTCCCCCTGCGGCCTGGTCCG
>NZ_RHJO01000027.1:0-39272 GCF_004211985.1 Escherichia sp. E10V10 | reverse complement strand
TAGTTTTTGTTGACCACTACATTGCGGATTTACTTAACCCGTACTATACACATAGGGGCTATGACGAAAGGTGGCAAAATATGAATGTTTCCAGTAGAACTGTAGTGCTTATAAATCTCTTTGCTGCTGTTGGATTGTTTGCTCTTATCTCTATGAGATTTGGTTGGTTTATTTAATGTAGCGATATTGCACGCAGTACACACTGTCAGAGAGATATCAACTCTCTGACAGTGCGCTAGATCTTCTCACACTCTCCCTGGCTACAATATTATCCTTAATGTTTAACCATTACGTGGCGGACAACGGTGTAATCCTCCAGCCCATAAAGTGACATATCCTTGCCGTAACCTGAAAGTTTCTGACCACCGTGCGGCATTTCACTTACCAGCATGAAATGGGTATTGACCCACGTGCAGCCATATTGCAGACGTGCACTAACGCGATGCGCCCGACCTACATCTTTCGTCCACACTGAAGAGGCTAAACCATACTGGCTGTCATTTGCCCAGTTCACTACCTGTTCTTCATTATCGAAGACAGTCACGCTCACCACTGGACCAAATACCTCTCTTTGAACGATAGCATCTTCTTGCAATGCGCCTGCCAGCAGCGTCGGCGCATAGTAATAACCGTTACCTTTTCGTTTCTCCCCGCCGGTGACCACTTTAATGTGTCCCGTCGCTTTCGCCTCTTCCACTGCTTTGCTGACGCGGTCGAGATGAGCCTGGGAACTCAACGGCCCCAGTTCCGTTGATTCGTCATCCGGCGCGCCCGACTTCAGGGTTGCGACAGCGGCGCCCAGTTTTTCCACCAGCGCATCGTAAATGCCTTTTTGCGCGTAGATTCGACAAGCTGCGGTGCAATCCTGCCCTGCGTTGTAATAACCAAACGTGCGTACACCTTCGACCACAGCTTCAATATCAGCATCATCAAAAACAATGACAGGCGCTTTGCCACCTAACTCCATGTGGGTACGCTTAATGGATGGCGCGGTATGGCTGATGATGTGCTCACCGGTGGCGATAGATCCCGTCAGCGAAACCATGCGCACTTTTTGATGCCCGGTCAGCGGATCGCCCACGGTCTGGCCCCGGCCAAACAGTACGTTGATCACGCCCGGCGGGAAGATATCTTTCGCCAACTCTGCAAGTTTTAGTGCGGTCAGCGGCGTGATTTCTGATGGTTTAAGTACCACGCAGTTCCCCGCCGCCAGTGCCGGAGCCAGTTTCCATGCTGCCATCATCAATGGGTAGTTCCAGGGTGCAATAGAAGCCACAACGCCCAACGGATCGCGGCGGATCATAGAAGTATGTCCCTCGAGATATTCACCTGCCGCCAGACCATTCAGACAGCGCGCCGCACCGGCGAAAAAGCGAAAGACATCGACAATCGCCGGGATTTCATCATTGAACGCACTATGCAGCGGTTTGCCACAGTTACGGGACTCCAGTTCGGCAAAAACCTGACCATTTTCTTCGATAACATCAGCCAGTTTAAGCAGGCATTCTGCGCGCACCTTCGGCGTGGTTTGCCCCCATTCGGCAAATGCTGCATCTGCCGCGCGCACAGCAGCATCCACCTGTTCTGCCGATGCCTCGGCAATCTCCAGTAAAACGTCCCCCGTTGCCGGATTATAGACAGGCTGTTTTTCCCCTTCGCCGCTAACCAGTTCTCCGTTAATCAGTAACTTATGTTGCATAGCATATTCCTGTATCAGTGGTTATTGACCATTGTCGCCTTCGCGGGTTAGCCACCAGGCCCCCAGGATCGGCAAGGTTGTTACCAACATAACCAGCAGTGCCACCACGTTGGTTACCGGTACATCACGTGGTCGCCCAAGCTGATTGAGCAACCACAACGGTAACGTTCGTTCATGACCTGCCGTAAAGGTCGTAACGATGATTTCATCGAACGACAAGGCAAACGCCAGCATCCCTCCTGCCAGTAGCGCCGAACTAAGATTCGGCAATACCACATAACGAAAGGTTTGCCAGCCATTGGCCCCAAGATCCATTGACGCCTCAACCAGACTCCACGAGGTGCGGCGAAAACGGGCGATGACATTGTTAAACACCACCACTACGCAAAAAGTCGCATGACCGACGACGATGGTGAAAAAGCCAGGCTCCAGATTGATGGTTTTAAACGCGGTTAATAGCGCCAGACCCGTGACAATGCCCGGCAGCGCAATGGGCAGCAGCAGTAACAGCGAAATGGCGTTTTTGCCGAAAAAGTCTCGTCGCCACAGCGCGGCAGCTGCCAGCGTCCCTAACACCAGCGCAATTAACGTCGCCAGCGACGCCACTTTAAGTGACAGTGTCACGGCATCAAGAATATCACTACGCTGTGCTGCCACGCTAAACCAGCGCAGCGTCAGGCCTTGCGGTGGAAAACTAAACGCCGCATCTTCAGTGTTAAACGCATAAGCGGCGATAATCAGGATGGGAAAATGTAGGAAAACCACGCCGCCCCAGGCCGCCAGTTTGAGGAAAAACGGTGCGCGTTCAGAGTGCATCGAACGCTCCCAGACGTTTCACGAACGCCAGATAGAGTGCGATAAGGACTATCGGCACCAGAGTAAAAGCCGCAGCCATCGGCATATTGCCAATCGCCCCCTGCTGGGAATAAACCATATTGCCGATAAAATATCCTGGAGGGCCAACCAGCTGCGGGACGATAAAATCGCCCAGTGTGAGTGAGAAGGTAAAGATAGAGCCAGCGGCAATACCCGGGATCGCCAGCGGCAGCACCACATAGCGAAAGGTTTGCCGTGGACGCGCGCCAAGATCAGCCGACGCCTGCAACAATGACGGCGGCAAACGCTCAAGCGCCGCCTGCACGGGCAGGATCATGAACGGCAGCCAGATATAGAGAAACACCAGAAAGCGCCCCAGCCCGGAAGTTGACAGCGTATTACCACCCACTGCCGGTAGTGTGAGAAATGCCGTGAGTAGTGGCTCCAGCCCCAGATGTTGTAAAAACCACTGCGCCACACCGTCTTTAGCCAGCAATAAGGTCCAGGCATAGGCTTTAACAATGTAGCTTGCCCACATGGGCAACATCACCGCAATGTAAAAGAACGCTTTCATTTTGCCGCTGGTATAGCGCGCCATATACCACGCCATCGGAAAGGCCAGAATAGCACTGGCGATAGTGACTGCCACAGCCATTGTCAGTGTGCGGAGAATGATGTCGTAATTCGCCGGATTAAACAGCGCACGGATATTCGCCAGCGTCAGTTCCGGCGTTACCGACATGGTGAAATCGTCAAAGGTATAAAAGCCCTGCCATAACAACGTCAGCAGCGAGCCGAAATAGACGATACCAAACCACATTAGCGGGCCAAGCAGCAGCAAAAACAGCCCCAGCCCCGGATTACGCCAGAAGAAACCGGACACCTTACCCAGACCTGGACGTGAAGGTGATTGCAATACGTTCATCGCCATTCACCTCTCCTCAACCAGCGGCACCATCACATCACGCGCCCAGGAAACCATCACCTGTTGACCCGCCGTGAGCGTGTTGGGTAAGTCTTCGCCCGTTACATTTGCCTGGCTAACCAGCAGTTTTTCACCGCTGTTAAGTTTCAGTTCAAAACGTGTGGTTGCCCCCTGATATTGCACCGCCTGAATTGTGCCATTGGCCTGCACTTCACCAGGTGTATTCAGGCGAATATGTTCCGGCCGCAGGGCAAAACTGCCCATCATGCCGCAAAGATTCTCGGCCATTAGCGGATCAAAAACGTTGGATGTCCCGACGAATCCCGCAACAAACGGCGTGCGCGGGCGCATATAGAGATCGCGCGGAGAATCGACTTGCTCAATGCGTCCATTATTGAAAACCGCCACACGATCGGACATCGATAACGCTTCGCCCTGATCGTGGGTAACGAAGATAAAAGTGATACCGAGAGACTGTTGCAGTTTTTTCAGCTCAAGCTGCATTTGTTCGCGCAATTTGAGATCCAGCGCGCCGAGCGGTTCATCCAGCAACAACACGCGCGGTTCGTTCACCAGTGCTCTGGCGATGGCGACTCGCTGGCGCTGACCACCAGAAAGCTGTGACGGTTTACGTTGCTGTACAAACCCCAACGCCACTTTCTCCAGCGCCTCTTGCGCCATTGCGTACCGCTGCTTTTTATCCACGCCTTTAACCATTAGCCCGTAGGCCACATTCTCGAGAATCGACATATGGGGAAACAGCGCGTAGTCCTGGAAGACGGTATTCACGTCCCGCTCCCACGGCGGTAGATTACTGGCTGGTTTGCCGAAGATAGCAATCGCCCCGCCGGAAAGCTGTTCGAAGCCAGCAATCAGGCGCAGGCAGGTGGTTTTGCCGGAGCCGGATGGTCCCAGCATAGAGAAGAACTCACCATCTTTTATCGCAATACTGACGCCATCTACCGCGCGCACGTCGCCGTACAACCGCGAGACGTTGTCAAACTCCACTGCGTACGTCATATAACACCCCAGCGAAGTTAGCGACCGCCCATAATGGCAATGTAATCCTGCGTCCAGCGACTGTAGGGAACAAACTTGCCCCCTTCGGCTATAGGCGTTTTCCAGAAGGCAATTTTATCGAAATAGTTAAAGCCGTTGGTTTCACAGCCTTTATCACCCAGCAACGGACTGGCTTTGCAGCCTTCCGGTACTACCGGCAGCGAACCAAACCAGGCCGCTACATCGCCCTGCACCTTCGGCGTTAATGACCAGTTCATCCATTTGTAGGCGCAAACCGGATGTTTCGCTTCGCTATGTAGCATGGTGGTGTCTGCCCAGCCGGTAACACCCTCTTTCGGGAAGACGGTGGCGATCGGTTGGCCTTCGCCTTTCAATGCGTTGGCCTGATACGGCCAGGCGCTGGAGGCCACCACGCCCTCGTTCTTGAAATCGCTCATTTGCACGCTGGTGTCATGCCAGTAGCGATGGATCAAGCCATGTTGATCGCGCAGCACTTTCAGTACCGCCTGATATTGTTGTTCGGTGAGTTGGTATGGATCGGAGATACCCAACTGCGGCTGAGTCGCTTTGACGAACAGCGCAGCATCCGCAATGTAGATAGGGCCGTCATAAGCCTGTACGCGGCCTTTATTACTCTGACCGTCCGGTAGATTCTGCTCAACAAAAACCACTTGCCAGCTATCTGGTGGTGTCGGGAAGGTTTTGGTGTTGTACATCAACAGGTTCGGACCCCATTGATATGGCGTGCCATAGACTTTGCCGCCCACGTTAAACCAGTCGCCTTTAACCACGCGCGGATCGAGCGTTTTCCAGTTGGGAATCAATGCAGTATTAATCGGCTGCACGCGTTTACCCATAATCAAACGCAGCGAGGCATCGCCGGACGCCGTGACCAGATCGTAACCTCCTTTGGTCATCAGGCTGACCATTTCATCGGAAGTCGCCGCAGTTTTCACATTGACCGCGCAACCTGTTTCTTTTTCAAATTGCGTCACCCAGTCGTATTGTTTATCGGTTTGTCCGCGTTCGATGTATCCCGGCCAGGCGATAATATCCAGTCGTCCTTCCGGTTTATCTAAATTGGTAGGCTGTTCGGCGGCGTGGGCGGTCATTAATGTCATGGTAAGCGCACACAGGCTGCTGCGGGCAAATGTCTTGCTCATAAAGTCTTACTCCTGTTGTAATTAATTGTTCAGCCGCCGTGCCGTAAAAATATCTCCTTGTTTAACCATAGTCGGCGGCTTGCAGGCGCACCCTCGCCCCCGAGAAAATTTAATCAGGATGTGAGCTAACGCGCATTATGGCGTTTGTGAGGCTATCTTCTGGAGTATAGACAATGGGTTAGGAAATATAGCTTCTATTCGAAATTCATATTACCCAACCTGAGAGAAATTAAATGAGGATCTATTTCAGGTATTCTTTAATAAGGTGACCTAATTGTTTAACCGCTTGTTCTTCGCGCTCGCCCCACTGCCATGCAGTATTAAAACGGAAAAAACGTGACCAACTTTCGCCAGTAGAAAACATTTTACCCGGCGCAATACTGATGTGATGCGCCAATGCCTGAACGCTTAATTCACCCGCATCTAACGGTTCGGGAAGCTCCAGCCAGAGAAAATAACCGCTGTCATTGTGATGAATTTTCACTTCCGCAGGCAGATAACGCAGCAGCGCCTGCCAGGCACGTTGTTTACGTTCCGCAAGCTGGCGACGTAGACGACGAAGATGGGCATCGTAACGGCGAGTAGAAAGGTAATCCACCAGCGCAAGCTGCATCGGTGAGCTGGTGGAAAGCGTACTCATCAACTGCAAGCGTTGAATTTTGCGTGCATGTTTTCCGGCAGCGACCCAACCAATGCGAAAACCTGGCACCAGACATTTAGAAAATGATGAGCAAAGTAGTACACCATCGTGACGATCCCACGCTTTCGCGGGTAGCGGTTTTTCCCGACCAAAGTAAAGCTCACTGTAAACGTCATCTTCAATTAACATCACGTTGTACTGATTGAGCAACGCTACCAGCCGCGCTTTTTTCTGTGGCGTTAAGGTAAATCCGAGTGGATTCTGGCTATTAGTCATCAGCCAGCACGCTTTCACCGGATACTCCTGCAACGCCAGTTCCAGCGCCTGAAGATCTATCCCTTCTTTAACGTCCGTCGCCACCGATAACGCTTTCAACCGTAGCCGCTCCAGCGCCTGCAACGCACCGTAGAAACAAGGATTCTCGACAATCACCCAATCGCCCGGTTCGGTTACCGCTTGCAAACTGAGGTTTAATGCCTCTAACGCCCCGGCGGTAATGACAATTTCATCAGGAGAAATAGTGATGCCTTGTAAGGCATAGCGACGAGCAATAGCCTGACGCAGTTCTGCATTCCCTGGCGGCAAGTTTTCAATCACGCTCATCGCCGTGGCGATTTTACTCACCTGCGCCAGTGAGCGGTTCAGTTGCTGTAGCGGAAACAGGTGCGGATCGGGAAAGGCTGAAGCAAACGGTACTACCGACGGATCGCGACTGGCCTGCAACATGTCAAAAATATAGGTGTTAATATCGACCGTTTCATCACGCGTTACCGGAATCGCAGGTGCCTGCGGTGATTTCACCGTGCGCGGCGCAACGTAATAACCTGACTGCGGCCGCGCAATAATATATCCCTGACTTTCGAGCAACTGATAAGCATGACCGACTGTCATAAAGCTCATGCCAGAAAGCGCAACCTGTTCACGTAGAGAAGGCAGGCGGTCGCCGGGTTGCCAGATGCCTGACGCGATTTGCTCACGTAATAGTTCTGCGAGCTGCTGGTATTTTTTCATTAATTGGATCGTTATTATGTGCAGGTGATCCGGCAGTCTATATCAGTTGTTAAAAATGACAACTTTACGTTAACTGTAATTAAACCATTACCAGCGATAACTCTTTGCCCAGGGCTTTAGCCGCAAGCTGGACGGCGTCGATTTTTGTCGCATGATGCAAATCAAACAAGCGAGTGATCTCCTGCCTGGGTTTACCAATCCGCCTCGCCAGCTCTTGCTGGGTGATATCTGACTGTAAAAAAGCATTTAACAGCAATACCTTAGAAGCGACACTTAAAGGCACTTCAATAAAGTGATCGTTGTTATTTAATGGCGAAGGTAACGGAATTAGCTCGTTATCTTCAAAATAAAAATCAAATGCGGTGAGTAAGGCATCTTTTGCTGCTTCCATCGCTTCAGCGACAGTTTCTCCCTGCGTTAACGCTTCAGGGATATCTACAAAAGAAACCACATAACCGCCTTCCGGCGCAGGTGTAAGAGTGACGGGATAACGCATAATTTTGACTGTCTCTCGCATGTCATTAACCTTCTGATGGCGATTAATTTAAACCGAGTTGTTTCAGGATTGCTTTACGCAATGGTTCTTTGATCTCGTCACTGGGGTGACGCGGCATGACACTGCGTCGCCCCTGAAACCTGAGTTTCAAATGGTTGCTGCCATTCGCCACATCGACGCCCTGAGATTCGAGCCAACGTCTGAACTCGCTTTGTTTCACATCGCCTCCCTGCCGCTGAGTATATCAACAAAGTAAACATTAATGTTTACCTCCTTTTTTAATTTGCTCGAAAATAGCACTAATTCGCCGCAATGGTGGAAAGCAGTGCCAAATCAGGAAGGCAGGTTCCAGAAATTCTTTGCGCTAATTTGCAAAACAGAATAATAACTCAAAGAAACTATCGGCATCATAGCGGCAAAGTGTAATAAACGGGTGGCGGGATGTTTACGAAAGCGTTATCGGTTGTCTTATTAACTTGTGCGCTGTTCTCAGGACAGCTCATGGCGGGACACAACGGACATGAATTTTTGTGGGTGAAGAATGTGGATCATCAACTACGTCATGAAGCGGACAGCGATGAATTGCGTGCTGTGGCGGAAGAGTCGGCGGAAGGTTTGCGCGAGCATTATTACTGGCAAAAATCACGCAAACCAGAAACGGGACAACGTTGAGTCGTTTGTTGCCGGATGCGGCATGAACGCCTTATCCGGCTGACAATATCATGCAGATTCAATGAGTTGTGAATACCCCTGAAAGCTTGCGTTTTATCCTTTCCGCTTCGGCAATGTTTTCAGCAGATCATCCGGGCTTACAGATGCGACAACGCTTCCCGGTAACGGCATTTTCAGAATATGATTTTTGATTTTTCCGATGACGTGCATCTCACACGGGCGGCAATCAAACTTCAGCGTTAGTACTTCATCACCGTTAACCAGTTGCATCGGCGTTGCCTTCCAGCTTTTAATATTACCTTTCGCCTGTTTCGGACACAGATTGAAAGCAAAGCGCAGGCAGTGTTTGGTGATCATCACCGGGACTTCGCCCTTCTCTTCATGCGCTTCATACGCCGCATCAATCAGTTGTACGCCATAGCGATGATAGAACTCGCGTGCTTTATGGTTGTAGACGTTAGCAAGGAAGCTCAAATGCGTTTGCGGATAAACCGGCGCAGGTTCAGCAACCGGTTTACGACTGCCGCGCTGGTAGCTGGCAAGACGTGCAGCATCCAGCATTTCGACGGCTTCACGGCGGAACTGATTTAACAGACTGTTTGGCACAAACAGCGCCCCCGGCAAATTAATTTGCACATCGCGGGCGTAATAGATGGTTTGCCCCAGTTTTGCCAGGCCATCTTTCAGGTTATTCAGCGCTTTTTCGGCGTTATTCGCTTCGTCGAACTGCCCATCCAGGGTATGAGTGATGCTAACGCCCTCTTCGCTGGTTAACGTCAGAATGAGTTGTTCTTGCCAGCCACCCAGTTCAATGTCTACCGCTACCCGACGCTCGCTGGAGGTTTTCGTCAGTGCCTGTTGCCAGTTATGGTCAAGGTTACGGTTAAGCGGATGATGTGGGCGAATTTTATGCAAATCTGCTGGCATTTCATTTGGCCAGACGCGGTAGTGATTTTCTCCGGTTTTCTCTACCGTATTGGCACGAAAGCCGACTACTTCACGTTTAATCATTACGTTCAGGCCATCGCCATTTGCCAGTGGCTCGGTGACGGCAACATCGAGATAATCTTTCGCCACTTTCAATACTTCACCCACCGGCAGGCCGATAAATTTCGGCGAATCGAACGCGCCAATGTCACCTTTACGCGCGTTAACAAAGTAGTCTGTGCTACCACGATGGAAGGTTTTTTCTGTCGAAGGCACAAAGAAATGTTCAGTACGACCTGATGAAGCACGAGCCAGATCGCCGCGCTCTTCAATAATGGCATCCAGCATCTGGCGATAATGGGCGGTGATATTCTTCACGTAGCTCATATCTTTGTAACGCCCTTCTATCTTGAAAGAACGCACGCCCGCATCGATCAACGCGCCCAGGTTGGCAGTCTGATCGTTATCTTTCATCGACAGCAGATGTTTTTCATAAGAAACCACCCGCCCCTGATCGTCTTTCAACGTGTATGGCAAACGGCACGCCTGGGAGCAATCACCACGGTTGGCGCTACGTCCCGTTTGTGCATGAGAAATGTAGCACTGACCGGAATATGCCACACACAATGCGCCATGAATAAAGAACTCAATAGTCGCGTCCGTGGCCTGATGAATCGCACGAATCTGCTCCAGGTTAAGCTCACGCGCCAGCACAATCTGGGTAAAGCCAACGTCAGAGAGGAACTTCGCTTTCTCTACAGTACGAATATCACACTGCGTACTTGCGTGCAGTTCAATCGGCGGAATATCAAGTTCCAGAATCCCCATGTCCTGAACAATCAGCGCATCTACGCCTGTCTGGTAAAGATCGGTAATCAGTCGTTGCGCCGGTTCCAGTTCGTCGTCATGCAAAATGGTGTTAAGCGTGACGAAAATTTTTGCACCATAACGGTGGGCAAATGGCACCAGTTCGGCGATATCTTTCAGACTATTACTGGCGTTATGACGGGCACCAAAACCAGGGCCGCCGATATAAACAGCATCGGCACCGTGCAATATAGCTTCGCGGGCAATGGCGGCATCGCGTGCCGGGCTTAACAGTTCAAGACGATGAGAAGATACGGTCACTTTCTTATCCAGTAGCTGAAAAAAGGCGGTTATTTTAGCCACAAGCGCGACGTTGCGAAATAGTTTTCCTGTTCAACTACGCGGGTAATGGATAATGGAATGAAAATGCACGGTTTGCTCGCCACGGTTGCAATAGGCATGGGCAACATCTGCGGCAAAGCGTTCACCTTCTCCACTTTTAAGGCTTCGCCACTCACCACCAACGCACAGGTCAAGCAGCCCATCAATGACGACAACATGCTCGATAACACCCTTTTCGTGCGGCGTCGATTCGCTTATTGCACCGGGGGCCATCAGGATCGAGAAATGTTCAAAGCAGAGTTGCGGATCATAAGGAAATAAAGAAGTGATCACCATTGTCTGCTGTTGTGGATCATAAACGGATGGCGTAGCGGTCTGCGGCGGCGAAATAAACGTCGAAAACGGTACGTTCATCCCGGTAGCTATTTTCCATAATGTTGCGACCGTCGGGCTGGATTCATTACGTTCAATCTGCCCTAACATCGCTTTTGAAACGCCCGTCGCTTCTGCCAGTCGCGAAAGACTCCAGCCCCGCTGCTGACGAAGATGTTTAAGCGTAGTGGATAAAAAGCGAGCGAGATTTTCCATGCGACTCCTCCTGCAAAACGGGAGTTTATCACTTGTGCGTTATAACGGACAAATGCTACGGTGCCTGTACGCTATAACGCACGAGGTAACTATGCGTCTGTTTTCCATTCCTCCTCCCACGCTGCTTGCAGGGTTTCTGGCGGTCCTGATTGGCTATGCCAGCTCTGCGGCAATAATCTGGCAAGCGGCGATCGTCGCTGGAGCCACCACAGAGCAAATTTCCGGATGGATGACGGCGCTGGGACTGGCGATGGGCGTCAGTACTATTGCCCTGACATTATGGTATCGCGTGCCTGTTCTTACCGCATGGTCAACACCCGGTGCTGCGTTGCTGGTCACCGGGTTACAGGGACTAACGCTAAACCAGGCCATCGGCGTTTTTATTGTCACGAATGCGCTAATTGTTCTCTGTGGTGTGACAGGATTATTCGCCCGTCTGATGCGTATTATTCCGCACTCGCTGGCAGCGGCAATGCTGGCCGGAATTTTGTTACGCTTTGGTTTACAGGCGTTTGCCAGCCTGGATGGTCAGTTTATGTTATGCGGTAGTATGTTGCTGGCGTGGCTGGCGACAAAGGCTTTTGCGCCGCGTTATGCGGTAATTGCGGCGATGATTGTTGGGATCGTGGTCGTTATCGCACAAGGTGACGTTGTCACAAAAGATATCGTTTTCAAACCCGTTCTCCCCGCTTATCTCGCCCCTGAATTTTCGCTTGCTCACAGTTTGAGCGTTGCACTCCCCCTTTTTCTGGTGACGATGGCTTCGCAAAACGCACCGGGGATTGCGGCGATGAAAGCAGCTGGGTATTCGGCTCCTGTTTCGCCATTGATTGTATTTACTGGATTACTGGCGCTTCTGTTTTCTCCTTTCGGCGTCTATTCCGTAGGTATTGCGGCTATCACTGCGGCTATTTGCCAGAGCCCAGAGGCACACCCGGACAAAGATCAGCGTTGGCTGGCTGCCGCTGCGGCTGGCGTCTTTTATTTACTGGCGGGTCTGTTTGGCAGTGCCATTACCGGGATGATGGCTGCCCTGCCTGTAAGTTGGATCCAGATGCTGGCTGGTCTGGCGCTGTTAAGTACCATCGGAGGCAGTTTGTATCAGGCTTTGCATAATGAGCGTGAGCGCGATGCTGCTGTGGTGGCTTTTCTGGTAACGGCAAGTGGGCTGACGCTGGTCGGTATTGGCTCGGCGTTTTGGGGGTTAATTGCCGGTGGTGTCTGTTATGTAGTATTGAATTTGATCGCTGACAGAAGCCGATAATCAGAAGCGCCATCTTGCGATGGCGCGACTGGCATTACTTTTTGTTAACGTCAAACATGGTCGCGTCGGTCGCCATGTCATCAATAACTTGCTTAATATTTTCGAAAGCCATTGGGGTGCTTTCGTTGTTCAGGTCCTTACCTTCGCCCTGACGAACCACTTTGATAACTGGTTTGTTGGTAGCCGCATCAATCAGCTCACCTTCAAAGTACAGGCGGGTGTCCATGGTACGGTGACCCGTCGCCATTTGCGTCCCCGCTACCACTAATGCGACAGGAACAACTTCATAGAACTGTAACCCTTCTTTGCTGGTATCTACACCAGTAATAGCACCACGGAAAATCAGACTACGAGGCCCAGCGGTAGTAACCAGTGGTTTACGCTGTGAGATGGCTTCTTTCATTTCAGTATTGGTATAGCTCAAAATTCTATCCAGAACTTTTTGCCCTACCTGGGTAGAAGGTTTAGGCACCGGATAATAGGTGATTGGGTTCCAGACGATGCTGTCATATTTACTTTGATCAAAATTTGGATCAACCCAGCGTAATACCGGTTTGCCCGTTGCTGAAGTTGTTTCTTGAAGGTTGGAGTAATTGTTTAAAAAACCAGAATATTTATCTGGCTGGGTGATTTTAGAGGCACAACCTGACAGAGCCAACAAGCCGCATAAAGCCGCAACTTTCGCAATTGATGTGGTACGCATGAATAGTTTCCTGAGATGATTATATTACTTTTTAAGTTATAGCAAAAAGTACCGCTTCGTGTTGTGGCAAAAAAAGTGTTGGTGAAAATAAATTTTCCAGCCCCTTTTCTGACAATATAGTCAATGACGAAAAGGGGGCAGAGTCAATCATCAGTTGTTAAATTTCAGGCAGTTAAGCCGATAAAAAACTTCAACCACTGTGATTTATTTCACATCACCTCGATAAAAAATATGCTTACCGAAAAAAAACAGTTAAACATCTCACGTGGGCATTTTCATGCGCCTTGCCCTGTTAGCTTATTTTTTACGTGCCAGCATCGTGGCGAAACGTAGTTTAATGCGATTGCCGTTAGCGTCGGTGCGGTGAAGTTCACCCACGTCTTCATTGTATTTCAGCATCTCCCAGCCTTCGTAATATTGACGTAACTCCCCTTCTTTAAAGGCAAAGGGGAATCCGACGGTACATGGAAAATCAGCGGTGTCCATTGCTGCCACAATCAAGTTATAACCACCGGGTTTGGTGCAACGCTGCATATTGGCAATCAGTCCAGGAATGGTTTTCGCCTCCAGGAACATCAGCACCACGGTAGAAAGAATAAAATCGTATTGTCCATCAAAGGTCAGGCTATTTAGATCAACAACCTGGGTGCGCAAATTTTCCAGTTTTTCAATGGATTTGATGCGTTCGACGTTGGCAATGCTCATGGCATTTTTATCCCATGCGTCGACATCATAACCATTGGCAGCCAGGTAAAGGCTGTTACGGCCATTACCACAGCCCAGATCCAGCGTTTTACCCGGCTTAACCACTTTCACCGCTTCCAGAACTTCAGAGTGTGTGCGGGTTAATTCATATTTATCAGTGAAGTAGTTTTCATCACGAATGATCATTCTTTGTCCTCAGCTTTCATTAAAACGGCGCGCTCGGTTCTGATTAACAATTTTCCCTGCATCAGAAGCGCGAAAGTACGGATGAGCAGTAATGCGATAATAAAATTGGTAAAAATAAATAGCGGCACAGCCAGGGTATGGAAAAAGCCATTGTCGTTACCGCTTCCTAAATGCAAACCGGTGGTTGCCAGTGCAGATACGCCGAACGAGAAACTCCAGAATGAGGCATTAAAGGGCTGGGAGAGATACCACGGCATCAGGCGTAACATAAAAAGAAGTTGCAGCAGACCGTAACCGAAAAGCATTTTCGCCAGCGTATCGCCCTCGCCACCGTTAACGCTCAACCAGGCGCTACATGCCACCAGCGCCGGTGCAAGCTGAATACCCAACGATGTACGCAGTGCCGTGGGCAACTCTCCCGAGCTGCGCAGACGCTGAAGGATCACCGGCTCAAGACTTAACCAGGAGAAAACACCAGCCCCTAAAAATACCAGACCAGCATCGGTGTAGCCCAATGCTCCACAGGCCATTGCACTGATGAAGTTGTTGGCAACAGTAGGTAAATAAAGTCCGGGTGTCGTAGCTTCCTCAGGATGGGAACCGCGCCATAAACCGGCTGTTTGCCAGGCGGCATAAGTCAGTTGTATCACCACACCAATACTGAACAGGCCCACCGCCAGCGGACGAAACCAGGGGACAAAACCAATTGCCACCAGCATCGTTGTTGCCGGAAACAAACTCACAAAACTGCTCATCACTGGATGACGCACTTCCGCCAGCACGCTATGCGGAAAGCGTATGAGTCGGGTAATAAATGCGCTAGTCAGTAATCCCCAAATGATCATTGCCAGAATCACCAGCCCATCGCCGAACCAGTGACTGACCTGCCAAACCTGGCTGGCATAGCGCCAGGCAAATCCCATCCCTATCGTCCCCAACACAATGCCAAAGTAACCTGCCGGTAAATTGAGCACTTTATCGCTCTGCATCTTCTTACTCATTTTGTTGAATTTATAAAGTATATTTGAAATGCATTTTATGGAAATTTGCTAAACATAGCCAGAGTCACAGAATTTGCTACGGTTATAGTAGGTCACCTGCGGGAAAACGCTATGCGCAAATATCGTCTTAGTGAAGAACAACGAGCTTTTAGTTATCAGGAAGATAGCGATAAAAAGAGTGTTTTATTGCGGCAGATTATTGCCATCGCTGATTTTAATGACGTAATAGCCGGAACGCCTGGCGGCTGGATTGATAATGAAACCGTATTGGCCCAGGACGGAAATTGTTGGATCTATGACCAGAATGCCATCGCGTTTGCCGGAACGGTGATATCCGGTAATACACGCATCACCGGAAGCAGCGAGCTATGGGGCGATGTTTGCGCGAAGGATAACGTCTGGATCGATAATAGCAAAATCAGTCAGGGTGCCCTGATAAGTGACAACGTCACAATCAATGATTCATTAATATGCGGAAATTGCAGGATTTCTGGTCATGTCTGCATTGATCAGAACTCAATGGTTGTCGCTGCGCAAGGTTTAACGCCCGACCACCATCTTCAGTTGCAAATTTATGATCGCGCAAGAGTCAGCGCCTCGCGCATTGTTCATCAGGCGCAAATATATGGTGATGCCATTGTGAAATTTGCGTTCATTGAACATCGCGCCGAAGTTTTTGATTTTGCAAGTATTGAAGGTAATGAAGAGAACAACGTCTGGCTGTGTGACTGCGCGAAAGTCTACGGACACGCACGTGTGATCGCCGGAACAGAAGAAGATGCCATTCCCACGCTTCATTACAGTTCGCAGGTAGCGGAACATGCCTCGGTGGAAGGCAATTGTGTGTTAAAACATCATGTTCTGGTGGGTGGTCATGCACTCGTACGTGGTGGTCCGGTTTTACTCGACAATCACGTCACCATACAGGGGAACAGCCGCATTACAGGTGCGGTGATGATTGAAAACCATGTGGAGTTAACCGACCACGCCGTCGTTGAAGCCTTTGATGGCGACACGGTTCATGTCCGTGGTCCAAAAGTCATTAACGGTGAAGAGCGCATTACGCGAACGCCACTAGTAGGGTTATTGTGAATCGATAATACGCGCGTATAAGTTCACATCATCAAAGGCATCATTCAGGAACTCAGCCTGTTTAAGGCAACCTTCAAGGATAAAACCATTGCGCAAAGCTACCTGGTTGCTTTGCGGATTGTCCACCCGACATTTGATCACGAAGCGTCTGAGTTCACCAGACTGAGCGTAATGATGAATCAATGCCTGCAGCGCCTGAGAAATGATCCCCTGCCCCTGATGAGATTCGTCCAGCCAGTAACCGATTTCTGCGGCTTTGTTCTGCGGTTCAATACGGTTAAAAGACAGGACGCCAACAAGTTCATCTTCACTAAAGATCATGAACATTTTGGCATATCCACGCTGATGCAACATCATATTACCCTGCACCGTTTTTCGCGTGTCATCTTCGGTATTAACAGACTGTGGCCAGTTTAGCGAATTCTGTAACCAGCTTTTATTTTTACAGATTAAGTGATGAAGCGGCGTGATGTGATTTTCTGCAACGGAACGTAATTCAATTGAGTCACTAACTTTTATCGGCTCGGTCATGTCACCTCCGGTCAATCTGCGCGGCAATTTAAAAAGCCGCCCGCCAGGCGGCTTAAGGAATTTTACATCTCTTTGACGCTCTCCTGTTGCAGGATTTTGAGCATCTCATCTTTCAACTGGAGCTTCTGTTTTTTCATGCGGACCACTTCCGCATTGTATCCACGACCATCAGATCCTTCCATTCGGGCAATCTCATGATCAAGTTTGTTGTGCTTATCGAACAAGGACATAAAGCGAGGATTTTCGTTTTTCAGGCGGGATATTAAATCTCGGTATTCTGGAAACATACGCACTCCCTGTTAGTGGCTGACAAAGTGTACATGAAATACACATCATCAGATTACTCAGATAGTTTGGGGAAAAATGCGAGCGGGATCGAGTTTCACCAGACGGCACCTTCCGTCAGAAGGTGCCGAAAAAAATGACGATCAATTCATCACGCGATCGTCAACGTATTTGCGCTTATCCGGAGCTGGTGGAAAATACTGATACAGCCATGTTTCACTGATGGCATCGCCCTGACAGCGGAGATACATCCGCATATCAACCGGATCAGTAGAGTCCGAAGTCGGATACCAGTCAAATTGAATACGGTAACCATCAATCGGTTCAATGTAGAGAATTTCGATTTGCTTCGCTTCACCGCTGGAGAGCGTAATAACAGGTTCAATCCCCTTAGGCGCAGCCGCTTTCAGGTCACCACCAACAAAATCGACGGCAAAACGACGCGCCCATTTTTCTGGATAATGCTCACCCGGCGCCCAACCTTCCGGAAAACCTCCCATGCCGGTACGCGTCGCCATAACACGTGCTAATGGACATTGAACAGGGGGATGTGCGCTCCAGTACAGACGATACTGGAATGCAAACTCGTCCCCTGCTTTTACTGCTTTTTCTGGCTGCCAGAAGCAGACAATGTTATCCAGCGTTTCACCCGTTGTTGGGATTTCCATCAGACCAATGGTGCCTTTGCCCCATTTATTACGAGGCTCTACCCACAAACTTGGTCGTTTGTTGTACCAGCCCATGATGTCTTGATAATGGGAGAAATCACGATCCAGTTGCAATAAACCAAAGCCTTTCGGGTTATTGTCGGTGTAGGCATTGAACTGCAATTTCTGCGGATTATTTAGCGGGCGGCAGATCCACTCACCGTTGCCCCGCCACATGGAAAGACGGTCGGAATCATGGATTTGCGGATGAATAGTATCGCACATACGACGTTCGTTAGTGCCGCAACTAAACATACTGGTCATCGGCGCAATACCCAATTGCTTGATCTCTTTACGCGCATACAGATGGTTTTCAACATCCATAATCACCTGACTCTTTTCACACTGGATGGTGAACTTGTAGGCACCGGTAATACTGGGGCTATCGAGTAAGGCATAAACGGTAAAGGTGGTTGCGCCTGGTTTTACGGTATCAAACCAGAAAGCGGTAAAGTCGGGGAACTCTTCTTTGCTGTCGGTATAAGTGTCGATCGCCAGGCCGCGGGCCGACAAACCGTATTGATACGTGTCATCAACGGCGCGGAAATAACTCGCTCCGAGGAATGATACTACATCACGCCGCGCCAGTTCGGGGGCTTTAAACACGCGAAAACCGGCAAAGCCGAGATCGCTTTGCCCTTCTAATTGTTTGGTATCAACACCCGCATCGTTGTATTTGAACAACTCCGGGCGAAAGTGAATTTCACGCGCCAGATGTGTTGCTGGATCAACAGAAAACATACGAACGCGGCGACGGAATCCCATTCCCATATGGAAGAACTGAGCGTCAAGCTGGCGGTTCTCGACGTTATGCCAGAGCGATTTTTCGGCGTCGTATTGAATACTGTTATAAGCCTGCGGCGTCATTGTCGCCAGAGTGTCAGGTAACGGACGCGGGGCACCACGCCACGCTGTTTGCGCTAAGTCGTGCGCCATTGACTGTAGAATGGAGAAGTCAAAACGCTGGGTTTGCCCGTCGGCAATATCAGAATCTGCCGCGAATGCCGCCTGAGAAAAAAGAGAAGCAATGCCGCTGGTACCGCACACGGCGGCCATAGCCATTGAACCTTTAATAAATCGTCTACGATCCATACCTGAAAGTGAGTCCTTCTGGTGTTGTGAATGGTCCCGCGCTGGTCGTTTTCAGCGGCAAGAAAGTGCTTATTTATGACCGCTCACTCTAGACAATATTTATTAATAATCCAATTGTTGAACTCAGAGAATATGCATAAATCGGCAATTTTTTTATGTCGATGGGAAGAGCCTGATTCATTTGTAAAATCAGGCAAATTTTTGCAAAGCAGGATGGCCCGATTTTAAAGCAATCCACAGCGGCGTTTACTGCGTTCTTCCGCTTCCTTGTATAACTGAAATTCATCTAAAACCTGGCAGCCCAGCGCCTGCTCGAATGCCTCACGACTGGCATTACCATGACTGCGCGTCTGCGTTTCGTTACCGAGATTGGACTGGAAGATCCCCGCCGCACTCACCGGCAAAAAATCCTCATAGGTAATAGGTTGTGCGACAACCCAGCCACGTTCGATTAAAGGTTGCGGATCGTCCCCAGGATGTATCGCCTGACGATGCGCTTCACCCGATGGTGTCAGTCGATAACGGAACCATGCCAGCCCTTGCTGGCGCATCAAAAATTCGCTGTCCGGGAAAGCGCGAAAGGTTTCCTGCAAATGCAGTTGATGAGTGAGATTATCCTGTCCAGTTCCGGCATTACGCAGAAGTTCATCATACAGTCGCCGCCCTTTTGGCGTTAACGCCACTCCGCGCTGTTCTATCTCACCAAATCGCGCGGTATGCCTCCCCTGCTGTTGCCCCACAAACAGAACCGTTTCTTCCAGTGCCTTAAAGCTGGTTTGACGCAATAAAATAGGCACCTCGCGGCGCGGCGGCCCTTCGATGAGAATTTTTGGTTCGATACCGCACTCGGGCATCATCGACTGCACCCGATCAATGTCCAGCGTGCGTGGCGTCAGGTGATTGATATGACAGCCCGGAAAACAGACTACATCAGCGATCAGCCGATGCTCGTTATGCAACGCGTGATAGGTTTCTTCATCTACCGTTGCTGACTGATGCCAACGAAATGTCTCCAGGGCTTCCCGCACAAACTCCCGCGCTTGCGCTTCGCTAAAACCGCCCTCCCGATCATATTCATCTAACAGTTGCCGACAACGTGGGGTAAAGATATCGCGCTGGCGTAAAATCTCCGCCGCCTTTTGGCGCAATGTTTTGTTTTCGATAAGCTCAAGGCGGAGCAATGAGGTAAAAACGCGGAAAGGATTACGCGCAAGCGAGGCATCATCGATGGGCCGAAATGCCGTAGAATGTACCGGCACGCCGGCCTGCGAGAGATCGTAATAACTCACCGGATACATTCCCATAATGGCGAATATCCGCCTTAATGTGGCAAGTTCCTGCGCGGTTCCCACACGTATCGCCCCATGACGTTCAACGTTAAGCCTCGCCAGTTCATCCGCATTCACCATTTTTTCATGCAGTTGGGGATTATTTTCCAGCACAGCCAGATTCACGTCAGCGACCAGTTCCAGCAATGTACCGTACTGTGGAACTTCTTGTTGATACATGGCTGACATTGCCTGCGAAAACTGTTCCCGAATCTCATCCGCTGTGATGCTGTTCGCCATAATGCCTACCCCCAGTGGTCAATTATCTCGAGTGTAGGTAACCGCATTCACTCTGGTGGGAAGAATTTACAAACTGTGATCTCGCCGCGAAATCATCAATATTATCGTTTTCGATGTAACATAATTACTTTAAATGTTAATAATATTTTGCAATCAAGTTATCATAATCAAACAACATCACTTGTCAGCGGCACCGCTTCGTTTTTAACATCGCTTATGGAAAAAAATAGTCTGTTTAGTCAGCGCATCCGTTTGCGCCACCTTCATACATTCGTAGCTGTCGCACAACAAGGAACTTTGGGGCGCGCGGCTGAAACCCTTAACCTGAGTCAACCGGCACTCTCTAAGACATTGAATGAGCTGGAACAATTGACGGGGGCTCGCCTGTTCGACCGAGGACGTCAAGGCGCGCAGCTCACCTTACCTGGCGAGCAATTTTTAACTCACGCAGTCCGAGTTCTTGACGCCATCAACACCGCTGGACAATCACTTAATCGTAAAGAAGGCCTTAACAATGATGTCGTCAGAGTGGGCGCGCTACCAACCGCGGCACTAGGGATATTACCTTCGGTTATAGGTCAGTTTCATCAGCAACAAAAAGAAACCACACTGCAAGTTGCCACCATGAGTAACACGATGATCCTTGCGGGATTAAAAACAGGGGAAATCGATATTGGTGTTGGTCGGATGTCAGATCCTGAACTGATGACCGGACTTAATTACGAGCTGCTGTTTCTCGAATCACTTAAGTTAGTTGTCAGGCCTAATCACCCCCTGCTTCAGGAGAACGTAACGTTAAGTCGGGTACTGGAATGGCCTGTTGTCGTATCACCAGAAGGCACCGCGCCACGGCAGCATTCAGAGGCATTAGTAAAAAGCCAGGGATGTAAAATTCCTTCAGGCTGTATTGAAACGTTGTCTGCATCACTTTCACGTCAGCTTACGGTTGAATACGACTATGTGTGGTTTGTTCCTTCTGGCGCTGTGAAAGACGACCTGCGTCATGCCACGCTGGTGGCCCTGCCTGTTCCGGGGCATGGAGCAGGCGAACCTATTGGAATACTGACCCGCGTAGATGCAACACTCTCTTCCGGTTGTCAGTTGATGATTAACGCCATTCGAAAATCAATGCCGTTCTGAAAAGTAAGGGATCTTACGATCCCTTTTTTATCACACCGTTGCCAAACTCACTGAATTCCCTGTTCCTTGTTGATCCGCCTGAACTGGTTGTTTCTTCAGACGGAACACATCCACGGCTTCCGTTAACCGCGCCGCCTGTTCTTCAAGAGATACCGCCGCAGCTGAAGCCTCTTCCACCAGAGAAGCGTTCTGTTGCGTCACTTTATCCATTTCAGAAATCGCCTGGCTAACTTGTGTGATACCTCTGCTTTGTTCATCTGAGGCGGCAGCTATTTCTTGCATGATATGTGTGACGCTCGCCACAGCATCAACAATAGCGCTCATGGTTTTCCCTGCCGTTGCCACCTCATCGGCCCCCTGGCCAATCAACCTGACGGACTCACTGATCAAGCCTTCAATCTCTTTCGCCGCCTGGGCGCTACGGCTTGCAAGTGTACGCACTTCGCTGGCGACAACGGCAAATCCCCGCCCTTGCTCACCGGCTCGTGCGGCTTCAACAGCGGCGTTGAGCGCCAGGATATTGGTCTGGAAGGCAATACTATTGATAACAGCCGTGATTTCAGAAATTTTCTTCGAGCTACTGGAGATATTACCCATTGTCCGCACTACACCGGAAACTGTTTGTCCGCCATCACCGGCTTTACTTGAGGCCTCTTGCGCCAGTTTGCTGGCATGATGTGCGTTATCAGAATTTTGCTTCACTGTCGCGGTGAGTTGCTCCATGCTGGCGGCGGTTTGTTCAATTGCCGCCGCTTGTTCTTCGGTGCGTGAGGAAAGGTCAGCATTACCGGCAGAAATCTCACTGGTGCCACGATAGATCTCTTCTGCTCCCTGGCGCACCGTTCCCACCGTCAGCGCCAGCGAATGCTGCATTTGCTGTAGATGGCGACTTAAGCGGCCAATTTCACTGCGGCCGGTGGATTCGTCAACCAAAGTCAGATCGCCACTGGCTATTTTTTCAATCCGTTGGGCGGCATGTTGCAGAGGACGAATGACAATTCGGCGTAATACCATAAAGGTTATCAGCGTCATAACCAGCGCAAGTATAAATGCGCCAATCATAAACATCCCTCCCAGACGAGTACGCTGATGCGCCTGTTCCGCTAGCTGGTTAGCTCTGGCGCTACGTATTTCAATGGCTTTGCTTAACTGCTGGTTATAGGCATTATCAAGCGTTCTGATCTGCTCACTTTCATGATTGATAATGGCTTCAAACATGCCATTTTTGGCATATTTCAACATGGGTTGCAGACCGGAAATATAAGCCTGGAAACGCTGATTTAATTCTCCGTCCAGCGCATCGTCAGCGGGCGTTTTCACCAGACGAGTACGGTAAACGTTATAGCCTTGTTGCGATTGCTTTATTTGCAATTCCGCTTGCGCAATATTTCGCTTCATCTCTTCCATTTCAGCGATACGACTTGCTGCCCCGGCCTGAATCATATTGATCCGGGCTGAACGCAATAAATCAGAGCTGTTTGCTAAACCCGTGCGTATCTGGATCTCGTCGCTGACGTCGCGCTGATCGCGGTCTGCCTGCCAGAGAAAATACCCCGACAGGGATGAACTCAAGGCAAACAGAAACAGGATGCCGCCAAGAATGCAGGCAAATAATGGAACCAGCCTGATGTGATGTAAAAAGCCTAAGCGGTGTGAGGATGTTGTATTCATGACCGTTGTCTCTCTTCCTGGTTACTCCCGATAGAGAGTCATCGGCAATCGATGGTAATTGCTTACTGGCAAAAACCTGTTCATATCACATTTTTACAACAATTTTTGCGATGAGAGATTATTACCATCGGAATAAAGAGACTTACGAGTAGTTATACCTTGTAAGGCGTATTACGAAAAATTCTGGAAAATGCCACGCAATTTCGTGAAGTGATTATTTCGCTGGTAAGGGTAATTGCATAGGATGTTTGCGGGCGCCTGAGACTTTCTGTTTTCAGGCTTACCGGGAATCAGAAAGACGAAGGCCCCGACCGATATTTCTATCAACCGAGGCCGACGAATGAACCACACAATTCGGATGTTAGCCTCTTACCCGCCATCCGGCAAGGAGAAAAGGCTATGAAGCGCAACCCCCTGGTGGTGTGTCTGCTCATTATCTGTATCACGATTCTGACATTCACACTCCTGACCCGACAAACGCTCTACGAACTGCGATTCCGGGACGGTGATAAGGAGGTGGCGGCTCTCATGGCCTGTCAGTCCAGGTAAGGGCCTGCGCGGGGAGCACTCCCCGCACATCTGGTTGACGAGTTCATTTTCTCATGGCGCCCCTTTTAGTTAGTGCATGTTTTTTTCGATGCGCTGATAGAACCATCATTACAGACAAATTTGCCGCCTGCAGTACAGTGAGAGATCCCCCCTTTCGCACCAGAACAGGGTTTGCGCCCGGCATCAACATAAAAAGACATCAGTAATCCCATCAGTAAAATAAAGAGCAACTTTTTCATACAACCTCCATGGCTTGCCGAATCTTATGTTCGGTATAAAAGTTATACGCCGTGCGGTCTTTATTTCACTTAGGGAGATCAAGGATTGGGGAAATTGAATTTCAATCTTAACAGTAGATATGTTGATTAAATATCAACCCGTTGAACATATAAACTCGGATTATGGTTTTATTTGTCATACAAATAAATATAATAGGCGCTTCCGATGTAGGCCCGTATTCTTCGCCTGTACCACGGGTCTGGTTTAGTACAGGCGCTTTCTTCTAATACCCTCAGGAGCGCTTACGCGGCATCATGCGCAGAAGCGTGTTGTCTTTCCAGAAATAGTGGTGCGCCAGAGCTGCAGCCGCATGAAGCCCGATAACGAAATATCCCAGATTGGCCAACGTTTCATGCCACCACTTTAATCTATCCACCAGGTCAAAATTGGCCTCTGACGCGTAAGGCATCGTCAGACCAAACGCAAACCACGGATTACCCCGGTTATACATCATCACCAAACCAATCACTGGCAATACAATAAACAGGAGATAGATCACCAAATGTCCCAAATGAGCGAGTCCCGTCATCATGGGCCTGGGTTTCGGTACAATGGGCGGCGTTGGGTATTTCAATCTGAGTAACAGTCGAAGCACCATCAGCACGAGAATTGAGATGCCACATGAAACGTGGATCATGTTGATCACCGGACGATCGCTACGCGGGAAAAAACCACGAAACTCCATTGCACAATAGGCTGCAATAACCAGCAAAAAGACCAGCCAGTGAATGCCAATTTGTAACCTTGAATATCTAATTCCCATAACATTTCCTGCTTTAACACAATTTGCCGTTAACATAACGAGCTTTTCTTAAAATTTCATTAAATATTGTTCACCCGTTTTCAGTACGTTACGTTTCATGGCAAAAATGTAGATTGCCCATCCTGTCATCCTGGTCTAAGCCTGGAAAGGACTAATTTTTACCCACAAGTTCTTGACTGGAGAAAACCATGAGCAAAGTTGGCATTAACGGTTTTGGTCGTATCGGCCGGCTGGTATTACGTCGGCTACTTGAGATTAAAAGTAACATTGACGTTGTCGCCATTAATGATCTTACATCTCCGAAAATTCTCGCCTACCTACTAAAGCACGATTCAAACTACGGTCCTTTCCCCTGGAGCGTCGATTTCACAGAGGATTCACTTATTGTTGATGGAAAAAGTATTGCGGTTTACGCCGAAAAAGACGCGAAAAATATCCCCTGGAAAGTAAAAGGGGCTGAAATTGTCATTGAATGTACCGGTTTTTATACTTCCGCAGAAAAATCCCAGGCGCATCTGGACGCTGGCGCGAAGAAGGTGTTGATTTCCGCTCCGGCAGGAGAAATGAAAACCATCGTTTATAACGTCAATGATGGAACTCTGGATGGCAACGACACCATTATTTCTGTGGCGTCATGCACAACCAACTGTCTTGCGCCGATGGCCAAAGCATTGCATGACAGTTTTGGGATAGAAGTTGGCACAATGACAACGATCCATGCCTATACCGGCACCCAGTCTCTGGTGGATGGTCCGCGTGGTAAAGATTTACGTGCATCGCGGGCGGCGGCGGAAAATATCATCCCCCACACTACCGGTGCGGCAAAAGCCATTGGTCTGGTGATCCCGGAACTTAGCGGCAAACTTAAAGGTCATGCGCAACGCGTGCCAGTGAAAACCGGTTCAGTGACCGAGCTGGTGTCTATCCTGGGGAAAAAAGTGACTGCTGAAGAGGTGAATAACGCACTTAAAAAAGCAACGACCAATAACGAGTCATTTGGTTATGCCGACGAAGAAATTGTCTCTTCCGATATCATTGGCAGCCATTTTGGTTCGGTGTTTGATGCGACCCAAACGGAAATCACCGCAGTGGGCGATTTACAACTGGTGAAGACCGTCGCCTGGTACGATAACGAGTATGGTTTTGTCACTCAACTCATTCGTACTCTGGAAAAATTCGCCAAACTCTGACCCGCGCTGGCGGAGGAAAAACCTCCGCCTCTTTCATATCTTACGACTGCAAATAGACCACCTGAGTCTGTAGATACTCATGCAAACCATGTTTGCCATCTGCGCCGCCAATACCCGACTTACGCCATCCAGCATGGAAACCTTGCATAGCTTCGAAGTTTTCTCGGTTGATGTAGGTTTCGCCAAACTTGAGTCCTTTGATGGCTTTCATCGCCACGTTAAGATTCTCGGTATATATCGATGACGTCAGGCCATAATCGCTGTCGTTGGCCATGGAGATAGCCTGTTCCAGCGTGTCAAAAGCGACTACCGGCAGCACTGGCCCAAAGGTTTCTTCGTGCATAATGGACATTTCCTGTCGGACATCCAAAAGCAACGTTGGCGGATAATAATAACCTTTCCCTTCTACAGCCTTACCACCCAACGCGATTCTCGCGCCCTCTTCTACTGCCCGCGCTACCTTTTGTTCCACCCTTTCCAGAGCCGCAGCGTTAATCAGCGGCCCCATCGCAATGTCGTTACGCTCGGCGGGGTTGCCAAATTTAACCGCCTGCATTGCCTCGCCCAGTCGATTAACAAAGCGATCGTAAATACCTTTCTGCACATAAACACGTTCCGCACAGTTGCACACCTGCCCGGTATTTATCACGCGTGAATCAACAATGGCTTTGACGGCCAATTCAAGATCGGCGTCATCCATCACGATAGCAGGGGCTTTGCCCCCCAGCTCCAGACACACTTTGGTGATATTTTTCGCCGCGGTTGCCATGATTTTTTCTCCGGCAGCGACGCTGCCTGTCATGCTGACCATAGCGACTTTTGGATTACCCGCCAACTCCTGACCAACCGTTTCACCGCGTCCTAACACAAGGTTAAACACGCCGCGTGGTAGGCCGATTTCGTCGACGATTTTAGCAAATGCGATCGCATTGTTTGGCGTAAATTCGCTCGGTTTGATGACGATGGTATTACCTGTGAGAAGAGCTGGCGCCATTTTGCGAGCAATCAGGAAAAACGGGAAGTTCCACGGTAGGATACCGGTCGTTACGCCCAACGCACGTTTAAACAGCAGGATGTTTTCCCCAGGACGATCACTTTGAATAATCTCGCCCTCGTAGCGACGAGCCCATTCCGCCATGTAATCGATATAGTCAGCAGTAAAAGCGACTTCGACTTCGGCCAGCTGTTGAATTTTGCCACCTTCCTCGACGATCAATGAGCTAATTTCACTGGCCCGTTCGCGGATCCCCGCAGAGATTTTCCGTAACCAGTTCGCTCGTTCAATCGCGGGTAATGCTTCCCATTCTGGCTGTGCACGCTCTGCTGCATCGATTGCTTTGCGAGCATCTTCAGCCTGACCATCAGGAATGCGGGAAATCACTGCCTCTGTTGCGGGGTTAACCACATCAATCCATGCGTCGCCGCGCCAGGTGACAAACTGTCCATCGATATACATAGGATGTTGAACGGGTACAGACATGGGCTACTCCTGCGATTGATATGTTTATATTTTGTGATTCATATGTTAATTAACATCAATCACAGCAGAGAAGGCATCGTGGATGTGCAATTTTGTGAAAGGCTTCATAAAAAGAGATACGACGGGAATAAAGAGAGGAAGAAAAAGATCAGATTATTACCCGTTTGCAATCATTTGTTCACAAACGGGCAATTATTAGCGCAGTGAACGACTCTCCATTGCCTCAATAAGCACTGCGTCATGCTGTAATAGCTGCCATGCCTGCGTAACTTCTGACGGAAAATCGACGTGAACGATAAAATCGCGTCCGCGCGGTCCATAGCCATCGCTGTCATCGCGCAAGCGTGGCAGCTCGCCAGTAAGTAGGGACAAATATCGCTCAACTGGCCATAGTCCTGTCAGCGGATTAGCAAACGTCACGCTGCCTGCATCATTTCCCAACTGTGGTACGAATCCCGGATAACTTAGCCAGCGAGGCGCATCAGGATTATCTCCTGTTATACGACGGAACGTCGCCATGGTGCGGCGTTGCATAGTGGGATCCTGGACGACAATCGTGGTATGGACTCGCTCTGCTAACTGATTCAATAATGCGATACTGAAACGGGCATTTTCTCCACAGTTAGTTGACTGATCTTCAATCCAGACTTTTTCATGTGGAATATGCCAAAACTGATGGGCGATATCCGCAAGGATGGTAGCTTCTGCCCTGCCAGTGGTGCGGATAGTGTTGTAGTGCGGATGCTGTGCAATGGCGCTATACAAAAAAGTTGTCGAGTGACCAATACCACCACTAATCAGTAAAGGAATTTGCTGATCTCTTGCAATCTTACAAGCGGCATCGATAGTGGGAATGACAGCATTGCCTGCAAGGATCACGCAATCGGCCTGATACGGAGCTTCACCGGAGAAATCATCCTGCGCCAGCCATCGACCGATAACGTTTATAGCATCAATGGTTGACGCTGAAAGCGTCGGAAACGGGTTAATATTCATGGTCCCTCCTTATCGTTCCCTTAAGAATACTGCGTGAGATAATAATGAGAAGCGGAGCACTCTGAAAGGAGGAAGCCGTATTTCCTTAACCGTCTCTCCGCAAGCCTGACATATCTTTTACGGAAAAGCTGTAGATAAACATTATTCATCTTGCAGCAGAGAATTGTATTTTTCTGAATTTCCCAATTTTTGCCCTTACCGTTTTTAGAATTAATAAAAAACCCGGCGCTAAATGCTTACCGGGTTTTAGATTTATCAGGCAAATAGCAGGGTTAACCGCTAATCTGCTCCATCGCCTGCAAAATACGCTTATCTGAAATCGGATAAGGTGTACCAAGTTGTTGAGCGAAGTAACTAACGCGCAGCTCTTCTATCATCCAGCGGATCTCTTTCACGTCTTCATCCTCACGACGTGCAGGCGGCAGTTTGTTGATCCATTGCTGCCACGCCTGCTGGACGTTTTCGACTTTCAGCATCTGTGCACGGTCGCGATGTGGATCAATCGCCAATTTTTCCAGTCGTTTTTCTATCGCCTGCAAATAACGCAGCGTGTCGCCCAGGCGTTTGAAGCCGTTACCAGTGACAAAACCGCGATACACCAGCCCGCCCATCTGCGCTTTGATATCCGACAGTCCCAGCGCCATCGTCATATCCACCCGCCCTTTCAGACGTTTGTTGATATTGAACACCGCAGTGAGGATTTGCTCGACCTGCTTCGCAATATCCACCACCGTGTCGTTCAGTTCAGCGCGGACTTTTTCATGCAGCGCAGCAAAGCCTTCTTCCGTCCAGACCGGGCCACCATTGGCGTCGATCAGTTGATCCACACCGCAGGAGATACAGTCGTCAATCAGCTCCAGCACTTTGCCATACGGGTTAAAGTACAGTCCCAGCTTGGCTTTGTTCGGTAACTTTTCATGTAAATACTTGATCGGCGATGGAATATTCAGCAGCAGTAGACGGCGAAGACCGTTCCACATTGCCTGCTTTTGCTCCAGCGGGTTATCAAACAGTTTGATCGCAACACTGTCGCGCTCATCCACCAGCGCCGGCCACGCCTTCACTTTGTAGTTGCCACGCTTCTGTTCGTAGCTTTCCGGCAGCTGACCAAAACTCCAGATATGTAAGCCGCTCTGCTCGATACCGTCATCCGCCACCGCAGACAGCGTTTCCTGCACTTTGCCTTTCAGCGCATCTTTCAGATCTTGTAATGAGCGCCCTTCTTTTAGCTTCTTGTTTTTGTCATCCACCACGCGGAAGGTGATTTTCAGGTGATCAGGCACCTGATCCCAGTGCCAGTCTTCGCGGTCAACGGTAACGCCGGTCATCCGCCGTAGCTCGCGCTCAAGGCTGTCGAGCAACGGTAACTCCAGCGGTGTGACGCGGCCTAAAAACGCTTCGGCGTAGTTTGGCGCGGGTACAAAATTACGGCGTACCGGTTTTGGCAACGATTTAATCAGAGCAATCACCAGTTCGCGGCGCAGACCGGGGATCTGCCACTCGAACCCGCTTTCCTCAACCTGGTTAAGTAACGGCAGCGGAATATGTACGGTCACACCGTCAGCATCCGCGCCGGGCTCAAACTGATAGCTTAAACGCAGCTTGAGATTGCCCTGATGCCAGAAGTTCGGGTAATCCAGCTTGCTGATTTTTTCCGCACCTTCTTTGATCAACATGCTCTTTTCAAAGTTGAGCAAATCAGGCGTTTCGCGGCTGACTTTTTTCCACCAGCTGTCGAAGTGACGAGCGGAGATTACATCGTGGCTGATGCGCTGGTCGTAGAACTCAAACAATGTTTCGTCATCAACCAGAATATCGCGGCGACGTGATTTGTGTTCCAGCTCTTCCACTTCTGCCCGCAGTTTCAGGTTTTCGCGGAAGAAAGCGTGACGCGTCTGCCAGTCACCTTCCACCAGCGCATGGCGAATAAAGAGTTCACGACACAGCGCAGGATCAATCTGGCTGTAGTTAACCTTACGTGCGGCGACAATCGGCAAGCCATAAACGGTGACTTTTTCCGTTGCCATCACCGCGCCCTGCGCCCGTTCCCAGTGCGGTTCACTGTAGGTGCGTTTAATCAAATGCTGAGCGACGGGTTCCACCCATTCCGGATCGATGCGTGCCGCAATGCGCCCCCACAGGCGGCTGGTTTCTACCAGTTCCGCCACCATCACCCATTTCGGCGGCTTTTTGAATAAACCGGAACCGGGGAAGATGGAAAAACGCGCGTTACGTGCGCCGGTATATTCTTGTTTATCGGCATCTTTCATGCCGATATGGGAAAGCAAACCAGTCAGCAACGCAATGTGAATTTCGCGATACTCCGCCGGTTCGCTGTTAACCGGAATGCCTAGTTCTTTCACTACCTGGCGCAGCTGAGTGTAGATATCCTGCCATTCGCGCACGCGCAGATAGTTGAGATAATCGGTACGACACAGGCGACGGAAGGCGTTTGAAGAAAGCGCCTTTTGCTGCTCGCCAAGATAATTCCACAGATTCACAAACGCCAGGAAGTCAGACTCTTTGTCGTGGAAGCGACGATGTTTTTCGTCCGATGCCTGCTGTTTATCCATCGGACGCTCGCGCGGATCCTGAATGGAGAGTGCGGACGTGATAATCATCGCCTCACGCACGCAGCCATGTTTTTGCGCTTCCAGCACCATACGCGCCAGACGTGGGTCGACAGGCAACTGCGAGAGCTGGCGACCGAGCGGCGTCAGTTTATAGGCGCTGGCCTGTTCATCCGTGGTGATCGCGCCCAGTTCTTCAAGCAGACGCACACCATCCTGGATATTGCGTTTATCTGGCGCTTCGACAAACGGGAACGCGGCGATATCGCCCAGCCCCAGCGCGGTCATCTGCAAAATAACCGAGGCCAGGTTGGTACGCAGAATCTCCGGATCGGTAAACTCCGGGCGCGAGAGGAAATCGTCTTCGGAATAGAGACGAATACAGATCCCTTCTGACACACGACCACAGCGGCCTTTACGCTGATTGGCTGAAGCCTGCGAAATGGGCTCAATCGGCAATCGCTGCACTTTGGTGCGATAGCTGTAGCGGCTGATACGCGCCGTACCTGGGTCGATAACGTATTTAATCCCCGGTACGGTCAGCGAGGTTTCCGCGACGTTGGTCGCCAGTACAATGCGTCGCCCGCTGTGCGACTGGAACACGCGGTTCTGTTCGCTGTTGGAAAGCCGTGCATAAAGCGGCAAGATTTCGGTATGGCGTAAGTTCAGCTTGTTCAGCGCATCGGCGGTATCGCGAATTTCTCGCTCGCCGCTCATAAAGATCAGAATGTCGCCAGGGCTTTCCTGGCTCAGTTCATCTACGGCGTCAAAAATCGCCTGCAACTGGTCGCGCTCGGTGTCATCGGCTTCTTCAACAATCGGGCGATAGCGCACTTCCACCGGATAGGTCCGACCGGAGACTTCGATAATCGGCGCATTATTAAAGTGGCGCGAAAAGCGTTCCGGGTCGATAGTCGCGGAAGTGATAATAATTTTTAGGTCAGGACGCCGCGGCAGCAACTCTTTCAAATAGCCGAGCAGAAAATCGATATTCAGGCTACGTTCGTGCGCTTCGTCAATAATGATGGTGTCGTACTGCATCAGCAGGCGGTCTTGCTGGATCTCCGCCAGCAGGATCCCATCGGTCATCAGCTTGACCATCGTGTTATCACTTACGTGATCGCTGAAACGCACTTTGTAACCGATGCAACCGCCCGGCTCCGTTTTCAGCTCTTCCGCAATACGGTTCGCCACCGTTCGTGCCGCCAGGCGACGCGGCTGGGTATGGCCGATCAGCCCTTTAATCCCGCGCCCCAGCTCCATACAGATTTTCGGTAGCTGAGTCGTTTTACCGGAACCCGTTTCCCCGGCGACGATCACCACCTGGTGATCACGAATTGCTTCGAGAATGTCCTGTTTTTTCTGACTAACCGGCAAATTGTCCGGGTAAGTAATTTCCGGTCGTGCCGCTTCACGCAGCAGGACTTTCCCTGCCGCCTGGTCAATCTCTTTCGCCATCTCCTGGAAAATGGCCTGTTGTGCATCAGGATTTTTAACCTTCTTCACGCCGTGCAGACGGCGAGAAAAACGCAGTCTGTCACGCAGCATCAGCGAATCCAGCCGCTGCTGCAAGGCCGTAAAGGTCAATTTTTGTTGTTCTGTCATAACGTTAGTGGGCAGTAGTCTGCCTGATTAATTTTCTTTGAAATGATAGATATAGAGTACCACATCGCGGCTTTCTATGCGTTGTTCAATAAATTCGAACATAGGCTTCGATTTATTGCGCTATCTCTGTGGCAGGATTGTGAATAAAGTGTCAACAAGAAACGGGGCATCGCCCATTCAAATATCTATAAGGAAACACCATGAGCAAGGTATTAGTTCTTAAATCCAGCATCCTGGCAGGGTACTCTCAGTCTAATCAGTTGTCCGATTATTTTGTTGAACAATGGCGCGAAAAGCACTCCGCTGATGAAATCACCGTTCGCGACCTGGCTGCAAATCCAATTCCGGTACTGGATGGCGAACTGGTTGGCGCTCTGCGTCCGAGCGATGCGCCGCTGACTCCGCGTCAGCAGGAAGCTCTGGCGCTTTCCGATGAGCTGATTGCCGAGCTGAAAGCCCACGACGTTATCGTTATTGCGGCACCGATGTACAACTTCAACATCTCGACTCAGTTGAAAAACTATTTTGACCTGGTTGCACGCGCAGGCGTTACTTTCCGCTATACCGAGAACGGTCCGGAAGGTCTGGTAACGGGTAAAAAAGCCATCGTTATTACCAGCCGCGGCGGGATCCATAAAGATGGACCAACGGACCTGGTGACGCCGTATCTGTCCACGTTCCTCGGCTTTATCGGCATTACCGATGTGAAATTCGTCTTCGCCGAAGGGATCGCATACGGTCCGGAAATGGCAGCGAAAGCGCAGTCTGACGCGAAAGCAGCTATCGACAGTATTGTTGCTGAATAAGATTTATGATGCCTCCCACGAAAGTGGGAGGTTTTTTTATTTAACCCGTCTTTTGCGCAATACTGTCCAGCGTTGCCAGCACGTCATCCGTTAGCACTAATTCATCGGACGCCATATTCTCCCGCAGATGTCCCACCGAAGAGGTGCCAGGAATCAGCAAAATATTCGGTGAACGCTGTAACAACCACGCCAGCGCCACCTGCATTGGTGTCGCATTAAGGCTTGTAGCAACATCGGAAAGCGTGGAGGATTGCAGCGGCGTAAAGCCCCCGAGCGGGAAGAACGGCACGTAGGCAATGCCGTCACGAGCCAAAGCATCAATCATTGCGTCATCAGCACGGTGCGCGATGTTGTATTCGTTTTGCACACAGACGATTTCGGTAATCTTACGTGCCTCTGCAACCTGCGTCGGTGTAACTTTACTCAGGCCAATATGTTTTACCAGCCCTTGTTGTTGCAGCTCCGTCAGCACGGTCAGGCTGGCTTCAATCGATCCTTCCGCTGGGCCGTGACCATCGCCAAACATTACGCGCAGATTTACTACATCCAGTACGTCCAGGCCGAGATTACGTAGATTATCGTGCACCGCTTTTTGCAGCTCCGCCGGAGAAAATGCGGGCAACCAGGAAGCATCCTCACCACGCCGCGCACCAATTTTAGTGACAATTGTCAGGTCGTCAGAATAAGGATAAAGCGCTTCGCGGATAATCTGATTGGTGACGTGCGGGCCATAAAAGTCGCTGGTATCAATGTGATTGACGCCCAATGCCAGCGCCTCGCGCAGCACGGTAATAGCAACATGGCGATCCCTTGGGGGGCCAAAAACCCCAGGACCTGCCAGTTGCATTGCACCGTAACCAAGACGATTAACGGATTTTGTACCGAGAGTAAATGTGTTGCTGCTCATCGCACCCTGCCCTGTAATAAAACGGATTAAGAAAATCAGTATAGAAATGAAAAGAGATAAATAATGCGAAGGCGTAAACAAGATTACTGGATGAGTTGCTCTGTTGTCCTGAAAGACACCAATACAAAACGCGTCAAGAATCGCATCCGGCAAAAAAAAACCGCAACCTGTATCAGCGTTGCGGTTTGTGTATCACATGCTAAAAATTAGAACGTTTTCTTGAAGTTCAGCATCACACCTTTGTCGCTGATGCCGTCCTCTTTCCAGTTGTACGCATCCAGATTCAGCGAACTTTCTTTGCTGCTGTACTTCACGCCGACGCTTGCCAGGCTGTTGATGCCGCCGCCCTTCTGACCGTCATCGACGTTAAAGTGCTGACTACCTGCGCCTGCCAGGCTTGCCGTACGCTGGCTCTTCGCATAGCTCAGGTTAGGCCCGCCTTCCAGCGTGGCGTTTGCGCTCCAGCCGTCTTTACCTGCGTAGTCCAGTTTCAGCCCGACGATGCTGTCTACCGCCGTTTCGCTGCCGCTGTTCATGCTCAGGTTAAAGTCTCCGGCATTGCGTTCCTGATAGCCACCTTCCAGTGTGTGACGCAGTTTTACACCCGCATATGGCGTGATCTTCAGCCCTTCGCTCGGTTCGAAAGTCTTCGCCCCTTCGCTGCGGAACTCCAGGTACTGCTGCTTCACGTCGGTATCAGCCGTTTTGTTCGTGCTGCTAAATGCAATCGAACGACTGCTGTCAAGGTTGTGAACGTCATAACGCAATGCGTTATTCCAGTTCATGCCATTGTCGAAGGACATCTGATGTTTCAGGCCAAAGAACTGGCTGTAGCCACCGGTTACGCCATTATCACCCGCTTTCTGAGCACCGTCGCCATCGAGGTGAGCTATACCGTACTCCAGACTCATCGTCTGGCTTTCGCTCAGGTCGATGGTTTTACGCAATGCCAGCATGTCGTATTCGGTATTATTACCTAACTCGGCACGCGGATCGCCTTTCGCTACAACGTTGAACGCCAGGCCGTTACCCACTTTCGGCGCGGCATCCGCCAGCATACTAAAGCGGTTGCTTAACACGCGCGCTTCCCGGAATACCGTGGTCGCCTGGCTGCCACTAATTTGCTTAAGTGCGCTGTTCAGTTCGGCAATCGTGCCGACGTTCAGGCTGGTAAACAGTTCGTTGTTGGTGTAACCCGCATCCAGTGCCTTCGCGACACCATTCACCGAAGAATCAGTTGCTACCTCGGTGTAGGCGTTTTTACTCATGGTGACGTCAACGTTGCCGTTGGCATCGGTGCTGCCCTTAGCGTTCCAGACAACTGTGGAGGAAGTGATATTCTCCACGCCGCTGATATTTTCACCTTTGAAAACATCATCAATCACTACGCTGGTATCAGCAGTACCGGCACTGAATCCAGTATTAACCGTGACGTTGTCACTTATGACCAAATTATTGGCTTTCAGCGTGCCGGAACTTCCGTCACTGTTGGTACCAATGGTGTAATTGGTGAGTTTTTGCTGGGTAACTGACTCAACAGGCGCAGCAGGTACGTTGCCCTGTCCTGGTGTCGCAGAAGCATTCGGTACAGTGATATCAACAGTACCATCATGATCATTTCTCGTCCCTGTTGTATTTGGTGCATAAATATCGCAATCAATATTACACAGCAGGTTGATAATCCCATTATTCACAATCGCTTTAGTCGAGCCACCAAACGCCCATGAATTATCTGCGTAAACATTAATAACGCCCTCTTGAGTATTATTAATCGTCGTTGCAGAACCATTTCCTTTGATACCAATCAGCCCCTCACCATTAGTTCCATCAGCCTGACCCTGCTCGGTGCCGACATTAATCGTACCACTGTTCACCAACTGGACAGTATAACTGGTCGTTCCGCAGCTAATAGCAACTGCCCCATCACCCTGAATATTGATTACCCCGGCATTTGCGAAATTATACCCACGGCCTAAATCAATCAACGGAGCATCTGGATTAATACCATTAATAACACCTGTTTCCGTATTCCAGATCCATTTACCGTTACTGTTTGATCCTGTACTTGCTGTTTTAATAGCACTGTAACCGTTAGTGGCGGTAATCGTGCCACGGTTAACCTGCGCAAGCGAGTCATTGGGGCGAGTCACATTAACAATGGTGTTTTCACCTCCTGCAATAGCATTTCCGCTATTACTGAGCGTTGAATCTGCTTCGTTATACAGTACGAAACTGCCATTCATTAATGATTTACCATCAGCAGTAACTGCCATTTCACCAGTGTTGACAACGCTTTGTCTGTAACTGGTTCCCTCAATAACACCGCTGAATTTCCCTTCGTTGTAGAAATTAATTCCACCATTCAGGGTCAGCAGCTCAGTTGTCATGCTTGCTGTCGCACGATTGTAAATACTGGCGTTGGCATTAATGGTATCAGAATCCAGCACTCCACTGTTTTCCAGTCCTTGCACAATATTCAAATTACCATTAATTGTCAGACTGGCATTATCTTCATTGTAAAGCCATTTCGTTGCATTTAAATTGCTGTTAATAGTTTCATTGCCGTAATTGGCTAATGATTTTGCAGTCACAAACTCATTTATAGCTGATGTAGTAGTAATTGACTCACCGCTTTTACTCAATTTTGTCAATAATTCTCCACTTTCTGTTGCTGCTCCCATATGAGAATCAGCATCATCCATTGGTGAACCAAACAAATTAATGGAGCCGTAATTCAGAATTGTTCCTGTACCATCATTATAAAATGCCTGACCATGATCCACATTAATGTTAATTATGCCCGTTTTATCATTGATAGCCGTGCCTTCATGATATACAGCCATACCTACCAGTGTATTCGCCCCCAGGCTATCATCATAATTTTCATTTTTCTCTAGATTGATAATACCCTGATTGATAACTGTATTATCAGTACCATAGGCCGCCATTCCGGCACCGGCGTTATAGACAGTAATAATGCCACCCAACAGGTTTGTCGATGTGGCATTGATTTTCGCACCGCTCGTCGTATCTGTACCAACCGCCATACCCACACCAAAATCTCTGGCATTGGTTGACATTATATTACCATCCAGTGTAGTCGTGTCATTTACATCAACCCATAACGTGTCTAATTTTATCTGCCCCGCATTATCGGCGGTGGAGTTATTAATAGCCAACATGCCTATAACACCACGCCCATACAAATCAATAATTCCATCAATACTGTTGACAACAGAACCATTAACAAATGATTCCATTCCTGTAATACTGGATATTTTATTGTAGAAAATATTAGGCACAGTGCCGCCAAGTGTGGAATATATATTCATCACACTTTGTTGCTGCATTACTTTCCCGGTAATTACACCATTATTACTAGCCTCACCGTTTCTCGTTACAAAGAAACCAGCCCCGCCAGTCTCTACTGAGCCATAATAATATTGCGAAAGCGTAATACTGCCATTATTAATACTTGTTGAACCCACATCAGAAACCGTAGCAAAGCCTATATTCCATAGATCAATATCGCCATTATTGACAGCTTTGGCACCTGATTTAACATCAACAATTCGTGATTCAGCCATGTTATAATGGTTATAGGAATGAATATCCCCCATACTTATCGAGGCATCTGCATCGACTTCCAACACCGCATTATTGCTTAACTGGATAATATTTTCATAACCTAATGGAAAATCACCACTAATTGTTGAATCGCCTTTCAAATACACCGATGACTTACCATCAACACTAATAACTGGTATATTCCCAGAGCCTTTACGTTCTGATGCAATAACAGAACCATCCGCTAATTGATTGACTTCACCCACAAGGTGAATGCCGTTATTCAAATTAATAACGTTATCATCACCAGAGACAACCAGGCCAGAGATATTTTCCTGACTGCCATCATATTTTGAGTAGCCACGAGTAGTCATTTCGCTGTCTACGACAACCGTTAACTTTCCGTCCAGATTTGCCTTGTTATTATTGCCTTTAATATTGATACCAGTGGAGTCATCGTAAAAACTTTCAGCACCATTATCAGCCAACTGATTTTTATCGACACGAACATTGCCGGTAATATCAATATTATTGTTATCACCGATAACATTGACCCCAGAGGCTGACTGCCCGGTAACATTCAGATCAGCTGTAGCCAGCGTTAATTGGTTACTGTCACCATTGAGCACAAGCCCCGTGGAGAAATCACCAATCTGCATATCGCCAGCCAGTGAGACGTCTCCATCATTGGTTGTAATATTAAACCCTGTAGCAAAGTTTGTTACGTCAACATCCCCAGTCTGAACAAAAGTCGCTTTGTCGCCGTCAATCTGTATACCAACAGATTTTTCATCTGTGACAGTAATGTTACCCTTGTTGTTCACCGTCGCGCTGTCGCCGGTGATATCAATCCCGTGTGCCCCGCCGCTAACATCCAGATCGCCGTCCTGGATAACGGTCCCGTTATTGCCGTTGATTTCCGTACCGGTGGAATCCTTGCCATCAACGGTGGTTTTACCGTTGTTGTTGGCGGTGGCGTCGTCACCGTTAATCTGCGTGCCGGTGCCGCCGTTGCTGATGGTGCTGTCGCCTTCATTATTAACAACCGCCTTGTCGCCGTCGATCTGAATACCGATGGATTCCGGATCGGTCACGGTCATGGTGCCGTTGTTATCCACCGTCGCGCTGTCGCCGGTGATATCAATCCCGTGTGCCCCGCCGCTGACGTCCAGATCGCCGTCCTGGATAACGGTTCCGTTATTGCCGTTGATTTCCGTGCCAGTGGCATCTTTACCGTCAACGGTGGTTTTACCGTTGTTGTTGGCGGTGGCGTCGTCACCGTTAATCTGCGTACCGGTGCCGCCGTTGCTGATGGTGCTGTCGCCTTCGTTGTTAACAACCGCCTGGTCGCCGTCGATCTGAATACCGATGGATTCCGGATCGGTGACGGTCATGGTGCCGTTGTTGTCCACCGTCGCACTGTCGCCGGTGATATCAATGCCGTGACCGCCGCCACTGACGTCCAGATCGCCGTCCTGGATAACTTTCCCGTTATTGCCGTTGATTTCC
>NZ_RHJO01000026.1:0-8264 GCF_004211985.1 Escherichia sp. E10V10 | reverse complement strand
GAGCCTGTTTAGGATTCTGTGTAAATGCCTTTTCTCAGAAGTGACCGTCCAGGCGGTCACCGAACTCGATAATAAAGCGGCTCATTGCCATTCGCCAGTCCTTCAACGGCATCGTCCATTTCTGGGACGCAGACTGGATTGCCAGCCACACCACTTTTTTCACCGAGTCGTCTGTCGGGAACACTTTACGCTTTTTGATCGCATGGCGGATCACGCTGTTTAGCGACTCGATGGCATTCGTCGTATAGATCACTTTGCGGATGTCCGTTGGATAAGCGAAGAACGTGGCAAGATTCGGCCAGTTAGCCTGCCAGCTTCGGCTTATCTGAGGATAGCGACTGTCCCAGGCCGCAGCGAACGCTTCCTGTGCCTGCTGGCCTGCCTCTTCCGAGGGAGCCTGATAAATCGCTTTCAGGTCGCGAGTGACGGCTTTGTAGTCCTTCCATGACACGAAGCGCAGGCTGTTGCGCACCATATGCACGATGCATAACTGGATGCGGGCCTTCGGATATACTGTGTTGATGGCATCCGGGAAGCCTTTCAGGCCATCCACACAGGCGATGAGGATATCGTTCAGACCGCGGTTTTTCAGTTCAGTCAGCACATTGAGCCAGAACTTCGCCCCTTCATTTTCGGCCAGCCACATACCCAGCAGTTCTTTCTGACCTTCGATATTGATGCCCAGTGCCAGGAACACCGATTTGTTGATGACGCGACTGTCCTGCCGAACTTTCAGGACGATACAGTCAAGATAAACAATGGGGTAAACAGCATCCAGTGGTCGGTTTTGCCATTCTACAACCTGCTCCATCACGGCATCGGTAACCTTTGATATCAGTGCCGGTGAAACATCTGCGTCATACAGTTCTTTGAACGCAGCAGCTATCTCACGGGTGGTCATCCCTTTGGCATACAACGAGAGGATCTGGTTATCCATCCCGGTAATACGGGTCTGATTTTTCTTTACCAGTTGTGGTTCGAAGGTACCGTCACGATCGCGCGGAGTACGCAGTTCCAGTGGACCGTCGCCTGTGATAACGGTCTTTGTGGAATAACTGTTGCGGGAGTTAGCTCCTGGTCTGGACTGATTTTTCTCATACCCAAGATGGTGTGTCATCTCTGCATTGAGAGCGGCTTCAACGCTGAGCTTTTTCAGCAGCCGATCAAACTGACTGAGGTCTTCAGGGGTTTTGAGGTTTTTGGCCAGTTCGTTAGCCAGAGCCTGTAACTGTTTTTCGTCCATAAATTAACCTTCATTTGATGCTGGATTGAACATATCAAAATCAGGCAATTACACAAATCTATGTACAGGCTCCTTCCCGTTTTCTGACAGAGTGCGTTTTGTTCATGCCGGATGCGGCGTAAACGCCTTATCCGGCCATAAAATCGCGCAAATTCAATATATTGCTTTGATATGTAGGCCTGATAAGCGTAGCGCATCAGGCAATGTTAGCGCCAACTGTACTTAATCCCCAGCATTCCTTGAGTGTTGCTATAGCCTTTGTCACCTGTTTGTACACCAACGTTGCCCCAGATGCTCAGATTAGCATTCACTTTACCTTCCACCCCGGTGCGGATTTCGCCCAGATTACGCACGCCGTCACGACTGATGCTTACGCCATCCATCTTCACACCAAAGGTTTCGGTATTGTGGATCCAGTTTACTTCCACGAATGGCTGCAACTCACGCTGCTTACTATCATCCATTTTGTGATGACTGTTCAGGTACGTTCTCACACCCAGACGCGTCTGGATGTTACCATCGCCCTGAGTTTCAATACGGGTCCCATCGTTGCGGTTGTGCGCATTGTCCTTCACGCCCATCCAGGTAACCTGTGCCTGCGGCTGGATATACCAGGTGTTCAGCGTGCTCCGACTGCCGGAAAACTCTCCGGATTTCAGGGTATAACCCGCTTCCAGTGAGGCAGTCAGTCCTTTCGAACTGTAACTGTCGCTGGCGCGGTTATCTGCTGCCACACTGTTATTAAACCAGTTGTACAACATCCCGCTATCGACATACGCCCCGGTTTTATCCGCCTCATTCTGGTTCCAGGTTCCGTACAGCCCGGCGCTGTAACCGTTGATACGTCCGTCAGAGCCGTAACCGGCGCGGTCGCTGCGGGTATTGCTGCGCGCGTTTGCATAACCTCCCATCACCCCCAAATGCCAGCGGTCGGTGCCGTCGGTACTCCACTGTGTGATATCACCCCCCAGTTGCAGCACATAACGGTTGCTCTGCGTTTTCAACTGACCGTCACCGACAACAGAACGTTCATGACCGCCGACATGGCGCATCCACATGCTGGCTGCCAGTCCGTCCTCTTTTAGCGCGTCGGTGTAGTGCGGTTCACCAAGACGATCGTGCAGACGGTGGTTAAACAGCGTGTTCGCGACTGAAATATTGCTGATATAACTACCCGCTTCCGGGCGCAGCGCGTCTGGTGCCATCGGATCCACTACCGGTGGTTTGACCGGAGCCTCCGGTACAACGGGTCGAACAGGTAAAACGGGACCTTTCCACTTACTGGTGAGATACCAGTTTTGCGCCGCACTGTCAGTGCCTTTCGCCAACGTATAAACATAAGCGCCAGCTTCCACAGTGCCGGTGGTCAGGGCGAAGTGACCGGTAGAGCTGCCGTCAACATGAACCAGTTCAATACCGTTGTCAGTCTGTTTACCCACGCCCCCGACATTATGCACCGCAACCCTGGTGTTACCGACCGTATCGCCGTGAACAATGAGCTTGTCGGTTTGAGAATCGTCGCCCCCCAGTTCCGTGTTCATCACAATCAGACCGTCATTGCCAGTGTAGTTGCCCGCCACGGTCAGGGTTTTGAAATCATTATCGTTAGGTGCGGAAATCGAGATCGTTCCGGCACTGCTCAGATCGTTGACCTTTGAAGCAGCTGTCATGTTCCAGCGGCTGGCAGCATCAATATCGACATTCGCCGGGTCGATCCATCCGGTCAGTTGTGCGCCGTTTTGCAGAGTCAGTCGGCTGCCGTTATTACCAATAATATTGCTGGTCAGTTGCGCGCCACCGTTGGCACCATCAAAGACAAGCTCCCCCGCATTAATCTCAGTATCTGTGATCCAGGCCGTCTGTCCCGCCAGCGTCAGGCTGCCATCACCGTTCTTGATGAAGCGGCCGCCAGCTACATTGCCATCGATGATGTCACCGTCAAAACGCGAATTATCACTGTCCGTGGCGTTAACGGCGATCAGCGATGCGCCGTTCAGCATCACAACGCCACCGCTGCCGCTCAGGCGGTTAGCCTGCTGATTGTTGCCGTTCAGATCGAGTACACCACCGTTGACGATAATATCGCTACTGCTGTTCAGTGTGTCGGCGATAGCGGTCCGCAGTGTGCCTTCATTAACAGTCGTGCTACCGGTATAGCCGTTGATGGCGGAGAATATCAGCGTACCGCCACCAGTTTTGCTGAGGCTTTTGCCGTCCCAGCCGAAACCATACGCGGTGGAGTTCAGATTATCTTGCAGTGCGTCTCCCAGGGTAAAGCTGTGACTGTCCGTTACGTTGAACGTACCGTGAGCACTGGAGTCTTCGGTGTTTAACCAGACCAGACCAAACTGCGCAATAACATTTTTGCTGTCGTCATCTTTCTTCGCCCATCCGATCAGAAAATGGTCTGTATCGACATAATCCTGCAAAGCCTGTCCTGCGACGGTATAGCTGAAATCGCCGCTAATCCCGTTCCGGGTGCGGATAAGGGTATACAGATTCTCATCAGAAACAGGGGCATAGCCGGAGATATCCAGCGTATTGTTCCCGGTAAGCTGGAGAGTATCGGCGCTCAGTGCCGGGTCACTGGCAATATCAACCTGCGCGGTTACACCGCTGCCAAAATTTGCGTCCGCAGCGACAATCAGCGTTTCACCGGCATCAACTTTCAGCGTACCGCCAGACATATCCAACCGGTTAGCGCCTACGGAATTAGCAATCTGCAGCTCACCACTGCCTGATTTATTCAGCGTCTGGACGTTTTCCAGCGTACCGGCAATCATGGCGCGATCGGTGATCGACAGGTTTTCGCCGCTGTTGCCCATCGTCATTAACGCGTTATGTTGGATATCCAGTGAACTGAAACTCTGCGCCATGTTCTGCGCGTTCAGTGTTCCTTCTTTGACATTGAATCCACCTGTGTTGAGGAACTGATTGGCGTTAGCCGTAGATAAGGTTCCCGTGCCGATCTTTTCCAGTTTGCCAGGGCCGGACAGGACTCCGCCGAGTGTCAGTTTATCGGCTCCGTCGGTTTCAATCGCTACCGTGTCACCTGCTGCAGTACCAATCAGCCGACTACCGGCATTCAGATTCAATTTGCTGTCGCCATTGCTCTTAATCAGCGAGCCATCGGCGAAATTCATGGTGCCGGATGAAAGCACATTCACGGTATTCGCCGCCGTGCTGGTTGACAATAAAGTGGCACCGTCCCGCAATGTAAACCGCGTGCTGCTGGTGTTTATGCCATACTGAGCATTGTCTTTCAGTTCCAGGACACCACCATAAACGGTGGTATTGGCATAAATCCGCGATTGCGTATTTTGAGAACCAGGTGTGAAATCTTCGCCACTAAAAGTCACTTTCCCATCGGTAGCATCGCTGCCGTTGGTGGTATTAATTCCAACAATGACATTTATTGCCACGCCAGTGGAGTTGAAACTGGTTATCGGATCACGAAACAGAATCTGACGCCCAGCGTCAGCAGCAATATTCAACACACCATTCGGCTGGCGGATATTAATCGCATTGGCAACCGCATATGTCATATTGGGCGTTAAGAGATTTCCGACCCCGGTGAAATTATTATAGAACTGAATATCGCTATTTTTCGCATGTAGCAGACTCGTGCCGGTAAAATTCGCGCTGTTGCCGATAAGAATAGCGCCTGCATACTGGCCATTGGAATAGTTTCCATGCACTTTCATACCATCGATACCGTTCGTCTCCATCACCAGTCCGGTCTGTGCAACGATAGCTCCCGCAGTATCCCTGACAGCCCGGTTACCATAGATATCGGCATTACCATACAACTGCACACTTCCGTCAGAAAATAATCCGCCACCCGAACTTATTGCGCTGTTATTACCGATAATAATGGAGGCGTCTGTACCACTGAAAATCAAATTGCCCGAGTCATGTAACCGAATAACACCGCCGGCAATAGCGTGATTGACATTATTGGTCAGCGTTACGTTGCCTTCAAATATAATGTTGGCGTTAGTGGTATCTATCGCGGGGTCATAGGAGTAGGCGCTGTTATTGTCAAAAACAACAGTACCGTTCGCACCACGGAAAAGCACATCTGAATTTGAGATGATAAGGCCACGATAGCCATTATTGGCACGGTTATCGACAAAACGGAGCTGACTGCCATTGCCGAGTTCATACACAATTCCCGAAGCAGTCCCGGAATTATAAACAGCTCCCCCTGTGGAGTTGCTTATTGTCATATCAATACCGTCCAGCAGCTTAATCACTGCTCTTCGAGTTCCACTCAGACTAATTAAGTTAACGGCATTACCGGTGGCATTAAACAACCAACTGTCTGTCCCCAGTGGCGTATTGCGGTCAACAATAAGCGTTGCCGGAGAAGAGCTCGTACCATTAAAAATGAGATCACTTAAACGCGTTGTCTGATTTGCGCCAGTGCCATAGATTTGTGACAGATAGACGCTCTCTCCCGGCAGAATCGACACCGTTGCGGCGAGCGACGAAGTAACACAGTTTAGTGTCAATACGAAAACAACCAGCGTCATCGCAAAGCCGGCCAGCATACGACGTCCGGTTCGTTTTCCCCGACTCTTTGCAAACTCCGATACCGCGACCCAGACGCCAGTAGATTCGTTACGGACAACATTGAATACGTTGTTCATGTTATACATCCTTTAATTAAATGAACCACTCCATCTGGTACATTATTTCTATAACATTTTACTTAAGGACTACAGATTTCTTTTATAAATAAAAGAAGTAATATTCTTATTTGCAGAGATAGATATCTTAAAAATCAAACCGCAAAAGCTCACTGATGAAATAATGCAATGCTCAGATAGACAAGAAACTAACGGTTAATGTAACAGTACCTGCATAATTATAAAAACATAATCTCTTTATAAGTACTTGTTTTAATAAAGGTGCGGTATTAATTACCCACATCATCAATTGGTGTCATAACGGTAAGCCGCAACAGATGGTGTACGGTTATTATTTTATAGCATCATACTAAGTGTGAGCAATGAACAAAGCACAGGATAATACAATGTCACCTAAAGTAATTAATACCACGTACAAAAAGATAGAGAAAGATGGGCTGACTATGACTATAAGTCAACGGAAAGGCCCAGTCTGCGCAACCCTCTATTCACCGGATGGAAGTAATCTTAAGAATAACCACATTTATTATCTGATTAAAATTTTTGACGCTGAAAATAATCCAATAAAAAAAAGCCCCTTCAAATATCATGTTGATGTGGTCACCAAAAATGACTGGTCCACACTTGATACTCATCCAATACTCAAAATATCCTATGAGGGTGACGCAAAGAAATTACAACAGGATAGTTATGGCTTTTATAATACAGAAACAGATCAGAATGGAGAATTTTTATTTGGTATTTTGCCCTTCCTTACTCTGAACAACGCAGAAACTCTGATAGAAAAAACAATGGTACCTTATGTACAAAGTATAACTCTTACCTTTTATCTTGGTGATATCAGTACCGATCTTGTCGTTGAAACTCCATATAATTTAGATTTACGCACATATGACGCAGTAGACATGGTTGTCAATAGTACTGGTGATTTCCGTGATTTAACTGATACAGTCACATTAATTCCTGGCGGGAATATATGTTGTAATCGTAAAGTATGTTTTTGTTTTAGCGGGGAACTGGAATGTGAAGTAGCCTCCTCCATAGAGGGGGTAGCTATTATGGATGTGGATAAAAATAATCAGGTAACGATGCCCTTTACAGAAGAGGAAATTGCCAATCGTGAAGTCTGGGCATATGCAAGTTTTGCATGGTGTGCGATGTCCCCACTGCGCATCCGCGAAGCCAATTCATCCCGGCTGCTGCATATCAGCCCGCAAAACAACTGCAATATTTTTCCCGGACAGACGCTATATGCCACGTTTCAGTATCAACTGAAAGCCGGTGAACATTTTTCCGGAACCGAGTGTCCCTTTGCATTAAACCGGGGGAATTTTTATCCTCCTGAAATCTCCTGGTGGCAGGACGGCAATACCTTATATGGCGGCTGCTTACTGACTGTGGATGACAGCCTGATGAAAGGTGACCGCCTGTCGTGGACGGTTTCCTGCTGCCTTGATAATAGTGGAATCCCGGTTACCTCTGAAACCGTGACCTGGAATGTAGCCTGGGATGCCGATATTGATGTTGACGTCACTTTTGCTGCCGATACACCGGTGTTAATTGATTACAGCAATGACAGCACGCGACCGTTATCCTCACGTCCTGCTATGGCCTGGCGGCTGACCGTGCCGGGACTAAGAAACACCCAGGCCTGTTTTTACCCCCTCGTGACCCGCATTACCGAAGATGCCATCATCAGCGATGCATCGTTCAGTGAAATTGTCCCCTGTGCGACAGACAGAACCAGTGGGGATTATTTTTACGTCATGCTGGACGACCTGGGGAGCGCCGTCATTAACGTGCAGCCCCGGGAAAACCGCACGCTGCTTACCGCGTTCAGCGCCGGGATTTATGGCGTCGGGACGATGGTCAACACCGCGAACTTTTTTATCAACAGTGCCTGGGAGGCCGCGACGGCGCCAGCTGTCAGCGTGGCAGAAGGGCAGAACCCTCAGGCGCGCCCCGGTGATGACAGCTATGGCCTGGCGACATTCCCGCTGCTTTCGAACTGGGAGGCGGTGAAGGAGCACGACCTGCTGGGCGGCGCGGTGTATCTGTTTGCCGGAAAAGAGATACAGAAAAAGAACCACTACACGCCGCTGACGTTACTGGGAAAAACGCAGATCCCGCTTAAAGCCAGTGGTGGCGCGCCCGATATCGCCCTGTATTTTACCGAATCTAATTTCGAGGCCGGAAAGACCTATTACATCCATGCCTGTCTTGTCGAAAATGCCTATCTGCACAAGGGGGTGAATTATCTCCGTCTGCAGGAAATCAAATTTGAAATTCCGCAGGACCAGCCTGCCGCACCGGACGGGGTGAAGCGGACCTATCGTGCACCGGAATTCGTCTGTAAAGACGGCGCGGTT
>NZ_RHJO01000025.1:0-1207 GCF_004211985.1 Escherichia sp. E10V10 | reverse complement strand
TGTAAATAGACCCGTTTTAGTTCCATGCATTTTTTGAGAACCCGGCCAAATAATGGTGAAGTCGGTATTCCTCCGGTGTCATATTGTTCAGTGATTCATGCGGGCGTTCACAGTTATATTCTGATAACCATTTCTCCGTAATTTCCCGTACTTCATTCAGCGTTCTGAACAGATAAAAATCGAGTATTTCTGTACGGTATGTCCTGTTAAAACGCTCAATGAAAGCGTTCTGCGTCGGCTTACCCGGCTGGATGAACTCCAGTTTTACTGCGTGTATCTCTGCCCATTCAGCCAGCGCCAGAGAGATAAATTCCGGACCATTATCCATGCGCAGCATGACCGGATAACCGCGGTTTGCCGCGATCCTGTCAAGTACACGGACCACTCGCAGAGCTGGCAGATTCAGATCGATTTCAATCGATAACGCCTCACGATTAAAGTCATCAACGACATTGAACGTGCGAAAACGACGGCCACAGGCCAGCGCATCATGCATAAAATCGACAGACCAGCTCTGGTTCAGCGCTTCTGGCGTAGCCAGTGGTGAGGGATTGCGTACCGGCAGTCGTTGTTTGCCCTTACGGCGAAAATTCAGCTTCAGCAGACAGTAAATACGGTGGAGCCTTTTGTGATTCCACGAGTATCCTTGCCGTCGCAGAATCTGGAAAAGCTTCGGAAATCCGTATCGCGGGTATCGCTCAGCCGCAGCCTGCAGGGCGGCAATAACGAGTTCATCACGCGTGGTATCCGGGCGGTAATGGTAAACCGTTCTGCTCAGGTTCAGACTCCGGCAGGCCTGACGGATACTGAGTCCGAATGTCGTTATCAGATGAGTGACCAGCTCACGCTTAAAGGCTGGTTTTAAAGCTTTTTTTCGATAACGTCTTTCAGCGCCCGGTTCTCCAGACTCAGGTCAGCAAACATCTGTTTGAGACGGCGGTTCTCGTCCTCAAGATCCTTGATTTTTTTTATATCAGAAGCCTCCATGCCGCCGTATCTGGACTTCCAGTTGTAGTAGGTGGCTTCAGAGATACCGGCCTCCCGGCAGACATCTTTAACGGTTCGTCCGGCTTCAACTGACTTAATCACAGCGATGATCTGATGCTCAGTAAAACGGGCTTTACGCATAGCGATCTCCTTCGTTGGCAGATTGATTATGCCGGATGATCTCTAAATATGAATGGCACGATTATGCGGGATACTTACA
>NZ_RHJO01000024.1:0-36428 GCF_004211985.1 Escherichia sp. E10V10 | reverse complement strand
TGACCTCTCTGAACGTCTGCGCCTGCGCGGCTGGCAGGTTCCGGCATTTACCCTCGGCGGTGAAGCCACCGACATCGTGGTAATGCGCATTATGTGCCGCCGTGGCTTCGAAATGGACTTCGCTGAACTGTTACTGGAAGACTACAAAGCCTCCCTGAAATACCTCAGCGATCACCCGAAACTGCAGGGTATTGCCCAGCAGAACAGCTTTAAACATACCTGATAACGTTTAAGCGGTAACGGTGTCCCGAAACGAACCCGTTTCGGGACAATTTCCGAAGTCTGTTCACTGGCATTAGCAACGGAAAAAATTGTTCTGAAAGCACTTCAGAACAAAACAGGTGCGGTTCCACAGGACAACCGTTTTAGGGGGATAATATGGCTACATCAGTACAGACAGGTAAAGCTAAGCAGCTAACATTACTCGGGTTCTTCGCCATCACGGCGTCGATGGTAATGGCTGTTTATGAATACCCTACCTTCGCAACATCTGGCTTTTCATTGGTCTTCTTCCTGCTCTTAGGCGGGATTTTATGGTTTATTCCCGTTGGTCTTTGTGCTGCGGAAATGGCCACCGTGGACGGCTGGGAAGAAGGTGGCGTGTTCGCCTGGGTATCAAATACCCTGGGGCCGAAATGGGGATTCGCTGCAATCTCATTTGGCTATCTGCAAATCGCTATTGGCTTTATTCCAATGCTCTATTTCGTGTTAGGGGCGCTGTCCTACATTCTGAAATGGCCAGCACTGAATGAAGACCCGGTAACGAAAACTATCGCGGCGCTGATTATTCTTTGGGCGCTGGCATTAACTCAGTTTGGCGGAACTAAATATACTGCGCGAATTGCGAAAGTGGGTTTCTTCGCGGGTATTCTACTGCCTGCATTTATTTTGATTGCATTAGCAGCGATTTATCTGCACTCCGGAGCACCGGTTGCTATCGAAATGGATGCCAAAACCTTCTTCCCTGATTTCTCGAAAGTTGGCACTTTGGTTGTGTTTGTTGCCTTCATTTTGAGTTATATGGGAGTAGAAGCTTCTGCGACCCACGTTAATGAAATGAGCAACCCCGGACGCGACTATCCGCTGGCAATGTTACTGCTGATGGTGGCTGCGATTTGCTTAAGTTCAGTAGGCGGTTTGTCCATTGCGATGGTGATTCCGGGTAATGAAATCAACCTGTCCGCAGGTGTAATGCAAACATTCACCGTGCTGATGTCTCATGTGGCACCGGAAATTGAGTGGACGGTTCGCGTTATCTCTGCCCTGCTGCTGCTGGGTGTTCTGGCGGAAATCGCCTCATGGATTGTTGGCCCTTCTCGTGGGATGTATGTCACCGCGCAGAAAAATCTACTGCCCGCCGCGTTCGCTAAAATGAACAAAAATGGTGTGCCGGTAACTCTGGTAATTTCCCAGCTGGTGATTACCTCTATCGCGTTGATCATCCTCACCAACACCGGTGGTGGTAACAACATGTCCTTCCTGATCGCACTGGCGCTGACGGTGGTGATTTATCTGTGTGCTTATTTCATGCTGTTTATTGGCTACATTGTGTTGGTTCTTAAACATCCTGACTTAAAACGCACATTTAATATCCCTGGTGGTAAAGGGGTGAAACTGGTCGTGGCTATTGTCGGTCTGCTGACTTCAATTATGGCGTTTATTGTTTCCTTCCTGCCGCCGGATAACATCCAGGGTGACTCTACCGATATGTATGTCGAATTACTGGTCGTTAGTTTCCTGGTGGTACTTGCCCTGCCCTTTATTCTCTATGCCATTCATGACCGTAAAGGCAAAGCGAATACCGGTGTTACACTGGAGCCAATTAACAGCCAGAACGCGCCGAAAGGTCACTTCTTCCTGCATCCACGTGCTCGTTCACCGCACTATATTGTGATGAACGATAAGAAACACTAACCGTGTCTGAGTGGTAATAACACAAGGGAGCGAAAATTAATCGCTCCCTTTTGCGTACTTATTGCCGTATTGACTTGCCCCAGATAAGTACGAGAATAAGCGCACATCTGTTTACCGGAAATAAGCATATATGGATATCTGCTCCCGAACTGTGAAATCCGCGATTAAAAGGCCAGCGGCACTGGTTGCACTGGCTCTTTTACTGTGTAGTTGTAAAAGCACGCCTCCAGATTCAATGACGACACCACCAGCAGGCTCAAAACCACCAGCGACCGCACAACAGTCGTCGCAACCTATGCGCGGTATCTGGTTGGCCACGGTATCCCGCCTCGACTGGCCTCCCGTCTCCTCGGTTAACATCAGCAACCCCACCAGCCGGGTCCGCGTGCAACAGCAGGCGATGATCGACAAACTGGAAAACTTGCAACGACTGGGAATTAACACGGTCTTTTTCCAGGTGAAGCCCGACGGCACTGCCCTTTGGCCGTCGAAGATTTTGCCGTGGTCCGATCTAATGACCGGCAAAATTGGTGAATATCCTGGTTACGATCCGCTGCAATTTATTCTCGACGAAGCCCATAAGCGTGGGATGAAAGTACATGCCTGGTTTAATCCCTACCGCGTGTCGGTTAATACGAAGCCCGGAACTATCAGGGAACTGAACAGCACCCTGTCTCAACAACCGGCCAGTGTCTATGTTCAACATCGCGACTGGATCAGGACGTCAGGTGACCGTTTTGTTCTCGACCCAGGGATCCCTGAAGTTCAGGACTGGATCACATCGATAGTTGCTGAAGTGGTTTCTCGTTATCCGGTAGATGGCGTGCAGTTTGACGACTATTTTTATACTGAATCGCCGGATTCACGGCTTAACGATAACGAGACATACCGCAAATACGGTGGTGCATTTGCGTCAAAAGCTGACTGGCGGCGCAACAATACCCAGCAGTTAATTGCTAAGGTGTCGCACACCATTAAAAGCATTAAGCCGGAAGTCGAATTTGGTGTAAGCCCTGCGGGCGTCTGGCGCAATCGCTCACACGATCCGCTCGGTTCTGATACGCGCGGGGCCGCAGCTTATGATGAATCCTACGCAGACACTCGTCGTTGGGTCGAACAAGGCTTACTGGATTATATAGCCCCGCAAATTTACTGGCCGTTCTCGCGTAGCGCAGCACGTTATGACGTGCTGGCAAAATGGTGGGCAGATGTCGTCAAACCAACCAAAACCCGTCTTTATATTGGTATCGCCTTCTATAAAGTCGGCGAACCTTCAAAGATAGAACCAGACTGGATGGTTAACGGCGGCGTGCCAGAACTGAAAAAGCAGCTTGATCTTAACGACGCCGTGCCAGAAATTAGCGGCACAATTTTGTTCCGCGAAGACTATCTGAACAAGCCGCAAACTCAACAGGCAGTTAGCTATCTGCAAAGCCGTTGGGGAAGCTAAACGCCCTTTCTTACTTTATGACACTGCCGGTGCTTTAAACACCGGCTTGTCATCAACAAAACACTCTCAACGAATAATCAAATCAACTTAAGTCGAATTGTTATAATTCCCCTGATAAAAACGTATGAATATGAAAAACCATACGATATTAACCATCACCGAAAAATAATCACGATGGGCTATACTCTTCAGAAGACCAGTAACGTAGATTAAAACGGTCATAAGTCATTTATTTCGTTTCGGTATATCTTCATATTTCAGGAGAATATGGTGCCATAAACCTGTCCAAACGAGTTGCATTTTTCGATTCCGTCTGCCTTTCCAGCCGTATAAGGGTATGAATTATGGAGATGTACTTTAAAAGAATGAAAGATGAGTGGACCGGATTAGTTGCCCAGGTCGCCCCCCTCATTCGTAACAAAGCGGCAGAAATTGCCGTAACGCATGCTCATTACTTAAGTGTTGAGTTTTATCGAATTGTACGCACTGACCCGCATGCCGAAGAGTTTTTGAGTAACGAACAGGTTGAAAGGCAACTTAAAAGTGCGATGGAAACGTGGATTATCAATGTGCTCTCTGCACAAACGGACGATGTTGAAAGACTTATACAAATCCAACATACCGTAGCCGAAGTCCATGCTCGTATTGGCATTCCGGTAGAAATTGTCGAGATGGGTTTTCGCGTGCTGAAAAAAATCCTCTACCCGGTAATATTTTCCTCTGATTATTCACCTTCTGAAAAACTTCAGGTTTATCACTTTTCGATTAACAGTATCGACATAGCCATGGAAGTGATGACCAGAGCATTTACCTTTAGCGACAGTAGCGCGGCTAAAGAAGACGAGAACTATCGTATCTTCTCATTACTGGAAAACGCCGAAGAAGAAAAAGAACGCCAAATAGCCTCATTACTTTCATGGGAAATAGATATTATTTATAAAGTCCTGTTGGATTCTGATTTAGGCAGCAGCTTACCGTTAAGTCAGGCTGATTTTGGCCTGTGGTTTAACCATAAAGGTCGCCATTATTTTAGTGGCATTGCTGAAGTTGGTCATATCTCTCGCCTTATTCAGGATTTCGACGGAATTTTTCATCAGGCAATGCTCAATGCCAAAAATTTGAGTAACAAAAGTCTGCGCGTGAAGTTTTTATTACAGATACGAAATACCGTATCGCAGATTATCACCTTACTACGTGAACTCTTTGAAGAAGTCTCGCGTCATGAAGTGGGTATGGATGTACTGACGAAATTACTTAACCGCCGTTTCTTGCCGACTATCTTTAAACGTGAAATTGCCCATGCCAATCGGGCTGGCACGCCGTTGTCTGTCCTAATCATAGATGTTGATAAATTCAAAGAGATCAATGACACATGGGGACATAACACCGGCGATGAGATTTTACGTAAGGTCTCACAGGCGTTTTACGACAACGTACGTAGCAGTGACTATGTTTTTCGCTACGGTGGCGATGAATTTATCATAGTGCTGACTGAAGCTTCAGAAAATGACACTTTGCGTACCGCAGAGCGGATCCGCAGCCGGGTGGAAAAAACCAAACTGAAAGCCGCAAATGGCGAAGACATCACCCTTTCTTTGTCCATTGGCGCTGCCATGTTTAATGGGCATCCTGATTATGAACGCTTAATTCAAATAGCCGATGAAGCTCTGTATATCGCGAAAAGACGAGGTAGAAACCGTGTTGAACTCTGGAAAGCCAGTCTTTAGATGCTCCCGGATGCAGAGGTAATCATGAAGCTAACCGATGCAGAAAATGCCGCCGACGGCATTTTTTTTCCCGCCCTTGAGCAAAATATGATGGGCGCGGTGTTAATTAACGAAAATGACGAAGTAATGTTTTTTAATCCTGCGGCGGAGAAGCTCTGGGGCTATAATCGCGAAGAGGTGATAGGCAATAACATTGATATGCTGATTCCCCATAATTTGCGCCCTGCGCATCCAGAATATATTCGCCATAACCGCGAAGGCGGTAAAGCGCGGGTCGAAGGTATGAGCCGGGAATTGCAGCTGGAGAAAAAAGACGGCAGTAAAATCTGGACCCGTTTCGCGCTATCCAAAGTCACTGCCGAAGGGAAAATTTATTACCTGGCGCTGGTACGTGATGCCAGCGTAGAAATGGCACAGAAAGAACAGACCCGGCAGTTAATTATTGCCGTTGACCATCTCGACCGCCCGGTCATTGTGCTGGACCCGGAACGCCATATCGTGCAGTGCAATCGCGCGTTTACTGAAATGTTTGGTTACTGCATCAGCGAAGCCAGCGGTATGCAGCCCGATACTTTGCTTAACATCCCTGAATACCCGGCAGATAATCGTATTCGCTTACAGCAACTGCTATGGAAAACAGCGCGTGATCAGGATGAATTTCTGTTGTTAACGCGCACGGGGGAAAAAATCTGGATCAAAGCTTCTATTAGCCCAGTTTATGATGTGCTGGCTAATCTGCAAAACCTGGTGATGACCTTCTCCGATATCACCGAAGAACGACAAATTCGTGAGCTTGAAGGCAATATTCTCGCCGCGATGTGTAGCAGCCCGCCATTTCATGAAATGGGCGAAATCATCTGCCGGAATATTGAATCCATTCTTCATGAATCCCATGTGTCGTTGTATGCATTGCGTAATGGTATGCCGGTGCATTGGGCGTCGTCCTCTCATGGGACGGAAGTAAAGAATGCGCAAAGCTGGTCAGTCACCATTCGCCAGCGCGATGGCGCACCTGCCGGGATTCTGAAAATCAAAACAGCGTCCGGGGCGGTAACCAGCGCGTTTATCGAACGAGTGGCGGATATCAGCCAGCATATGGCCGCCCTGGCGCTGGAACAGGAAAAAAGTCGCCAGCATATTGAGCAGCTCATTCAGTTTGATCCGATGACCGGTTTGCCAAACCGCAATAACCTACACAATTATCTCGATGACCTGGTAGAAAATGCCGTCTCTCCGGTGGTGTATCTTATTGGCATTGACCATATTCAGGATGTCATCGACAGCCTTGGCTATGCGTGGGCCGATCAGGCATTGCTGGAAGTGGTCAATCGCTTTCGCGAAAAGATCAAACCTGACCAGTATCTCTGTCGTATTGAAGGTACACAGTTTGTCCTCATCAGTCCGGAAAACGACGTCAGTAACATTACCCAAATAGCCGATGAACTTCGCAACGTCGTGAATAAACCGGTCATGATTGACGATAAACCATTCCCGCTAACCTTAAGCATTGGTATCAGTTACGACGTTGGTAAAAACCGGGACTACCTGCTTTCGACCGCCCACAATGCGATGGATTTTATTCGCAAAAACGGCGGTAACGGCTGGCAATTCTTTAGCCCGGTAATGAACGAAATGGTGAAAGAGCGTCTGATTCTTGGTGCGGCGCTGAAAGAAGCTATCAGCAACAACAAACTAAAACTGGTTTATCAGCCGCAGATCTTTGCGGAAACCGGTGAGCTGTATGGTATCGAAGCCCTCGCTCGCTGGTATGACCCACAGCATGGTCATGTTCCCCCTTCACGATTTATCCCCCTTGCTGAAGAGATTGGCGAAATCGAAAACATTGGTCGCTGGGTTATTGCTGAAGCCTGCCGCCAGCTAGCAGAATGGCGTAGCCAGAATATTCATATCCCGGCGCTTTCCGTTAACTTGTCTGCGCTGCACTTTCGTAGCAATCAGCTACCCAATCAGGTGTCTGATGCAATGCAAGCCTGGGGTATTGACGGCCACCAGCTGACGGTGGAAATCACAGAAAGCATGATGATGGAACACGATACCGAAATCTTTAAGCGCATTCAGATCCTGCGCGATATGGGCGTAGGTTTATCTGTCGATGATTTCGGCACCGGATTTTCTGGTTTATCCCGTTTAGTCAGTCTTCCGGTAACGGAAATCAAAATCGACAAAAGCTTTGTCGATCGTTGTCTGACCGAAAAACGCATCCGTGCCTTACTTGAAGCCATTACCAGCATTGGGCAAAGCCTCAATTTAACCGTCGTGGCGGAAGGCGTCGAAACCAAAGAACAATTTGAGATGCTACGCAAGATCCACTGTCGCGTTATTCAGGGATATTTATTCTCACGTCCTTTGCCCGCCGAAGAGATCTCTGTCTGGATGTCTACTGCGCTACCGCTTCAAATCGACGCTTAGTACATCTTGCCCGTGCAGACGGGCAAGATTTCATGTATTCATATTCAGCCATTCACCCGACGCTATATTAAAATCGATACTGAATACCCGCGCCAATAATGTAATTATAGTTTTGCATCCCTGGCGAATCTTTCTCTTTTACACTTTCGCCATTTTCTTTATGATAAATTATAGTATTCCCAATATCATTAGAAAATCTACTCCATGACATTTCTGTGAAAATACGCGTCTGTGAATTAATGTTATATCCCACATTAATAAGACCTGAATAATATTTTTGGTTGGATACTTCATCTTTAAATGTAATGTTGCGCAAATAATGCTGATCCGTACCTTTCCCTTCTCCCCAGGCGCTGTATTTAAATTGAGCAATGATATCAAAATCATGATAGATATATTTACCAGAGAGACCTAAATAGGGAGCACTGAATTTTTGTTGGTAACCAATAACTCTTTCGTTATGAGGGATATCTCCAGTGTCGGCACCATTATCATAACTATAGTAACCTCCTTTCGCGATCCAACTGAAACGCGTCTCCTGATAGCCTAACATGGCGCCAAGTTGGTAGTTTTGCTCCTTTAAAAACCAACCTGTCATATTGAGATCAAACTGATTTGCAAAATTCAACCGCGTTGCCGGGTGATGTGACCAATCGCTCCAGTGGTGCTGCCCCGGCTCCAGCCAGTCATAATCATCCATCAGCGTGCCGGCAGACGCAATCGTCGTCCAGCCTTTAGCATTAAGTGTCAGCCATGAGATTGCATCCCAGGTTACCCCCATTTTAACAATGGGGGTATTTTGGATTTTCCAGTCCAGTTGGCTAAGTTTGCCACCATTGCTATAAACAAACTCACCTGACTCACCATTCAGAAATGAAAGAGAAGCATCAACAAAAACATTGTCAGATAAGAAATTAAATTCTGAAGACGCACTTGCATACTGACTAAGGGAAATTAAAACAATGGCAAAAGAGACCTTTTTCATCAACATAGTTTCATCCTTATTAAACAATGTTAATTAGCTCATTAATTAAATTTAATTAATTCAGGTTAATTAAATCAACTGAATCTTACAATGCCATAAATGTTTCTCACCATCAAACAGAGAACATAAATAAACAAAGTTTTACTGTTATTCTGAACGAAACAGGAGTTTACACCCTGATGCAATAATGATTGTTCGAGAACAGGCAGGAATAACGGAAAAAATGAAGATGCAGTTTAAATGCGAGGTTTCATTGGGATAAGCAGAAAATATCTGTGTAAATGCTTGCCGGATGACAACATCATCCGGCGAGTACTTATGCTTTCAACTGATAATCCAGCGTAATTTCCGCTTTCAGTACCTGAGAAACCGGGCATCCTGCTTTTGCTTTCTGGATAATGCCGTCAAAAGTGGACGCATCAATACCCGGCACGGCAACTTCGCTCTTCAGTGCGATTTTAGTAATCGCAAAACCAGCATCCACTTTATCCAGCGACACATCGGCGGTGGTATCAATCGATGTTGGCGTGAATCCCGCTTCCCCCAGCATTAATGAAAGCGCCATTGAGAAACATGCGGCATGCGCTGCGCCAATCAGTTCTTCAGGGTTAGTTCCTTTTTCGCCTTCAAAACGCGTGTTAAACCCATACGGCTGTTGGTTCAGCACGCCGCTCTCGGTGGATACTGTTCCTTTCCCGCGTTTGATATCGCCTTCCCAGTGTGCCTGACCTTTCTTATGGATTGTCATTCTTGCTCTCCTGTGGGCTTAAAAAGGAAATTATAGACTACGTGAGAAACAGTACGAGGATAAGCAGGATATTCCGAATAAAATCCGGCGAAAATATTACTTCTGCACTTAAATTAAATTCCCACAATAGATAGCCGGAAATATATAACTCAAGAGATATTGCCTCAATATCAATCAACTCATCACAATAACAATCCCCATCAATATCATGCAGTTAAAATATAAAAATCATCAACCAGGACTAATCTTAACAACGAAGCGGTAAATATTTGTCATGCTGAATGTGCTTTATAAATCTGCGATCCGTAGCAGACACCATAAATACACAGACACGGAGAATCACTATGTTTACTTATTATCAGGCAAAAAATTCAACAGCAGAACCCGCTCTGGTTAATGCCATTGAGCAAGGCCTTCGGGCAGAGCACGGTGTTGTCACTGAAGATGACATTCTCATGGAGCTGACCAAATGGGTCGAAGCCTCTGATAACGACATCCTCAGTGACATCTACCAGCAAACGATAAATTATGTGATCAGCGGCCAGCACCCTACGCTTTAAGCTGCTATGCTTGATCGGCAACCTAATTTAGGGGTTTAGCACGTGTTTCTTCGCTACGGCGATGTTGTCCTTAAAACTAGCTACAGGATTGAGGAGTACAAATGAAATCGAACCGTCAGGCACGTCATATTCTTGGACTGGATCATAAAATTTCTAACCAGCGCAAAATAGTTACCGAAGGTGACAAATCCAGCGTGGTAAATACCCCAACCGGCAGAAAACGCCCCGCTGAAAAGTAATTCATAACCATCAGTCCTCAATGACGATTAAACACCATTGCCTGCGCAATGGTGTTTTTGTTTTTATCTGCTTTATACTTGGGGCCGACGCCCTGGCGGTAAAGCAAAGAAGATAAAAGCACCCCAGGGATGGATATTCAAAAAAGAGTGAGTGACATGGAACCAAAAACAAAAAAACAGCGTTCGCTTTATATTCCTTACGCTGGCCCTGTACTACTGGAATTTCCGTTGTTGAATAAAGGCAGCGCCTTCAGCATGGAAGAACGCCGTAACTTCAACCTGCTGGGGTTACTGCCGGAAGTGGTCGAAACCATCGAAGAACAAGCGGAACGTGCGTGGATCCAGTATCAGGGATTCAAAACCGAAATCGACAAGCACATCTACCTGCGTAATATCCAGGACACCAACGAAACCCTCTTCTACCGTCTGGTAAACAATCATCTTGATGAGATGATGCCTGTTATTTATACCCCAACCGTCGGCGCAGCCTGTGAGCGTTTTTCTGAGATCTACCGCCGTTCACGCGGCGTGTTTATCTCTTACCAGAACCGCCACAATATGGACGATATTCTGCAAAACGTGCCGAACCATAATATTAAAGTGATTGTGGTGACTGACGGTGAACGTATTCTGGGGCTTGGTGACCAGGGCATCGGCGGGATGGGCATTCCGATCGGTAAACTGTCGCTCTATACCGCCTGTGGCGGCATCAGCCCGGCGTATACCCTTCCGGTGGTGCTGGATGTCGGGACGAATAACCAACAGCTGCTTAACGATCCGCTGTATATGGGCTGGCGTAATCCGCGTATCACTGACGACGAATACTATGAATTCGTTGATGAATTTATCCAGGCTGTGAAACAACGCTGGCCGGACGTGCTGTTACAGTTTGAAGACTTCGCGCAAAAAAATGCGATGCCACTGCTTAACCGCTATCGCAATGAAATTTGTTCCTTTAATGATGATATTCAGGGAACCGCGGCGGTAACGGTAGGCACACTGATCGCAGCCAGCCGCGCGGCAGGTGGCCAACTGAGCGAGAAAAAGATTGTCTTCCTCGGTGCAGGTTCAGCGGGATGCGGCATTGCCGAAATGATCATCGCCCAGACCCAGCGCGAAGGATTAAGCGAGGAAGCGGCGCGGCAGAAAGTCTTTATGGTCGATCGCTTTGGCCTGCTTACCGACAAGATGCCGAACTTGCTGCCTTTCCAGACCAAACTGGTGCAGAAGCGCGAAAATCTCAGTGACTGGGATACCGACAGCGATGTGCTGTCACTGCTGGATGTGGTGCGCAATGTCAAACCGGATATTCTGATCGGCGTCTCCGGACAGGCCGGGCTTTTCACCGAAGAAATCATCCGTGAGATGCACAAACACTGTCCGCGTCCGATCGTGATGCCGCTGTCTAACCCGACCTCACGCGTGGAAGCCACACCGCAGGACATTATCGCCTGGACCGAAGGTAACGCGCTGGTCGCCACTGGCAGTCCGTTTAACCCAGTGGTATGGAAAGATAAAATCTACCCTATCGCCCAGTGTAACAACGCCTTTATTTTCCCGGGCATCGGGCTGGGCGTTATTGCTTCCGGCGCGTCACGTATCACCGATGAGATGCTGATGTCGGCAAGTGAAACGCTTGCTCAGTATTCGCCGCTGGTCCTGAACGGCGAAGGTCTGGTACTACCGGAACTGAAAGATATTCAGAAAGTCTCCCGCGCAATTGCGTTTGCGGTTGGCAAAATGGCGCAGCAGCAAGGCGTGGCGGTGAAAACGTCTGCCGAAGCTTTGCAACAGGCCATTGATGATAATTTCTGGCAAGCCGAATACCGCGACTACCGCCGTACCTCCATCTAAGCCTGCGCCCGGTAGTGAAGGCTACCGGGCAATTTTTCTCTCCCTTTTTCAGATCTCATCCATACTGGGTAGTGGCGAATAAATCTCATTTGCCTCACCTGCTATGCAGAACATCATCCGAAAAGGAGGAACTATGAAGGCTGCGGTTGTTACGAAGGATCATCATGTTGACGTTACGGATAAAACACTGCGCTCACTGAAACATGGCGAAGCCCTGCTGAAAATGGAGTGTTGTGGTGTATGTCATACCGATCTTCATGTTAAGAATGGCGATTTTGGTGATAAGACCGGTGTGATTTTGGGTCATGAAGGTATTGGTGTGGTCGCAGAAGTTGGCCCCGGTGTCACCTCATTAAAACCAGGCGATCGCGCCAGCGTGGCGTGGTTTTACGAAGGATGCGGTCATTGCGAATACTGTAATAGTGGTAACGAAACTCTCTGTCGTTCGGTAAAAAATGCCGGATACAGCGTTGATGGCGGGATGGCGGAAGAGTGCATCGTGGTCGCCGATTATGCGGTAAAAGTGCCAGATGGCCTGGACTCGGCGGCGGCCAGCAGTATTACCTGCGCGGGCGTCACCACCTACAAAGCCGTTAAACTGTCAAAAATTCGTCCCGGTCAGTGGATTGCTATCTACGGTCTTGGCGGTCTGGGTAACCTCGCCCTGCAATACGCGAAGAATGTCTTTAACGCTAAAGTGATCGCCATTGATGTCAATGATGAGCAGTTAAAACTGGCAACCGAAATGGGCGCTGATTTAGCGATTAACTCACGCACCGAAGACGCCGCCAAAATTGTGCAGGAGAAAACCGGTGGCGCTCACGCTGCGGTGGTAACAGCGGTAGCTAAAGCTGCGTTTAACTCGGCGGTTGATGCTGTACGAGCAGGCGGTCGTGTTGTGGCTGTCGGTCTGCCGCCGGAGTCTATGAGCCTGGATATCCCACGCCTTGTGCTGGATGGTATCGAAGTGGTCGGTTCGCTGGTCGGCACGCGCCAGGATCTAACCGAAGCCTTCCAGTTTGCCGCCGAAGGCAAAGTGGTGCCGAAAGTCGCCCTGCGTCCGTTAGCGGACATCAACACCATCTTTACCGAGATGGAAGAAGGCAAAATCCGTGGCCGTATGGTGATTGATTTCCGTCGCTAAGAGGCCTTTGCTGCGACTGCTATGTTCGGGTCGCAGCATCGCACACTCTCCAACATGAAATGGCTAAATGGATTATTGTTGCGTAGGAAGGAACAATAATGATAGTGTTCCCAGTGAAGGAACACTACTGAGAGTAAAGACACTGATGAAAATGGCCAATCATCCCCGCCCGGGGGACATTATTCAGGAATCACTGGACGAACTTAATGTCAGCCTGCGCGAGTTTGCCAGAGCAATGGAAATTGCGCCCTCAACGGCAAGCCGATTGCTGACCGGAAAAGCAGCTTTGACGCCAGAAATGGCAATTAAACTTTCCGTGGTGATCGGCAGTTCGCCGCAAATGTGGCTGAATCTGCAAAACGCCTGGAGTCTGGCAGAGGCAGAAAAAACGGTCGATGTGTCGCGACTGCGCCGTCTGGCTGCGCAGTAAATATTTACTCATTTCCGACCGCTGGATTTCTCTGCGACACCTGTTTCGAAAGGAAATCGACAAGCAACTCCAGCGGAAATACAGTATCTTTTGTCTGGCGCAATTCCTCCAGTGACCACCAGCGGTGATCGCCTATAACGAGCTTTTCATGATGACTCCAGCCAGAAAATTCAGTCTCTTTTTGCGCTACGCGGATCATAAAGAAACGCTCATCGGCGATAACGCTTTCTCCGCTCGGTAACATCATGGTGAATCTTTGGCTGGCTATTTGTGGTCCGGCTGACTGGCGGGAAATGCCTGTTTCTTCCTGCAACTCCCTTAACGCAGCCTCTTCGAAAGACTCGTTATGTTCCAACCCACCACCAGGCGTAGCCCAGTATTGTCTTCCGGTAAGCGCATCATCAGTATGCTGAAAACGAAATAACAGCACCCGATTATCGGCGCTGAGAACAAATAATCTTGCTGCAGGGCGTATACGCATAATAACCTCCATGTCAGATAAAAAAATGGCGCCTTTTACAGCGCCATTTTCAGCTTAAAGTTCAAAAGAGATTATATCCCTTCTTCACTCTCTTTTTTCGCTTCTGCCTTCTCGATTTCACGATACCAGCGCGGATGGTGTTTCTTCGCCCAGCGACGGCTTACCTTCCCTTCGATCATCCCTTTAATCGATCCTTTCACCCAAAATGCCATATACATATGGATCAGGATGGCGTGGATCAGGATGATACCGGCAGCCGCGTGGATCAGCAGACTGTAACGGACAACCTGCATCGGGAAGTACTGCGCAAAGTACGGACGCCAGATAATCACCCCGGTCACCAGCAGCACAAAAATCATGCTCATGATCGACCAGAACATCATCTTCTGTCCGGCGTTGTACTTACCAACATCCGCCACTTTGTGCTCATTGCCTTTCAATACTTCAACAATGTTCAACAGCCACGGAATATCTTTCTTATCCGGGATGTTGTGATGCACAAAGCGGAAGAACATAAACATCAGCGCGACGAAAATCGCAATGCCGAAGAACGGGTGCAAAATGCGTCCCATCTGCGGCGTACCGAAGGTTTGCGTCAGCCATTGCAGCGTCGGGAAGAAGAACGAAATCCCGGACAGCGCCACCAGGAAGAAGCAAATCACCACGGTCCAGTGACAGGCGCGATCGATAAACTTCGTGCGCACAATCATTTTCGACTTACTCATGATGCTCCTCCTCGTCATCGTCCACTTCCTTATTCGGGCCAATACCGATGTAGTGGAAAATCAACCCGGCAAAAGTGGCGATAAAGCCAGCCGCTGCCAGCGGTTTCAGCGCGCCTTTCCACAGGCTTACCGATGTATCGATCTTCGGATCTTTCGGCAGACCATGATACAGCTCCGGCTGATCGGCATGATGCAGCACGTACATGACGTGCGTACCACCGACCCCTTCCGGGTTGTAGACGCCAGCATGTTCGTAACCGCGCGCTTTCAGTTTCGCCACGCGCTGTTCCGCCAGCTCCAGCATCTCCTTCTTGGTGCCGAAGTGGATAGCCCCGGTCGGACAGGTTTTCACACAAGCCGGTTCCTGGCCGACGCTGACGCGATCGACGCAGAGCGTGCATTTATATACCCGGTTATCCTCTTTGTTGAGGCGCGGAATATTAAACGGACACCCGGCAATGCAGTAACCACAGCCGATGCAGTTTTCCGACTGGAAATCGACAATCCCGTTAGCGTACTGAATGATTGCACCAGCAGACGGGCACGCCTTCAGGCAGCCCGGATCTTCACAGTGCATACAGCCGTCTTTACGGATCAGCCACTCCAGCTTGCCGTTCTGTTCGGTTTCGCTAAAGCGCATCACCGTCCAGGACTTGGCGCTCAGATCGGCGGGGTTATCGTAAACCCCGACGCAGTGCCCCACTTCATCACGGATGTCGTTCCACTCCGAACACGCCACCTGACAGGCTTTACAGCCGATACAGGTAGAAACGTCGATAAGTTTCGCGACTTCTGCTTTGTAATCACGCACCTGCGAAGGCGGCGTGATGGAGTTAGTTGCGGACCTTTTGATAATGTCCTGCGTTTCCATAGCCATCTGTTCGCCCCCTTACGCCTTCTCGATGTTTACTAAGAACGCTTTATATTCCGGCGTTTGCGAGTTTGCATCACCGACATTCGGCGTCAGAGTGTTAGCGATATAACCTTTACGCGCGACACCCTCAAAGCCCCAGTGGATTGGAATACCCACCGTTTCAACCTGCTGACCGTTTACATTCAGCGGTTTCAGACGGCGCGTTACCACAGCCACCGCGCGGATAAAGCCACGCTTGCTTGAGACAGTGACTCGATCGCCATTGGCAATGCCTTTCGCCGCCGCCAGCGTTTCGCTGATTTCCACAAACTGTTCCGGCTGGGCGATTGCGTTGAGCAACGCGTGCTTGGTCCAGGTATGGAAGTGCTCAGTCAGACGATAGGTCGTACCCACATACGGGAACTGCTCTTTTTTACCCATCCGCAGCGCGTCTTGTTCATACAGACGAACAACCGGGTTAGATACCACGTTCGGATGCAGCGGGTTAGTGCCCAGCGGCGTTTCAATTGGCTCGTAGTGTTCCGGGAACGGACCTTCCGCCATTTTGTTGATGGCAAACAGGCGTCCCATCCCTTCCGGCTGCATGATAAACGGCCCGGTTGGCGTACCTGGTGCGGCATTGCCGAAGTCCGGAATATCGTTACCCGTCCACTTGCTGCCGTTCCACTGGATCAGCATCCGTTTCGGATCCCACGGTTTACCGTTGATATCCGCCGAAGCACGGTTGTAGAGTACGCGACGGTTGAGCGGCCACGCCCAGGCCCATCCCAGCGTATTCCCCAGACCGGATGGGTCGGAGTTATCGCGGTTAGCCATCTGGTTGCCCTGCTCTGTCCAGCTACCGGTGTAGATCCAGCAAGAAGATGCGGTTGTACCGTCATCACGCAGATGCGCAAAGCTACTCAGCAACTGACCTTTCTTCGCAATCAGCACGCCATTAGCATCATAGAGATCTTCCAGCGCATAGCCGTTGTTCTCTTTTGCCACTTCGTCAGATTGCGGTTCGTGCGGCTGCTTGTAGTTCCAGCTCATCTTCATCAGCGGTTCTACGCCTTTACCACCTTCGGCTTTGTACAGCTCGCGCAGATGATGGTAGATGCCAGCCAGAATTTCGCCGTCGTTACGCGCTTCGCCCGGCGCGTCCTGACCTTTCCAGTGCCACTGCAACCAGCGACCGGAGTTAGCGATAGAACCATCTTCTTCAGCAAAGCAGGTCGAAGGCAGACGGAATACTTCAGTCTGAATAGACGCCGGATCGACATCGTTCGACTCGCCGTGGTTCTGCCAGAAGGTAGAGGTTTCAGTCACCAGCGGATCGATAACCACCATGTACTTCAGCTTGCTCAGGCAGCTCACCACTTTGTTTTTGTCCGGGAAGGACGCAACCGGGTTGAAGCCCTGGCAGAAATAACCGGTGACTTTGCCTTCGTCCATCATGTTGAAATACTTGATGACGTCGTAGGTCTGATCCCACTTCGGCAGCCAGTCGTAGCCCCAGTTATTCTCTTTCTGCGCGGCATCGCCGTAGAAAGATTTCATCAGGCTAACGAAGAACTTCGGATAGTTGCTCCAGTAGTTCACCTGATCAGCCAGCGTCGCTTTCGGCGTGTTCGCTTCCAGATACGACTGCAAATCAACCTGTTTTTCTGACGGCAGCGTCAGATAACCCGGCAGGCTGGTAGAGAGCAGGCCTAAGTCGGTCAGACCCTGAATGTTGGAGTGACCACGCAATGCGTTCACGCCGCCACCGGCCATACCCATGTTACCGAGCAGTAACTGGATCATCGCCATAGTACGGATGTTCTGCGCACCCACGGTGTGCTGCGTCCAGCCCAACGCGTACAGGAAGGTGGTTGTGCGATCCGGCGCGCTGGTGGAGGCCAGCACTTCACACACTTTCAGGAAGTCGGCTTTTGGCGTACCACAGATGTTTTCAACAACGTCCGGCGTGTAGCGGGAAACGTGCTCTTTCAGCAGGTTCCACACACAGCGCGGATGAGTCAGTGTTTCATCGCGTTTCGCATAGCCGTTTTCATCGAACTGATAGTTCCAGGACGACTTATCGTACTGGCGTTTTTCAGCGTCATAGCCGCTGAACAGGCCGTCTTCGAAAGCAAAATCATCACGCACCAGCAGGCTGGCGTTGGTGTAATGCTTAACGTATTCAGCATTGATTTTGTTATTTTCGATCAGGTAGCGCAAAACGCCAGACAGGAACGTAATGTCCGTACCGGAACGAATAGGTGCGTAAATATCCGCCACAGAAGCGGTACGCGTAAAACGGGGATCGACAACGATCAAGGTTGCATCGTTGTTGTTTTTCGCTTCCATCGCCCAGCGGAAACCGACGGGATGCGCTTCAGCAGCGTTACCGCCCATCACCATTACGACGTTAGCGTTTTTGATATCCACCCAGTGGTTGGTCATCGCACCGCGACCAAATGTTGGAGCAAGACTTGCTACCGTTGGTCCGTGTCAGACGCGCGCCTGGTTGTCTACCGCCAGCATCCCGAGGGAGCGGGCAAATTTCTGCGTCAACATCCCGGTTTCGTTGCTGGCGCCGGAGGCACACAGCATACCGGTAGAAAGCCAACGGTTTACCGTTACGCCCTGCTCGTTCTTTTCAATAAAGTTAGCGTCACGGTCAGCTTTCATCAGCTTCGCAATACGGGAGAATGCTTCTTCCCAGCTAATGCGCTGCCATTTGTCAGAACCTGGCGCACGATATTCCGGGTAGCGCAGACGGTTTTCGCTGTTGACGTAATCCAGCAAACCGGCCCCTTTCGGGCATAACGCACCACGGCTTACCGGATGATCCGGGTCACCTTCAATGTGATAAATCGCTTCTCTGGCGTTTTTCGCGCCATCACCCAGGCTATACATCAATAGCCCGCAACCTACGGAACAGTATGTGCAGGTGTTACGGATCTCTTTCGCGCGTAATAATTTATAGTTTCGCGCCTGAGCCAGTGCTTCCTTCGGGGCAAAGCCCAATGCCGCTACTGTTGTTCCCGCCATACCGCCCGCGCAGATTTTAAAAAATTGTCTGCGACTGACGTCCATTGCTTTCCTCTTTTTTCAGGGGTATTACTGCGCGAGGAAACTAACAGTAAAATTCTGAATCTTTTTGCGCGAAATCAAAAAGAACACGTGTTTGCCACAAAATAATCCGCCTGCGCAAATTGACCTACCTCAATGGCGGTAGAAAAACACACCACTGCCTGACAGCCTGGTTAAAAAAATGCTATAAATTTCAGCTTAATTTTTAACGGCAAGAGAGACTAGACAGCGAGCATGACACGACAAAAAGCAACGCTCATAGGGCTAATAGCGATCGTCCTGTGGAGCACGATGGTAGGATTGATTCGCGGTGTCAGCGAGGGGCTCGGCCCGGTCGGCGGCGCCGCAGCTATTTATTCATTAAGCGGGCTGCTGTTAATCTTCACGGTTGGATTTCCGCGCATTCGGCAGATCCCGAAAGGTTATTTACTTGCGGGGAGTTTCTTATTCGTCAGCTATGAAATCTGTCTGGCACTTTCCTTAGGGTATGCAGCAACCCGCCATCAGGCAATTGAAGTGGGCATGGTGAACTATTTATGGCCCAGTCTGACGATACTTTTTGCCATTCTGTTTAATGGCCAGAAAACCAACTGGCTGATTGTACCAGGATTATTATTAGCCCTTGGTGGCGTCTGCTGGGTATTAGGGGGTGAAAATGGCCTCAAGCCGGATGAAATTATCAACAATATCACTACCAGCCCGTTGAGTTATTGCCTGGCTTTTATTGGTGCTTTTATCTGGGCCGCTTATTGCACGGTCACCAATAAATATGCCCGTGGATTTAACGGTATTACCGTTTTCGTCCTGCTGACAGGAGCAAGTTTGTGGGTTTACTATTTTTTAACGCCGCAACCGGAGATGGTATTTAGCACGCCCGTCATTATAAAACTTATCTCAGCGGCATTTACCTTAGGATTTGCTTACGCTGCGTGGAACGTCGGCATTTTACATGGCAACGTCACCATTATGGCGGTAGGTTCGTATTTTACGCCTGTGCTTTCGTCGGCGCTTGCTGCGGTACTGCTTAGTGCTCCGCTATCGTTCTCTTTCTGGCAAGGCGCATTGATGGTCTGCGGCGGTTCCCTGCTCTGCTGGCTGGCAACGCGTCAACGATAAGCAAAGGCTACGACAATAAAGCCACGATTCATACGGCAACAAATACGTTTGCCGTATGTTAGTCTAAGAATCAGTAACAAATATGATGCATCATTGTTACATTCGGTAACACATATCCATTCAGATAATCAACTTTCTCCCCCCGCAGTTTCGCTTTGTTATCTATTCTTTCAATCAGCACTTCACTCTATTTACTCTTAATTCTAATAACGGACCATTGCGTCCAATGTCCTGCCTTGTCTTTTTTTCATTAACAATGTGTGCATGTGAGGAAGAATATGGCACTACAAAATGAGAAAAATAATCGTTACCTTTTGCGCGACTGGAAGCCAGAAAATCCGGCATTCTGGGAAAATAAAGGAAAACACATTGCCCGAAGAAACCTCTGGATATCAGTAAGTTGTTTACTCCTTGCCTTCTGTGTCTGGATGTTATTTAGCGCAGTTGCCGTTAATCTCAATAAAATCGGCTTTAATTTCACTACCGATCAGCTTTTTTTATTAACCGCCTTACCTTCCGTTTCCGGCGCATTATTGCGTGTTCCCTACTCCTTTATGGTGCCTATATTCGGTGGACGCCGTTGGACAGTTTTTAGTACCGCGATTCTGATTATTCCTTGCGTCTGGCTCGGTATTGCTGTGCAAAATCCGAATACTCCTTTTGGGATATTTATTGTTATTGCTTTGCTCTGTGGTTTTGCTGGCGCGAACTTTGCTTCGAGTATGGGAAATATCAGTTTTTTCTTCCCGAAAGCCAAACAAGGCAGTGCATTAGGGATTAATGGCGGGTTGGGGAATTTAGGCGTCAGCGTGATGCAACTGGTTGCGCCGCTGGTGATTTTTGTACCGGTATTTGCTTTTCTTGGCGTCAATGGCGTACCGCAGGCCGATGGTTCGGTGATGTCGCTGGCGAATGCTGCATGGATTTGGGTGCCGCTACTGGCGATTGCCACGATCGCCGCCTGGTCAGGGATGAATGATATTGCCAGCTCACGTGCGTCAATTGCTGACCAGTTGCCCGTTTTGCAACGGTTGCATCTGTGGCTGCTGAGTCTGCTCTATCTCGCTACCTTTGGCTCGTTTATCGGTTTTTCCGCCGGATTTGCCATGCTGGCAAAAACACAGTTCCCGGATGTGAATATTCTGCGCCTGGCGTTCTTTGGCCCATTTATCGGTGCCATCGCGCGGTCGGTGGGTGGTGCTATTTCCGATAAATTTGGCGGCGTGCGGGTGACGCTTATCAACTTCATTTTTATGGCGATTTTCAGCGCCCTGCTGTTCCTTACCCTACCTGGCACGGGTTCCGGCAATTTCATCGCATTTTACGCTGTGTTTATGGGGTTATTCCTTACCGCGGGTTTGGGAAGTGGTTCTACTTTCCAGATGATCGCTGTCATCTTTCGCCAGATAACGGTTTATCGCGTGAAGATGAAAGGCGGCAGCGATGAACAGGCCCAGCGAGAAGCAATCACTGAAACGGCGGCGGCGCTGGGCTTTATTTCGGCCATCGGCGCGGTGGGCGGCTTCTTTATTCCACAAGCATTTGGCATGTCGCTGAATATGACCGGCTCGCCAGTGGGCGCGATGAAAGTGTTTTTAATCTTTTACATCATCTGTGTGCTGCTGACCTGGCTGGTTTATGGTCGGCGGAAGTTCAGCCAAAAATAAGAGATCGATGCCTGGTGTACAACCGTGTCGCATCCGACAAGGCATCAGATCCCAAATCATTCCTGGAGCAGGAGTCATGTCATGAGTAAACTTTTGGATCGCTTTCGCTACTTCAAACAAAAGGGCGAAACCTTTGCCGATGGTCACGGACAGGTGATGCATAGCAACCGCGACTGGGAAGATAGCTATCGTCAGCGTTGGCAATTCGACAAAATCGTGCGTTCCACCCACGGCGTTAACTGTACTGGCTCCTGTAGCTGGAAAATCTACGTTAAAAATGGCCTGGTGACCTGGGAAATCCAGCAGACCGACTACCCGCGCACTCGCCCTGATCTGCCCAATCATGAACCTCGCGGCTGCCCACGCGGCGCAAGTTACTCCTGGTATCTTTACAGCGCTAACCGCCTGAAATACCCGCTAATTCGTAAGCGACTGATTGAACTGTGGCGCGAAGCCCTTAAACAGCACAGCGATCCGGTACTGGCGTGGGCATCGATTATGAACGATCCGCAAAAGTGCCTGAGCTACAAACAAGTGCGTGGGCGCGGCGGCTTTATCCGCTCCAACTGGCAGGAACTAAACCAGCTGATTGCCGCCGCTAACGTCTGGACCATCAAAACTTACGGCCCGGATCGCGTTGCCGGATTCTCACCGATTCCGGCGATGTCGATGGTATCTTACGCCGCCGGAACGCGTTATCTGTCGCTGCTTGGCGGCACCTGTTTAAGTTTCTACGACTGGTATTGCGACCTGCCGCCCGCCTCGCCAATGACCTGGGGCGAGCAAACCGACGTGCCAGAATCTGCCGACTGGTATAACTCCAGCTACATCATCGCCTGGGGATCTAACGTACCGCAGACGCGCACGCCAGACGCTCACTTCTTTACTGAAGTGCGCTACAAAGGCACCAAAACTATCGCCATTACCCCTGACTACTCGGAAGTGGCAAAGCTGTGCGACCAGTGGCTGGCGCCAAAGCAAGGCACTGATAGCGCGCTGGCGATGGCGATGGGCCATGTGATTTTAAAAGAGTTTCATCTCGATAATCCCAGCGATTACTTTATCAACTACTGCCGCCGCTACAGCGACATGCCGATGCTGGTAATGCTTGAACCACGTGAAGATGGCAGCTATGTTCCCGGGCGTATGATCCGCGCGTCTGACCTGGTGGATGGACTGGGCGAAAGCAACAATCCGCAGTGGAAAACCGTGGCGGTTAATACCGCAGGTGAACTGGTGGTGCCGAACGGTTCGATTGGTTTCCGCTGGGGCGAAAAAGGCAAATGGAATCTGGAATCCATTGCCGCCGGTACGGAAACCGAACTGTCGTTAACCCTGCTCGGTCAACACGACACCGTTGCAGGCGTGGCCTTCCCCTACTTTGGCGGCATTGAAAATCCGCACTTTCGCAGCGTAAAACACGATCCTGTCCTGGTGCGTCAATTACCCGTTAAAAACCTGACATTAGCCGATGGCAGCAACTGTCCGGTCGTCAGCGTTTATGATTTGGTACTGGCGAATTACGGCCTCGATCGCGGGCTGGAAGATGAAAGCAGCGCGAAAGATTACGCTGAAATCAAACCGTACACCCCAGCCTGGGGTGAGCAAATTACCGGCGTACCGCGCCAGTATATTGAAACCATCGCCCGCGAATTTGCCGATACCGCCCATAAAACGCATGGGCGCTCGATGATTATCCTCGGTGCAGGCGTCAACCACTGGTATCACATGGATATGAACTACCGTGGGATGATCAATATGCTGATCTTCTGCGGTTGTGTCGGGCAAAGCGGCGGCGGCTGGGCGCACTATGTCGGTCAGGAAAAACTGCGCCCACAAACCGGCTGGTTGCCGCTGGCCTTTGCGCTCGACTGGAACCGTCCACCGCGCCAGATGAACAGCACCTCGTTTTTCTACAATCACTCCAGCCAGTGGCGCTATGAAAAAGTCACCGCGCAGGAATTGCTCTCACCGCTCGCCGACGCCAGTAAATACAGCGGTCATCTGATTGATTTCAACGTTCGCGCCGAACGTATGGGCTGGCTCCCTTCTGCGCCGCAGCTGGGGCGTAACCCGCTCTCCCTGAAAGCCGAAGCCGACAAGGCCGGATTATCACCCGCCGAATTTACCGCCCAGGCACTGAAGTCAGGTGAGTTACGCATGGCCTGCGAACAGCCGGACAACGGCAGCAACCATCCGCGTAACTTGTTTGTCTGGCGTTCAAACCTGCTTGGCTCTTCCGGCAAGGGCCACGAGTATATGCAGAAGTATCTGCTGGGTACGGAAAGTGGCATTCAGGGGGAAGAACTTGGACCGACGGAGGGAATCCAACCGGAAGAAGTTGAGTGGCAAACTGCAGCGATTGAAGGCAAGCTGGACCTGCTGGTGACGCTCGACTTCCGTATGTCCAGCACCTGTCTTTTCTCCGATATTGTTCTGCCCACCGCCACCTGGTACGAAAAAGACGATATGAATACCTCGGATATGCATCCGTTTATTCATCCACTTTCTGCGGCGGTCGATCCGGCGTGGGAATCACGCAGCGACTGGGAAATCTACAAAGGTATCGCCAAAGCCTTTTCGCAAGTGTGCGTGGGACATCTCGGCAAAGAAACGGATGTTGTGCTGCAACCGTTGTTACACGACTCTCCGGCAGAGCTCTCCCAGCCGTGTGAAGTGCTCGACTGGCGCAAAGGCGAATGCGACCTGATCCCGGGTAAAACCGCGCCGAATATTGTGGCGGTGGAACGCGACTACCCTGCTACCTATGAACGCTTTACCTCGCTCGGGCCACTGATGGATAAACTTGGCAACGGCGGTAAAGGGATTTCGTGGAATACCCAGGATGAAATCGATTTCCTCGGCAAACTCAATTACACCAAACGCGATGGCCCGGCGCAGGGGCGTCCGCTGATTGACACCGCCATTGATGCATCAGAAGTGATTCTGGCGCTGGCACCGGAAACCAACGGTCATGTGGCGGTCAAAGCGTGGCAGGCGCTGGGCGAAATCACCGGACGCGAACATACCCATCTGGCGCTGCACAAAGAGGACGAGAAGATTCGCTTTCGCGATATTCAGGCGCAGCCGCGTAAAATTATCTCCAGCCCCACCTGGTCCGGTCTGGAAAGCGATCACGTCTCCTACAACGCCGGATACACCAACGTTCATGAGTTAATTCCGTGGCGCACGCTGTCGGGCCGTCAGCAGCTGTATCAGGATCATCCGTGGATGCGTGCTTTTGGTGAAAGCCTGGTGGCTTATCGCCCGCCTATCGACACCCGCAGCGTCAGTGAAATGCGCCAGATCCCGCCAAACGGCTTCCCGGAAAAAGCACTTAACTTCCTGACGCCGCACCAGAAATGGGGCATTCACTCCACCTACAGTGAAAACCTGCTGATGCTGACGCTTTCTCGCGGCGGGCCGATTGTCTGGATCAGCGAAACCGATGCCCGTGAACTGACCATTGTCGATAACGACTGGGTGGAAGTGTTTAACGCCAACGGCGCGCTGACAGCTCGTGCGGTTGTTAGCCAGCGCGTACCGCCGGGTATGACCATGATGTATCACGCCCAGGAACGCATTATGAATATCCCCGGCTCGGAAGTAACCGGCATGCGCGGCGGCATTCATAACTCGGTCACCCGCGTTTGCCCGAAACCGACGCATATGATTGGCGGTTACGCGCAACTGGCCTGGGGCTTCAACTACTACGGCACCGTCGGCTCGAACCGCGACGAATTCATCATGATCCGCAAGATGAAGAACGTTAACTGGCTGGATGATGAAGGTCGCGATCAGGTACAGGAGGCGAAAAAATGAAAATACGTTCGCAAGTCGGCATGGTGCTTAACCTCGACAAATGTATCGGCTGCCATACCTGTTCGGTGACCTGCAAAAACGTCTGGACCGGACGCGAAGGCATGGAGTACGCATGGTTTAACAACGTCGAAACCAAACCGGGCATTGGTTATCCGAAAAACTGGGAAGATCAGGAAGAGTGGCAAGGCGGCTGGGTCCGCGATGTCAACGGTAAGATCCGTCCGCGTCTGGGCAGCAAGATGGGCGTGATTACCAAAATTTTCGCCAACCCGGTCGTCCCGCAGATTGACGATTACTACGAACCTTTCACCTTCGACTACGAACACTTGCATAGCGCGCCGGAAGGTAAACATATTCCCACCGCCCGCCCGCGTTCGCTGATTGACGGTAAGCGGATGGACAAGGTGATCTGGGGCCCAAACTGGGAAGAACTGCTGGGCGGCGAGTTCGAAAAACGCGCCCGCGACCGCAACTTCGAGGCCATGCAAAAGGAGATGTACGGGCAGTTTGAAAACACCTTCATGATGTATCTGCCGCGCCTGTGCGAACACTGCCTCAACCCCAGCTGCGTGGCGACCTGCCCCAGCGGCGCTATCTACAAACGCGAAGAAGACGGCATTGTGCTGATCGATCAGGATAAATGTCGTGGCTGGCGTTTGTGCATTAGCGGTTGTCCGTACAAAAAAATCTACTTCAACTGGAAAAGCGGCAAGTCAGAAAAATGTATCTTCTGTTACCCGCGAATTGAGTCAGGCCAACCCACCGTGTGCTCAGAAACCTGCGTGGGTCGCATCCGGTATCTTGGCGTGCTGCTTTACGACGCCGACCGCATTGAGGAGGCGGCGAGCACCGAGCGTGAAGTTGATCTCTATGAGCGCCAGTGCGAAGTATTCCTCGATCCGCACGATCCCTCAGTGATCGAGGAAGCCCTGAAACAAGGTATCCCGCAAAATGTGATTGAAGCTGCCCAGCGTTCGCCAGTCTACAAAATGGCGATGGACTGGAAACTGGCGCTACCGCTGCACCCTGAATATCGCACCCTGCCGATGGTCTGGTACGTTCCTCCGTTGTCGCCGATTCAGTCCTACGCTGATGCGGGCGGTTTGCCGAAAAGCGAAGGCGTGCTCCCCGCCATCGAAAGCCTGCGTATTCCGGTGCAATATCTCGCCAATATGTTGAGTGCTGGCGATACCGGCCCGGTACTGCGGGCGCTAAAAAGGATGATGGCGATGCGCCACTATATGCGTTCACAAACCGTAGAAGGCGTAACGGATACCCGCGCCATCGACGAAGTGGGTTTGAGCGTCGCTCAGGTCGAAGATATGTATCGCTATCTCGCTATCGCCAACTATGAAGATCGTTTTGTCATTCCGACCAGTCATCGTGAAATGGCGGGCGACGCCTTCGCAGAACGCAACGGCTGCGGCTTTACTTTTGGCGACGGTTGCCACGGCTCGGACAGCAAATTCAACCTGTTCAATAGTAGCCGAATTGATGCCATCGACATTACCGAAGTACGCAATAAAGCGGAGGGCGAATAATGCAGATCCTCAAAGTGATCGGCCTGTTGATGGAGTATCCGGACGAGCTGTTATGGGAATGCAAGGAGGACGCGCTGGTGTTGATCCGCCGCGACGCGCCGATGCTTACGGATTTCACCCGTAACCTGCTTAACGCGCCGCTGCTGGATAAACAGGCCGAATGGTGCGAAGTGTTTGACCGTGGACGTACCACATCGCTGCTGCTGTTCGAACATGTTCATGCCGAGTCCCGCGATCGAGGCCAGGCAATGGTGAACCTGCTGGCGGAGTATGAAAAGGTCGGTCTGCAACTGGATTGTCGGGAACTGCCTGATTATCTGCCGCTGTATCTGGAGTATTTAAGCGTACTGCCGGACGACCAGGCGAAAGAAGGGTTACTCAACGTTGCGCCGATCCTCGCCCTGCTTGGCGGACGCTTAAAACAACGCGAGGCACCGTGGTATTCGTTGTTTGACGCCCTACTGCATCTGGCGGGAAGTACACTTTCAAGTGACAGTGTCACTAAACAAATTCGCAGCGAAGAGCGCGACGACACCCGTCAGGCGCTGGATGCGGTGTGGGAAGAGGAACAGGTGAAGTTTATTGAAGATAACGCCACGGCGTGTGACAGCTCGCCGCTCAATCAATATCAGCGACGCTTTAGCCAGGATGTCGCGCCGCAGTATGTCGACATCAGTGCGGGAGGTGGGAAATGATTCAGTATCTGAACGTCTTTTTTTACGATATCTACCCGTACTTGTGTGGCACGGTTTTTATCCTTGGAAGCTGGCTGCGCTACGATTACGGGCAGTATAGCTGGCGCGCCGCCTCCAGCCAGATGCTGGATAAACGCGGGATGGTGCTGTGGTCGAACTTGTTCCATATCGGCATTCTGGGGATCTTCTTCGGTCATCTGTTTGGCATGTTAACGCCGCACTGGATGTACGCGTGGTTTCTGCCGGTGGCGGTAAAACAACAGATGGCGATGGTGCTCGGTGGTATTTGCGGTGTATTAACGTTGATTGGCGGTGCGGGGCTGCTGGTGCGTCGTTTAACAAATCCGCGTATCAGGGCGACGTCTTCTGGTGCGGATATCCTGATCCTCGCCATTTTGTTAATTCAGTGCATTCTTGGGTTAACCACCATTCCCTTTTCAGCACAACATCCGGACGGCAGTGAAATGATGAAGCTGGTGGGCTGGGCGCAAAGCATTGTCACTTTCCAGGGCGGCGCATCGACGCATCTTGATGGCGTAGCTTATATCTTTCGCGTTCATCTGGTATTGGGAATGACCATCTTCCTGCTCTTCCCGTTCACCCGACTGGTGCATGTCTGGAGCGCGCCGTTTGAGTACTTTACTCGTCGGTATCAGATTGTGCGTTCGCGGCGATAATCATTACCCTGGCCGGATAGCCCTTCGCTCTCCGGCCTGTTGCAGGCTATGATAGTTCTCCAGCCACAGGAGAACGTTAATGAAACCGCAGGTTTACCACGTCGATGCTTTTACCTCTCAACCGTTTCGCGGCAATTCTGCCGGTGTTGTTTTCCCTGCCGATAATCTTAGCGAAGCGCAAATGCAACTTATCGCCCGCGAATTAGGGCATTCGGAAACTGCTTTTCTGCTGCACAGCGACGACAGCGATGTGCACATCCGCTACTTTACGCCAACAGTTGAAGTGCCGATTTGTGGTCACGCGACCGTGGCAGCACATTATGTACGTTCGAAGGTATTAGGTTTGGGAAATTGCACCGTCTGGCAAACGTCGCTGGCAGGAAAACACCGCGTGACTATCGAAAAGCACAACGATGATTATCGTATTTCGCTGGAACAAGGTTCTCCTGGCTTTGAGCCACCGCTGGAAGGTGAGACACGTGCGGCGATTATTAACGCGCTTCATCTCACTGAAGACGATATTTTGCCAGGCTTGCCAATTCAGGTCGCAACAACAGGACACTCAAAAGTGATGATTCCGCTGAAAACAGAAGTGGATATCGACGCCCTTTCGCCTGACCTTGCTGCACTAACCGCTATCAGTAAACTGATTGGCTGCAATGGTTTCTTCCCGTTCCAGATCCGCCCAGGCAAAAATGAAACCGATGGTCGCATGTTCTCGCCTGCGATTGGTATTGTGGAAGATCCGGTGACCGGCAATGCCAATGGCCCGATGGGTGCATGGTTGGTACATCACAACGTATTGCCCCACGATGGCAGCATGTTGCGTGTTAAAGGCCATCAGGGGCGCGCATTGGGTCGTGATGGAGTGATTGATGTGACGGTGACAATTCGCGATAACCAGCCGGAGAGTGTCACCATTTCTGGCACTGCGGTGATTCTTTTCCATGCTGAATGGGCAATTGAACTCTGAAACCGTTGCAATAGATGGCAGAAAAACAAATTGCCTGATGCGCTTCGCTTATCAGGCCTACAACCGCCGGATTAGGCGTTTACGCCGCATCCGGCACTCTGGCACCAACTATTTCCCCGCTTCCGGATGCGTATCAAACGCTGCCATCACCTGCGCCAGCTCATCCACAGTAAACCCATGTTTCGCATCATCCACACCCAGTCCAAACTGCTCCTGCATCACGGCATACAACGACGCCGCATCTGGCAAATTCTGCTGCTCTGCTACGTGACCATTTTCATAATGGGTGAAATGAAAATTGGTCAGTGTCAGCTTGCCACCGTCCGGCAAATGGCGGCACATTAACAAATGATGGCGAAAATGCGATTGTGGCCAGTGCGCCGACCAGAAATTACCCATCACATAATCGCTTTGTTGCTGCTCGCAGAGATCAAAACGGTACATCGACTGCCAGTGCTGATGATGATTAAACTGCAAAACCCAGTCGTCCCCTTCCTGTAACAGCCGATATTCGCCATGTGGCGTTGTTTGCGCGATATCCGGCACTAAACGGATTGGCGCGGTCAGCGTCTGACCACCAAAACCAACGTCGGCAATCCATTGTTCACCTTCCAGTTCTACTAACAACAGACGGTGCGTGCGCGGCGGTAAGGATGGTGGATTAGATAACACTACGCGCCCTAACAGACTACGTACATGAAAACCCAGCTCGCGTAATACCCGCTCAAACACGCCATTCTGTTCAAAGCAATAACCGCCACGCCGGGCGAACACCAATTTCTCTTCCAGAGATTGATCATCAAGCTGCATTTCCCTCGGCAGCAGTACATCAAGATTTTCAAATGGAATGGTGCAATTGTGTTTCAGGTGTAATGCTCGAAGCGTATCGATATTGGCCGCAGCAGCTCCCGACCAGTTAATGCGGGCAAAATAATGATTCAGAATGGGCGTCATCAGGCGTTTCCGTTAGTGGTTTTATCAACTTATAACCTGGAATAGACGCTGCACAGGCTATTTTGTGCGATCGCGGACATGCATCACGTTCGCAAATCGCCGATCCCGTTAATTTCGTTGCTTATTGCGTTACGAGCTACGCTTTTAAAACAACCTTCTTAGCGAGGCGATACCGTGAGCCGATTCATCCCCGTAGAATTACACCATGCCAGCCGTCTGTTAAATCATGGCCCTACTGTCCTGATCACCAGTTTAGATGAGCAATCCCAGCGGCGTAACATTATGGCGGCAGCCTGGTCAATGCCGGTGGAGTTTGAACCTCCACGCGTGGCGATTGTGGTAGATAAATCGACATGGACGAGGGGGTTGATTGAGCGTAACGGTAAATTTGGCATCGTTATCCCAGGCGTTGCAGCGACTAACTGGACGTGGGCAGTGGGAAGTGTATCTGGGCGTGAAGAAGATAAATTTAATTGCTATGGCATTCCGGTGGTGAAAGGTCCGGTGCTTGGTTTGCCACTTGTTGAAGAGAAATGTCTGGCATGGATGGAGTGCCGATTGCTACCAGCGACTTCCGCGCAAGAGAAATACGACACGCTGTTCGGCGAAGTGGTATCAGCAGCGGCAGACGCACGGGTATTTGTCGAAGGCCGCTGGCAGTTTGATGATGATAAGCTCAATACACTACATCATTTAGGTGCTGGCACGTTTGTTACCAGCGGCAAGCGTGTTACGGCTGGTTAAGCATTACATGCTGTAACCAGGTTTCTTTATCAAGGCATCCATTTGGGGCGCAATTTCGGCGTCCCAGATAGCTTGCCATGATTCTGGTTGAATCTGCTGTAGCGCAATGCTTATCGAACTGTCTTTACTGTTCAGATGGCGAATAATAACGTCGGTAATATCTGCAGCAAGCGCTGCTTTTTGTTGTTCGTCCAGTTCACGCGGAAAACATTTAATGTCTATGTGCGGCATGATTGTGCTCCTTTTGAAAGATGTCAGTAAAATTAACACACGTTGTGAATGTCGTGTGTCCGGTAATGCGTTTTTACGGCAATAATGCCTACTTGAAATTGTACATATTTGTACTACACACTTTTAAATAAAGCGCCAACGAAAACGTTAACTTGCAGAATATATTCTTCGCCAACATGCCATTAAGAAAACACAAGTTCCCGGCTTGCCAATTTGTTAACGCCCATTATAGTTATTCTTGCCCTCACTAAAAATTTTCATCCGTAATTACCCTCAATAAAAATCCATTCTGGAGACACTTAAGATGCAGCTTAATCATATTGTTAAAAGTCTGCTAATAACGGGATTATTCACCACCAGTTCCTTACCTCTCCTCGCGGCGGAAGCCCCTAAAAACGCCACCGCAGCCACGCAGCAAGCAAACAATTTACTCTATAACCAGTTGCCGTTTTCCGATAACACTGACTTTACTGATGCCCATAAAGGTTTTATTGCCCCTATTCCTCAGGACGTGATTAAGGGCGAACAAGGAAATGTTATCTGGGATCCACAACAATACGCTTTTATCAAAGAAGGCGATAAAGCCCCTGATACGGTGAATCCAAGTTTATGGCGTCAGGCGCAACTGATAAATATCAGCGGATTATTTGAAGTGACTGAAGGTGTCTATCAGATTCGTAACCTTGATTTATCAAATATGACCATCATTGAAGGCAAAGAGGGTATTACCGTCGTTGATCCACTTGTTTCAGCAGAAACAGCCAAAGTTGGGATGGATCTCTATTACAAAAATCGCGGCCAGAAACCGGTAGTGGCGGTTATCTACACACACAGTCATGTCGATCACTACGGTGGTGTTCGCGGCGTAATTGATGAAGCTGACGTTAAATCAGGCAAAGTTAAAATCTATGCGCCAGCCGGATTTTTGGAGGAGGCCGTTTCCGAAAATATTATGGCTGGCAATGTGATGAGCCGACGAGCCAGTTATATGTATGGCAACTTATTGAAACCTGATGTTAAAGGCCAGGTCGGCGCGGGACTGGGAACAACCACTTCAGCAGGAACGGTCACGTTGATTGCTCCTACTAACTACATCACCAAAACCGGGCAAAAAGAAACTATTGACGGGTTGACCTATGATTTTCTGATGGCGCCAGGTTCCGAAGCGCCTTCTGAAATGCTGTGGTTTATTGAAGAAAAGAAACTGATCGAAACGGCAGAAGATGTCACGCACACCCTTCACAACACTTATTCGCTGCGTGGTGCCAAAATTCGCCAACCGCTGCCGTGGTCAAAATATATTAACGAAGCACTCAATTTATGGGGTGATAAAGCCGAGATTATTCTCGCTCAACATCACTGGCCAACCTGGGGCAACGATAACGTGGTCAAGCTGCTTAAAAGCCAGCGTGATTTGTATCGTTACATCAATGATCAAACTCTGCGTATGGCAAATCAGGGGATGACCCGTGATGAAATTGCCGCAAACTTTAAACTGCCCTCTTCACTGGCTAACACCTGGGCGAATCGCGGCTATTACGGTTCGGTGAGCCATGATGTGAAAGCAACTTACGTGCTTTATCTCGGCTGGTTTGATGGTAACCCCGCAACGCTTGATGAACTGCCGCCAGAAGAAGGCGCAAAGAAATTTGTCGAGTATATGGGCGGTGCTGATGCCATTTTACAAAAAGCCAAACAGGATTATGACCAGGGTAATTTCCGCTGGGTTGCTCAGGTTGTCAGTAAGGTGGTGTTTGCGGATCCAAACAACCAGGCAGCGAGAAATCTGGAAGCTGATGCGCTTGAGCAGTTAGGCTATCAGGCTGAATCTGGGCCGTGGCGTAATTTCTATCTCACTGGCGCACAGGAATTGCGTAACGGTGTACAAAAATTACCAACCCCAAATACTGCCAGCCCTGACACTGTGCGTGCAATGACGCCAGAGATGTTCTTTGATTATCTTGCCGTCCATATTAATGGTGAGAAAGCGGCAGACGCCAAAGCCGTGTTGAATTTCGATTTTGGTGAAGATGGCGGCACCTATAAAGTGGAGCTTGAAAATGGTGTTCTCAATCATACCGCTGGTGTAGAGGCTTCGGATGCTGATGCCACTATCACTCTGTCTCGTGATGTATTGAACAAAATTGTATTGAAAGAAGAGACGCTGAAAGAAGCCACAGACAAAGGAGATGTCAAAATTACTGGCAATGCGGAAAAACTCAACGAGCTGTTAGGTTATATGGATAATTTTGAGTTTTGGTTCAATATGGTGACACCATAAATTCAGTATAAATCGGGCAGGTTTCCTGCCCTTTTCTGGTTATAAGAAATGGTTTCTGCTAAAAGAAAAAACGCTCATTGTTCGTGGAAAAATCGCCAGGATATGGTTATTCGCGGAATGTCGATTAGCCTGCCGTGGTTTGCCTTGATTAACATCTGTTTTTCATCGATGATTTTGCTGCGTGGTATTTTGTTTAATGAGGACATGACTTCAGGGTTTAATGAGAAAAACCTTGTACATACTATTGATATTTCATCTTTCGGCATTCTGCTGATTAGTGGCCTTTTATTGCTCATCTCCCGAAAAAAAGTGCTGTATATTCAGCAACTATTGGTCATTCTAAGCCTGTTATGGTCATGGTGTTGCTTTTATTTCATTGCACACTGGACGCTACCTTTTGCTTATCCTCTGTGTGTATTGTTAATGCTTAGTGCCGTTGTTGCGCTGTATTTTCACACGCCATCATTACTCGCATTCATCACTCCATTATGGTTTAGCATCCCGTTAGCCAGTCTTGTTCTCAATCAGCATGTGAATGTTCATTTCGCTGTTATCTGGAGCCTTTTTTCACTGGCGCTATATGGTGGGCGACTTATTTTATTACGTTGGTTTGAAGAAGCATGGCAACAAAACAAGTACAACAACCAGTTAATTAATCGCCTTGATGCATTAGCACATCGTGATCCTTTAACTGGGATAGCAAACCGACGTGCAATGAACAGTATCTTACACGACGCGATAGATAACGGCGGGTCATTTGCTCTCATTATGTTGGATGTCGATTTTTTTAAACGCTACAACGACACCTACGGGCACCCAGCGGGCGATAAATGTTTGATACAAGTTGCCGACGCCCTGCAACGCGCAATACGCCAGCCTGAAGATATAGTCGCTCGTTATGGTGGCGAAGAGTTTGCCATTCTACTTTTTAATGCAACATTGCCGGAAGCTGAGGCGGTAGCAGCCAGAGTGAAGCAAGAACTTAAACTGGCAGCTATCCCGCATCAGGCATCTGCTGTTAGTGCATTTGTTACGGTTAGTCAGGGGATTGCCTGTTCTGCTCCCGCAAAAACGGCTGAACAAATTGTTTCAGATGCCGACGCCGCGTTATACCGGGCGAAAGAAAATGGGCGAAATCGATGGGCTTTATAAGCATTAGGGGACTGGCCAGATTACGTCTCTCCGCTCTTAACAAGGGCTGACGGGTGATAATATTTGTTTATAGTGATCTTCCCGAAGACCAGACTGTGCAGCATCCGTCCCAATCTGTCGTAACTGAAGCAGATAATCTCCGGTGCGTTCGTTTCCCCGGCATCTGACCGCTGGTGAACACCACTTCCGTGACCACGTTCAGCGAGTGGTCACGGTACGCCTGGCGCATCCATCCGACTCTACCCGTCGTGCTGCCAGCGCAGCATCTGCCCAACCGCAGCGACACGCCGGTGATCAAAATCAGCGCCAAATGGCTGAGGGAAGCGGGATTTGAGATCGGCACGGGCGTTACCGTGAAGCTCCCGGAAGGCTGCCTGATCCTGCTTGCGGATAACAACGAAGTACAGGGACTGCTCAGGGAACTTTATCAGGTTAAACAGGTGGTGAAGGGGATGCGGGACGGGATGTTTAGTGTGCTGAACGAGAGTTAAATAATAAAAAGCCGGGAAGATCTTATCTTTCCCGGCCATCTTGCCATACATTAATTATTTATGAATATAATATAACTGAACATCATATTCATTATCACTTAAAACTATTAGTCGATCAGGAGATGTAAATGCTAATGAAAGATCATATGTTTCATTTATCGAAAACAAACTCAATATGAAATTTGAAAAAAATTCGACATGAAGAGATATGCAAACCTCTCCATTATAGAATATATTGCAAAGAATATCTTTTTTCACATTCAGTGTACTTTCAACATCTCTCGCTAGATCATTAATATTTAAAGGTAAATTGAAAACTTTCCGTTCAATAATATTATTGGTTTTATTTATTGCCATTAGCATTTCTCGATGCCACATGAAGTCATTTTTACGTAAGAATGATACATCAAAGGAAGTGACACCATTTAATTTAGATGCATAATCTTTTGCTCTAATTAAATTTAATTTATCTTCAAGACTAATTTTCATAATATATATGATGATCCTTAGTTGCAGGGTCATTGATTTTCTGATATCTATCACTTTTGAAATCGTATGTTCTAGGATCAGCGCCTGGTTTAGGTTGTCCTGCATGTGCGTGAGGGCCAAGTGCCCTGGGATCTGCCGTATGCTCGACTACAACTTTTTTATGTCCGTAGGCATCTGTATATTCATAATATCGCCCATGAGACCCTAAATCTTCTGAATATTTATAATTTGTTTGTCCCCTTCTTCTAGGATCATTTCCAACTGTCCATTGCCTATTAGGTTGCTGTGAACGAGGTATGCCCGCAGGGCAAGATTACGAAAGCCCGCTCCCCGCAAGGACTGACGCGAGATAGTTTCTGTCCATGGCTGCTTTTCGCATCTTACGTCTTAACCCTGCCTTGAATACCTTATCATTCGTCAAAATATTAATAGCAATGTGCCGTATCCCTGAAAATAATTCTGCTGCATTTCCTCTTCTTATTTTGCAGTCGTCTTCATTCATTACCACGTCCAGACGCCAGTGCAGCTTATTCTCCACGTGCCAGTGATTTCGGATCGCTGTGGCGAACTTCTCAGCGGTTAAATCAGCAGAACTGATATAATATCTGACCGTCATTTCTGGCTCTTTCTTTTGTTCTGCTATTATGGACCGAAAGGAGACTGCCACGCATAATTTCTTCAGCCCTTTCCATTCAAACGTGAAATCAATAAGTTCATCAGGGACATCGCAAACAATATGAAGACGGTTCTCTTCTCTGCCGTGACTCTTTTCACTAATTGCGTAACTGTCATGCTCTGGATTATTTAATTCTTTCAGCGGAAATTTTTCCTCAAAGGCTTTATTTAGCCGCCCCTGGTTTCCTTTTACAGCGAATAAATAATCACCTCCCTGTTTTTGTATCTTCTCTGCAATATCTTTCTGGCAACCCATCGCATCAGTTGTGATAATTTTTCCTTTAATATCCAACATGTTA
>NZ_RHJO01000023.1:0-23347 GCF_004211985.1 Escherichia sp. E10V10 | reverse complement strand
ATCGCTTGTCGGATGCGGCGCTTGCGCCTTATCCGACCTACATTGGTGCTCCCCGTAGGCCTGATAAGACGCGTCAGCGTCGCATCAGGCATCAATTACCGGAGAAGGCGATAATGTCTTATCCGGTCTACAGTGCAGGTGAAACTTAAACTACTACACGTCCAGCAGCAGACGCGTCGGATCTTCCAGCAACTCTTTGATCGTTACCAGGAAGCCCACGGATTCGCGACCATCGATCAGACGGTGATCGTAAGACAGCGCCAGATACATCATCGGCAGGATCTCAACCTGACCATTCACCGCCATCGGACGATCTTTGATAGCGTGCATACCCAGAATTGCGCTCTGCGGCGGGTTGATGATCGGCGTAGACATCAGGGAACCGAACACACCACCGTTGGTGATGGTGAAGTTACCACCGGTCAGATCTTCAACCGTCAGCTTGCCGTCACGGCCTTTGACTGCCAGCTCTTTGATTTTCTTCTCGATGTCTGCCATGCCGAGGGTATCGACATCACGCAGAACCGGCGTCACCAGGCCGCGCGGCGTAGAAACCGCCATGCTGACGTCGAAATAGTTGTGGTAAACCACGTCATCGCCGTCGATAGACGCGTTCACTTCCGGGTAACGTTTCAGGGCTTCAACCACCGCTTTCACGTAGAAGGACATAAAGCCCAGACGGATGCCGTGACGTTTTTCAAACGCTTCACCGTACTGCTTACGCAGATCCATAATCGGCTTCATGTTGACTTCGTTGAACGTGGTCAGCATGGCGGTGGAGTTTTTCGCTTCCAGCAGACGCTCTGCCACACGCTTACGCAGGCGAGTCATCGGGACACGTTTTTCGCTACGTGCAGCCAGAACCGGTTGCGCCGCCGGAGCAGCCGCTGCCGGTGCAGACTCTTTCGCCGGGGCTTTCGCCAGATGTTTTTCCACATCTTCACGGGTCAGACGACCACCCACACCGGTGCCTTTAATGGCGCTGGCGTCGAGGTTGTGTTCAGCCAGCAGGCGACGGATCGCCGGGCTTAACGCATCGTTGTTTTGCTCTTCCAGAGACGCCTGCTGGCGTTGCGCCGGAGTGGACGCTTTCTCTTCAGATTTGGCGCTGGTTTCTTTACCGGCGCTGTTGCCTTCACGCAGGCGACCAAGGATCTGACGAGACGTTACCGTTGTACCTTCATCTTCCAGAACCGCATCCAGAATGCCGTCTGCTGATGCCGGTACTTCCAGTACCACTTTGTCAGTTTCGATTTCTACCAGCACTTCATCACGTACGACTGCGTCGCCGGGTTTTTTATGCCAGGTTGCGACGGTGGCATCGGCTACGGATTCAGGCAGGTCAGGGACCAGAATATCTACGCTACTCATTGTGTATCCTTTATTTATTCGACGTTCAGCGCGTCATTAACCAGATCTTGTTGCTGTTTCTGGTGAACGGACATATACCCTACCGCCGGAGAGGCGGAGGCCGGGCGGCCTGCATAACGCAGAGAAGCCCCAAACGGAATCACTTCACGGAAATGATGCTGGCTGCAGTACCATGCGCCCTGGTTGAGCGGCTCTTCCTGGCACCAGACAAAATCCTTGACGTGAGCAAACTGCTGCAACACTTCCTGCATCGCTTTATGCGGGAACGGGTAGAGTTGCTCGATACGCACAATGGCGACATCGTGTTGATTGTTCTTACGACGTTGTTCCAGCAGGTCGTAATAAACCTTACCAGAACACATCACTACGCGCTTCACGCCCTTCGGATCAAGCTCGTCGATTTCACCGATGGCTGGCAGGAAGGTGCCGTTCGCCAGTTCTTCGAGGCTGGAAACCGCCAGCGGATGACGCAGCAGGGATTTCGGCGACATCACGACCAGCGGACGACGCATCCCGCGCAGCGCCTGACGACGCAGCATGTGGTAAACCTGTGCCGGGGTAGACGGTACGCAAACCTGCATGTTTTGCTCAGCACAAAGTTGCAGATAACGTTCCAGACGCGCGGAGGAGTGCTCCGGCCCCTGCCCTTCGTAACCGTGCGGCAGCAACATCACCAGGCCACACATCCGGCCCCATTTCTGTTCGCCAGAGGAGATGAACTGGTCGATAACCACCTGTGCGCCGTTGGCGAAGTCACCGAACTGCGCTTCCCAGATGGTCAGGGTGCGTGGTTCTGCGGTGGCATAACCGTATTCAAACGCCAGCACAGCTTCTTCAGACAGTACGGAGTCCCAGACACGGAACGCGCCCTGCCCGTTATGGATATGTTGCAGCGGCGTGTAAGTGGAACCGTTGGACTGGTTGTGGATCACCGCGTGGCGGTGGAAGAAGGTACCGCGACCGGAGTCTTCACCCGACAGGCGAACCGGAATGCCTTCGTCAACCAGCGTGGCGTAAGCGAGGTTTTCCGCACCGCCCCAGTCGAACAGTTTCTCACCGGCAGCCATCGCCTGGCGATCGCCATAAATCTTGGCAACGCGAGACTGCATTTCAACCGCTTCCGGCACCGTACTGATGCGTTTAGCCAGTTCCTGCAGGCGCTTCATCTCAACTTTGTTCGGGTACTCTTCGTCCCATTCGTGGTTGAGGTACGGCGACCAGGTGAAAGAGTGCATGTTCATCGGACGCCACTCTGCTACAACGCAATCGCCAGCATCCAGCGCATCGCGGTACAGGTTAACCATCTCGGTGGCATCTTCCAGCGTCGCCACTTTTTCCTGCTCCAGCTTGTCAGCGTAGATTTTGCGCGGCGTTGGATGTTTTTTGATTTTCTGATACATCAGCGGCTGGGTTGCGCTCGGCTCGTCGGCTTCGTTGTGGCCATGACGGCGGTAGCATACCAGGTCGATGAAGACATCACGTTTAAAGGTGTTACGGAAATCGAGCGCCAGACGGGTCACAAAGGCAACGGCTTCCGGATCGTCCGCGTTAACGTGGAAAATCGGTGCCTGAACCATCTTACCGATATCAGTACAATACGGCGTCGAACGGGCATCCAGCGGGTTAGAGGTGGTGAAGCCAACCTGGTTGTTGATAACGATACGTACCGTACCGCCAACTTCATAACCACGCGCTTTCGACATGTTCAGAGTTTCCTGAACCACACCCTGCCCGGTTACTGCGGCGTCACCGTGGATGGTGATTGGCAGCACTTTGTTGCTGCTCGGCTCATCAAGTCTGTCCAGACGAGCGCGAACAGAACCGATAACTACCGGGCTTACAATCTCAAGGTGAGACGGGTTAAACGCTAGCGCCAGGTGCACCAGGCCGCCATCGGTCTGGAAGTCAGACGAGAAGCCCATGTGGTATTTCACGTCACCCGTGCCGAGGTGTTCTTTATGTTTACCGGCAAACTCGTCAAACAAGTCTTGCGGTTTTTTACCCAGCACGTTCACCAGTACGTTCAGACGACCACGGTGCGCCATCCCGAGAACCACTTCGCGGGTGCCGCTGTTGCCCGCGTGGCGGATCATCTCTTTAAGCATCGGGATTAACGCGTCACCGCCTTCCAGCGAGAAGCGTTTTGCGCCAGGGAATTTTGCACCGAGGTAACGTTCAAGGCCTTCAGCGGCGGTCAGTTCGCTTAAGAAGCGTTTTTTCTCTTCGCTATTGAAAGTCGCGCGACCAGACTCGATACGCTGTTGGATCCAGCGTTTTTCTTCGGTGCTGGTAATGTGCATATACTCGGCGCCAATCGGGCCGCAGTAGGTTTGCTTGAGAGCTTCCAGCAACTCGCCGAGTTTCATGGTTTCTTTGCCGCTGGCAAATGAACCGACGTTGAAGGTCTCCTGGAAGTCTGCTTCGGTCAGATCGTGGAAAGACGGATCCAGATCGGCCACTTTATCTTGCTGCCACAGTCCCAGCGGATCGAGATTCGCATGCTGGTGACCACGGAAGCGGTATGCGTTAATGAGCTGCAGGACTTTAACCTGCTTCACATTGGTGTCAGGGTCGGAGATCGTTGAAGAGTAACGTGAAGCGTCTTTCGCCAGGCGGCGGAAATATTCACGCGTTTGAGAGTGGAATTGATCCGGTTTGACTCCCGTACCAGGTAACTGCTGGAACGTCGAACGCCAGTTAGCGTCAACCGAGTCAGGATCGGTTAAGAAGTCTTCATAGAGCTGTTCTATCCAGCTCTGGTTTGCGCCAGAGAGGTAAGAAGAGTCCAACCAGGCTTTCAAAGCGCTGTTCTGCATCGTGATCCCTTAAGCATCTTTTTTATGCTTACTTCGCCGTGGATACTACCACGCACATTTCATATCAGATGTGCGTGCCGGGGTTCACTTGTTGCGGACTTGTCGTGTTTTCTGCGTCCGCTAAGGAACCTTTAAAAACTGTCTTAGTGTCAGGGGCAGTTTTTAAAGATTTCCTGCATTTCTTTGTTACGCCTGATGCACTGCGCTTATCAGGCCTACGGGTAATGACTTGTAGGCCGGATAAGGCGTTCACGCCGCATCCGGCTCTGGTTGCCTGATGCGACGCTTGCGCGTCTTATCAGGCCCGGGGTTTATGCATTACGTTGCAACAACATCGACTTGATATGGCCGATGGCGCGCGTCGGGTTCAGCCCTTTCGGACATACACTGACGCAGTTCATGATGCTGTGACAGCGGAATACACTGAATGCATCACTCAAACCGTCGAGGCGCTCGTCAGTCTCGGTATCACGGCTATCGATCAGGAAACGATATGCCGCTAACAAGCCTGCCGGGCCGATAAACTTATCGGGATTCCACCAGAAAGACGGACAAGAGGTTGAACAACATGCGCAGAGAATACATTCATACAGCCCGTCGAGTTTTTCGCGCTGCTCTGGCATCTGTAAATGCTCACGAGCTGGCGGATTTTGCCCATTATTCAACAGGTAAGGTTTGATTTTCTCATATTGCGCATAGAATTGTCCCATGTCTACCACCAAATCGCGGACAACCGGTAAACCAGGTAACGGGCGAATTACAATTTTCTTACCCGGCTGGTTGAGTGCCGAAATTGGGGTAATACAGGCCAGACCATTCTTACCGTTCATGTTCAGACCGTCGGAACCACATACCCCTTCACGACAGGAGCGACGGAACGACAGGCTGGGATCTTTCTCTTTCAACTGGATAAGCGCATCCAGCAGCATCATGTCGCGACCTTCATCCGCTTCCAGGGTGTAATCCTGCATACGCGGAGCATCATCAACATCCGGGTTATAGCGATAAATTGAAAACTCGAGTCTCATTTTCCTGTCTCCGCATTAGTAAGTACGAATCTTCGGCGGGAATGCCGGGCGCAGTTTCGGTTCCATGTTGACGCTTCGGCGCGTCATGGATTCCGACTCTGGCAGATACAGGGAGTGGCACAGCCAGTTTTCATCATCGCGATCCGGGAAGTCGAAGCGGCTATGCGCGCCACGGCTTTCGGTACGGAAGTTGGCAGAAACAGCCGTTGCATACGCCGTTTCCATCAGGTTATCCAATTCCAGGCACTCAACGCGCTGGGTGTTGAACTCACTTGAAGTGTCATCCAGACGGGCATTTTTCAGACGCTCGCGGATCACTTTCAACTGCTCAAGCCCTTTCGCCATCGCATCACCTTCACGGAAGACCGAGAAGTTATGCTGCATACATTCTTGCAGTGCTTTACGAATCGCCACCGGATCTTCACCGTTACGGTTGTTGTTCCAGCGGTTCAGACGATCGAGAGAAGCTTCAACATCAGACTCGCTGGCATCGCGCAGTGCGCCCTGCTCGGCGATAGACTCTTGCAGATGCAGGCCAGCCGCACGACCAAATACCACCAGGTCCAGCAGCGAGTTGCCGCCCAGACGGTTTGCGCCGTGTACGGATACGCAGGCAATTTCACCTACCGCGAACAGCCCAGGGATCACCACATCTTCGCCTTTCTCGTTCACGGTCAGCGCCTGACCGGTCACTTTGGTCGGAATACCGCCCATCATGTAGTGACAGGTTGGGATTACCGGAATCGGCTCTTTCACCGGATCAACGTGAGCGAAGGTGCGGGAGAGTTCAAGGATGCCCGGCAGACGGGATTCAAGAACTTCTTTACCCAGGTGGTCGAGTTTCAGTTTTGCGTGTGGCCCCCACGGACCATCACAACCGCGACCTTCACGGATTTCGATCATGATGGAACGCGCCACCACGTCACGGCCCGCCAGGTCTTTGGCGTTCGGCGCATAACGCTCCATAAAGCGTTCGCCATGTTTGTTCAGCAGATAACCGCCTTCACCACGGCAACCTTCGGTGACCAGTACGCCCGCACCGGCAATACCGGTCGGGTGGAACTGCCACATTTCCATATCCTGTACCGGTACGCCTGCACGGATAGCCATGCCGACACCGTCGCCAGTGTTAATGTGGGCGTTGGTGGTGGACTGATAAATACGCCCTGCCCCGCCAGTCGCCAGCACAGTCGCGCGAGCTTTGAAGTAAACCACTTCACCAGTTTCGATGCACAGTGCGGTACAACCGACCACCGCGCCATCGGCGTTTTTCACCAGATCCAGCGCGTACCATTCGGAGAAAATAGTGGTGTGGTTTTTCAGGTTCTGCTGATAAAGCGTGTGCAGCAGTGCGTGACCGGTACGGTCGGCAGCCGCCGCAGTACGTGCCGCCTGCTCGCCGCCGAAGTTTTTCGACTGGCCGCCAAACGGACGTTGATAGATACGACCATCATCAAGACGCGAGAACGGCAGGCCCATGTGTTCCAGCTCCAGAATCGCTTCCGGCCCGGTTTTACACATATATTCAATCGCGTCCTGGTCACCGATATAGTCCGACCCTTTTACGGTGTCGTACATATGCCATTCCCAGTTATCTTCATGGGTGTTACCCAGCGCAACGGTAATACCGCCCTGCGCAGAAACAGTATGGGAACGGGTCGGGAAGACTTTAGAGAGCAGCGCACAAGTCTGGCCGCTCTGGGAAATCTGTAGCGCCGCGCGCATACCTGCGCCTCCGGCACCAATCACAACTGCATCAAATTCTCTGACTGGCAATTTCATCACACACCCCACACCACAACGAATCCATAAATCACGTAAACCACCAGTGCAACGACAATCACCAGTTGCAGAATCAGGCGCACGGCCAATGGTTTAACGTAGTCGGTCAACACCTGCCACATGCCGATCCAGGCATGGATCAAAATGGAAAACAGTGCCAGCAGAGTGAAGACTTTAGTGAACGCAGAGGCAAAGAAACCACTCCAGACGTCATATGTCAGTTCGCCACTGATAGCAAAAAAACCGACCATATAAATGATGTAAAGCGTCAGGACGATAGCAGTAGCGCGAACGAGGATGAAATCATGTACGCCATTGCGTCCTAATGCGGAGGCGTTGCTTACCATACGAGGACTCCTGCAAGAATTGAAAGCACGACAGTAATGACAAAGGAGATTTTGGCAGAGCGTTTACCCGCTTCGAATGTTTCTTCCAGATAGCCAAAATCCATCATCATGTGGCGAATACCTACGACGACGTGATATGCCAGAGCGGTAAGGATGCCCCACATGATAAATTTCACGAAGAAGCTGCCCATAATGGCGGAAGCTTGCTCGAAACCTTCAGGGGAAGAGAGGCTGGTACCCAGAAGCCACAGCAGGATGCCCACTGCAACAAACGTAATCACACCGGAAACGCGATGAAGAATGGACGCTATCGCCGTGATGGGGAACCGGATGGTCTGTAGGTCCAGATTAACAGGTCTTTGTTTTTTCACATTTCTTATCATGAATAACGCCCACATGCTGTTCTTATTATTCCCTGGGGACTACGGGTACAGAGGATAACTTTCTGTTACCTGGAGACGTCGGGATTTCCTTCCTCCGGTCTGCTTGCGGGTCAGACAGCGTCCTTTCTATAACTGCGCGTCATGCAAAACACTGCTTCCAGATGCGAAAACGACACGTTACAACGCTGGGTGGCTCGGGATTGCAGGGTGTTCCGGAGACCTGGCGGCAGTATAGGCTGTTCACAAAATCATTACAATTAACCTACATATAGTTTGTCTGGTTTTATCCGGAACAGTGATCTGGGTCACGATAACAACATTTATTTAATTTTTAACCATCACATTTGACAATCATTCAACAAAGTTGTTACAAACATTACCAGGAAAAGCATATAATGCGTAAAAGTTATGGGGTCACTATTTCACCTGAGATTAACTTATGTAACAGTGTAGAAGTATTGACCAATCCATTCGAGACAGTTATTAGTGATAGACAGGTTTAATAATTCGGATTGCTAAGTGCTTGATTCGCCGTTTATTCGTCATCAATGAATTCTTTACCTGCAAGCGCCCAGAGCTCTGTACCCAGGTTTCCTCTCTTCCACAGAGCGGCGAGCCAAATAACAAACGGGTAAAGCCAGGTTGATGTGCGAAGGCAAATTTAAGTTCCGGCAGTCTTATGCAATAAGGCGCTAAGGAGACCTTAAATGGCTGATACAAAAGCAAAACTCACCCTCAATGGGAACACAGCTGTTGAACTGGATGTGCTGAAAGGCACGCTAGGTCAAGATGTTATCGATATCCGTACGCTTGGTTCAAAAGGCGTATTCACCTTTGACCCTGGTTTCACTTCAACAGCATCCTGCGAATCTAAAATTACTTTTATTGATGGTGATGAAGGTATTTTGCTGCATCGTGGCTTCCCGATCGATCAGCTGGCAACCGATTCTAATTACCTGGAAGTTTGCTACATCCTGTTGAATGGTGAAAAACCAACCCAGGAACAGTACGACGAGTTCAAAACTACAGTAACTCGCCATACCATGATCCACGAGCAGATTACCCGTCTGTTCCATGCTTTCCGTCGCGACTCGCATCCGATGGCGGTCATGTGCGGTATTACCGGTGCGCTGGCGGCGTTTTATCATGACTCTCTGGACGTCAATAACCCGCGCCATCGTGAAATCGCCGCGTTCCGCCTGTTGTCGAAAATGCCGACCATGGCAGCAATGTGCTACAAATACTCCATCGGGCAGCCATTTGTTTACCCGCGTAATGACCTCTCCTACGCCGGTAACTTCCTGCATATGATGTTCTCCACGCCGTGCGAACCGTATGAAGTCAATCCAATTCTGGAACGTGCTATGGACCGTATTCTGATCCTGCACGCGGACCACGAACAGAACGCCTCTACTTCTACCGTACGTACCGCAGGTTCTTCGGGCGCGAACCCGTTTGCTTGTATCGCGGCAGGTATTGCCTCTCTGTGGGGACCAGCACACGGCGGCGCCAACGAAGCTGCACTGAAAATGCTGGAAGAAATCAGCTCGGTTAAACACATTCCGGAATTTGTTCGTCGTGCGAAAGACAAAAATGACTCTTTCCGTCTGATGGGCTTCGGTCACCGTGTGTACAAAAACTACGACCCGCGCGCCACTGTCATGCGTGAAACCTGCCATGAAGTGCTGAAAGAGCTGGGTACCAAAGATGACCTGCTGGAAGTGGCCATGGAGCTGGAAAACATCGCTCTGAACGACCCGTACTTTATCGAGAAGAAACTGTACCCGAACGTCGATTTCTACTCGGGTATCATCCTGAAAGCGATGGGTATTCCGTCTTCCATGTTCACGGTCATCTTTGCGATGGCACGTACCGTTGGCTGGATTGCTCACTGGAGCGAAATGCACAGTGAAGGAATGAAAATTGCCCGTCCGCGTCAGCTTTACACTGGTTACGAAAAACGCAACTTTAAAAGCGACATCAAGCGTTAACCATTGATTGCCTGACAGTAAATCCTTCTAACCCGTCTTTTCTATGGCGGGTTATTTTTATTTGCCTAAACACAAAAAATTGTAAAGATAAAATCCATTATCGGACCAACATAGATATTGTAAAAAAAATAACACTACTCATTTTATGAGCAATTTAATGATTTTTTATTACCCCTTCCAGACAGCAACATTTTTAACTTCATGAAAATGAGGGAAATCTCTAATAAACCCGCATCCTTTTCATCAAACAATTAATTCACCGCATCAATTAATTAGCCTTGTATTTAATACAGTTAACAATGTTTTTAAATAAAACTAAAAACATTTGATATTCAAGTAAGTTATTCTGGTATCGCTATACTTTTTCTATTTCCTCTAAGGACTCCGTTATGTTTAAAGGACAAAAAACACTGGCGGCGCTGGCCGTATCTCTGTTTATTTCAGCCCCTGTTTATGCTGCTGATGAAGGTTCTGGTGAAATTCACTTTAAAGGTGAAATTATTGAAGCACCTTGTGAAATTAAGCAAGAAGACATTGATAAACAAGTAAATCTTGGTGAGGTGACCAAGAACCGCATCAACCAGGATCATCACAGTGCATTAACGCCTGTCGATATTCATTTAGTTAACTGTGACCTGCCAAGTTCCGATAACGGTTCAGGTACCGCAGTATCAAAAGTCTCGGTAACCTTTGACAGTTCAGCGAAAACAATGGGAGCCTCCCCGATGCTCAGTAACACCAGTGCTGGTGAGGCCACAGGTGTTGGCGTGCGCTTAATGAACAAAGACCAGTCCAACATCACTCTGGGTTCAGAAAGTCCAGATATTGGGCTGGAACCAACAGCCACAGAACAAACCCTGAACTTCTTCGCCTGGATGGAGCAGATTGATAACGGTATTCCCGTGACGGCGGGTGAAGTCACTGCCAACGCGACCTATGTGCTGGATTATAAATAATCACCGCGTCGTCATTGATTAATCTGTACATATGACAGCGTGTGTGGTTATACGTATTACGGCGGCAAGTTAGCCGCCTTTCTTCAAATATTTATCAGGTATGGATGCCGTGAATATTTACCGACTTTCTGTTTTATCCTGCCTGACAATGGCTATCCCCTCTGCATTGGCAGTGGAGTTTAACCTTAACGTCCTTGATAAATCGATGCGCGATAGCGTTGATATTTCTCTGCTCAATGAAAAAGGCGCTATCGTTCCCGGTGATTATTTTGTTAGCGTCGTTGTTAATAATATTCAAATCAGCAGTGGGCAAACTATTCGCTGGCAAAAAGCCAACGACAAAACAATTCCTTGTATCAATGATTCCCTGTTGAGTAAATTTGGCCTTAAAGAAAAAATCCGCCAGACATTGCCGCAGGTTAATCAGTGTTTTGATTTTAGCAGCCTGCCGGAAATCAACTTTACGTTTGATCAGACCAACCAACAACTTAACATCACGATTCCACAAGCCTGGCTGGCATGGCATTCCGACAACTGGGCGCCGCCTGAAACATGGGATGCCGGAGTTTCGGGTATCTTGCTGGACTACAACCTGTTTGCCAGCACTTATCGCCCGCAGGAAGGGAGCAGTAATACCAATCTGAATGCTTACGGTACAACGGGTATTAACGCCGGAGCATGGCGGTTGCGTAGCGATTACCAGCTCAACCAATCCGACAATGGTGATGTGCACGATCGATCCGGGGCTATTTCCCGAACCTATCTGTTTCGCCCACTACCACAAATAAGCTCCAGATTAACCCTTGGCGAAACCGATCTCAGCTCCAATATTTTTGACGGTTTTTCGTATACCGGTGCAGCCCTGACCAGCGATGACCGAATGCTTCCCTGGGAATTACGCGGATACGCACCGCAAATTAGCGGCGTGGCGCAAACTAACGCCACCGTCACCATAAGTCATACCGGACGCGTAATTTATCAGAAAAAAGTCCCGCCTGGCCCGTTTATCATTGATGACCTGAATCAGTCAGTTCAAGGCACACTGGATGTCAAAGTGGCGGAGGAAGATGGTCGGGTCAATAATTTCCAGGTATCCGCAGCATCAACGCCTTTTCTGACCCGCCAGGGGCAGGTGCGTTATAAACTTGCAGCGGGTCGTCCGCGTCCTTCTTTGTCTCATCATACTGAAAACGAAACGTTTTTAAGTAATGAAGTTTCCTGGGGGATGCTATCCAATACTTCACTGTATGGCGGGTTGATTCTCGCCGGGGACGATTATCATTCTGGCGCGCTGGGTATCGGGCAAAATATGCTGTGGCTGGGGGCGCTCTCCTTCGACGTCACCTGGGCTAAAAGTCGTTTTGATAATCAACCGGACGAGAAAGGTTACAGTTATCGCTTCAACTACAGTAAACGGATAGATGCCACCGACAGTCTTCTTTCGATAGCGGCATATCGTTTCTCCGACCGCCATTTCCATAGCTACGCCAATTATATCGATCATAAATACAATGACGCTGATGCTCAGGATGAAAAAAAGACAATCAGCCTTTCCGCCGGGCAACCCATTACACCGCTGAATCTCAACCTGTACGTCAACGTGTTGCGTCAAACCTGGTGGAATGCGGAGTCCTCCACAACCGCCAATATTACCGCTGGCTTCAACGTTGATATCGGTGACTGGAAAGATATTTCCGTCTCAACCTCATTTAACACCACGCATTACGAAGACAAAGCTCGTGATAACCAGATTTACCTGTCCATTTCATTGCCTATTGGTAACGGTGGCCGCATTGGTTATGACATGCAGGACAGTAAAAATAGTACCTCGCACCGCATGTCGTGGAACGATACCCTGGATGACCGTAACAGTTGGGGAATATCGACCGGGCTGCAATCTGACCGACCTGACAATGGCGCACAGGTTAGCGGCAATTATCAGCATCTTAGTTCTGCGGGCGAGTGGGATCTGTCTGGCACGTACGCCGCTAATGATTACAGCTCTGCCAGCACCAGTTGGAGTGGTTCCTTTACTGCTACACGCTATGGCGCTGCGTTTCATCGCCGTAGCTCCACCAACGAACCTCGTCTTATGGTTAGTACAGACGGTGTAGCCGACATTCCGATTCAGGGTAATCTCGACTACACCAACCGCTTTGGCATTGCGGTCGTACCGTTTGTCTCCAGTTACCAACCCTCGACTGTCGTGGTCAATATGAACGACTTGCCCGACGGCGTCACGGTATCCGAAAACGTGGTCAAAGAAACCTGGACGGAAGGCGCGATCGGCTATAAAGCGCTGGCTTCACGTTCTGGAAAAGATGTCAACGTCATCATCCGCGACTCCAGTGGTCATTTCCCACCACTCGGCGCCGATATCCGGCAAGAAGGAAGCGGAATCAGCGTCGGAATGGTGGGGGAAGATGGCCACGCCTGGTTAAGTGGTGTGGGTGAAAGTCAGCGATTCACAATACTTTGGGGTGATAAACAGCGTTGTTTAATTCAGCTTCCTCAGCACCTGGAAGATATGAGTAAACGTCTGATTCTCCCCTGTCATTAATTAAGGAAAAGACAATGACAATTTTTAAAGGAATGCCCCTTATTCTGCTGATCGTGAGCTTATGCAACCATGCCGCCTTACAGCCCGATCGCACTCGTATCGTGTTTAACGCCAAAGATAAAGCGACCAGCCTGCGGATTGAAAATCGCAGCGATAAACTTCCCTATCTCGCATACTCATGGATAGAAAATGACAAAGGGGATAAAAGCGATGATTTCCTCGTAGCCTTGCCACCAATCCAACGTCTGAAAGCGAAAGCGACATCGCAGGCGCGTATCGTCAAGCAATCTTCCACTAGCCAATTGCCGACCGATCGTGAGTCGCTGTTTTACTATAATCTGCGCGAGATTCCCCCCGCCCCGGAAAAAGCAACCGGTCATGCCATTCTTCAGGTTGCTATCCAGAGCCGTATAAAGTTGTTCTGGCGGCCCGCCGGATTACGCAAAAAATCGGGCGAGCATGTGGAATTACAGTTACAGGTCAGCCAGCAGAATAATCAGCTTACCCTGAAAAACCCGACCCCTTATTACCTGACCATCGCCTATCTTGGCCGCGATAAAAAAGGCATTCTGCCCGGCTTTAAAAGTACGCTCATAGCGCCTTTTGCTTCGGCAATCGCCAGTACGGGTAACTATAACGGCAACCAGTTTTATCTTGGCTATATGGATGACTATGGCGCGTTACGTATGACGACGCTCAACTGTCAGGGGCAATGCAAAATGCAGCGCGTGGTGGAGGATAAACAATGAGTATAAGCAAAGGACTGTTACTCATTGCCTGCTTGTTATTTCTGCCCTTAAAAAACGCGTTGGCGCTGGACTGTTATTTTGGCGCCTCAGGCGGCGCAGTGGAAAAATCAGAAACGATTATGCCATTCGCCGTCCCGGCTAACGCCAAACCGGGAGATAAAATCTGGGAATCCGATGATATTAAAATCCCCGTCTATTGTGATAACAATACCAACGGTGATTTCGAAAGTGAGCATGTATACGCGTGGGTAAACCCCTACCCCGGCATGCAGGATCGTTACTATCAGCTCGGTGTAACCTATAACGGCTCTGATTATGACGCCAGCCTCGGAAAAAGCCGTATCGATACTAACCAATGTATCGACAGTAAAAAAATTGACATGTATACGCCAGAGCAAATAATCGCAATGGGATGGCAAAATAAAATTTGCTCTGGTGATCCTGCAAATATCCGTAAATCGCGAACGTTCATGGCGCGTATGCGCCTGTACGTCAAACTACGCGAAATGCCGCCACACGATTATCAAAGCACCCTTAGCGATTACACTGTCGTACAATTTGATGGCGCTGGCAGCGTCAACGAAGATCCCTCGGCTAAAAACCTGAAATATCACATCTATGGGCTGGAAAATATTCGCGTTCTTGACTGCAGTGTCGACTTCGCCATTACCCCCAATAATCAGGTCATCGATTTTGGTAAATTTAACGTGCTGGATATTCGCCGTCACAATATGACAAAAACGTTCTCTATCAAAACGACCAAAACCCAAAATGCTGAGTGCACTGATGGCTTCAAAGTCAGTTCTTCGTTTTATACCGAAGAAACACTGGTGGAAGGCGATCAGGCGCTGCTCGTGGGTAATGGGCTACGACTGCGTGTGCTGGATGAAAATTCTTCACCCTATACATTCAATAAATATTCTGAATACGCCGACTTTACCAGCGACATGCTGGTCTATGAAAAAACCTATACGGCAGAGCTGTCATCCATAAGCGGCACACCCATTGATCCCGGCCCCTTTGATACCGTGGTGCTGTTCAAAATTAACTACAACTAAATTCTATTCACGCGGATAAAACGTTGTGTGTATCACTGTCGTTATATTGTTATCAACGTTCTGGCCTTCTGGTCAGAACGTTTTCTAACCAGCATATACTCTAAATTATTTTAAAAAACACCCCATCGGTTGACCATAGAAAAAATAATGCAAAAGCCTCCTGGTAAAATACCCCCGAAAAAATCACGGGGGTCATACTCAATCAAAGGGTATTACATTTATTGTTCAAACCAGCAGTAAAGATATTGCCGGAATATAGGTAATGACCAACAGAAGTAAAATCAGACTTATCAGTAGTGGCACCGCTTCTCGCATAAATTGCCCGACAGAAACCTGTACGGTATTACATACCAGCAGCATCACCGTTCCGACAGGTGGTGATAACGTTCCTAACGATAAGTTGAGGATCATGATGATGCCAAAATGCACCGGATCAATGCCAAAATGCGCCACTACTGGTTTGAGCAACGGCACTAATATCAGCAAGATGGCACTGCCTTCAAGGAACATGCCAAGCACCAGCAGCAATAGATTAATAATCAATAAAAAGACGTATTTATTATCGGTCAGAGAGGTCACAAACTCCGCAACTGTTATACCGGCCCGCTCAAGGGAAAATATCCAGCCCAGCGCCGCACTCGCCATAATGATTAACATGACCGATGCCGTGGAACGCGCCGTCTCAGAGAGTGCAGTAAATACATGGCTGATTTTCAGTTCGCGATAAATTACAAAACCAATAAACATCACCAATAATACTGCTACAGCTCCGGCTTCTGTTGGCGTGAAGATATTTGCCCGAATGCCGCCGATAACCGCAACGATTAAAAACAGTGCAGGCCAGGCCTGCACCAGCGCCACTGACACTTCTTTCGGTTTTGGCCAGTGTTCGCTGGAAGGTTTTAATCCGCGACGAATAGCCACCAGCCATACGGTGACAATCAACATAGCGGAACACAGCAGACCGGGCAGGATCCCGGCCATAAACATGGAACCGATGGAGACATCCGCCACCAGTCCATACAGGATCAGCGCAATACCCGGTGGAATGATTGGTGTAATCAGCGAACCACAAGCCGTTATCGCCGCCGCAAAGCCACGGGAATAGCCTTTCTGTTCCATTTCCGGCACCATCATGCGCGATAACATCGCGGCATCCGCCAGGTTTGAGGCGCTGACGCCGCCCATCATGGTACTGACCAGAATATTAGCCCCACCCAGACCACCGCGCATTCTGCCAATCAACACGTTGGCAATTTGCAAAATACGTGCGGCAATACCGGTATAGCTCATTAACGTGCCTAATAAGATAAAAAATGGAATAGCTAACAGCGAAGGAGTTTGCGTCGTGGCAATCAAACGCTGAATTGCCACCATTAACGGTACGTTTGAATAGCAAAGGAAGTAGGTCAGAATGCCGCAAAACATCGCCAGCCATACCGGCATATTAATAAATAAACAGATGAACATCAGCGGAATGATCATCAGCCAGTTATCCAGCCAACTTCCCGCCAGTAATTCACTCAATGCGGTCATTATTCACCTTCCTTGTTGGGTGTTTTCTTGATCAGGTGTAAGGCGGTAAAACAGGCGACACCGATAGCGCCAACCGTGACGGCAATATCGATCCAGAACCAGGATATTTTTAATATTTGTGTTGTTTTAAATGCTGTCCCGGCAGCTAATTTCCATGCAGACCAGGCCATAACAACCAGCAAAATAATAGATATCAGAGAGACAAATAAGGTTAATACGCGTTGCCAGCGAGGTGTAAGTGCATCAGCTAAAAATGGAATAGACAAATGAGTATTATCTCTTTCAGCAACAACGGCACCGAACATCACCACCCAAACCATTAATAAACCGGAGATTTCTTCTGTCCATTGTAATGGCATATTAAATACGTAGCGCATGATTACCGCGCCAATGGTTATTATCACTAATAAAAAGAGCGTTAATACTGCGGCAACTTCAATTACTTTCCCTAAAAGACGCATACACACCTCTGCTCTTAACGGTCGGTGCCGAAACACCGACCTGTCCTTGTGCCATGAAGTTATTTCAGCTGTTGCTGAATAGTGTCATATAACCCCGGGGTCCATTCCGGGAATTGTTGGTACACTTTTAAGGCTTTTTCTTTGAAAGGAGCCACGTCAGGATAGATAATTTCTACGCCCTGCTCCTGCATGGTTTTCAACATTGCTGCATCCTGCTCAGTGGTAATTTTCTGGCTATATAAACCAGCTTCATACGCTGTCTGGTGAATAATATCTAACTGCGCAGGTGTCAGGGTACTGAAAAACGCTTCGCCACCCAACCATAATGATGTATTGGTCAGATAGTTCACCATTGACAGATATTTCGCCTGCTCATGCAGTTTTTGCCCATAGAGAACAGAAACCGGGTTTTCCACACCATCGATCATTCCCTGAGTCAGCGCCGGATAAACGTCTCCCAGCGGCATCGGTGTTGGCGTTGCGCCCATCGCTTCAATGGCCTTAATCTGCATGACGTTATTCGGTACGCGAATCTTCATTCCTTTCAGGTCTTCCGGTGTACGAATTGGTTTTTTAGCAATGATCTGCCGGGTACCGTACAGATAGTTGCTCATGACAATATGCACACCTTTTTCCCGCAGCTTTTGTTCTTTCTGTTTAAACCAGTCGCTGGCATAAATCGCAAACAGTTTCTGCGGATCGTCGGTTAAATAAGGCCCAAATAATATTCCCAGGTCTGCATCATAGTCAGTTAAAAAACCAACATCACTGATGGTGATAATATTCATCCCCATCAACGCTTGCTCTGTAATATCTTGTTTAGAACCTAATTGTGAACTTGGATAAAGTTCGAAAACAATATCTCCATTGCTTTTTTTCTTCACAAGTTCTGCCCAGTGCTTCACTACTGTATCCGCTGGCTCGCCGGGGTTACTTTCATAGGCGATTTTGATAGTGACCGGTGCGGCATTCAGCATCGGACTTAATAAAGCGAAAAGAAATAAAAAGGGCGTCAGTAATTTTTTCATTATTATTACCTGTAAGAGCTTTATCGATTAACGGGGATCTGCCCGACAGACTGCACTTTTGCTGTAATCAAATGCTTTATACGTTAAAACAAACTCCTGATGTTCCAGTCGTTCTGCGGCACAATATTGACCGTTGGCGACATGTTCAATCACCTGCATAATATCGTCTGCAATATCGTCGAGCGTTGCGCCTTCGCTAATTACACGACCGGCATTAACGTCCATATCGTCAGATAAATGCTCCCACGTCTGTGGGTTATTACACACTTTAATAATGGGTGCGATCACGGAACCAATAACTGAACCGCGACCTGTGGTAAATAACACCATATGACAGCCAGAGGCGATAAGTTCCAGTGCTTCTGATGAGTCATTAATATTCGGATAACCAAAACGAGGTTCACCATCAGGCACCACGTCCATCAACCAAAGCCCAGGAAAGGGCGTTTGTTGCGTCGGTAAAATAACGCCAGCAATCAGCGCATCACCCGATTTGGTATATGCCCCGAGGGATTTTTCTTCCTGCGTGGTTAAGCCACCTTCGGCATTACCATTGGAAAAACTCCCCAGCCCCATCAAACTGTAATAACGCTCTGCTTTTGTCATTGCCGCTTCGATGGCATCACGTGCCTGCGGACTACCCGCTCGCGACATCATATGTTGCTCACAACCAAGCAACTCACCGCTTTCTTCAAAAATGCAGGTAGCCCCTTTCTCCAGCAACTGGTCAAAGGCACGCCCTACTGCCGGATTGCCCGTGATACCACTGGTGCCATCGGAACCACCGCAGATAGTGCCAACCACCAGGTCACTCCAATTCAGGGTGCAACGCGGTGTATCCGCAAGCTGTTCCCGCATTTCAGCGACCAATTGCTTACCCAGCGTAATGGTGTTGGTCGTACCTTTATTTTCCTGAATGACCAGCGTATGGCACGGTCGCCCACTTTCTCGTACTTCTTGCTCCAGCCGACGGCGATCAAAATTCTCGCATCCCAGCGAAATAATCAGTACGCCGCCGACGTTGCTATGAGTCGCCAGATTTTTCACCAGCCGATAGCCGTAATCGCTGGGATAACAACCTGAAAAACCAAAATACTGCACATCGTGACAAGGAAATCCTTCGGCAATTTTTTTAGCAACATGGCTGGCACACTCCACCATGAAGATTACCTGCACAGTATTACGAATACCCGGTCGACCCTTTTGCCGTACATAACCTTCCATTATGCTTTTTCCTCTGGCTGATAGCCGGCATCATCATGATGAAAAATGGCGATGGCATTGCTGGCAAGATTATGGGAATGCACATGCTCACCCATGACAATATCGCGAGTGGCATGTCCGATAATGGCACCGTATTTCAGAATCGAATCACCATTGTTCAGCGCTTCGCAGGCCAGTTTGTGACCCAGCGTGACGGAACTACAGGCCACCATTTCCCCCTCATCCCACCAGACAATATTGCCACTGGCGATGTCATTCAGCGCGACCACGCAGTTATCTCTGGCATGAAGCTTTAACGCACGTTTGCGCATAATTCCTCCGTACATCAGAAGCCGATCAATGCGCCGCCATCTACCACCAGCACCTGACCACTGACAAACGCCGCTGCGTCTGAAGCCAGATAAACAGCAGCCCAACCGATATCTTCCGGCTTGCCGAATTTTTTCATCGGTGTACGACCAAGGATTTTGTTACGGCGTTCGTCATCACCTTCAATGGCCTTACGCAACATTGGTGTATCGATCCAGCCTGGCGCAATACCGTTGACGCGAATCCCATGAACGGCAAGCTCCGTGGTCATACCGCGAATCATGCCGAGATAGGCTGACTTCGCAGCGCTGTAGCCAGTAACCAGAGGCTGCCCAAGAAATGAGGTCATAGAGGCGGTAAACAGCACACAACCTTGACCGCGTTGTTTCATATGCGGCACCAGCGCTTTGGTTAACGCAAATGCACCGACCACGTGAACGTCGAGCACTGACTCAAAATCACTGACGCTCATCTCTTCAATCGGTTTTTTGCAGTGATTGCCTGCGTTATTGACCAGGATATCGATAGCCCCGTGTTCGCTAATAAGCGCATCAACTTTTTCCTGCGCGGCTGCGGTATCCCCGACATCCATTTGTATCCAACTGGCCTGCGAACCTAATGTTCCAGCGGTCGCTTGCGCCAGCTCGCCGTTCAGGTCAGCAATAATGACCTTCGCCCCGCTGACTATCATGCATTTCGCCATTGCCAGCCCCAGTCCACTGGCCGCCCCTGTAATCAACGCGGTTTTGTTATGTAAAGAAAAAGCATTCATGGTGTCGCTCCTTAAAGGTCAATGAGGATTTTGGTATACGCGCCGGGATCACTTGCCCAGTCGCTAAAAGCGTGATCAGCCTGTTCCAGCGGGTAGTGAGCACTCACCAGATTGCTGACCGGATAACGCCCGGACTCCATCAATGCCAGCACGGTCCGAAAATCTGCCACGGTGGCATTGCGCGAACCTCGGATATCCAGTTCTTTCATCAGGAACTGCGCACTCTGATAACTCACTGGCTGTTTGGCGTAACCGACATAAACCACACGACCGCTAAACGCCACCAACCCTGTAGCCTGTTCAATGGTTTGTTGATTACCCACCGCTTCAATCACCACTTCCGGGCCGCGACCGTCATTTAACAGCGCCAATTCTGCCGCCACGTCACATTGCTGCGAATTAAGAAAACGTTGCGCACCGCACTCTTGGGCAATGTTCTGCTTGCGATCATCAATATCGATAGCAATTACGCGCGCGCCCATGGCGGATGCCGCGGCGATAGCGCCAAGGCCAATTACCCCACAACCGATAACTGCGACCCATTCACCCACGTTAATTTGCGCACGTCTGGCCGCATGTAGTCCCACGGCCAGCGGTTCTACCAGCGCTAACTCATCAACACTTAAGGCATTACAGACAATGACTTTATGTGCAGGCATCGTCAGTTGTTGCGCCATCCCACCCTGACGTTGCACACCGAGAGTTTGGTTGTTCTTACAGGCGTTAGGACGACCGCTCAGACAGGAGCTGCACACACCACACTCAGTGCACGGCAGTACGACCACCCGGTCACCTGGCTTGATCGCACCCGCCATATCGCCAGTTGCCAGCACCGTGCCGCCAATTTCATGCCCCGGAATACAGGGATAATTAACCAGCGGATTCAGCCCCCGCCAGGTATTGAGGTCAGAGCCACACAGCCCGACACGCTCAACATTGATAAGCACTTCTCCTTTCCCGCAGACAGGTTCGGGGATATCAACAAATCGCGCCTGACTTCCCTGCTCTATTGTTAATGCCTTCATTCGTTGCTCTCCTTACATTACGCCGAAGGTTTCAAAGGCCTGTACCGTGCTCATGCCATCACTGATGGCTTTGCGCACTTCACTTTCAGTTGCCACTTTTTCCAGAGCCTGGGTAATAACTTCTTTCTCAACGACCTGGGGAATAATCAGTAATCCGTCACGATCGCCAAACACGATATCGCCCGGATTCACCCGCACACCGTGAAATTCAATGGGTACGCCGAAGTCGATGACCTTGCCGCGCGGACCTTGATCCTGTGCGTAAGTGCCATGACAAAAGGTGGGAAATTTAAGTTCAAGAATTTCAGCAGAGTCACGGGCGTAACCATCAAGTACCGCACCTGCTGCTTTCAGATGCATGGCACGGGTCGACATCAACCCGCCCCACAACGCATAGCGCAGAGAGCTGCCCGTAGTGATGTAAACATCGTTCTCTTTGAGGGCATCCAGCGCTTCAAACATGATGCCAAACGGTTTTTCGCCGATCGCCGTCTTACCCGACGTCGATTTGGTTTCGTAAACGTCCGACTCCAGCACCGGCATTGCCCGGCCTGCCACCACCATATTCACATCCAGCGGCTTGATTGCCGGAGAAACAAACTGGTGCATATAGCCCAGCGTGTCGAGAATATCGCCAACCACGGCGGTAAATAGCCGGGTTTTCATCAACGCAAAAAGTTCGTTATCACTCTTCCACATCACATTTACCTGTAAGCCTGTTTAACAGGTTTACAGGGTAAGGAGAAAAAGCGCACAATACTGAGAAGGGCGTCACGAAAAAGTTGTGTATTTACTATTTCTTCGCCACTCTTTCACACAATATGTCTTTGATTCGCACTGCATGGCGGGCGCACAGGCGCAGTAGTCTATTGATAATCAAGGGTTCTGGAGGAAAATATGAAGGATACAGTCCCGGTATTCTGGATTTTACCGACCAGGAAAAAGTACAACAGGAGTAAAAATGAGTGAGAGTGCGTTATTGACCAGCGTAACGTTATCGTCACAGGTCAAAAATCATATTCTTAATCTGATCGCCGAACAAAAATTGACACCGGGGATGCCAGTTCCCAGTGAAGTTCAGTTGATTCAGAAATTGGGTGTCAGTCGGGGTATTGTGCGTGAGGCCTATCGTTCACTTGCCGCCCTGGGGATTCTGGAAACGCACAGCGGTAAAGTGCCACGAATCAAAAAATTTGATGATGAAGTGCTGCGCGTAGTATTTGGATTTGCCCTGGCGACCGAACAAGTGACAACAGAGCAAATTCTTCAAGTACGCCGCTGGCTGGAGTTGGGCGTCGTGGAAGCAGCTGCCCGTAATGGCGAAGAGGAAGATTTTGCCAGTCTGCGCGCCGAAATGGCGCAAATTCGCGAACAGTTCGATGATGTTGAAAGCTTTATCACCCATGATATCCGCTTCCATCAGTTACTCGCCGTTGCCTCAAAAAATCCGCTTTTTATGATGTTATTGCAGGCATTACATCAGCAGTTGCGGCAATCCATCCAGGAAGGCTTAAGCGCCCAAAGCGATCAGAAAGAGTATGGCAATCACATCATCACACTACACCAGAAAATCTGCGACGCTGTGTGTGCCAGAGATGTCGAAACGGCGACTCAGGCCATGAAATCACACTTCGACAGCCCGGTCAGTGCACTGATCAATAATTCCTCGCCTTGACATCCTCCACGCCCTGAATGACGAGGATCCCTGCTACGTTCAGCCTGTCGCCTGAATCATTTCGGTGGGTTCCTGCTTCAACGGGCGGCCTGACTGCACCATCCCTCCACAGGCAAGAACGGCGTGCCCCGCCGCTAAAATGTTACGAGCGCCGTTTACATCGGCGTTCGCTGTATATCCACATACCTGGCATCTGAATTTACTTTGTGACAGGCGATTTTCTTTCGCTGTATGACCACAGCACGCGCAACGCTGGCTTGTGTACGCTGGCGGAAC
>NZ_RHJO01000022.1:0-34326 GCF_004211985.1 Escherichia sp. E10V10 | reverse complement strand
TTACCGCTTGGCGATACCCCATCCGTACAACGCTTTCTGGTGAATGGTGCGGGAGGCGAGACTTGAACTCGCACACCTTGCGGCGCCAGAACCTAAATCTGGTGCGTCTACCAATTTCGCCACTCCCGCAAAAAAAGATGGTGGCTACGACGGGATTCGAACCTGTGACCCCATCATTATGAGTGATGTGCTCTAACCAACTGAGCTACGTAGCCATCTTTTTTTCGCGATACCTTATCGGCGTTGCGGGGCGCATTATGCGTATAGAGCCTTGCAGCGTCAACATCTTTTTCAAGGAAAATTGCTCGAAAGTGACTGTTTGGTTAGGTTGCGAACAGCGTGGCGCTATATTCGTCAATTATTGTTTACTTTGTGTTTTTTCCCCACCCTACAGCCATTCTTTTGTCATACAGGATGAAATTCGGAATTCAACAATAGTGGTGGGAAATTAATCTATGAAATACTGGCCCGTTGCAACAGGACAGGGCAGGGAGCGCTACGCCTGCATCTCTGCTATCACTTCAGGCGATTTATTGAGGGAATACTATGCTGCGTTTTATGACGATGTTGATGGGTGTCTTATTACTTATGCAATCCGCGTTTGCCGATACGGTCAAACCGGAAATCGGTAAATATGTTTTTGGCTATCGTGGACAGGAAGGCGCTGTGGTGTGGATGATGCGAATCGGGCCGAAAGCGTCTAATGAGGCACTCGTTCAGGTATCGCATGTTGATAATGACATCGATGGTCAGATTTTTCGCTGCAAAGTAAAAGTATTACAGGAAGGTGAGAAATCTTATACCGCTGTAATCAAGGGTGAATCTTTTGAGTTATTACGCCTGAAAGAGGGAAATGGAAGCCTGCATATCCCGGAGGAATCGGCAACCTGGTCAGTCGCTTACAGTAATGAGTTATCTGACAGCGATGTAGCAAATCCGGAACATTTCCTCACTGCGTATCAGAATCAACAAGCTCCCCAGTAACTGAAATTGCCCCGGATTTCTCCGGGGCAATATTACACGTCTTATTTATACGCTGACTGGTGAACGCCAACCGCACGACCAGACGGATCGTCCATTTTCTTGAACGCCTCATCCCACTCGATCGCTTTAGCGGAAGAACACGCGACGGAAGGACCGCCCGGCACGCACTCAGCGGCGCTCGGAAGCGGGAACAGTTCTTCAAAAATCTCCCGGTACAGGTACGCTTCTTTTGAGGTCGGCGTGTTGTATGGGAAGCGGAAGCGGGCTGTTTCCAGTTGCTGATCAGAAACCTGCTGTGCCGCCACTTCTTTCAGTGTGTCAATCCAACTGTAACCGACGCCATCGGAGAACTGCTCTTTCTGCCGCCAGGCAACACTTGCAGGCAGGTACGACTCAAAACATTCACGCAGGATGTGTTTTTCCATCTTACCGTTACCGCACATTTTATCCTGCGGGTTAATACGCATTGCTACGTCGAGGAATTTCTTGTCGAGGAACGGAACGCGTGCTTCCACGCCCCAGGCTGACATCGCTTTGTTGGCACGCGCGCAGTCATACATATGCAGAGCCAGCAGTTTACGCACCGTCTCTTCATGCAGTTCTTTAGCGTTCGGCGCTTTGTGGAAGTAAAGATAACCGCCAAACACTTCGTCAGAACCTTCACCGGACAACACCATTTTAATGCCCATCGCCTTGATCTTACGCGACATTAAATACATCGGTGTTGAAGCGCGAATAGTGGTCACATCGTACGTTTCGATGTGGTAAATCACATCGCGGATGGCATCCAGACCTTCCTGTACAGTGAAGTGAATTTCGTGATGCACAGTGCCCAGATGGTTTGCCACTTCCTGGGCTGCTTTCAGATCCGGTGAACCTGGCAGACCCACGGCAAAAGAGTGCAACTGCGGCCACCAGGCTTCCGAGCGTTCCTGATCTTCCACGCGACGAGCGGCATATTTCTTGGTGATAGCGGAAATGATTGAGGAATCCAGACCACCCGAGAGCAGCACTCCGTAAGGCACGTCAGACATCAGATGGCTTTTTACGGAATCTTCCAGCGCCTGACGCAGTTCATTTTTATCGGTCACGTTATCTTTCACTGCATCAAAGTCGAACCAGTCTCGATGATAATAAGAACGGATTTCGCCGTCCTGACTCCATAAATAGCTCCCCGCCGGGAACTCTTTAATCGTGCGGCAAACTGGCACCAGCGCTTTCATTTCTGAGGCCACATACAGCTGACCGTGTTCGTCATAGCCCATATACAGTGGGATGATCCCCAGATGGTCGCGACCAATCAGATATGCATCTTTTTCGCTGTCGTACAGGGCAAAGGCAAACATGCCCTGCAAGTCGTCGAGAAATTCCGGCCCTTTTTCCTGATACAGCGCGAGGATCACTTCACAGTCAGACCCGGTCTGGAATTGGTAACGATCGCCATATTCGGCGCGCAATGCCTGGTGGTTGTAGATTTCACCGTTTACCGCCAGTACGTGGGTTTTTTGTTGGTTGTAGAGAGGTTGCGCCCCCGCGTTAACGTCAACAATTGACAGACGTTCGTGGGCGAGAATGGCGTTATCGCTGGCATAAATACCGGACCAGTCCGGGCCACGATGACGCATCAGGCGTGACAGCTCGAGTGCTTTCTTACGCAGCTCAACTGCGTCTGTTTTGATATCGAATACGCCAAAAATTGAACACATAACCTTCTCCGTTAACCTGGTATTTGTTGCTTGTTGTGTTTGCTTGTTTAAAAAAATGCCGCAAAGCAGCACTGTGCGCAAGCGATTTGACGGTGAAAAAATAAAAAACGTAATGGTGATTGTCGATTAGTGAAAAAAGGTCTGGTGTAGTGATGTGTTTATTGATGGATCGATAATTTTTGGCAGGTTTTATTGAATGGTTATATTTTACGGGGGCCAAATTGCTGACAAAGTGCGATTTGTTCATGCCGGATGCGGCGTGAACGCCTTATCCGGCCTACAAAATCATGAAAATTCAATATATTGCAGGAGCTGCGTAGGCCTGATAAGCGTAGCGCATCAGGCAGTTTGGCGTTTGTCATCAATATCAACCACGCCCTGAGACGTGGTTGCTATTCAGATAACGTCGATTTCAGCGACTGACGGGTAAATCCAGCTTGGGCGGAACGGCATGCTGTCGATATCGTCGAGCGACGAAACGCCGGAGAGCACAAGAATCGTCTCCAGACCGGCCTGGAAGCCCGCCAGAATATCGGTACGCAAGTTATCGCCGACAATCACCGTTTCTTCCGAGTGGGCCTGCATTTTGTTTAATGCCGCACGGATGATCCACGGACTCGGCTTACCAACATAGAACGGTTTGCGCCCGGATATTTTCTCAATCCCTGCACACAACGCGCCACAGGCGGGATAAAAACCGCGCCCGTGGGTGTCCGGGTTGGTGGCGATAAAGCGTGCACCATTAGCGGCGAAATAGGCCGCTTTATGCATCATGTCCCAGTTGTAGGAGCGCGTTTCGCCAACAATCACAAAATCAGGGTTCACATCGGTAATCGTAAAACCGGCTTTGTACAGTTCATGAATCAGTGCGCCTTCGCCCACCACATACGCTTTCTTGCCTTCCTGGCGACGCAGGAAATCGGCGGTCGCCATCGCAGAGGTATAAAACACGCTATCCGGCACATCGACACCGGCAGTGGCAAAGCGGTTCGCCAGATCCTGCCCGGTCTGCGAAGGATAGTTGGTCAGCAACACCAGCGGCAGGCCTTTATCCATAATCCCGTGCAAAAATTCCGCTGCACCCGGTACGGCGACGTTATCGTGCATCAGCACGCCGTCGATATCGCAAATTACATTTTTAATGGTCATGGACTACCCAGAATATTGACAACAATAAGCGCCACTATAAAAGCACATTAATTTTCCAGCAAATGCTGGAGCAAAATACCGTTGAGCATGGCGCGTTTTACCAGCGCAAAAGCGCCGATTGCCGAGCGGTGGTCCAGCTCAGAACGTACCACCGGCAGATTAGTGCGAAACGCCTTCAGCGCCTGAGTATTAATGCAGCTTTCAATAGCAGGGAGCAGCACTTTATCGGCTTCGGTGATTTCACCAGCGATAACAATTTTTTGCGGATTAAATAAGTTGATAGCAATGGCGATGGTTTTGCCCAGATGACGACCGACATACTCAATCACTTCCGACGCCAGGCTATCGCCTTTGTTCGCAGCTTTGCAGATAGTTTTTATGGTGCAGTCGTCCAGCGGCACGCGGCTCTGGTAGCCCTGCTTTAATAAATTCAACACCCGTTGTTCAATGGCAGCGTTGGCAGCGATAGTTTCCAGGCAGCCGAAGTTGCCACAATGGCAGCGTTCTCCCAGCGGTTCAACCTGAATATGGCCAATTTCACCGACGTTGCCGTTGCGGCCGATAAAAATGCGCCCGTTAGAGATGATTCCTGCCCCCGTTCCGCGATGCACGCGCACCAGAATGGAGTCTTCGCAATCCTGACTTGCACCGAAGTAGTGCTCTGCCAGCGCCAGACTGCGGATATCGTGGCCGACAAAACAGGTCACTTTAAAACGCTCTTCCAGTGCTTCAACCAGCCCCCAGTTTTCCACCTGAATATGCGGCATGTAGTGAATTTTGCCGCTGTCCGGGTCGACCAGCCCTGGCAGGATCACTGAAATGGCGATCAGCTCCCGCAGCTTGCGCTGGTGGTTATCAATAAACTGAGTAATGGCATTCAGCAGGGCATGTTCCAGCGTCTGCTGGGTACGTTCAGGTAGCGGGTAATGTTCTTCTGCCAGAACTTTGCTGCTGAGATCAAACAGGGTGATGGTGGCGTCGTGACGACCGAGACGTACGCCGATTGCGTGGAAATTGCGGGTTTCGGTGACGATAGAGATAGCGCGGCGGCCCCCGGTGGAGGCCTGCTGATCAACTTCTTTGATCAGCCCGCGTTCGATAAGCTGACGCGTAATTTTGGTTACGCTGGCGGGGGCAAGCTGGCTTTGCTCAGCAATCTGAATTCGCGAGATTGGCCCATGCTGGTCAATCAGGCGATAAACCGCCGCGCTGTTAAGCTGTTTTACGAGATCAACATTACCTATCTGAGCTTGTCCGCCTGGTGTCATACTTTCTCTTATTGGGTTACGACCTCGTTACCGTTAACGATGGTCCTGGTGATTTTAAAATCAGGTGTGAATGCGGTCAGGTTGGCCACTTTACCTGCGGCGAGAGTGCCGAGACGTTTTTCAACGCCAATCGCACGAGCCGGATAGAGCGTCGCCATACGCAGCACTTCATCCAGTGCGATACCGCAATGTTCAACCAGATTACGCACGCCTTCAATCATGGTTAAGGATGAACCACTTAACGTACCATTCTCATCCACACAAAGTCCGTTGCGGTAGTATATTGTTTTACCCGCAAAAATGAACTGTTCAATATTGGCACCTGCTGGCGCAGTCGCGTCAGTGACCAGACACAGTTTGTCGCCTTTCAGACGTTTGGCATTGCGAATGTTGGCGTAATCAACGTGCAGACCATCGGCAATAATACCGCAATAAATGTCCGCTTCGTCGAGGATCGCGCCCGCCAGGCCCGGTTCACGACCGGTAATATACGGCATCGCGTTATACAGATGGGTGGCAAAGGTAATCCCCGCGCGGAAACCGGCTTTTGCTTCTTTTAACGTTGCATTGGAGTGACCGGCAGACACCACAATCCCGGCATTTGCCAGTTTGCTGATCACTTCTGCTGGAACCATTTCCGGTGCCAGCGTCACTTTGGTAATGACATCGGCATTTTCACACAGGAAATCGACCAGCGCGGCATCCGGTTTACGTACGAAATTCGGATTATGGGTACCTTTTTTCACCAGATTCAGCCACGGGCCTTCCAGGTGTAAACCTAATGCCTGATTCGGATGTTTTGCCAGGTACTCACGCATCACGCGAACACCCTGTTTCATCAGGTCATCGCTGGTGGTGATAAGCGTCGGCAAATAGTTTGTGCAGCCTGATTTCTCATTGGCTTTCTGCATGATTTCCAGCGTTTCCACGCTGACCGCTTCAGCGGTATCGTTAAACTGTACGCCGCCGCAGCCGTTTAACTGCACATCGATAAAACCGGGGGAGAGAATGGCCCCGTTCAGTGAACGTTGTTCAATCTCTGGCGGCAGTTCCGCTACTGGGCAGACGCTTTTAATCAGGCCATCAGCGATAACAACTGCATGGTCATCAAGAAATTCATGACCGGTAAAGATCCGGCCCTGGGTTAATGCATACATTCCGACCCCCGATTTCAAAAATAATAATGCCCTGAGCAAGGCGTCAGGGCAGGGATAACAATTACAGACCTTTGATATTCTCTGCTTCTAATTCGTTGAAATATCTTAAAGTCTTAACCTTTAGCTCCATGGTGGAAGGCTCATCGCACACCATGATCGCTTTCGGATGTAGTTGCAGACAGCTGATGGTCCACATGTGATTAACGCAACCTTCAACTGCAGCCTGCAGTGCCAGTGCTTTCTGGCTGCCCAGCACCAGAATCATCACTTCTTCGGCATCCAGCAGTGTACCCACACCTACGGTCAGCGCATATTTTGGCACCTGATTAACATCGTTATCAAAGAAACGAGAGTTTGCGACGCGAGTGTCATGTGTCAGGGTTTTGATACGGGTGCGAGAGGCAAGAGAAGAGGCTGGTTCGTTAAATGCAATGTGACCGTCGTTACCTACACCACCCATAAACAGATGGATTTTACCGTAAGAGCGAATTTTTTCTTCATACTGGCGGCATTCGGCGTCGATATCCGGGGCATTGCCGTTGAGAAGGTTGATATTTTCTGCTGGAATATCAACGTGATCGAAGAAGTTACGGTGCATAAAACTGTAGTAGCTTTCCGGATGCTCTTTCGGCAGACCGACATATTCGTCCATGTTGAAGGTGACAACGTGCTTAAAGCTGACCTGGCCTGCTTTATGCATTTCGACTAACGCTTTATAGGTGGTCATCGGCGTGCCGCCAGTCGGCAGGCCAAGCACAAACGGACGATCGGCTGTCGGTTTGAACGCATTAATACGATTAACGATATGGCGAGCAGCCCATTTGCCGACCTGTTCAGCGGTAGTCAGGGGGATCAGTCTCATTATTCACCTCAAGTAAGTAAAAAGTAAGCCGTTGGCGGATTAGGCATCTTTAAGCGTAACCTGGATTTGCGCAGACAGGCGTCAATCCGACCTGATTTTTTGAATGATAAAATAAGTTTTCTGGTTTAGCCAGTAAAAGGGAGTAATGATAACGATATTTGGTGACAAAACTCACAAAAGACGCGCGTTTAATTTGCGGTACGAATTAAATTTTCACACACTCTGTAGCAGATGATCTAACAATATGATTACAGAACATCGGCAGTACAATTTGCTGCAAAATAAAAATACGGCTTTAAACGAGCCAAATAGGGTTCTCGTAGGGGGAATAAGATGAATATTTTAGGTTTTTTCCAGCGACTCGGTAGGGCGTTACAGCTCCCTATCGCGGTGCTGCCGGTGGCGGCACTGTTGCTGCGATTCGGCCAGCCAGATTTACTTAATGTTGCGTTTATTGCCCAGGCAGGCGGCGCGATTTTTGATAACCTGGCGTTGATCTTTGCGATCGGCGTGGCCTCCAGCTGGTCCAAAGACAGTGCAGGTGCAGCTGCGTTGGCGGGTGCGGTTGGTTACTTTGTGTTAACTAAAGCGATGGTGACCATCAACCCAGAAATTAACATGGGGGTTCTGGCAGGTATCATTACCGGTCTGGTTGGTGGTGCAGCCTATAACCGTTGGTCTGATATTAAACTGCCGGACTTCCTGAGCTTCTTCGGCGGCAAACGTTTTGTGCCGATCGCCACCGGCTTCTTCTGCCTGGTGCTGGCAGCCATTTTTGGTTACGTCTGGCCGCCGGTACAGCACGCTATCCATGCAGGCGGCGAGTGGATCGTTTCTGCGGGCGCGCTGGGTTCCGGTATCTTTGGTTTCATCAACCGTCTGCTGATCCCAACCGGTCTGCATCAGGTACTGAATACCATCGCCTGGTTCCAGATTGGTGAATTCACCAACTCTGCGGGTACGGTTTTCCACGGTGACATCAACCGCTTCTATGCGGGCGACGGCACTGCGGGGATGTTCATGTCTGGCTTCTTCCCGATCATGATGTTCGGTCTGCCAGGTGCGGCGCTGGCGATGTACTTTGCAGCACCGAAAGAGCGTCGCCCGATGGTTGGTGGGATGCTGCTTTCTGTTGCTATCACCGCGTTCCTGACCGGTGTGACTGAGCCGCTGGAATTCCTGTTTATGTTCCTTGCTCCGCTGCTGTACCTCCTGCACGCACTGCTGACGGGTATCAGTCTGTTTGTGGCAACGTTACTGGGGATCCACGCGGGCTTCTCCTTCTCTGCGGGCGCTATCGACTACGCGTTGATGTACAACCTGCCAGCAGCCAGCCAGAACGTCTGGATGCTGCTGGTGATGGGCGTTGTTTTCTTCGCTATCTACTTTGTGGTGTTCAGTGCGGTTATCCGTATGTTCAACCTAAAAACGCCAGGTCGTGAAGATAAAGATGACGAGATCGTTACTGAAGAAGCGAACAGCAATACCGAAGAAGGCTTAACTCAACTGGCAACCAACTACATTGCGGCAGTTGGTGGTAGTGACAATCTAAAAGCGATTGACGCCTGTATTACTCGTCTGCGCTTGACTGTGGCTGACTCAGCACGTGTCAACGATGCGATGTGTAAACGTCTGGGGGCCTCTGGTGTGGTGAAACTGAACAAACAGACCATCCAGGTGATTGTCGGCGCGAAAGCAGAATCCATCGGCGATGCGATGAAGAAAGTCGTTGCTCGTGGCCCGGTAGCGGCTGCTTCTGCTGAAGCTGCTCCGGCAACTGCCGCTCCGGTAGCGAAACCGCAGGCTGTACCAAACGCAGTGTCTATCGCTGAGCTGGTATCGCCAATTACCGGTGATGTTGTCGCACTGGATCAGGTGCCAGACGAAGCGTTCGCCAGCAAAGCCGTGGGCGACGGTGTGGCGGTGAAACCGACGGATAAAATCGTTGTATCACCAGCGGCGGGAACCATCGTGAAAATCTTCAACACCAACCACGCGTTCTGCCTTGAAACTGAAAAAGGCGCAGAGATCGTCGTCCACATGGGTATCGACACCGTAGCGCTGGAAGGTAAAGGCTTTAAACGTCTGGTGGAAGAGGGCGCGCAGGTAAGCGCAGGGCAACCGATTCTGGAAATGGATCTGGATTACCTGAACGCTAACGCCCGCTCGATGATTAGCCCGGTGGTTTGCAGCAATATCGACGATTTCAGCGGCTTGATCATTAAAGCTCAGGGCCATGTTGTGGCGGGTCAAACACCGCTGTATGAAATCAAAAAGTAATCTGCTTTATGCCTGATGCGACGCTTGACGCGTCTTATCAGGCCTACAAAAGCGCTGTGTAGGTTGGATAAGACGCATAAGCCTCGCATCCAACAATGACGCAGGACTGGCAAAAGCGGTGGAGATCTTCTCTGCCGCTTTTTTTTTCATCAACTATCCCCATAATCTTTGTTAGATTTTTCGATTTTCTCTAACTAACAGTTGTCAGCCTGTCCCGCTTATAAGATCATACGCCGTTATACGTTGTTTACGCTTTGAGGAATCCACGATGAGTGAGGCAGAAGCCCGCCCGACTAACTTTATTCGTCAGATCATCGATGAAGATCTGGCCAGTGGTAAGCACACCACAGTACACACCCGTTTCCCGCCGGAGCCTAATGGCTATCTGCATATTGGCCATGCGAAATCTATCTGCCTGAACTTCGGGATCGCCCAGGACTATAAAGGCCAGTGCAACCTGCGTTTCGACGACACTAACCCGGTAAAAGAAGATATCGAGTATGTCGATTCGATCAAAAACGACGTTGAGTGGTTAGGTTTTCACTGGTCTGGTAACGTCCGTTACTCCTCCGATTATTTTGATCAGCTCCACGCCTATGCTGTTGAACTGATCAATAAAGGCCTGGCGTATGTCGATGAGCTGACGCCGGAACAGATCCGCGAATATCGTGGCACTCTGACGCAGCCGGGTAAAAACAGCCCGTACCGCGACCGCAGCGTTGAAGAGAACCTGGCGCTGTTCGAAAAAATGCGTACCGGTGGTTTTGACGAAGGTAAAGCCTGCCTGCGCGCGAAAATCGACATGGCTTCGCCGTTTATCGTGATGCGCGATCCGGTGCTGTACCGCATTAAGTTTGCTGAACACCACCAGACTGGCAACAAGTGGTGCATCTACCCGATGTACGACTTCACCCACTGCATCAGCGATGCGCTGGAAGGCATTACGCACTCTCTGTGTACGCTGGAGTTCCAGGATAACCGTCGTCTGTACGACTGGGTACTGGACAACATCACCATTCCTGTTCATCCGCGCCAGTACGAATTCTCGCGCCTGAATCTGGAATACACCGTGATGTCCAAGCGTAAGCTGAACCAACTGGTCACCGACAAGCACGTAGAAGGTTGGGATGATCCACGTATGCCGACCATTTCCGGTCTGCGTCGTCGTGGTTACACTGCGGCTTCTATTCGTGAGTTCTGCAAACGCATTGGCGTGACCAAGCAGGACAACACCATTGAGATGGCGTCGCTGGAATCCTGCATTCGTGAAGACCTCAACGAGAACGCGCCGCGTGCAATGGCAGTTATCGATCCGGTGAAACTGGTTATCGAAAACTATCAGGGCGAAGGCGAAATGGTCACCATGCCGAACCATCCGAATAAACCGGAAATGGGCAGCCGTCAGGTGCCGTTTAGCGGTGAGATTTGGATCGATCGCGCCGATTTCCGCGAAGAAGCTAACAAGCAGTACAAACGTCTGGTGCTGGGTAAAGAAGTGCGTCTGCGTAATGCTTACGTGATTAAAGCGGAACGCGTGGAGAAAGATGCCGAAGGCAATATCACCACCATCTTCTGTACTTATGACGCCGACACCTTAAGCAAAGATCCGGCTGATGGTCGTAAAGTCAAAGGCGTTATTCACTGGGTAAGCGCGGCACATGCGCTGCCGGTTGAAATCCGCCTGTACGATCGTCTGTTCAGTGTGCCGAATCCAGGCGCTGCGGATGATTTCCTGTCGGTGATTAACCAGGATTCTCTGGTCATCAAACAGGGCTTTGCTGAACCGTCTCTGAAAGATGCGGTGGCAGGTAAAGCATTCCAGTTTGAGCGTGAAGGCTACTTCTGCCTCGACAGCCGCCATTCCACAGCGGAAAAACCGGTATTTAACCGCACCGTTGGGCTGCGTGATACCTGGGCGAAAGTAGGCGAGTAATTTTAAGTTTCACCTTGCCGGATAAGGCGTTTACGCCGCATCCGGCAAGGAACAGATAAACAGTTTCAAACGCTAAATTGCCTGATGCGCTACGCTAATCAGGCCTACATGATCTCTGCAATATATTGAATTTGCGTGCTTTTGTAGGCCGGATAAGGCGTTCACGCCGCATCCGGCAAGAAACATGCAAATAATCCAAAACGCCGCGTTCAGCGGCGTTTTTTCTGCTTTTCTTCGCGAATTAATTCCGCTTTGTAATTTATTCATAAAACAAATTTAAAATTACAAATCATAATTAAATAAAATGTAACCGCTTTCATCTAGCTGGAAATTCACGCTTTTATTCTTCTACAAGCCTTTCTACTGCAAACTTAAACCTTGTAACAAAAATCATCAAAATATGTGCGGTTGCTCATGTTCTTACATTCTCGTTACAGAAAGAGATTGATAATTCGCGTCGCGAAAAATAGTCTATTCCTGTAGTCAGCGAGACTTTTCTCAACGCTACTTTTTTAATTTTTATTTTTTTTCGCTGTTCACCTGTGGTGCAGCAATTTATACGTCAAAGAGGATTAACCCATGCGTACGTTTAGTGGCAAACGTAGTACGCTGGCGCTGGCTATCGCCGGTGTTACAGCAATGTCGGGCCTGGTGGCAATGCCGGAGGCTCGTGCCGAAGGATTCATCGACGATTCAACCTTAACCGGCGGTATCTATTACTGGCAGCGTGAACGTGACCGTAAAGATGTTACCGACGGCGACAAATACAAAACCAACCTTTCTCACTCCACCTGGAACGCCAACCTCGATTTTCAGTCCGGTTATGCTGCTGATATGTTCGGCCTTGATATTGCCGCGTTTACGGCGATTGAAATGGCGGAAAACGGCGACAGCTCTCACCCGAACGAAATCGCGTTTTCAAAAAGTAATAAAGCCTATGACGAAGACTGGTCCGGCGACAAAAGCGGTATAAGCCTGTATAAAGCAGCGGCCAAATTTAAATACGGTCCGGTGTGGGCGAGGGCAGGTTACATTCAGCCAACTGGTCAAACACTGTTAGCGCCGCACTGGAGCTTTATGCCGGGTACTTATCAGGGGGCGGAAGCCGGGGCGAATTTTGATTATGGCGATGCTGGTGCGTTGAGTTTCTCCTACATGTGGACCAACGAATACAAAGCGCCGTGGCATCTGGAAATGGATGAGTTTTATCAGAACGATAAAACCACCAAAGTTGATTATCTGCACTCCATCGGTGCGAAATACGACTTCAAAAATAACTTCGTGCTGGAAGCGGCGTTTGGTCAGGCGGAAGGGTATATCGATCAGTACTTTGCCAAAGCCAGCTATAAATTTGATATCGCCGGTAGCCCGCTAACCGCCAGCTACCAGTTCTACGGTACGCGCGATAAAGTTGACGATCGTAGCGTCAACGATCTTTATGATGGCACCGCCTGGCTGCAGGCGCTGACCTTTGGTTACCGGGCGGCTGACGTAGTGGATTTGCGTCTGGAAGGCACCTGGGTTAAAGCTGACGGTCAGCAGGGATACTTCCTGCAACGTATGACTCCAACCTACGCTTCCTCGAACGGTCGCCTGGATATCTGGTGGGATAACCGTTCTGACTTTAACGCCAACGGCGAAAAAGCGGTCTTCTTCGGCGCGATGTATGACCTGAAAAACTGGAATCTTCCAGGCTTCGCCATCGGCGCCTCCTACGTTTACGCATGGGATGCTAAACCTGCGACCTGGCAGAGCAATCCGGATGCGTACTACGACAAGAACCGGACTATTGAAGAGTCTGCATACAGCCTGGATGCGGTCTACACCATTCAGGACGGTCGTGCCAAGGGCACGATGTTCAAACTGCACTTCACCGAATACGACAACCACTCCGACATCCCAAGCTGGGGCGGCGGTTACGGTAACATCTTCCAGGATGAGCGCGACGTGAAATTCATGGTAATCGCACCATTCACCATCTTCTGATGCCCGACGCGGCAGGTTTTGTGCCTGCCGCACATTTGAGGAATTCGCTATGAAAAAACTGATTCTCATCGCCATGATGGCATCGGGGCTGGTGGCTTGTGCGCAATCAACCGCGCCACAGGAAGACAGCCGCCTGAAAGAGGCGTACAGCGCCTGTATCAATACCGCGCAAGGTTCGCCGGAAAAAATTGAAGCCTGTCAGAGCGTGTTAAACGTGCTGAAGAAAGAGAAACAACATCAGCAATTTGCCGAGCAGGAAAGTGTCCGCGTGCTGGATTATCAGCAGTGCATCCAGGCAACGCAAACCGGTAATGACCAGGCAGCGAGAGCCGATTGTGATAAGGTCTGGCAGGAAATTCGCAGTAATAACAAATAAGTGAGGGCTGTAACTCTCGCTTTTCTTATTTCCCTTGTATAAAAAAAGCCAACCCGTAGGTTGGCTTGAGACTTATGGCAAACGCCAATTTGCCTGATGCGCTGCGCTTATCAGGCCTACCTTTTTATGCAATATATTGAATTTGAGATGATTTGTAGGCCGGATAAGGCGTTCACGCCGCATCCGGCACGAACAAAGCGTATTATGCCAACAATATAAAGCCAACCCGCAGGTTGGCTTTTTCTCATTCAGGCTGACTTATTTGCCTTCGTGCGCGTGCTCATCTTCGCGGCAATCGCCTTCGGCACAGTGACCGTAAAGATAGAGACTATGGTTAGTCAGGCGAATGCCATGCTTCGCGGCAATTTCACGCTGACGCGCTTCGATAGATTCATCACTAAATTCGATAACCTTTCCGCAGTCGAGGCAGATCAGGTGATCGTGGTGATGTTGTTGAGTCAGTTCAAATACGGATTTACCGCCTTCAAAATTGTGGCGGGTGACGATACCGGCGTCGTCAAACTGGTTCAGTACGCGATATACCGTAGCCAGACCAATTTCTTCACCCATATCGATCAGACGTTTGTATAAATCTTCCGCACTGACGTGATGGTTGTCCGGCTCCTGAAGAACTTCCAGGATTTTTAAACGTGGAAGCGTTACTTTCAGGCCAGCTTTCTTTAGGGCGGTATTGTTATCAGTCATGCGGAATCTGTCCTGTTACTAAGCGGTTCACTTCATTAAAAGAAGTGACAGAATTTGCTCTTGAGATAATGCGTATCATTATAGATTTGCCATGCCTAAATGAAAACTACAAGTCCCTGGCAAATATTGTTAATAAAAACGTGGCTTAGCTTACATTTACATCGGTAAGGCCACTTCAATACTGGAACATTGTACAGGTACTACGGCAAAAGTTACAAATTTGTAGCAATTATTTTGATTGGCATTATCTATTAATACGGCGTAGACATGAGTCTACGCCGCAGTACATCAGGCATTGATAATTTCGTCGAGATGCAGTTCTTCAGAAATTTGTTTTACCCATTTTTCTACACGTTCGGCAGTCAGTTCTGGCTGACGGTCTTCGTCGATAGCCAGGCCGACAAAGTGGTCATCATCCGCCAGACCTTTTGATGCTTCGAAATGATAGCCCGCAGTTGGCCAGTGACCGACGATGGTCGCACCGCGCGGTTCAATAATGTCACGAATGGTGCCTAAGGCGTCGCAGAAATATTCTGCGTAATCTTCCTGGTCGCCACAGCCAAACAGCGCAACCAGTTTACCATTGAAATCAATCTCTTCGAGAGTCGGAAAGAAGTCGTCCCAGTCACACTGTGCTTCGCCATAGTACCAGGTTGGGATGCCCAGCAGAAGAATGTCATAAGCTTCCAGATCTTCTTTGCTGCTTTTTGCAATGTCATGGACATCGGCAACGTCTTTACCAAGCTGTTTTTGAATCATTTTTGCGATATTTTCGGTATTACCGGTGTCGCTGCCGAAAAAGATGCCAGTGATAGCCATGAGTGAAATAACCTCTTGAAACTTATTGAAATGGGGGTGGCAAATTGCCCACGGATAAAGGCAATCATAGCAGAACAGGCAGTCTTGCGGAATCAGCAAACGAGCAGGACTGCACACTGTGCTACACGAAAGTGGATATTTAAACGATGCCCTGATTACGCAGCGCCGCCAGTTGCTGCATCAATATCTCTTCGATCAGTTCGCTACGGCTCATATTGCGCGACTCCGCCAGCTCGTTCAGCGCCTCGACAGCTTCCGCGTTCAGCTTCAGTTCGACACGCTTAAGGCCACGTACTTTGTCGCGTTTTAGCTGGTTGCGTTTATTAATACGCAGCTGTTCATCGCGCGAAAGCGGATTGGTTTTCGGTCGTCCCGGTCGACGCTCGTGCGCGAACAGATCTAATGTCGTACGGTCCGTTTGTTCTTTGGCCATGATCTTGGTGACTTCGGGGGAAACAATCAGCCAGGCGCCTGCCCGGATGGATAGCCCGCCATAATACAACAGCGTGAGGAATCTCGCCAACGCCCACGCGCGGAATGCCGCGCGGACGCTGGGTTTTTAATCAGTTGCGTTAATCATTAAGATAGCGACGGATAGCTCGCAGCACAGCATCCGGTTTTTCTGCGTGTACCCAATGACCCGCGCCTGCAATGACATGCGCCCGTGCTTGTGGGAATTGCGCCAGCAAATCATCACGATACTGTTCAGTAACATACGGGGAATTGCCGCCAGGAATAAACAGAGCAGGGTGGTTCCATGCCGGAATTTTCTCCCAGCCAACAATATGTGGATACTGATCCCATAATACTGGCACGTTAAAACGCCACTCACCGTCAACAAAAGATTTCAGCAGGAATTGAATCACGCCCTCTTCATTAATATATTGGCGCATCACTACAGCGGCCTGTTGGCGCGTTTGCGCGTCGGATTCACTGACCGCGTTGATAGCTGCGAAAATTTCATCATGACGGCGTACGTGATAATCCACCGGCGCGATATCGATCGCTACCAGTTTCTCGATGCGATCGGGCGCCAACGCGGTCAGTGCCATCACAGCTTTACCACCCATTGAGTGACCAATAAATGTCGCCTTATCGATCTGCAGCGCATCCAGAGTATCAACAAGATCCTGGGCCATCGCCGGGTAATTCATATGAGGATCTCGTGGCGAAAGTCCGTGGTTACGCATATCAACCTGGATGATATTGTGATCGTTTACCAGGTCGCGCGCCAGCACGCCGAGGTTGTCAAGGCTACCAAACAACCCGTGGACGAGGACGATGGGAGAATTATTATGCTGATTTTGTGCAGATTGCACGCGGATATTCAATTTCATGGCAAAGTTCTTTTTTTCGAGTAGTTGGGTTAGGGTATTATGTTGACCATTGTGCCACAGGGCTGCAACAGATAAGGTTTAATCCGATTTTTTCTGCAAGCCAGGCTTGACGCTATCCGCTGCCGGGATTTATTCATATACTCCTGGCGACTTGTATTCAGCTAAGACACCGCACTGGATTAAGATGAAAACGATTGAAGTTGATGATGAACTCTACAGCTATATTGCCAGCCACACTAAGCATATCGGCGAGAGCGCATCCGACATTTTACGGCGTATGTTGAAATTTTCCGCCGCATCACAGCCTGCTGCTCCGGTGACGAAAGAGGTTCGCATTGCGTCGCCTGCTATCGTCGAAGCGAAGCCGATCAAAACGGTGAAAGACAAAGTGCGCGCGATGCGTGAACTTTTGCTTTCCGATGAATACGCAGAGCAAAAGCGAGCGGTCAATCGCTTTATGCTGCTGTTGTCTACACTATATTCTCTTGACGCCCAGGCGTTTGCCGAGGCAACGGAATCGTTGCACGGCCGCACGCGCGTTTACTTTGCAGCAGATGAACAGACGCTGCTGAAAAATGGTAATCAGACCAAGCCGAAGCATGTGCCAGGCACGCCGTATTGGGTGATCACCAACACTAACACTGGCCGTAAATGCAGCATGATTGAACACATCATGCAGTCAATGCAATTCCCGGCGGAATTGATTGAAAAGGTTTGCGGGACAATTTAAAACAACGTTGCAGATAAAGGACAAAGCAATGGCAATCCACAATCGTGCAGGCCAACCTGCACAGCAGAGTGATTTGATAAACGTCGCCCAACTGACGGCGCAATATTATGTACTGAAACCAGAAGCAGGGAATGCGGAGCACGCGGTGAAATTCGGTACTTCCGGTCACCGTGGCAGTGCAGCGCGCCATAGCTTTAACGAGCCGCACATTCTGGCTATTGCTCAGGCGATTGCCGAAGAACGGGCGAAAAACGGCATCACTGGCCCTTGCTATGTGGGTAAAGATACTCACGCCCTGTCCGAACCTGCGTTTATTTCTGTACTGGAAGTGCTGGCAGCGAACGGGGTAGACGTTATTGTGCAGGAAAACAATGGCTTCACTCCGACACCTGCCGTCTCTAATGCCATTCTGGTTCACAATAAAAAAGGTGGACCGCTGGCAGATGGTATCGTGATTACGCCGTCCCATAACCCGCCGGAAGACGGTGGTATCAAGTACAACCCGCCAAATGGTGGCCCGGCTGATACCAACGTCACTAAAGTGGTGGAAGACAGGGCCAACGCGCTGATGGCCGATGGCCTGAAAGGCGTGAAGCGTATCACCCTCGACGAAGCGATGGCATCTGGTCATGTGAAAGAGCAAGATCTGGTGCAACCGTTCGTAGAAGGTCTGGCCGATATCGTTGATATGGCAGCGATTCAGAAAGCTGGCCTGACGCTGGGTGTTGATCCGCTGGGCGGTTCCGGTATCGAATACTGGAAGCGCATTGGCGAGTATTACAACCTCAACCTGACCATTGTTAACGATCAGGTCGATCAAACCTTCCGCTTTATGCACCTCGATAAAGACGGCGCAATCCGTATGGACTGTTCCTCTGAGTGTGCGATGGCGGGCCTGCTGGCGCTGCGTGATAAGTTTGATCTGGCGTTTGCCAACGACCCGGATTATGACCGTCACGGTATCGTCACTCCGGCTGGTTTGATGAACCCGAACCACTACCTGGCGGTGGCGATCAACTACCTGTTCCAGCATCGTCCGCAGTGGGGCAAAGATGTTGCCGTCGGTAAAACGCTGGTTTCATCTGCGATGATCGACCGTGTGGTCAATGACCTGGGCCGTAAACTGGTAGAAGTACCGGTAGGTTTCAAATGGTTTGTTGATGGTTTGTTCGACGGCAGCTTCGGCTTTGGCGGCGAAGAGAGTGCAGGCGCTTCCTTCCTGCGTTTCGACGGCACGCCGTGGTCCACCGATAAAGACGGCATCATTATGTGTCTGCTGGCGGCGGAAATCACCGCTGTCACCGGTAAGAACCCGCAGGAACACTACAACGAACTGGCAAAACGCTTTGGTGCGCCGAGCTATAACCGTTTGCAGGCAGCAGCGACTTCCGCACAAAAAGCGGCATTGTCTAAGCTGTCTCCGGAAATGGTGAGCGCCAGCACCCTGGCAGGCGACCCGATCACAGCGCGCCTGACCGCAGCGCCTGGCAACGGTGCTTCTATCGGCGGCCTGAAAGTGATGACTGACAACGGCTGGTTCGCCGCGCGTCCGTCAGGTACGGAAGACGCATACAAGATCTACTGCGAAAGCTTCCTCGGTGAAGAACATCGCAAGCAGATCGAGAAAGAAGCGGTTGAGATTGTTAGCGAAGTTCTGAAAAACGCGTAATCACATTAAATAAGAAAAAGGGCGGTCGGAAGATCGCCCTTTTTTACTTATGACTGCCTGATGCGCTACGCTTATCAGGCCTACGAGGATGGCGCAATATATTGAATTTGCGCGATTTTGTAGATTTCGTAGGCCGGATAAGGCGTTCACGCCGCATCCGGCATTTCAACCCCTAAAGCATAAACCGATACCCAATACCGGTTTCAGTAATGAAATGGCGGGGGCGAGCGGGATCCTGTTCCAGTTTTTGTCGCAGATGTCCCATATAAATACGCAAATAATGACTGTGTTCGACCGCGTTTGGCCCCCACACCTGGTTAAGGAGCTGGCGCTGGGTGAGCACTTTTCCGGCATTGTTGAGCAGCACGGCCAGCAGACGGAACTCAATCGGTGTTAGATGTACTTCTTCCTCACCCCGGTGAATCACCCGGGCGGCTAAATCGACGGTAACATCGGAAAATTTCACCACTGGCTCGGGCGCGGTGGTAGTTGAGTGGCGGCGTAACGCGACGCGCAGACGGGCCTGCAATTCGCCAATGCCAAACGGCTTACTCAGATAATCATCCGCTCCGGCATCCAGCGCGGCGATTTTGTCGCTCTCTTCGCTACGTGCGGAAAGCACAATCACCGGCACCGCGCTCCACTGGCGCAGGTCGCGGATAAACTCAATCCCATCACCATCGGGCAGGCCGAGATCGAGAATAATCAAATCTGGCTTACGGGTAGCCGCTTCCAGCAAGCCGCGTTGCAGCGTTTCGGCCTCAAAGACGCGCATCCCATCGCCCTCCAGCGCCGTGCGCAGAAAGCGACGAATAGCCTGTTCATCTTCAACAATCAGAACGTTTGTCACATATCCTCATGAAATTCTTCAAGTTCAGGAGCGGTTTGCTGGGGAAGTGTAACACGAAAACAGGCACCACCTTCCGGTCGGTTGAACGCGGTAATGGTGCCGCCGTGTACATCCACAATCGCCCGACAAATTGCCAGCCCAAGCCCTACACCCGGCACCGCCGACTCTTTATTCCCGCGAGCAAACTTATCAAATATCGTCTGCTCCTGGCCTTGCGGAAGACCGGGGCCGTTATCCCAGACATCCAGTTGTAGATTTTCGCCCTCAACGTGGGCATCGATACCAATTTCGGCCTGCGCACCCGCGTATTTCACCGCGTTCTCCAGCAGATTAATCAGCACCCGTTCAAAGAGCGGCCCGTCAACGTGGATTAAGGTCAGCGGTTCTGGCAGAGAAAGATTGATAGGCGACGATAAACCCGGTTCCAGCATTTGCAGCGCGCTGCCGACCACTTCTTCCAGCGTTAACCACTCTTTCTTCAAATTAAAGCCGCCGGACTGAATTCGCGCCATATCGAGCAGATTATTCACCAGTCGGGTCGTGTTCAGCACATGCTGACGAATCTCGCTGGCCTGGCGGGCGTGGGGCGATCCTTCGCTTGCCAGATCGAGCGTTAAGATTTCTGCCTGACCGAACAGCACCGTGAGCGGCGTGCGTAAATCATGCGAAAGCGCCGCCAGCAGAGCGTTGCGGATCTGTTCACGTTCGCTTGCCATCCGCGCCTGTTCTTCGCTGGCGGTCAGTGTCAGCCGCTCAAGGGCATTGGCGACTAACAGCGTAAATGTCTCCAGCAGGCGCTGCTGTTCCGGGATCATCAACTGGCGCAGATTCCCCGGTTCCACCACCACCAGTCCGTAGGTTTTCTCGCCGCTTTTTAGCGGCAAAATCTGGTACGGTACACCGGGTAACGTGTCGGTGCCCGCGCCCGCAGGCAGGCCTTTATCAAAACTCCACTGCGCGATGGCATCGTCCCACGGCGTCATTCCTTGCGGATGTGTTAACGGTTGCAATTTATCGTTGTCATCGGGTAACAGCACCTGACTGCGAGCATGAAACGTGGAGGCAATAAATTGTTCGCTGGTGGCGGCGATATCCTGCGAACTGCGGCCCACCGCCAGAGCTTTGGACATTTCATATAAGTGCCGTGTGCGTTGCTCGCGGTAACGGGCTACTCGCGCCTGATAACGCACGCCAGCAGTAAGATTCCCGATCACCAGCCCGACGGTTAACATCACCGTGAAGGTCAGCAGATACTGCACATCAGAGACGGCGAGCGTGCCGCGTGGGGCGATAAAAAAGAGATCGAAACTCACCACATTAATGACGGTAGCAACCACCGAAGGCCAGCGTCCATAAAATAGCGCCACCACCACCACGCCAAGCAGATACAGCATCACCAGGTTGGCGGCATCAAACGCCATCAGCCACTGCATGGCAATTAAGGTGATAACGGCGCATAACGCGGCGGCAACCACGCATCCCTGAATCTGTACCCGCCACTTGTCTTTAAAAGAGCGGCTATCCGGCGCGTTGTTAATCGTGCGGGCGGGTGGTTCATCAAGCGCGACCAGCACCTGATCGAGATCGGGGGCGATACGCGCCAGTCGGTCAGCAAACGTTTCCCGACGCCACCAGCGGCGCGAGGCCGGGCGACCGAGAATAATCTTGCCGAGATTATGTTCACGGGCATAACGCACTACCGCTTTCTCTTCCGCTGGATCAGAAAGTGTTGCCGTCTCTGCGCCCAGCTCCTGCGCCAGACGTAAGGCGCTGAGAATTGCCCGACGTTTTTTCTCCGGTAAGCGATGCAGGGCAGGGGTTTCAACATACACCGCGTGCCAGACGCTACCCAGCCGTGACGCCAGCCGCGCCGCCGCGCGGACCAGTTTCTCACTGCCGGTGTTATGCCCGATGCATAAAAGGATCGCGTCGCGCGTGTGCCAGACTTTCTCTTCGCCAGGATGCCCCCGCCAGGCGCGCATTTGTTCATCTACGCGATCGGCAGTACGGCGCAGTGCCAGCTCGCGCAGGGCGATCAGATTGCCTTTGCGGAAAAAATGTTCAATGGCGCGCTCCGCCTGCCCGGCAATATAGACTTTGCCTTCTTTCAACCGCTGGCGCAGATCGTCCGGGGGCAAGTCCACCAGCACTACGTCGTCGGCGGCATCGAAAAAAGGATCGGGCACGGTTTCCCGTACCTGAATTCCGGTGACGCCGCTGACCACATCATTCAGACTTTCCAGATGCTGAACGTTGACGGTAGTGAAAACATCAATGCCAGCTTCCAGCAGCTCTTCGATGTCCTGCCAGCGTTTAGGATGACGAGAACCTGGCGCATTACTGTGCGCCAGTTCGTCCATTAAGATCAGCGCCGGACGGCGTGCGAGGGCGGCATCAAGATCAAACTCGCTGATATGCCGCCCACGATGTGCCTGGCGTTTCAGTGGCAGAACAGCCAGACCTTCCAGCATTGCGGCGGTATCTTTCCGCCCGTGGGTTTCTACCACGCCAACCACAATATCCAGCCCTTGCGCCCGCAGTCGCTGGGCTTCTGCCAGCATCGCCCAGGTCTTCCCGACGCCTGCGCAGGCACCGAAGAAAACTTTCAGCTTCCCCCGATGCGGCGCGGCAGTTCGTTCCAGCAGGCGATCGGGGTCGGGACGTAAGGGTTCGTTATTCATCAAGCTTATCCAGCGCCAGATTGAGTTCGACAATGTTGACGACCGGCTGGCCGATATATTTCACCAGCGGTTGTTGGCTGTATTTTGCGATCAGTTGCGTGAGCTGTTCAACGCTGAGATTACGCGCTTTCGCGATACGTGGGATCTGCCAGGCCGCCGCTTGCGGGGTGATGTTATTGTCCAGCCCGCTTGCCGACGCCGTCACCAGTTCAACCGGAACGCTCGTGCTGGCATCCGGGTTAGCGGCCCGTAATGCAGCAACGCGTGCGGCTATTAGTTTATCCAGCTCAGGGTTACTGACCGCCAGATTGCTCCCGCCAGAAGCCTGTGGATTATAGGGCATTTCTGCCGTTGCCGACGGGCGACCCTGAAAATAGCCGTTGCCGGTAAAATTCTGCCCGATTAATGCCGAACCGCGCACCGTATCACCTTCACGGATCAACGAACCGTTGGCCTGCCAGGGAAACCACCATTGCCCCAGCGCGGTGGTCAGCAACGGGTAAACGCCGCCAGTAATCAATAACAGAAAGATAAATGTCGATAATGCCGGACGTAATCCACGCATGGTAAACCTCACACCAGACCGCAAACGGTCAGCAGTAAATCAATGACTTTGATACCAATAAACGGCACCAGTAGCCCGCCCAGACCGTAAATCCATAAGTTACGGCGCAACATGGCAGAAGCGGTAAGCGGTTTATAACTCACGCCTTTTAATGCCAGGGGAATCAAAAAGACGATAATCAAGGCGTTGAAAATGACCGCACTGAGAATGGCGGAGTCGGGCGAATGCAGGCGCATGATGTTCAGCGCATTTAGCTGCGGATACGTTGCCGCGAATGCCGCTGGAATAATGGCGAAGTATTTCGCCACATCGTTGGCAATGCTGAAGGTGGTCAGCGAGCCACGGGTCATCAGCATCTGTTTGCCAATATGCACCACCTCGATCAACTTAGTCGGGTTAGAGTCGAGATCCACCATATTGCCCGCTTCTTTCGCCGCCTGAGTACCAGAGTTCATCGCCACCGCGACATCTGCCTGCGCCAGCGCCGGAGCATCGTTGGTGCCGTCGCCGGTCATCGCCACCAAACGGCCTTCCGCCTGATACTGACGAATCAATGCCAGCTTGGCCTCCGGTGTCGCTTCGGCGAGAAAATCATCGACACCCGCTTCCGCAGCAATGGCGGCGGCAGTCAGACGGTTATCGCCGGTAATCATCACTGTTTTAATGCCCATTTGGCGCAGTTGCGCGAAACGCTCTTTAATGCCGCCTTTGACGATATCTTTCAGCGCAATAACGCCCAGCACGCGGGAACCTTCCACCACCACCAGCGGCGTAGCCCCCTGACGCGCAACCTGATCGACTTTTTGATCAACATCGGCAGGGAAGTGACCACCGTTAGCTTCAACATGGCGGCGAATGGCATCGACAGAACCTTTACGGATCATGCGGTTGTCGATGTTGATCCCGCTCATCCGGCTTTGCGCAGTAAACGGTACAAAGGTGGCATGGAGCGACTGCACATCGCGCTCGCGCAGGTTAAAACGTTGCTTGGCGAGGATCACAATGCTGCGGCCTTCCGGCGTTTCGTCAGCCAGCGAAGCCAGTTGTGCGGCGTCGGCCAGCGTTTTTTCCTCTACGCCCTGCGCGGGGATAAACTCCGATGCCTGACGGTTACCCAGCGTGATGGTGCCGGTTTTATCCAGCAGCAGGACGTCAACGTCACCTGCCGCTTCAACTGCACGTCCGCTGGTGGCAATCACATTTGCGCCCAGCATCCGACTCATCCCGGCGACGCCGATCGCTGACAACAGGCCGCCAATAGTGGTTGGGATCAGACAGACCAGCAGCGCCACCAGTACCGTTACACTGACTGCATTACCGCCCCACGCGGAAAACGGCCACAGCGTGGCGGTTGCCAGTAAAAAGACGATAGTCAGGGCAATCAGCAGGATGGTCAGGGCAATCTCGTTCGGCGTTTTGCGTCGCTGTGCGCCTTCCACCATCGCGATCATCCGATCCAGAAACGTCTCGCCGGGGTTAACGCTACACTCAATCACCAGCCAGTCAGAAAGAATACGCGTGCCGCCGGTGACGGAGGCAAAATCGCCGCCGGATTCACGGATCACCGGTGCCGATTCCCCGGTGATGGCGCTTTCATCGACCGATGCGCCCCCTTCAATGACTTCACCATCGCAGGGGATAATATCGCCAGCTTCTACCAGTACGATATCGCCTTTACGCAGTTGATCGGCAGGAACTTTGTCCGCCGCAGCGCCATATTTCGGTTCGCGCAGCTTGCGGGCAAAGGCAGTTTTTTTCACCCCTTTCAGACTGTTGGCCTGCGCTTTACTGCGGCCTTCTGCCAGCGCCTCGGCGAAATTAGCGAACAGTACGGTGACCCACAGCCAGCCGCTAATTGCCGCGCTAAACAGCGCATTGCCAGGCATCGCACCGCTTGCCATCGCGATGCTAATACAGGTGGTCAGCAGACTTCCGATCCAGACGATAAACATCACCGGATTGCGCCATTGCGCCTGCGGGTTTAATTTTTTCACCGCTTCTTTCAGCGCCTGAACGACAAGTGTTGGTTCGAATAGCGCCAGTTGTTTACGACTCATATTCAGTGCTCACTCAATATCATCAGGAGAGATATTCCGCCACCGGACCAAGCGCCAGGGCAGGGATAAAGGTCAGTGCGCCAACCAGCAACACGGTGCCGATTAACAGGCCAACAAACAGCGGGCCGTGTGTAGGCAGTGTGCCGGAGCTGGCGGGTTGGCTCTTTTTACTCACCAGCGAACCGGCAATTGCCATCACCGGGATAATCACCCCGAAGCGACCGACAAACATGCAAAACGCCAGCAAACAGTTCCAGAATGGAGAGTTGGCGCTTAATCCGGCAAAGGCGCTGCCGTTGTTGTTAGCGGCGGATGACACGGCGTACAGCACTTCGCTAAAACCATGCGGGCCAGGGTTGAGCATGGCGCTACGTCCGGCGTCGGTCATCATTGCCAGCGCCGCGCCCATCAGCACCAGCGTCGGGGTGACCAGAATCGCCAGCGCGGTCAGTTTCATCTCGCGTACGTCGATTTTTTTACCCAGATATTCCGGTGTACGACCAATCATCAGCCCGGCAATAAACACCGCCAGCAGGACAAACAGCATCATGCCGTAAAGACCAGAACCGACACCGCCGAATACCACTTCACCAATTTGCATCAGCCACATCGGCACCATGCCACCGAGGGCGGTAAACGAATCATGCATCGCAATCACCGCGCCGCAGGAAGCCGCCGTAGTCACGACCGCAAACAGGCTACTGACCAACACGCCGAACCGGCTCTCTTTACCTTCCATATTGATGCTGCTGTCCGCGCCCAGTGCCAGCAGATGAGGATTACCCTGAACTTCTGCCCACATCACCACGCCTACGCAGATGACAAAAATCACCGACATCGCCCACAGCAACATGCGCCCCTGGCGGCGATCGCCCGCCACTTCGCCAAAGGCAAAGCACAGCGCTGTTGGGATCAAGAAGATCGCCAGCATTTGCACGAAGTTGGTCAGTGCGGTTGGGTTTTCAAACGGATGCGACGAGTTGGCATTAAAGAAGCCACCGCCGTTAGTACCGAGCATCTTGATCGCTTCCTGAGAAGCCACCGGACCCATTGGTAACAGCTGTTGTGCTCCTTCAATGGTCGTCACGGCCTGATAAGGCTGAAAGTTTTGCAACGCACCTTGTTGAATAAAAAACAGCGCGATCAACAACGCCACAGGGGCTAACACCCATAACGTGATGCGTAGCACATCGACCCAGGCATTCCCAAGTGTGCTCATGCTCTGGCGGGTAAATGCACGGATGAGGGCAAAAATCACCGCAATCCCGCTGGCGGCAGAAAGAAAGTTTTGCACCGTTAAGCCCGCCATCTGGCTGAAATAGCTCAACGTGGTTTCACCGCTATAAGATTGCCAGTTGGTGTTAGTGACAAAGCTGACGGCGGTATTCAGCGCCAGATCCCACGACAGCCCCGGCAGCTGCTGTGGATTAAGTGGCAGATAGTGCTGGCCGAGCAACATAAAAAACAGCACCGCCAGCCCCAGTATGTTCAGGCCGAGAATGGCACAGAGATATTGCTTCCAGTTCATCTCACGTTCAGAGACGCCAAGTACACGAAAGAGTACGCGTTCAACACCCGCTGTACCGGGAAGAGGTATGTCATTAATCAACCGTGCCAGCCCGCTGCCTAAAGGACGCGCCAGCACCATTAATACCAGTAAAAACGTGGCGATCAGTAAGAACCCTTGCGCAGCCATCAGAACGCCTCCGCATTGATCAGGGCATAAACCAGATAACCCAGTAATAAAAACACCAGCAACACGCCGGCTATCACGCCTGCACTCACAGTGCACCTCCAGTGGCCTAAAAGTGATACCGGAAGGGTAGAATTCTGGCTGCAAAGATTTCGCAAAAATCTGCGGGCGGGGTGTAAAAAAAGTATAAAAATGGCAAAAGCCATGATTTAACTAATGATTAGTATTAATTTAACTTTCATGTAACTTAATTACACGGTGAATGTAAATAAACCATCAATAAGCAAAAATAAGTGGTCGGATGAGTAGTAAAATTACACAAAAGGCGGTACTATTTTCATCAGATAAACAAATTCATTTTTCCGGTGCCATTCACCGGGTAGATACAAAAGGGGGAGAAAAGTATGGAACTCTACAGAGAATATCCTGCATGGCTTATCTTTTTACGCCGTACTTATGCGGTTGCAGCGGGCGTTCTTGCGCTGCCTTTCATGCTTTTCTGGAAAGACCGCGCCCGCTTTTACAGCTACCTGCATCGCGTCTGGTCGAAAACCAGCGATAAACCGGTGTGGATGGATCAGGCCGAAAAGGCAACCGGCGATTTTTACTGATTGCCTGCGCGCTTAAGCCAGCCTCGTATCAGGGGGCTGGTTTAGGTGTTTTACATCAACGTCTTCCATGATAATTAACATGGAAGACGTTTCCATCGTGTTATTCATTTCATCACTGTTTTAGCATCAAGTTTCAATAGTATCCTTTCATAGGGCTACCCAGGATGCGGTCACCTTCATTGTTGCTCTAAGCGACTAGATCATCAGAAATCTCCAGTTAGGTTGCATACATCCTTACACACTTTCCTGAAACTTCAGGGTAAGGTGAGAAAGCTTTTCTAATTCCTGCATCTAAATAAATTCCGAATTTTGCTATTAATATCGCTACCGCAATAAAAACAGATAGTAAAGAGAGTAATATATACTTTATTGATATGTTAAGAATAATTGATTGTTAACATATCTAATGGGATAAGATGTGTTGCTGTTAATGAAAATATCCAAGATTTATAGTTGATAATTATAATACACCCGATCTCTCAGCCCTTTCTGTGCAAGATGCAATTTTATAAGCTGTCCATTTTTTATATGGAGGCGGTAGCGTGTCTGTTACTCGTGATTTTATTTACATGGTGAATGTGTTGGGATTGTTAAATACATAACTATGTATCCGCTCTGGTCGTTGTAAATATTGCTAATCGCTTAATGTTATTAGTGATTATGGCTGGAAAAATAAAATGTGCTGTAAAGCGGTGATGGGTATTACATTCATGATTAAAAAAACAGAACCTGTCAATAAATAATTCATTTATTAAAAAGGACTATTTCCATTATGACGGAATATTATCTCAATGAGACTGTTTGGAAATACAGAGCCAGTTTCTCCGGGGTAACGAGCATGTGTACCAGTGTCAGGTGGCATTTGTATTGCCGGGTGAGCGGGTCATGATGGCCTTCACCTACGCCAGAACCACACCCCTGACCCCGGCAGATATGACGCGCTGGGCTGAAATTAAAAAGAATCTGCGCTTCAGGATACGGCAGGAAGCCAGGACGAATTAATCACACAGGGAACGGGACATGGAAGATGCATTCTGGGCGGCAAGACAGGGTGATGCCCTGCTGCATACGTCGTTTATGGCAGATGTGCTGGGGGCGGTGCTGGAGGTGGCCGCAAATGTCGTTATTGATGCCCTCATTGTCGGCGCAACCTCGTTACTGGCGGCGTCAGTGGGGTTCACGATGGGATGCACGGCCGTCGTGCTGACCGGTTTTGTGGTGGGTGTGGCGATGGTGTACACCGGCGTGACAGAAACGGTCAGCGAAGCCTGTTCAGACCTCGCAAATATGCTTTTCCCTCCTCAGATTGAAGGTTACATCCTCACCGGCTCTGGCGACACATGGATCAACAGCAAACCTGCCGCGCGGGCAGCGGCTACTGCGGCATCGCGGCAGGACATTGAGGCGCAGGAAGCGCAGGCGAAGGCAGAACAGGAAGAAGCGCAGCGTCAGGAGGATGCCAGAACGTTCCGGGATGTCGCCGGGGAATATCTGGAAATGGCGGGGGCAATAGCCCTGGCGGTTAACCCGGTAACAGGGCCTGTGCTGATGTCCCGTGCGCTGCACGACCAGCTCAGTACGGAAGAAGGGCGTTCTGAAATGGTGGATGGCGTGACACATTTTGTTTCGGAACTATGGCAGCCCACTGTGGCCAGCGCGGCCCCTGGCTCCACCCCGACCCCTGACGATAAAATCGACTGCCATAAACATCCCTCCTCACTGACTCAGTTACTCGCACAAAAAAAAGCCGCCTTTCTGGATGACCCTCCGGGAACGGCCCTTAACCTGTTGAGTCCGGACGGTATGCTGGAAACCGCCTTTCAGGGAGTGAATGCGGTTATTGGCAGTATCAGTAATCTGTTCAAAGGCGATGACGAGCCGCCCGCGGCGGAATATATCGCGGAAGGCGCGCGGGATGTGCGTATCAACAGTCAGCCGGCGGCACGCAGCGGGGCACGCTGCACCTGCGAGGCCAGGGTGGTGAATGAGCCGGGGGACGGGGCGTTTGTGTCACCGGATGTGCGCATTGGCGGTCCGTTACTGGTGGTCAGGGATATCAGAAGCGGCAGGTCGCAGATAACCCTGGTGGCAACCGTGGCGCTGATGTTACTTCGCCCGGGCAAAATGCTTTCTAAAATCGCCTGTTTTGCTGCCAGTATCGGGATGAGCATGCTGACGCAGAAGGCCACCACAGCCCTTCCGCATCCGGTCAATGCCGCCACCGGGGCCAAATACCTGGCCGATGACGATGACTTCGATTTCAGCCTGCCGGGCCACTTTCCGCTGGACTGGCAGCGCGTGTACAGCAGTCGTGACGAACGAACGGAAGGGATGTTTGGTTAGGGCTGGAGTGTGATGTATGAAGTCAGCCTCGTGCGCACGCCGGGTAACGCGGACGAAAACTGCATGACCTTTGTGTCGGGCATGGGGCGACGCCTGGATATGGAAGCCGTACTGCCGGGGGGCGGGTTTTACAGCCCCGGCGAAGGACTGGCAGTACGGCGTGGTGAGCAGGGGCACTGGCTTATCAGCAGCGATGACGGACAGTTTTTTCTGTTTGAAGCCGACCCGCATCACCCGCAGTGCCAGCGGCTGAAAATGCTGGGCGACCGTAACAGCAACTGTCTGAATCTGTACTACGACGACCGGGGACGCATCACTGAAATCAGCGGCGAACAGCAGCGTCCGTGCATCCGTCTGTATTACGAACTGGCGGCGCATCCCCGGCGGGTGACACAGATTTATCAGCATTTCCCTGAGGCTGCTCCTTTACTGCTGCGTCGTTACAGCTATGACGAGGCCGGCGACCTGAACGGCGTGTACGACAGCACGGGGCAGCTGCTGCGTGAGTTTGCTTACGACGAAAACCACTGCATGACGCTGCACCGCCAGCCCGGTGGTGAAGGATATTATTACCAGTGGGGCTGGTATGAAGGGCCGGATGATGCAGGCTGGCGCGTGACGGGCCACCATACCGACAGTGGTGCGCGATACCGTCTGGACTGGCGGATGGCTGAACGTGTGGTATGTGTGACAGACGGGATGGGCCGGACCCGCTTTCATCAGTGGGATGCACAGAATCAGGTGACGGCGTACCAGGACGAAGCCGGGCAGGTGATGACGTTCCGCTGGAGCGACGAAGAACGACTGTTGCTGGGGATGACCGACGCTCAGGGCGGCAAATGGCGCTATGTGTATGACCGCCTGGGGCATATCTCGGAGACGCACGACCCGCTGGGGCGGGTGGCACAGACACAGTGGCACCCGGTGTGGCACGAACCGGAAACGGAAGTGGATGCAGCGGGGAACAGCTGGCGGTGTGAGTACGATGAACGCGGCAATCTTCTTGCCGTGACCGACCCGCTGCAACAGAACACCCGGTATCAGTATGACCGCCACGGCCAGGTGGTACAGATAACCGATGCCCGTGGGGGGAATAAATACCTTCAGTGGAACGAAGACGGGCAGCTCATGCGACATACGGACTGTTCCGGCTCGCAGACGGCCTGGTTCTACGACGCACGCACGCGGCTGATACGGATGACTGACGCGCAGAGCCACAGCACGCGCTACGGGTATGACGACAGCGGTCACCTGGTGGAGGTGATACTGGCGGACGGCCGCACGGTGAATTACCAGTCAGACGCGGCGGGCAGGCTGGTGAAGTACACCAGCCCGATGGGGAGGATAACGCGCTGGCAACGCGACGGGCAGGGCCGGGTGCGCAGCCGGACGGACGCGACGGGGCGCAGGACGGCGTTCGGGTACGACGCTTACGGGCGGCTGACCCGGCTGACAAACGAGAACGGAGAACGCTATCAGTTCCGCCACGATGTGCTGGACCGTCTGGCGGAGCAGATAAACCCGGACGGTTGCCGCCAGGCGTACCGTTACAACGCGCTGAACGCGGTCACGGAAGTGGTGTTCACCGGGGACCGGGGCGGTGAAATCCGCCACCGGCTGGCGCGTGATGCGGTGGGCCGGCTCACGGCAAAGGAGACAGCCGATAGCCGTACGGAATACGTCTGTGATGCGGCAGACCAGTTACTGGAAATCCGCCGCCGGAGGTCGGATGCCGGGGAAACGGGCGCACCGGAGATTATCCGCTTCAGTTACGACAGACTGGGGCGGATGCTGAGCGAGGAGACGGCGCAGGGCATCCTGACCCACCAGTACGATGAACTGGGCAACCGGACTGCCACCACCTTTCCGGACGGCAGAACGCAGCGCCATCTGTACTACGGGAGCGGACATCTCCAGCAGATAAATCTGGACCGGGAGGTCATCAGCGAGTTCACACGTGACGCCCTGCACCGGGAGGTGCTCAGAAGTCAGGGGCGACTGAGCACGCGGCAGCTTTACGACCCCGCCGGGCGGCTGAAGCGCAGGGAGACATACAGCGGGATGCGCGGGGTGGTACCGGAGACGTTCACGGACCGGCAGTACAGCTACAGCGGCGAGGATGAACTGCTGAAGACGCGGCACAGCCGGCGGGGGGAAACGGATTACTTCTATGACCCCACGGGGCGCATCACGGCGTGTCGTTCGGAGGATGAGGGGTATCTGGCGAGCTGGCAGTACGACGCGGCGGGAAACCTGCTGGGGAGGCGCGCGGGGGAAAGGGCCACGGCAGAAAACAGCGTGGTGCCGTTCAACCGGCTGATGTCTTACCGTGGCGTGCACTACCGTTATGACGAACACGGCCGGACGGTGGAAAAGCAGGGCCGGAGCGGAACGCAGAGTTACCGTTATGATGCGGAACACCGGATGGTGGAAGTGACGACAGTGCGGGGAACGTACCGGTATGTGTACGATGCGCTGGGGAGGCGGACGGAAAAACAGCACATCAGCCCTGACGGTAAGCCGTACAACCGGACAAAATTTTTATGGGACGGAATGCGGCTGGCGCAGGAGAGCAGGCCAGAGGGAACAGGCAGCCTGTATATCTACAGGGACCAGGGAAGTTATGAACCGCTGGCGCGGGTGGATAAGGCGGGCAAAGAGGGACCGAACCGGATACTGTATTTTCACACAGATGTGAACGGCGCGCCGGAAGAGATGACGGACAGTGACGGGAGAATCGTGTGGGAGACGGGGTATCAGGTCTGGGGTAACACGATACAGGAGAAGGACCACGGCAGGGTGGAGCAGAACCTGCGCTACCAGGGACAGTACCTCGACAGGGATACAATCTGCACAGGTACTATGATCCGGATGTCGGGCGGTTCATGGTAACGGACCCGATAGGGCTGGCGGGGGGGCTGAACTTATATGCTTATGCGCCTAATCCATTGTCATGGGTCGATCCACTTGGTTTATTGAGATGTGGTCTGACTGGTAATGAAGTCGGTAATGCATCAAATTTACCTGTTATACGACCTGGCACAAAAGAATGGAGGCAGGCTGTTGAGGCTATCAGAAGCGGTAAAAATACTAACTTCAGGGTAGCAAGCGAAAAAGATGCTGTAGATCTTATTAGTCAGGGCCGTGGACGTATGCAAAGACAAGGTGCTCCTAGCGATCCCTATAATGAGATGGGTGAGTCTTACAAGAAAGGATATGAAGTTCATCCAAATGAATCACATACGCAAAATGCACCTGAAAATGACATACCCCATGTCAAATGGAAAGATTGGGAATCGGGAAAATCTAGCGGAGGAAGAGGCCATGTCTTTTTCTGAATATGAAGAATTTTTTGAAATATGGCGTTTTGAGGATTGCTCTGAACTAATGCAAGCTGTTCAGTGCGGAGATATAATATTCTTTAATAAAGAACAGAGTAAAATTCTTTGGTCTATGTTTGTCTCACCAAATGTGAAACATCTGATGAGAATGGATATGAAAGTATTCTCGAATATAGAATATTGCGATGTCGATTTCGACATAAAGGAATCGGCTGATGATTTATTCTCGAGATTTAATGAATTATCTGACTGTCCTCAATCTGTTTTTTTATTCTTTGGTGAGAAACATCTATGTATAACTCCATATTCTCTTTTACAGAAATATTGGAATTATTATTTTTTACCATCAGATGAGACAACTATAATTATCACACCTCAAAATAAGTATTTTCTTTTCTCTTATGAGGAGCGCTTTTTTATTGTAACCAGATAATTGCTTATAATAAATAGGGCAGTGGTAATAGGATATTGAACAGTAAAGGGCAGCCCGTGAAAACAAGACAATACGAATTTATTGATGGTGAAGGTAAGTCTGTTTTATACAAGAACATAGTTTAGGACATGAGAAAGATACATCAGGGCACAGGGAAAGATCATCAGAAGTACACTTTTTGTACTAAATAATTCGCATTTTATGTTTAAAAATTGAGATATTCCTCATTACCTGAAGCTGTTTTTTATTACTTATATATGATCAAATACTCCTTACATAATTAAGGAGAGCAAAATGGAACTTAAAAAATTGATGGAACATATTTCTATAATTCCCGATTACAGACAAGCCTGGAAAGTGGAACATAAATTATCGGATATTCTACTGTTGACTATTTGTGCCGTTATTTCTGGTGCAGAAGGATGGGAAGATATAGAGAATTTTGGGGAAACACATCTCGATTTTTTGAAGCAATATGGTGATTTTGAAAATGGTATTCCTGTTCACGATACCATTGCCAGAGTTGTATCCTGTATCAGTCCTGCAAAATTTCACGAGTGCTTTATTAACTGGATGCGTGACTGCCATTCATCAAATGATAAAGACGTCATTGCAATTGATGGAAAAACGCTCCGGCATTCTTATGACAAGAGTCGCCGCAAGGGAGCGATTCATGTCATTAGTGCGTTCTCAACAATGCACAGTCTGGTCATCGGACAGATCAAGACAGATGAGAAATCTAATGAGATCACAGCTATCCCTGAACTTCTTAACATGTTGGATATTAAAGG
>NZ_RHJO01000021.1:0-98588 GCF_004211985.1 Escherichia sp. E10V10 | reverse complement strand
TGGGTCATTTTGACAACAACAGATCCTCTTCTTGTGCACCTGTATTGCGCGTTACTCAGCACTGATAACCCGACACATGCGGCAACAGATGTCTGTTGTCATTATTGGGGGGAGGGATGTCAGTGCTTCTTAATTCATATTTCTGACGGAGAGATATTCAGGTGGCGGGTATGCCTGAGAGACGCAGACGAATAAAGAGACATTTTTTCTGTCCTGAGTGTGTTCAGGACATGCAGGCTCGACCACTGTATATCATCGTGACCTTCTGGGGGATGCGAACCGGCAGGTTACTGACAGTTGAGGCGGTCAGCCGGGAGTTTCATATACCCCAGAGAACAGCAAAAAATATTCTGTATTACATTGAGCACGAGGGACGAAACCATATCCGCAGCAGGCGCTTCATACAGAACGAACCGACAACGGGACGAAGACGCGCCCTGCGGATCCTGGATATACAGGATCCGCAGGAAATCCCGGCCAGTTCAGGAGCAAAACTGGATGTTCAGTTGGAACCTGTTGCCCCCGCAGCAAAGCAGTCACTCAGGCCACAGACAAAATTTCAGAAACTACGTCAGTGGATGGTATCGAGAAAACAGAATGAACAGGCTCCTCAGGAGCTGACAGAATACGGATGAAACAGATATTTTTGATGAGTCAGTGTCAGTACACCCGCCTCGGGCTTTTTGCAGTGATGGAAAGTGCCGGGCAACATGCTGTTCAGGTTATTTCCGTGGAAACACCGGACCAGATTATGTCGCATATTCTGTCTGACAGACACCTCCCCGGGAAACAGCGTGTCATTGTGGTAGATCTCACCTGCCATGAGTCATCAGTGACTGTGAGGGCGCTGTGGTTTTTGTGGAATCTGTCAGTCCTTTATTCTGAACGCCACGAACTGAGAGGGACTCCATGCATTTTAATTGGCCATCAGGGAGGGCTGAATAATATCAGATATCCTTTTACCTGGATTTCTCCGTCACAAAGCTTTCATCAATTGAAAAATATTTTTCTGCGCATTCTGGCCGTGCCTTCTCGCTATATAATTAGTGGGTATAGATTTCAGCGTTTAAGTGCTAATGAGCAACATGTGATAAATGCACTTCTTGGCGGTGAAACTGTAAGTGATATTGCAAAGCGTATGCAGATACATTACAGCAATGTGTGTTACTACCGACAAAAGGCGATATTTAAAATCGGTCTGAGAAACCGGAATGATATTGCATGGATTATGAACAGGAAGTTTTTGTAAGCGCTGTAACGGTACGTACTGACCGGATACACTTCCGAAATTGATAAGTCTTTCTGCACGTAAACTGTAAACTAACTCCTGCGCGTAGCCGGAAGTAATGCAGGGTGCATTTCATCTGCAACGACTAAAGTCGTTGGATAAATATAATGAAATGCGCGAGGCGTGACCTCGTGAGAATGTCATATGTGAACTCATCTCTGTTATTACAGAAGAATATCAAAACCGTGCGATGGGTGTTACTCATCATAAGAAAGACACTTCATTTATATTTTTAGCGTACTCATCGTGCTTTTCAACGCTTATATATTTTTGAAGGTGAAAATATGTCAACGCTGAAGAATACATTTTTTATCCCTCCGCCTGATACGCCAACGCAGGCAGGGCCTGAAAATATTTTTTATGACTTTAATGATGGTGCACGTGTATTGCTTCCTGAAGGGAAATGGCACGTGCGTCTGCTGGATGCGGATTCAGAAAATATTCTTTTCTGCTGCGATGTGGATAAAGGCTGGGTAACCAGCAGTAAGAAATATTTCGTGCGCTTTCGCATTCAGGTATTCCGTCAGGGGGAAGAAACGCCTCTGCTGGATGAAACCCTGAAATTAAAAGACCGGCCTGTACTGATTTCATTCCCGACCGGTACGCTGGGCGATTTGCTCGGCTGGTTTCCTTATGCGGAACGCTTCAAGTCCCTGCATAAGTGCCGTCTGGAATGCACGATGTCGCAGGACATTATTGATCTGCTGGCGCCTCAGTATCCGCAGATACAGTTTTCCACGCCGGATAAGCCGCGCACGGTGGCGCCTTATGCCACCTATCGCGTGGGGCTTTATTTCGGTGGCGATACAAACAATCAGCCGGTGGATTTTCGCAAGGTCGGTTTCCACCGTTCTGCAGGCTACATTCTGGGCGTTGACCCGCGTGAAGCCCCCGTCCGGCTTGACCTGTCCGCGCCCCGGGTTATCCAGGAGCCTTATGTGTGCATCGCCACACAGTCCACCTGTCAGGCGAAATACTGGAACAACGGCACTGGCTGGAGTGAGGTCATCGCACACCTGAAATCACTGGGTTACCGGGTGCTGTGCATTGACCGGGACGCCCACTATGGCCAGGGCTTTGTCTGGAATCACATCCCGTGGGGCGCAGAGGACTTTACCGGCAAGCTTCCGCTGCAGGAGAGGGTGAACCTGCTGCGGCATGCCAGCTTCTTCATTGGCTTGCCAAGCGGCTTGTCATGGCTGGCCTGGGCTACCCGTATTCCGGTGGTGCTGATAAGTGGCTTCAGCCTGCCCAACAGCGAGTTTTATACCCCATGGCGGGTATTTAACTCCCATGGTTGCTACGGGTGCTGGGACGATACATCGCTGAATTTTGACCACAGGGATTTTCTGTGGTGTCCGAGACATAAAAACACGGACCGGCAATTTGAATGCACCCGACTGATAACAGGCACACAGGTTAATGGCGTTATCAGCAGACTCCATGCCTCCCTGATGAAGCAGGGAGATAAAACCTGTCTTACAAAAGGAACGAATAATGAACAAGGTTTATAACACTGTCTGGAATGAATCCACCGGGATGTGGGTTGTTACCTCAGAACTGACCCGTAAAGGCGGTCGTCGCCCCCGGCAAATCAGGCGTACCGCACTGGCGGGGCTGATTGCTGGCCTGCTTCTGCCATCAGCTCCTGCTCTGGCGGTGGATTATAACAATGAAACACTGGGGAGCGGTGCAACGAGTTCATCTATGTCACTGAATGCCGGTGATACGGCGACAGATACCACTATTAACAGTGGTGGAGGCCAGTATGTTTCCGGTGGCGGTAGTGCCACGAGTACCACTATTAACAGTGGTGGAAGCCAGTATGTTTCCAGTGGCGGTAGTGCCACGAGTACCACCATTAACAGTGGTGGATACCAGGATGTCTACAGCGGCGGCAGTGCCGTCAGCACCACGGTAAACGGCTTCGGGTTTCAGTATATCTACAGCGGCGGCAGTGCGACTGACACCACGCTCAACTCCGGTGGCTATCAGTACATCAACGATGGCGCCAGTGCCACCAGTATTACGGTAAACAGTGGGACTCAGTATATCTACAGCGGCGGTAGTGCGACTGAAACCACGCTCAACTCCGGTGGCTATCAGTATATCTACAGCGGCGGCAGTGCCACCAGTACTACGGTAAACGGCGGGTCTCAGTATATCTACCGCGGCGGTAGTGCGACTGACACCACGCTCAACTCCGGTGGCTATCAGTACATCAACGATGGCGGTAGTGCCACGAGTACCACCATTAACAGTGGTGGAAACCAGTATGTTTCCAGTGGCGGCAGTGCCACCAGTACTACGGTAAACGGCGGGTCTCAGTATATCTACCGCGGCGGTAGTGCGACTGACACCACGCTCAACTCCGGTGGCTATCAGTACATCAACGATGGCGGTAGTGCCACGAGTACCACCATTAACAGTGGTGGAAACCAGTATGTTTCCAGTGGCGGCAGTGCCGTCAGCACCACGGTAAACGGCTTCGGGTTTCAGTATATCTACAGCGGCGGTAGTGCGACTGACACCACGCTCAACTCCGGTGGCTATCAGTACATCAACGATGGCGGTAGTGCTACCAGTACCACGGTAAACAACCTCGGGGTTCAGTATATCTACGGCGGCGCCAGTGTCACGAGCACTACCATTAACAGTGGTGGTAACCTGTCCGTCTCCGGGGGCGGCACTGCCGTTGGCATTACTCAGAACAGTGGTGGGGCTATTTTTACAACCACAGATGCCACTCTGAGTGGTACCAATATTAACGGCAGCTTCAGTATTGCCAACGGAAGTGCCAGTAATATGCTGCTGGAGAATGGTGGAGCTCTGTATGTTAATAGTGGTCACCAGGCAACAAGCACCACGCTCAACGTCGGTGGGTCTCAATTTATCAACTATGGCGGTAGTGCTACCAGTACCACGGTAAACGGCGGATATCAGACGGTATACAGTGGTGGCAGCGCCATAAACACAACCATTAACACTGGCGGGATTCAGAATATCTCAGGCGGCAGCGTTACTGATACCACTCTTAACGATGGCGGAGAGCAGAATGTTGAGAGTGGGGGCGTGGTGGCAAATACCGTTATTAACAGTGGCGGGACTCAGAAGGTCAACAGTGGCGGCAGTGTTACGGATACCACCATCAACAGTGGCGGAGGACAGTATGTTTACGTCAACGGAAATGTCACAAAAACGACCATCACAGACGGCGGTATACTACAGGTGGATGCCGGTGGTTCAGCCTCTCAGGTGACCCAGAACAGCGGTGGCGCAATTGTTACCAATACCAGTGCTGTCCTGAGCGGCACTAACGATAACGGCAGCTTCAGTATCGCTGGCGGCAGTGCAGCCAATATGCTGCTGGAAAATGGTGGATACCTGACGGTGTTTGACGGTCATCAGGCCAGCGATACGATGGTTGGCAGTGACGGTACGCTGGATGTCCGCAGCGGCGGTGTGCTCTACGGCACCACCACCCTGACTGATAAAGGGACGTTGGTCGGTGACGTAGTCACAAACGAAGGCAACCTGTATTACCTCAACAACAGTGCTGCGACCTTCGCAGGCACCCTGACGGGTACCGGCACCCTGACGCAGGAAGGCGGTAGCACCCGTTTCAGCGGCCTGTTGTCTCAGGACGGTGGGATTGTCCTTCAGAGTGGCGGGGCCATGACGATGGATGCCCTTAAGGCGAACGCTAATGTGACGACACAGTCAGGCACCACCCTGACGCTGGATAACGGGACCATCCTGACGGGGAATGTTGCGGGGGACAACACCGGTGCAGGTGATATGGCGGTTAAAGGTGCTTCTGTCTGGCATCTCGATGGTGACTCCACTGTTGGCGCATTAACGCTGGATAACGGGACCGTTGATTTCCGTCCGTCAGCAACCACGCGTCTGACGACAGCCTTCCAGTCGGTGTCGCTGGCGCTTCGGAGCCTGTCTGGTAGCGGGACGTTCCGGATGAACACGGATATCGCATCACATACCGGAGATATGCTGAATGTCGCGGGTAATGCCAGCGGTAACTTTGTGCTGGATATCAAAAACACCGGTCTGGAGCCAGTATCTGCTGGTGCGCCGCTTCAGGTGGTGCAAACAGGTGGCGGTGATGCCGCGTTTACCCTGAAAGGCGGGAAAGTCGATGCCGGTACCTGGGAATACGGCCTGAGCAAGGAAAATACCAACTGGTATCTGAAGGTTGATACTCCGCCTCCGGTTACTCCGCCGACTAACCCAGATGCTGGTAACAACCCGGATGCTGGTAACCCAGGCACAGGTAAACCGGATGCAGGTAATCCAGGTACAGGTAAACCGGATGCAGGTGTGTCGTCTCCGGTGCGTCGCACAACGAAATCGGCCGACGCGGTACTGGGCTTGGCGACAGCACCGGCATACGTCTTCAACAGCGAGCTGGACAATCTGCGTTTCCGTCATGGTGATGTGATGCAGAATACCCGTGCACCAGGGGGCGTATGGGGCCGTTATACCGGGTCAGACAACCGCATCAGCGGCGGGGCCAGCTCGGGCTATACCCTGACTCAGAACGGTTTCGAAACCGGCGCCGATATGGTCTTTGACCTGAGTGACAGCCGTTTAGCTGTGGGTACCTTCTTCTCTTACTCCGACAACAGCATTAAGCATGCCCGTGGTGGAAAGAGTGCGGTAGACAGCACCGGTGGTGGTCTGTACGCGACCTGGTTTGATAATGACGGCTACTACGTGGACGGTGTGCTGAAATACAACCGCTTTAATAATGAGCTGCGTACCTGGATGAGTGACGGCACGGCGGTGAAGGGCGATTACAGCCAGAACGGTTTCGGCGGTAGCCTCGAAGCGGGCAGAACCTTCAGTCTGAATGAGAATGCATGGGCGCAGCCATACGTGCGGACAACTGCATTCAGGGCGGATGAGAAGGATATTCACCTGAATAACGGTATGAAGGCCAAAGTCGGTGCGACCAAATCTCTGCAGGCTGAGGCTGGTGTGAAGCTGGGGATGACCCTTGACGTTGCAGGAAAAGAGGTCAAACCGTACCTGTCGGCGGCGGTGAATCATGAATTTTCGGACAACAACAAAGTCCGTATCAATGACACCTACGACTTCAGGAACGACATCTCCGGGACGACCGGGAAATACGGACTGGGTGTCAGTGCGCAACTGACCCCAAATGCTGGCGTCTGGGCTGAGGCTCGTTATGAAAACGGTAAACATACTGAGTCTCCGGTCACAGGCAGTGTCGGGTTCCGTTTTAATTTCTGAGACGTGTCCTGAACAGAGCAGGGATTAAACCATGCGGTGCGGGCGGAAGTTAAAAGGCTTCCGCCCGCGTTTAAATACTTGCTGCCAGAATTCGTAAAAAAATTTCACGGCCTGTAGCGATGCAAAGTAATATCTGAGGGGATAAAACAAGGGTAAACAGGTTTCCATGTCCATTAGAACTACTGGCTCAAAAAATATTCATCTCTCGATGCAGAATAAATTACCATTTGGGTTGGGTGATACTACGTAAGTGTGAAATTATTTAAAATGTTAATGTTTTTTATCCTTTCGGTGTTTCTATATTTTAATGGTGGTAATTTGTATTTTTTAGAGAAAATCCGAGTAAAAGTCTGTTGTGAATCGAATCCATATTTATAGGCGATGCTCATCACAGACTCATTAGTCTCGACAAGATCTTTAGCTGCAAGACCAAGTTTTTTATCTTTGATATATTTCCCAAGGCTAACTTTTTTATCTGTACAAAAATCCGCTGAAGATGCCACTTAGAGTATCCAGCCCGCGTAGCAACATCGTCTATCTTCAGCGGTTTATGTATGTTTGAATCAATCCATTGAGTTACCTCATCGATAATATCTTCTGTTCTGGAGATAAGACGACGCTAACTATAAGAGGGCTGTGACATATATTGTTCAAAATGCTAATTACTTACTTGTAGATTTCAGCAACCCCGTGCAATCGGTTATTCCCCGCGGTTGACAGAATTTTGAATGATGTTGCTCCTTGATCATCAGCTTTACGAGAAAGCGCATTCGATAATTCATCAAGCGTCAGGGCATTACTGGCTGAGACTACACCAATCTTTTCTTTGCCATCTGCATGACGAATCTCCTCAGCAGCAGATGCAGTATTTACCGAAATGAATCCCATGAATAATGCAGTAATTAGTAGTGCTTTCATATCTGATACCTGTTTTAAACGATGTATTTGGAAGTTGACGAATATCAGAAGGAGCTTCCTCCTTCTTGATCTGTAAATATACAGTTCTAAGCTGTCATAAGACTGACTGTCATATGACAACGTTGTCAGATTTTTGAATTTTTTGAATACAGATTCAGGTCGTTAATAACGCACTCAGGTTCTTCAGTAAGGGGCATATTGTCTATATCGAAAACCCCATCATTTTTTTGGGGGTTATCACTCTGCAGCTCTGCAAACAGAGGGGTGAGATCCTGCTGTGCTTCTCCTTGCTCTGCGACCAGTTCGAACGTTTTATTTTTAGCCGCATCATTGCTCAAGGCCGTTACCAGTACCCGGGCGATTTGTTCCCGGGAGATAACACCATCTTCCGGCGTTCCCGCATGGCGTCTATCCCCCTGAAGCATGACGATTCTGTGCTCATCATCATTGTTGTAATCAAACCAGCCGGGTCTGACGATAGTGTAGATATGCCCACTGGCTCTGACCAGGCGTTCAGAGCGTCTCTTCCAGTCATGAACTTCAGTACGTTGATTCCAGCTACTGAGCCGCTCAGTAACGCCAATCGTTGTCATCAGGGCGATGCGAACAGGTGTATCCCTGAATATTCGCAAAATGTTACGTACACCGCCGTAATCTATCGCTCTGGCACCAATACGTCCCTGACCATCGGAGCCGAGTGTAAAAATGATGGCATCAATATCTTTCGGTAAATCGGTGAGTGTTTCAGGTATTGAAACATCGCCATAGAAAATATCTGTTCCACGAGGGAGTAACTTGATTTTCCGCCGATTCCTGACCAGAGCCACGGGCTGATGGCCCATTGCAATAGCAGTATTCACAACATGAATACCAATGCTTCCTGTTGCACCAGCAACGAGTATTTTCATGATAAACCTTCTGATAATTCAGCCTTATATTTGATACAGCCAGAATATCAATTATCATTATTGCCAGTAACGAGGCTAAAATGATTGTGTCTATGAACACCCTTCATGAATGCGCTTTGAAGGGAATGCTTCTACAAGGAAATCGTCAATGCTTAAAGAAAACTTCAACGAACTGCAAATCTTTCTTGTGGTGGCAAGAGAGCGAAGTTTTACCAAAGCAGCGAGCAAACTCGGCGTCTCTCAGTCTGCACTTAGCCATGCAATGAAGGCACTGGAGGAAAGGTTAAATATCCGTCTCTTAACCCGAACTACCCGTAGCGTGGCCCCCACGGAAGCAGGGGAGAGAATAATTGCCTGTCTTGAGCCACGTATAGATGAGCTTGAGCGCGAACTGGAATCACTTATCCAACTGAATGGCACGCCCTCCGGGAATATTCGTTTATCAGCCGGGGAACATGCTGCGCGCAGTCTGGTCTGGCCGAAGCTAAAACCGTTCCTCAGGGAATATCCCGAAATCAATGTCGAACTGGTGGTGGATAACGGTTTTGTCGATATTGTTGAAGGTCGTTTCGATGCCGGGATCCGGCTGGGTGAGAGTGTGGATAAGGATATGATTGCAGTGCGAATTGGGCCGGATATGCGGATGGCCATGGTGGGATCGCCGGCGTATTTTGCTGCAAACCCTGCGCCTGAAACGCCTCACGAACTACAAAATCATCGCTGCATCAATATGCGTCTGCCAACTGCCGGTGGACTTTATCACTGGGAGTTTGAACGCGAAGGGAAACCGTTTCGGGTCAGAGTTGATGGGCAACTGACGTTTAATTTGCTGCCAGAAAGAATTGATGCCGCATTATCAGGATTTGGTATTGCCTGTGTTCCCGAAGACGTGATTCAGGATTATGTAAAGTCAGGCGAGCTTATTCAGGTTTTACAGGAGTGGTGTCCAACTTTTCCCGGATATTACCTTTACTATCCCAGCCGTAAGCAGCATCCGCCTGCTTTTGCGCTGTTGATTGATGCACTTCGCTATTCAGAGTAAAGGGCCCGCTTTTTGCTGTGGGCCCGTTTAGGTATTAACGGCCTACGCATGCCTGGTATGGCTATTGCAGATTTTTCTCTTTCAAAAACCGACTGACCAAATCAGCGATTTGCACATTATTCAGGTCAGAGAACGGGAAGTGGGTATTACCTTTTATCCCTACTTCAGGCAGATGCGTCACCGTGACATCCCCACCATGCTTGTTAACCACATCACGCCACTTACGCGCCATTGCCAGCCGTACTCGCCAGCTGTCCTGTGCGGGCATGGCTACAGGTTTATCCGGTATGTTATCGCCGTAAATAATCAAAATCGGGATTTTAGTCAGCGCCATAAACTGTTCCATTGGCACTGCTTCACCCTTCAGCGTGTCGAACGCACTTGGCATAGGGGCAGGGAGTTCTTTTTCCGGGAACACAAAACCGCTGCCTGGCTCGAAGGCGACAATGGCTTTGACCTTGTTGTTTTTCATCGCGGTATACCAGCCTGGTCCACCCCCCTGAGAGTGAGTAAAGAGGATTGCCGGGCCTGATTTATCCACTACGGCAGACATCGCATCAGAGATGACATTGACATCAAATGGCCCTGTATTCGGAGTCATCTGGCGGAAATACTGATTTAGTGCCTCTTTGTCGTGGGAAAACTGGACGCCTTTAAAATACTCTGGCCACACGCCAACACGGAACTGGTTAAACCACATCTGCTCATCAGGTTTTGGTGTAACCGTACCTTCTACAGTGGTACGTCCGGCATCACCCCGACGCGGCTGATCGACAATATACGTGGAGAATCCTCGGCGCAGGAATATGTTCTGGAACCCTTCTCGACCATCCGGCGTACTTTCCCAGGTACGGGAAGACTGGCCCGCGCCATGTAGCATAACTATGGGATATTTATGCGGATTCTCCGGTATTTGATAGAACACCGACGCATGATCGCCATGATAAGTTTGACCTGCAGAGTCCAGCGGCTTTTTCGCGTCAAATGTTCCCGGGGCGGTGATGATGGTGCCTCCGGCAGAAAAACTTCCTTGCTCCTGAATGACCAATGGTTCGGCGTATACAGACTGCGCCCCCAGGCCTCCTGCCATCATGCAGATGGCCAGCATTTTTAAGACCGTTTTCAAAATTACATCCTCTGTTATGGTTGCCGTTTAATCATATCTGAGTTGCCAGCGTTAATTATTTCGCCCCCTTGATTGCCTTTATTTGGCGGATTCATAAATGCGGAGGATGAATCACGTATGTGCACTGACCAGGGGGAGAGTCTGCATTACGACCGTCTCTATTTGTTCTCAAGCGCTTTTTGCAGTGCCTCTTCAGCTCTTGTGGCTGCATCATTGTCGCCATGTTCACGCAGAACCTGTGCTAACTGTCGTAACTGCGCTGCCGTCAGACCGACTCGCAGACTTGCTCGCGTGTGTGACAGTAACTGGGCTTCAACGCCTGGCGTAGCGGCTAATGCGCCAACTGTTGCCAGTTCACGGCTTTGCCAGTCGAGGTTATCGCGAGCGAAAATATCGCCGAACAGATGTGTTTGCAGGAATTGATTTATTGTTGGCGCAAAATCAAACAGTGGCCCCTGAACAGGCGCGCCTGAGATTTTCGTCTGGTTTGCGGTACCGACACGGCGAAGCTCATCCCCGACGGGAATCGGGGCGATCGGCGCTTTACCTTCAATGTCTTCGATGCCACGTTGTTTACGTGTTTCGACGACTTTCATCAGCTCATATTCTCCGCCGAGCCATACACCGCAGTCTGGCTTCCGGCGGGGGCGATATGGACAGTGGAATTTTGCTCCGCAGCCCATGATGAAGTTGTGAAGAGAGGCAGTAGTAGCCCAAGATAATGTAACTGTCTGATCATACAACGCGTCCTTATCTACGGTGACAGGAGGGGAGACAATGATTCTATTATTACCATCGCCGCCGATGCTGCTTATCAGGGGGCCAGCGGAGGGCTGCCACGTAACGTAGACAAACCTGCGAATCGTATTGAAGATATCCACGGCATGGCTGATTTTATCAGCCAGTATCCCGGTGTTGATAGCACCCGTATTGGTTTGTTGGGGATTTGCGGGGGAGGAGGGTATTCACTTGCTGCCGCCGAGACGGACAAACGATTCAAATCGATTGCAACCATTAGCATGTTTAATTCAGGACTTGTACGGCGCAATGGTATGCAGGATTCACAGCTGGATACTATTCAACAACGTTTTCAGCAGGCTTCTGATGCACGAGCTCAGGAAGTAGCCGGTGGCGAAGTGCTTTACTCCGGTGATGCCAACCTGACTGATGAACAGATCGCTAAATTACCTTTTGCGTTATATCGCCAGGGCTACGAGTACTACTGGAAAACCCACGCGCATCCAAACTCAACGTTTAAATACACCACAAGCAGTCTGTTAGACTTGATGAACTTTGACGTGACGGACCATATCAACCTGATCAATAAACCACTGCTAATGATTGCCGGTTCAAAAGCGGATACGCTCTATATGACTAAAGATGCGTTCGCTAAAGCTACCGGTACGAAGGACAAAGAACTCTTCCTGATCGATGGTGCTACCCACATTGAGACATATTGGGTGCCTGAATACGTTGACCAGGCGACGCAAAAGTTAGACGTTTTCTTCCATAAGAATATCTAGTTACCCTCCAGGGGCTCCCCAGCCGTACAGGCTGGGGGATATCCATCAGCTGTAGCCACTGTCCACTTGGCGAGGTAGTTAAAAAATCGAAAGAAAGCTCCAGCATCCTGGGGAATCAAGATTCCGACAATAGGGTAGTAATTTGCTGACTCTACGAGGCGAGACGTGGGTGTAAGACGTTGCTTATCCAATCCAATTCGCTATTTAACATAATATACATTATGCGAACCAACATAAACAAAGGAAAAATCCAGTCTTTAGCGGTCATGATTGTCCTGCTCATTAGCCACGATCAAAACCCTCATCTCACTTAATTCCGTATTCTCGGCTTAACCGACCGTGCAACCTCAACACATTGGTTTCAATTGCCGTCACCACATTCTCCGAAAAATCTGCCGGTAATGAAGTCTTCACGTTATCCAGTGCTGCGGGAATCATTCTGGCAAAGTCACTCAGGATTTCATGCATCTGCACTTCCGGGAATTTCAGCGCCTTTGCTGTCGCCAAAAAATGTCGCGGATAAATTTTATCGATTGCCGTTTTTCTGCCTTTGGATGCGTTAAGCCCCATTGCCAGTTTGAGATCGCTGATGTGTATTCCCGCGCCACCCAATACCGGAAATGCTGAAATGATGTCGTAAAATGGCGTGAGTCGATAACTGCCACCGGCCTGGATAAAAACCGAAAAATTTTTCGCATGGCCGTCCGTCGCGCCAATCAACCACTGGAATACCTGGAATTTCATAAAATCATAACGATCGCGAAGCGCCTCGCTGGACCCCATTAAAAACGCCATGATCCGCGCGATGCCTGGGCCTCCGTCAGATTCATATTTCACCGATGAAGGTAAACCGAATGTCTGACACATATCCTCCTGTGGCAAGCGAAGTAAAACCGTTCGTTCAGTATTCCAGCGCCTGTCAAAGCGTTCGACCGCTAACGCGCGCACTCTACCCGCTTTTATGATTTCTGCGTCCGGAACATTCAACCCGAGTTCTTTCGCCAGCAGCAGACAGTAATATTCATTATCCACGCTTTGACTGAGATCGAGCGTCGCGTTGGGCTGCCTGATTTCACCAATCGGTAATTTAATGATATGCGTCGTCGGCGTTATTCCTTTCGGAATGCACCAGTCATTGCCCATTCTGAGCAGCGCGGTCTTCTCCTGCGCGCCAGCAACCGAGATACGAAAGTCATTTTCTTCTCTAATCATGCCTAGCGGAATATCTGCTTTATAAGCCGTTAATACTTCTTCAAGTCTGGCGTCAGTAAGCTTTTCCCATGCCATTATCGGGTGCGTTACGGTTTCATCTTCTGGTAATAACGTCACGGCGCCAACGCTGTCTCGCCCTATTTCTGACAATAAATCAAACGGTTGTCTGGATTTAGCATGATAACGTTTTACGATCCGGTCGCGTACAACCGGGCTATCGGGTAACAAGTTATCGAAGAAGTTAAACACGGCATCAGAGGTGATATTCCCCCTCTGCAATGGCATCGATAGCGACAACGGCCTGGCATAACGGTTGGCTAACCACTCCGGCGCATACCTAAAAGTGTGCGCGCCATTGGCCAACTTCGTTAACTCGCCTACCTGCTGGTTGTTCATCCAAGTGACAAGTTTAGGCATTACCACTCCAGATCTTGCTGTTCTGTTGATTCTGGCGCAGCGTTTTTCGTGTCGCATAGCGTCATTGAGAGTTCAAGTGACTGTAATATCTTAAAAAATGTCGTCAGCGTGGTGTTATCGGGATTATTCTCGAAATTCGAAATCGTCGCCTGCTTGATGCCGATTTTTTTCGCCAGCTCGCTCTGCGTCCAGCCATTTTGCTGACGAACCAGTTTCATTGCATTCGCTAATTGCGTTGGGCTATAGATCATCGGAAAGCTTATCATGCCATACGTCCACAGAAAGTTTATCCGCTTAAGGGGATATTGTCCGTTTTATCCCTTAGTGAGGATAAAGTCAATCTGTAAACGCATTTTATCCGCTATACGGGATAAATGCTGCGATATCCGCGATCGCGGATAAAAGGGAGAATTTAAAAAACGGCGCTGATGCGCCGGTTGAAAAGAAATAGGAATACCGATGCTCAAAAATTAACAGCCACGGTTATCAGGATGTGGCTGTCAATAAAACTATAACCCAGGCGCTTTCCATAACGATGTCGTCAGTCCGTGATCAACCAGCCCCAGTTGATCCTGATATACAGCCTGCCACTTATCGCGTGAATCTTGATAAAGTTCATGCTTTTCCGGGTCTGGTGTATGCGTTCGTTCCCAGCGTACAAGACGTTCTCCAGTTTCTGCCATTGATGAATAAATCCCGGCACCGACGCCAGCTGCAATGGCACATCCTAATGCGGTGGCTTCTTTGACCACCGGAATATTAACGGGTAATCCCGCGACATCAGCGAGAATTTGACTCCATAATTTCCCTTTTGAACCTCCGCCTGCAAAGACCAACGATGTAGGATGAATATTCGAAAAATCAGCAATTTGCTGCAAGTTACACGCGGATACAATCGCCGCATTTTCTTCCAGCGCACGGAACAATGTCGCTTTGTTACATTTATCCGGGTCAATGGACAAGTTAATAAAGGAAGGCGCAGCGTGATACCAGGTTTTAAAGCGCATTCTGTCGGAGAATATCGGCATCACGCCCCACGACCCAGGCGGCACCCGACTGGCCATCTCTTCCAGCAGCGTATAGGTGTCGATACCTAAACGTTCGGCAATCAGTTTTTCTTCGGCACAAAAGGCATCGCGGAACCAGCGCATGGTGAGTCCGGTAAAAAAACTAATAGATTCAGCTTGTACCATGCCAGGAACAACATGGGGATTAACGCGCACGTTCATTTCTGGATCGGTTACCGGCGCGGCTAAGTTTACAACTTGCTGCCAGAATGTGCCGCCAAGAACAGCGGTTTGTGCCGGACGCACAACGCCTAACCCAAGGCAACCGAGTTGCACGTCCCCTCCTCCCACGACCACCGGAGTGCCAGCCTTCAGGCCGCAAAGTTCCGCAGCTTGTGAACTTACCACGCCCAGCAATGTGCCGGTTTCTTTGACAGGAGAAAGAATATCAGCCCGCAGTCCGGCCATATCCAGCAATGCAGGTTTCCAGTCACGGGTGGTGAGATCAAGAAGTCCCGTGGTGCCTGCGTTAGACGGATCGACCGCCAGCTCCCCACTTAACATATAGGCCAGCCAGTCGCTGATCATGGTGATGGTCGACGCTTGTCGGTAGATATCAGAACGATGGTGCGCCAGCCAAAGTAATCTGGGAATGGCGCTTAAAGCCAGCGTTTGTCCGGTCGCGCGATACACTTCGTTTTCGAAGGTATTGTTATGCAGTTCTTTAAGTTCGCTGACTTCCCGCGCCGCTCTGGCATCCACATTGGCGCAGGCCCAGATCGGTGTTCCTTCATTGTTATATAAAACAATGCCTTCGCGCATCGAACATGCCGAAACGGCAGCAATATATTCCGGGGCGATACCTGAATTATGTAACGCCTGGCGCATACATTCGCACGCCAGTTGCCAGTTCTTATTCAGATCAAATTCCATTGAACCGGGAACGTCAGGTACTGCCAGATGCCGCCACTCCGCCTGTCCTACCGCGATTTGATTGCCTTCCAGGTCGAAAATCACAGCCCGAATACTTCCGGTGCCTGCGTCCAGCGCCATCAGGTAATGCTTTGATTCTGAAGGGGTAAAGAGTCGAGCCATTAGATTGTCCTCGGCTTAAGCGTTCTGTCTGTTCCTCTATACGTTCTCCATCGTTCCCGGTAATAAGGTGATGCTAAATTAACCACGTAAAATCGCAGCGGCAGTATCCTGGTCGGTAACCAGCGCGTTGATGTAGCCGCCTTTCATCGCAGCGGCGATCGCTTCGGCTTTATTTTCGCCCCCTGCGACACCTACTCTAATTGGAATGGTTGTCATCGCGGTTAAAGGTAAGCCAATCAGTTCGTTATGTATTTTGATATCCGTGACAACGTCACCTTTAGCGTCAAAAAAGTAACCTAAAATATCGCCAATGGCCCCTTTTCGACCAATCATTAACTGTTCGCCCTGGCTGATATAACCGGAGCGAATAATCGTCGCATCCTCTTTTTGATTCACGGCGCCAATGCCGACAATTGCCACATCCGCAGCTTGCGCGGCTAACAGGACATCTTTGACGCAGTTTTCATTTTTCAGCGTTCGGGCAATTTCAGCCGAAGATGCCCGTAATGGCGCCGGAATGATGTTGACGCTGCACGCTGCGTTAAGTTGCCCGATGCCTGTCATATAAGAGCCGACGCCACCGGAGAGCGTGACCAGGCGGATTTGCTGTGACGAAATAAAACCACTTAAGCGTTGCAGCGTGTTCATCGTTGCCTCGCCAAAGCCAATCGCCAGCATTTGCTGTGGCTGGAGCAATCCCATCAACATATGCGCTGCGCCGATTCCTAAGCGCCCGCCGACATCAGCATCTGCGAGTCCAGGGATCACCCGCACATGCTGTAATGAAAACTGGCGACGTAATTGCGTCTCATATTCCAGGCAGCCTTCAAAGCGAGAATTAATCTGCACGCGAATAATGCCGGACTGATGCCCTTTCTCCAGTAACCGCGACACTTTCAAACGCGTTAGCCCTAGGCGATCGCTAATCTCGCTCTGGGTCAGCCCGTCGTGATAGTAAAACCACGCGATCCGCGCGACCTGTTCTTCTTCGCACATTCCCTGTTCTGAAATTGCCGAATCGTTGATTGTCATAATTCATTCTTCACTTTGAACATATTTAAATCTTTAATGCAATTGTTCAGTTCTTGCGCATTTATATCTGTGATAGCAACCACAGTTTGACTAACGAGCATGAACAAACGCAACCATGAAAATCAAAATAGCATAAATTGTGATCTATTCGTCGGAAATATGTGCAATGTCCACCTAAGGTTATGAACAAATTAAAAGTAGAAACACATTTGTTCAAAACTCACCTGCAAAACTGAATGGGGGAAATATGCAAACGAGTGATACCCGCGCGTTACCGCTACTTTGCGCCCGCTCGGTTTATAAACAGTATTCAGGGGTTAATGTCCTGAAAGGCATCGATTTTACGTTGCATCAAGGTGAGGTCCACGCCCTGCTCGGCGGTAACGGCGCGGGTAAATCGACGCTAATGAAAATCATCGCCGGTATTACCCCCGCTGATAGCGGTACGCTGGAGATTGGGGGCAACAACTACACCAGATTAACGCCAGTTCATGCTCATCAGTTGGGTATTTATCTCGTTCCCCAGGAACCGCTGCTTTTCCCAAGCCTGTCGATAAAAGAAAACATCCTGTTTGGGCTGGCAAAAAAACAGCTCTCCATGCAGAAAATGAAGAACTTGCTGGCGGCGCTGGGCTGCCAGTTTGATCTCCATAGTCTGGCGGGCTCACTGGATGTTGCCGACCGCCAAATGGTGGAAATCCTGCGCGGTCTGATGCGCGATTCGCAAATTCTTATTCTCGATGAACCTACAGCGTCGCTTACCCCTGCGGAAACCGAACGCTTGTTTGGCCGTTTGCAGGAACTACTCGCCACTGGCGTGGGTATTGTTTTTATCTCACATAAGCTGCCGGAAATTCGCCAGATTGCCGATCGTATTAGCGTGATGCGCGACGGAACTATTGCGTTAAGTGGCAAAACCAGCGAGCTGTCTACCGACGACATCATTCAGGCCATTACGCCAGCAACGCGGGAAAAATCTCTCTCAGCCAGTCAAAAGTTATGGCTGGAATTGCCCGGTAATTGCCCACAACATGCAGCCGGAACATCGGTACTGGCGCTGGAAAATCTGACTGGCGAAGGTTTTATGAATGTCAGTTTTACGCTGAATGCCGGAGAAATTCTTGGCCTGGCTGGGCTAGTGGGGGCCGGGCGCACTGAACTGGCAGAAACGTTATATGGTCTGCGGCCTTTGCGTGGCGGGGGCATCATGTTGAATGGTAAAGAGATCAATAAATTATCTACCGGAGAACGTTTGCATCGCGGTCTGGTTTATCTACCAGAAGATCGCCAGTCCTCAGGGTTGAATCTCGATACTTCGCTGGCGTGGAACGTTTGCGCCCTCACCCATAATCAACGCGGATTCTGGGCAAAAAACGCGAAAGATAACGCCACACTGGAGCGATATCGTCGCGCGCTGAATATTAAATTTAACCAACCGGAACAAGCTGCACGAACTTTATCCGGTGGCAACCAGCAAAAAATCCTGATTGCCAAATGTCTGGAAGCTTCGCCGCAAGTATTGATTGTCGATGAGCCGACGCGCGGCGTGGATGTCTCGGCGCGTAATGATATCTACCAGCTGTTGCGCAGCATCGCCGCACAAAATGTGGCCGTGCTGCTTATCTCCTCCGATCTGGAAGAGATCGAACTGATGGCTGACCGCGTGTATGTGATGCATCAGGGTGAAATTACCCACTCGGCACTGACCGGACACGATATTAATGTCGAGACCATTATGCGCGTTGCCTTCGGCGATAGTCAGCGTCAGGAGGCGTCATGCTGAAGTTTATTCAGAACAACCGTGAAATCACGGCACTGCTGGCGGTGGTGCTGCTGTTTTTGTTGCCAGGTTTTCTCGACCGTCAGTATTTAAGTCTGCAAACGCTGACCATGGTTTATAGCAGCGCACAAATCTTGATCCTGCTGGCGATGGGCGCGACGCTGGTGATGCTGACGCGCAATATTGATGTTTCGGTAGGCTCAATTACGGGTATGTGCGCGGTGCTATTGGGGATATTACTGAATGCGGGGTATTCACTGCCTGTTGCTTGTGTCGCGACGTTACTGCTCGGCTTGCTCGCGGGATTTTTCAACGGTGTACTGGTCGCGTGGCTAAAGATCCCTGCCATTGTCGCTACGCTCGGTACATTAGGATTGTACAGGGGCATTATGTTGCTGTGGACTGGCGGAAAATGGATTGAAGGATTACCCGCCGAGCTGAAACAGCTCTCCGCCCCGCTACTGTTTGGCGTTTCCGCGATTGGTTGGTTGACGATAATTCTGGTGGCATTTATGGCCTGGCTGCTGGCGAAGACGGCGTTTGGACGCCGTTTTTATGCCACGGGCGATAATTTGCAGGGCGCTCGTCAACTGGGCGTTCGTACGGAAGCCATTCGGATTGTGGCATTTTCGTTGAACGGCTGCATGGCGGCACTGGCGGGGATTGTGTTTGCTTCGCAGATTGGTTTTATCCCCAACCAGACCGGTACCGGGCTGGAGATGAAAGCGATTGCAGCCTGCGTGCTGGGCGGCATTAGTTTGCTCGGCGGTTCCGGTGCGATCATCGGTGCGGTACTCGGTGCCTGGTTCCTGACGCAGATCGATAGCGTACTGGTGCTGTTGCGCATTCCGGCATGGTGGAATGATTTTATCGCGGGCCTCGTGCTGCTGGCGGTGCTGGTGTTTGATGGACGCCTGCGTTGCGCGCTGGAACGTAATCTGCGGCGGCAAAAATATGCCCGCTTTATGACGCCACCGCCATCCGTTAAACCCGCTCCGTCAGGTAAAAAACGGGAGGCCGCGTAATGCGTATTCGCTACGGTTGGGAACTGGCTCTTGCCGCACTGCTCGTTATTGAGATTGTCGCATTTGGTGCAATTAACCCACGGATGTTAGATCTCAATATGTTGCTGTTCAGCACCAGTGACTTTATCTGCATTGGCATTGTCGCCCTACCGCTGACGATGGTGATTGTCAGTGGCGGGATCGATATTTCGTTTGGTTCGACCATCGGCTTGTGCGCCATTGCATTAGGCGTACTGTTTCAAAGTGGTGTGCCGATGCCGCTGGCGATTCTTCTGACCTTTCTGCTCGGCGCATTGTGCGGGCTGATTAACGCCGGATTAATTATCTATACCAAAGTTAACCCGCTGGTGATTACGCTTGGCACGCTGTATCTGTTTGCCGGAAGCGCTCTGCTGCTTTCCGGGATGGCCGGAGCGACGGGGTACGAAGGTATTGGTGGATTCCCGATGGCGTTTACAGATTTCGCTAACCTGGATGTGCTGGGACTCCCCGTTCCGCTGATTATCTTCCTGATATGTCTCCTCGTTTTCTGGCTGTGGCTGCATAAAACTCATGCCGGACGTAACGTGTTTTTGATTGGGCAAAGCCCGCGCGTGGCGCTTTACAGCGCGATTCCAGTTAACCGCACCTTATGTGCGCTCTATGCCATGACGGGGCTGGCGTCTGCGGTCGCCGCTGTGCTGCTGGTGTCGTATTTTGGTTCAGCACGTTCCGATCTCGGTGCGTCGTTTCTGATGCCCGCCATCACCGCCGTGGTGCTTGGCGGTGCCAATATTTATGGTGGTTCTGGTTCCATTATCGGCACCGCCATTGCGGTTTTATTAGTGGGATATTTGCAACAAGGTTTGCAAATGGCAGGAGTGCCAAATCAGGTGTCCAGCGCCCTTTCCGGTGCACTGCTTATCGTCGTTGTCGTAGGTCGTTCCGTTAGCCTGCATCGCCAGCAAATTAAAGAGTGGCTGGCGCGTCGGGCCAATAACCCATTGCCATAAAGGATATCTTCATGACACTTCATCGCCTTAAGAAAATCGCCTTACTTAGCGCCTTTGGTATTGCCGCAATCTCTATGAATGTGCAGGCCGCAGAGCGTATTGCATTTATTCCCAAACTGGTTGGCGTGGGATTTTTTACCAGCGGTGGCAACGGCGCACAACAAGCGGGTAAAGAGCTGGGCGTTGATGTGACCTACGATGGGCCAACAGAACCCAGTGTTTCTGGTCAGGTACAGTTGATTAATAACTTCGTCAATCAGGGATATAACGCCATTATCGTTTCTGCGGTTTCGCCAGATGGTTTATGCCCGGCACTGAAACGCGCCATGCAACGTGGGGTGAAAGTACTTACCTGGGATTCTGACACCAAACCGGAGTGCCGTTCTTACTACATTAACCAGGGAACGCCCGCCCAGTTGGGAGGTATGTTGGTGGATATGGCGGCGCGCCAGGTGAATAAAGACAAAGCCAAAGTCGCGTTTTTCTATTCCAGCCCCACCGTTACGGACCAAAACCAGTGGGTGAAAGAAGCGAAAGCGAAAATCGCCAAAGAGCATCCTGCCTGGGAAATTGTCACTACGCAGTTTGGCTATAACGATGCCACTAAATCGTTACAAACCGCAGAAGGCATATTAAAAGCGTATAGCGATCTCGACGCCATTATCGCCCCCGACGCCAACGCCCTGCCCGCCGCCGCGCAAGCCGCTGAAAACCTTAAAAATGACAAAGTCGCGATTGTGGGATTCAGTACGCCAAACGTGATGCGTCCGTATGTAGAGCGCGGCACGGTGAAAGAATTTGGCCTGTGGGATGTGGTTCAGCAAGGCAAAATTTCGGTCTATGTCGCGGATGCATTATTGAAAAAAGGATCAATGAAAACGGGCGACAAGCTGGATATTCAGGGCGTAGGTCAGGTTGAAGTCTCGCCAAACAGCGTTCAGGGCTATGACTACGAAGCGGATGGTAATGGCATCGTACTGTTACCAGAGCGCGTGGTTTTCAATAAAGAAAATATCGGCAAATACGATTTCTGATGTGCATTACTTAACCGGAGTAAGTTATGGCAGATTTAGACGATATTAAAGATGGTAAAGATTTTCGCACCGATCAACCGCAACAAAATATCCCTTTTACCCTGAAAGGTTGCGGTGCGCTGGATTGGGGAATGCAGTCTCGGTTATCGCGGATATTTAATCCGAAAACGGGTAAAACCGTGATGCTGGCTTTTGATCATGGTTATTTTCAGGGGCCGACTACCGGACTTGAACGCATCGATATAAATATCGCCCCGCTGTTTGAACATGCCGATGTATTAATGTGTACGCGCGGTATTTTGCGCAGCGTAGTCCCCCCGGCGACCAATAAGCCGGTGGTACTGCGGGCGTCAGGTGCGAACTCTATTCTGGCGGAATTAAGCAATGAAGCCGTGGCGTTATCGATGGATGACGCCGTGCGCCTGAACAGTTGCGCGGTGGCGGCGCAGGTTTATATCGGCAGCGAATATGAACACCAGTCGATCAAAAATATTATTCAGCTGGTCGATGCCGGAATGAAAGTGGGAATGCCGACCATGGCAGTCACTGGCGTGGGCAAAGATATGGTGCGCGATCAGCGTTATTTCTCGCTCGCGACCCGAATCGCCGCTGAAATGGGGGCGCAAATTATCAAAACCTATTATGTCGATAAAGGTTTTGAACGGATTGTTGCCGGATGTCCGGTACCCATTGTTATTGCTGGCGGTAAAAAATTACCAGAGCGCGAGGCGCTGGAAATGTGCTGGCAGGCTATCGATCAGGGCGCATCTGGTGTGGATATGGGGCGAAATATTTTCCAGTCTGACCATCCGGTGGCGATGATGAAAGCCGTACAGGCGGTGGTACACCATAACGAAACGGCTGATCGGGCATATGAACTCTATCTGAGTGAAAAACAGTAACTGCGGATTTAAGGAGAAGAATCATGCACGTCACACTGGTTGAAATTAACGTTCATGAAGACAAGGTTGACGAGTTTATCGAGGTCTTTCGCCAGAACCACCTGGGCTCGGTACAGGAAGAAGGTAATTTGCGCTTCGATGTCTTACAGGACCCGGAAGTGAATTCGCGCTTTTATATTTACGAAGCCTATAAAGATGAAGACGCAGTGGCATTCCATAAAACCACGCCCCACTACAAAACCTGTGTCGCGAAACTGGAACCGCTAATGACCGGGCCGCGTAAAAAACGTGTGTTCAATGGGTTGATGCCGTGAGGCGAATTCATCAGTTTTATCTACAATTGGGGTAACGCGCTGACGGGAGTAAAAAAATGTCTGACTGGAACCCCTCTTTATATCTGCACTTTGCCGCTGAACGATCGCGTCCGGCGGTGGAGCTGCTTGCCAGAGTGCCGTTGGAAAATGTCGAATACGTTGCCGATCTTGGCTGTGGCCCAGGTAACAGCACCGCCCTGCTGCATCAACGTTGGCCTGCGGCGAAGATAACTGGCATCGACTCGTCTCCGGCGATGATTGCCGAAGCGCGCAGTGCTTTGCCGGACTGCCAGTTTGTGGAAGCAGATATCCGCAACTGGCAACCGGAACAGGCACTCGATCTGATTTTTGCTAATGCCTCGCTGCAATGGCTGCCCGACCACTACGAATTGTTCCCTCATTTGGTTTCGTTACTTAATCTTCATGGTGTGTTGGCAGTACAGATGCCAGATAACTGGCTGGAGCCGACCCATGTGCTGATGCGCGAAGTCGCCTGGGAACAAAATTATCCAGATCGCGGGCGTGAGCCGCTGGCTGGCGTTCATGCTTATTACGATATTTTGAGCGAAGCCGGATGCGAGATTGATATCTGGCGAACCACTTACTATCACCAGATGCCGTCGCACCAGGCGATTATCGATTGGGTGACCGCCACTGGATTACGTCCGTGGTTACAGGATCTGACCGAGAGCGAACAGCAGCATTTTCTTACGCGCTACCATCAGATGCTGGAAGAGCAGTATCCACTGCAAGAGAACGGACAGATACTGCTGGCATTCCCGCGACTGTTTATTGTTGCCCGACGTACGGAGTAATTATCACGTCAGCTGGTAATGGCGATCGGGAAGAATTTTCGCTGGAATTTCTGCTTCATCGTTCATCTGTAACAGGTCAATTTCAATAGCGTTGCAGATGGCATCCAGCGGTAAATCGTTGTTTTCTGTACCGAACGGATCTTCAAGTTCTTCCGCCAGACAATCCAGCGAAATAAAAGTGTAGGAAATCAGCACAGAGATAAAAGGCGTCATGTAATGCAGGTCCACGACCAGTGCAAACGGCAGCATGATACAAAACAGATAAACGGTACGATGCAAAATCAGTGTGTAGGCAAAGGGAATTGGCGTATAGGCAATGCGCTCGCAGCCTGCCAGAACCGCTGAAATATCATTAAGCCGATCGTTGAGGCTAATAAACAGGATATCTGAAAGTTGTCCATTGCGTCGCTGAACCGCCAACCACTCCCCCATTATTAACAAAATACGGTTAGCCGGAGTGTTTGAAGCCAGTACACGCTGAAGATCTTCAGTCTTGAGATAATGTGCCAGCACTTCCGCCTGTGGCTGTTTGCGTAATGTCATGCGTAAACAGTGGGCGAAGGCGATTTGCAGTCGGGCAAACACCCTTACGCTTGCCGAATCCGGCAATGTCGTTTTTACCTCACGCAATAATGACCGTGAAGCAATCATCAACTGCCCCCAAAGTTTTCGCGCTTCAACGTAACGGGCGTAACCCGCGTTATTACGAAAACCCAGAAAGATGGCGATGGCGACACCAAGAATGCTGAACGGTGCGAGGGTGAATTTGATGCCCAGATGTGTGTACCAGGGCAGCATGAAAATAACAGCGATAGAAAAGAGAAAATTGAGTAGTAAGCGCGAGGATATCTTGGATAATACTGAACCGTGCCAGACAAAAATACGGCGCAGCCAGTGTTGTTGTGGGCGAACAATCATGGTTATCTTCAGGCGTGGAAAAGTCGCCCTATTAAACGTGATTACGATCACATTCTCAAGACAGTACTTACAAATTACCTACAAGACTACAACATTTACAGGTGCAACATATGGCACCTGGTTATTATAATTAGCATATAGGATGTTGTAACTAAAATAGCTAAATAAGAAACCCGGTCGAAACCGGGTTCAGATAACGAAGCTATTTAGCACAACGGACGTACAGCTTCGCGCATCCCTTTTTCCAGAATGGAATCCAGGTCATTAGCAACCAGTTCGACCAGGCCAGGCACTTGCGTCAGGTCCTGTTCCCAGTGGTCTTTTTCTGCCAGCACAATGGCGACCAGCTCCTGGGTGTCGATGATACGGTCACGATGCTGGCTCCAGAGTTGCTGATAACGTTCCAGCCAGTGGGCATCATCCTGTACCGGATACGCTTCCCCGTTACGTTCTCCACGATAGAATGCAATCAATGCCGCTAGCGCGAAGGTCAGTCGGGCCGGAAGTTTACCGTTCACCTTCTGCCCTGCCAGCAACTGCGGCAGGATGCGGGTGCGGAACTTGGTCATACCGTTGAGCGCGATGGAAAGCAGCTGATGCTTAATGTACGGGTTACGGAAACGCCCGGTGACTGCACTGGCGAAAGATTCCAGTTCATCACGAGGCAAATCCAGTACCGGAATAATTTCTTCGTAGATGGCTTTCTCAACGAATGCGCAAATTTCAGCATCGTTCATCGCTTCGCCTACAGTATCCAGCCCTGCCTGGAACGCAACTGGCACCAACGCCGTATGCGCACCGTTCAGGATTGCAACCTTACGCTCTTTGTATGGTTTAATATCATCTACAATCAATACGTTGAGCGGATATTTGTCCAGACGTAATTCTGAAGCTAAAGATTTCGGCCCCTGAATCACAAACAAGTAAAAGTGTTCAGCGGTATCGAGGAAACCATCGTGATACCCCAGTTCTTCTTCCAGTTTCGCCACTTCATCACGCGGATAACCGGTAACGATACGGTCCACCAGCGTAGAGCAGAAGCTGTTAGCCTGCTCCAGCCATTGAATAAATGCTTCTGGTAGCGCCCACTCCTGCGCGTAGCGCAGAACCAGTTCACGCAGCGCATCGCCATTATAGTCGATCAGTTCACACGGGATGATGATCCAACCTTTATCCAGCGCACCGTTGAAATGGCTAAAACGTTCGAACAACAGGCGAGTCAGTTTTGCCGGATAGCTTACCGCTGGCGCGTCATCAAATTTGTCGCCTGCATGGTAGCTGATACCTGCTTCGGTGGTGTTAGAGAAAACAAAGCGCATTTCCGGGTTGTGCGCCAGTTTCAGGAATTCATCATATTCACTGTAGACGCTGATTTCACGATTAACAGAACGAATCAGACGCGCATCGCTAACCGCTTCGCCCTTCTCATTCAAACCACGAATGATGGTGGTGTACAGACCATCCTGAGTGCTCAGTGACGGCGGGAATGAAGTTTCAATCGGACGAACTACGACCACACCAGAATTCAGATCGGTGTGCTCATTCAGGAGATCAATTTGCCAGTCGACAAAGGCACGCAGGAAGTTACCTTCACCAAACTGAATGATACGTTCTGGATACTGTGCACCGGGAAAATCGCGACGATTTAGTGTTTTCACAATGGGTTCCCTTTTGATTAGTCATACAACCTGTTTGAATTGGTACGACAGGTTAGCAAACTTTGATACGCTGAACCCCTGTTTTGATCAACTCGCGGCGAACAATTCACGTTTTTTGGCGAAAAATGTGCTGTTGGTCAAGGTTCCGGAAAGTGAAAGCTTGTAATCATGATTCCCGGTAAAAATGGGAAATGACAAAATTGGTAGAACAAATCAGATGTTCACCGCCAAAAAATCACAACCTGTCAGACAACTTCCTCGCCATAATGCATAGTGCTGGTACGATTTCGCCCGTCTTTTTTCGAGCGATAAAGACAAGTATCGGCTTCTACCATTAGTTTGCTGAAATCATCTATTAACGTACGAAATGTTGCACTTCCACTTCCGACACCAATGCTAACCGTCAAGTAAAGCGTTTTTTGTTGCCAGATAAACGGTTGCATTTCTACGCCTTTACGGATTTTTTCCGCCATCAGCAGACCATCCACAGGATTCACTGAAGGCACTGCAACAGCAAATTCTTCGCCGCCCATCCGCGCCACCAGCCCTTTATCACCAACTATCTTCTGTATATGCCGGGCAAACACGCTTAAAACTTTATCGCCACATTCATGGCCATAGTTGTCGTTTATGCTTTTGAAATAGTCGATATCAAGCAGCATCACCGTCAGATGTTGTGTCTGTTGTAGTGACGGATTTTTTAATGCCTCAAAAAGACCTGAGCGCGAGTAAACCTGGGTGAGAAAATCAAAATCGGCACGCAGAGAAACTTGCTTAACCAGCGAATTAATTGCCGCCACGCTAAAGGAAACCATGATTGGGCAAATTGCCATGGTAGCAATCCCCAGACGAGCGGAGAACATTTGTGGGATAGAGAACGGCGAACCGACGGCGATATCTATCACCGAATTTGCCACCAGCACGATTTCCACCGCTCCCGTCAAAAAAGTCAGCAAACACGTTACCTGCGGGGTATAGCGTACCGCACACCAGATCAATGCAGGCAATGGGAACGCCAGACTCCCCGCACCGCCAATCACTACCGAGGCAATCACCGATACAATGAGCGCAATAAACGGCATCATCTGTTCTGCTTTAAAGCGTGGCAACGCCCTGGGGATCGCCAGCGTCAACATACACGGAACAATTAACACGCCCGTCGAAAACTGTTCGCTAAACCAGTCAGCAAGTAAGGGCCAGAAATCCAGACTATCAATACTTACTGAACCAACCGCCCCGACAATTGCGCATAATAATGCGGCTATAAGGCAATAATTAAACAAGCGTAAGGCACTTACTGGCTCATACTTATTTTTCCCCAGTCGCTTATCCCTCAGCACTAACCGAGCCACGGTCACAATAAACATCATATTGGACAAGTTGATGACCAGTGAAACTAAACCCCATTCGGTAGTCATCGCATCATAAGCCATCATCGCCACGTAACTGATTGCATAGTAATGCAGCCGATTGAGCCAGACATACCGGGCAAAAACCCCTGCCATCACACCATTCAGCGGCCAGAAGAGAGAGAGTTCATGAACCAGACGTAACTCTGCACCAACAAAATAGAACAGCGTGGTTAGCGCAAAAATCGCGATGCTATTACGTAGCAAATGGCCTTCCAGGAACAAATGGAAAGTTGAGATGGGGTGTACACGCATTAATTATCTGTCCATACAATTGCAGGCTGCAATTATTTTAACGCAATAAGTAAATTCTCATAAAGGATAGCATGTTCACTGGCAGCGGTGACAAATAAAGATATTAATCCGATACGGCTTTGTCGAAATCTGACATTCTCATGGCTGATTCATCTGAATAACCAGCCAGTGGTAGATAACCGTCACAATATAACGTTGTTGTTCCTCACTTAACGAAACACCCTGCGGAATGTTGTGCCACTTAGCCAGACAGCCGCGACAACATGTTGCTGTAGCATGCTGGGCAATAAACACCGGATGCCCGCGCATGGGAGTTTGCTTGCCATCGTTCGCCGGTAAGGCCGGGGCAAGACGTTGAGCGACAAAATCCGCCGCATGTTGTTCGATAACCGGCGCGCCCTTCTCCAGACAATACTGACGCTCCTTCACGCCTAAACGAAAGCGGGAGCGAAATTTTGAACGGGATAAACGCGCGAAGAGTGGATCAAGAGACTGCATTAGTAAACCGAGCGTCCTAATTGTTTCGTCAATTGTTCAAGTACTGCAATACCGGCAAGAGAGTTACCTGCGTCATCCAGTTCCGGACTCCAGACCGCAATGGCCATTTCATGTGGGACGATCGCCACAATACCGCCACCAACGCCAGATTTCGCCGGAAGCCCCACCCGCCAGGCAAACTCGCCCGCGTTCTGGTACATACCACTGGTTGCCATCAGCGCGTTAATTTGTCGCGCCTGCATTGGCGTTACCACCGGCTCATCGATATGAATAGCCTTCCCCTGATTTGCCAGAAAGACAAACGTTCGGGCCAGCTCAACGCAGCTCATTTTTAGTGCACAGTAGTGAAAGTAGTTTTGCAGTACTGTTGTCACATCATGATGGAAATTGCCAAACGACTTCATCAGCCAGGCTATCGCCGCATTTCTCGCAGAATGCTCGAACTCTGAACGCGCTACCACCGTATCGTAGGCAATATCAGACACGCCGCTTAGTCCACGCACCACTTCCAGCATACGTTGCCGTGGGGCGCTTAATCGCCCTTGCAACATGTCGCAGACCACCAGCGCACCGGCATTAATAAAAGGATTACGTGGAATACCCTGTTCCATTTCCAGTTGCACCAGAGAATTGAATGGCGATCCCGACGGATCCTTGCCTACACGTTGCCAAATCTCTTCTTCGGAGTAATGACGCATTGCAACAACGAGACTGAGCACTTTGGAAATAGACTGAATTGAAAAACGCTCTTGCGCGTCTCCGGCCTGAAAAAGCTGCCCGTCAACGGTACAGATAGCAATGCCCAGTCGGGAACCCTCTACCGTTGCCAGTGCCGGAATATAATCCGCGACTTTCCCCTGACCAATTAGCGGACGTACTTGCCGCAAGATGTTTTCTAAAATTGCATTATCCATGGCGACTGCCACTCTCTGCTCCTTGCTCGCAGGTCTGAAAAGACCTGCGAGTATAACAGAGCTAAATATGTGACGTCAGATCCGGTCTTTCCATACCGTCTGGATATTACAGAACTCATGTAACCCAAAATGGGAAAGTTCACGACCAAAGCCGCTCTTCTTCACACCGCCAAACGCTACCCGTGCATCACTGGCGCTGAAACCATTGATAAACACCCCTCCACATTCCAGACGAGCTGCCATTTGTTTCGCCAGTGCTTCATCAGAGGTAATAATGGTTGCAGAAAGTCCAAACTCGCTGTCATTAGCCAGTTTAAGCGCATGTTCAGCATCTTTCGCAATGGTGATTGCCGCGACGGGTCCAAACAATTCTTCACGAAACGCGGTCATTTCTGGCGTGACGTCTGCCAGAACCGTTGCCGGATAGTAGTTTCCTGCGCCTGCTACCTTTTCCCCTCCGAGTAACAGACGGGCGCCCTGTGCCAGTGATTTTTCAACCTGATGATGTAGCTCATCACGCAAATCGAAACGCGCCATCGGTCCGAGGTCGTTATCCTCATGACTCGGATCGCCCATTTTCAACGCCGATACCGCCGCCACAAAACGTTCGGTAAATGCAGAGGCAATCCCCTCCTCGATGATAAAGCGTTTTGCTGCTGCACAAACCTGCCCGGTATTCTGATAACGTCCGGCAACCGCGGCTTTCACGGCCAGGTCCAGATCGGCATCGTTAAGCACAATAAATGGGTCGGAACCGCCCAGTTCAAGCACACATTTTTTCAGCGCCGCCCCAGCCTGCGCGCCAATGGCTGCTCCCGCACGGACACTTCCGGTGACTGTAACCGCAGCAATGCGCGGGTCTTTAATCATCTGGCTTACACCGTCATTGTCGGCATTCAACCAGCCATATACGCCTTGTGGGATACCTGCATCGTTAAAGACCTGAGCAATTAACTGTGCACAGCCCATCACATTTGGCGCATGCTTAAGCAAATAACCGTTACCTGCCAGGATAATGGGAACAGCCCCTCGCATCACCTGCCATAACGGAAAGTTCCACGGCATAATCGCCAGGATCGTCCCCATAGGACGATATTCAATAACCGCTTGCTGATTTTCTACCTGCGTAGGTTCGCTCTTCAGCATTGCCGGACCATGCTCTGCATACCAGTCGCACAAGTTTGCTGATTTCGCCACTTCGGCACGCGCCTGTTTGATCGGTTTCCCCATTTCTCGAGTGATCATTTGCGCCATCTCTTCGCTACGGGCGCGCAAAGCCTTACCGAGATCACGCAGTTTTTCTGCGCGATAATCTACGTTTGTTACGCGCCAGTCGCGAAAGCCTGCCGCCGCGAGCCGAAGTGCGTGTTCAATATCGTCAGCGCCAGCCCACGGCAGTGCAGAAAGTTGTTCGCCATTGGCTGGATTTATTGAAATAGCATGGGTAAGCGGAGTAATGGTCATCCGGGTATCTCCTTCGTGAGTTATGGTGTGAAGATACGCAGATTTACTCTTTCGTTAAAATGAATAATATTAAGTCACTTGTTCACGAATCGAGAATACTATGGATCTGACCCAGCTGGAGATGTTTAACGCCGTTGCCGAGGCTGGCAGCATTACCCAGGCGGCAGCAAAAGTGCATCGTGTGCCATCTAACCTGACTACCCGTATCCGCCAGCTGGAAACAGAACTCGGCGTTGAACTGTTTATTCGCGAGAATCAGCGTTTACGTCTCTCTCCTGCCGGGCATAATTTTTTGCGCTATAGCCAACAAATTCTCGCGTTGGTCGACGAAGCGCGAAATGTTGTTGCTGGCGATGAACCACAAGGCTTGTTTTCTCTCGGTTCGCTGGAAAGCACCGCAGCGGTACGCATCCCAGCTACACTGGCAGAATTTAACCGTCGTTATCCTAAAATTCAGTTTTCCCTTTCCACTGGCCCTTCCGGAACTATGCTGGACGGTGTACTTGAGGGAAAACTGAATGCGGCATTTATTGATGGTCCGATTAACCATACCGCCATTGACGGGATGCCGGTGTACCGCGAGGAGTTGATGATCGTTACGCCGCAAGGACATACTCCCGTTACCCGCGCCAGTCAGGTTAATGGTTGTAATATCTATGCCTTCCGCGCTAACTGCTCGTATCGCCGCCACTTTGAGAGCTGGTTTCATGCCGACGGCGCAGCGCCGGGGACAATTCATGAGATGGAGTCATATCACGGTATGCTGGCCTGTGTAATCGCCGGAGCGGGAATTGCGCTTATTCCTCGTTCCATGCTGGAAAGTATGCCGGGGCATCATCAGGTTGAAGCCTGGCCATTAGGTGAGCAATGGCGTTGGTTAACGACATGGCTGGTCTGGCGTCGTGGCGCGAAGACTCGTCAGCTTGAGGCGTTTATTGAACTGCTTGACACATCGCTGGAACAGCATGAAGCGGCAAAATGAGATGTAGATCACAAAGTCATTGTATTCACATCATTAACCGTTTTAAGATCATTTCATCACCTTTTTGCAACTCACCCGATAATCTGTTATGACAACAAACACTGTTTCCCGCAAAGTGGCGTGGCTACGGGTAGTTACGCTGGCAGTAGCCGCCTTCATCTTCAATACTACCGAATTTGTCCCTGTTGGCTTGCTTTCTGACATTGCGCAAAGTTTTCACATGCAAACTGCTCAAGTCGGCATCATGTTGACCATTTATGCATGGGTAGTAGCGCTAATGTCATTGCCTTTTATGCTAATGACCAGTCAGGTTGAACGCCGCAAATTGCTGATCTGCCTGTTTGTGGTGTTTATTGCCAGCCATGTGCTGTCATTTTTATCGTGGAGCTTTACCGTTCTGGTGATCAGTCGAATCGGCGTTGCTTTCGCACATGCTATTTTCTGGTCGATAACGGCGTCTCTGGCGATTCGCATGGCGCCAGCAGGTAAACGAGCGCAGGCGTTGAGTTTAATTGCTACCGGTACAGCTCTGGCAATGGTATTAGGTTTACCCATTGGTCGAATTGTGGGGCAATATTTCGGCTGGCGAACGACGTTTTTTGCCATTGGTATTGGAGCGCTTATCACCCTGCTATGCCTGATTAAGTTACTTCCATTACTCCCCAGCGAGCATTCCGGGTCGTTGAAAAGTCTTCCGCAACTGTTCCGCCGCCCGGCATTGATGAGCATTTATTTGTTGACGGTAGTGGTGGTTACCGCGCATTACACGGCATACAGCTATATCGAGCCTTTTGTGCAAAACGTAGCTGGGTTCAGCGCCAATTTTGCCACGGCATTGCTGTTAATGCTCGGAGGCGCAGGCATCATTGGTAGCCTGATTTTCGGCAAACTCGGCAATCAGTATGCGTCTACGCTGGTGAGTGCGGCAATTGCGTTATTGCTGGTGTGCCTGGCGCTACTGTTACCTGCGGCGAACAGTGAGATGCACCTCGGCGTACTGAGCGTTTTCTGGGGGATTGCGATGATGATCATCGGCCTTGGGATGCAGGTAAAAGTGCTGGCGCTGGCACCGGATGCTACCGACGTTGCGATGGCGCTATTTTCGGGGATATTTAATATTGGTATCGGTGCCGGGGCGCTGGTGGGTAATCAGGTGAGTCTTCACTGGTCGATGTCGATGATTGGCTATGTTGGCGCGGTGCCTGCTCTCGCTGCGTTAATATGGTCAATTGTCATATTCCGCCGCTGGCCAGTGAAACTCGAAGAACAGACACAATAGTTGAAAGGCCCATTCGGGCCTTTTTTAATGGTACGTTTTAATGATTTCCAGGATGCCGTTAATAATAAACTGCACCCCCATACACACCAGTAAGAAGCCCATCAGGCGGGAGATCGCTTCAATTCCCCCCTTGCCCACCAGCCGCATAATTGCGCCAGAGCTACGTAGGCTTCCCCACAAAATGACCGCAACCAGAAAAAAGATCAGCGGCGGCGCAACCATCAGAACCCAGTCTGCGAAGGTTGAACTCTGACGTACTGTGGACGCCGAACTGATGATCATCGCAATGGTCCCCGGTCCGGCAGTACTTGGCATTGCCAGTGGAACAAAGGCGATGTTGGCACTGGGTTCATCTTCCAGCTCTTCGGATTTGCTTTTTGCCTCCGGTGAGTCAATCGCTTTTTGCTGGGGGAAGAGCATACGGAAACCAATAAAAGCGACAATTAAGCCGCCAGCAATACGCAGACCGGGAATCGAAATCCCGAATGTGTCCATCACCAGTTGTCCGGCATAGTACGCCACCATCAAGATGGCAAAAACATATACCGAGGCCATTAATGACTGACGATTACGTTCGGCGGTGTTCATGTTACCCGCAAGCCCGAGAAACAACGCTACGGTAGTTAACGGGTTCGCTAACGGCAATAACACCACCAGCCCCAGGCCTATCGCTTTAAACAAATCTAACATTGGTGGTTGCCATCCTGTGTCGCTAGTTATCTGCGAAAAGTATAAAGGGTAAACAAGGAGAAAGTTTCACTCTTTAACTAATCTTGCAGCACACTGCGCAATACTTGAACCGATTTAGCAAATCGTGGCATCGAGGGATTCATTCGTTTGACTTATACTTGCCTGGGCAATATTATCCACTGCAACTAATTACTTGCCAGGGCAACCATTGTGAAAAGTACCAGCGACCTGTTCAATGAAATCATCCCATTAGGTCGCTTAATCCATATGGTTAATCAGAAGAAAGACCGTCTGCTTAACGATTATCTGTCACCGCTCGATATCACCGCGGCACAGTTTAAGGTGCTCTGCTCTATCCGCTGCGCAGCGTGCATTACTCCCGTTGAGCTGAAAAAAGTCCTTTCGGTTGACCTTGGCGCGCTGACCCGCATGTTGGATCGCCTGGTTTGCAAAGGCTGGATTGAGCGGTTGCCGAACCCGAATGACAAGCGCGGCGTGTTGGTGAAACTCACCAGCAGTGGCGCGGCAATATGTGAACAATGCCATCAATTAGTTGGCCAGGACCTGCATCAAGAATTAACAAAAAACCTGACGGCGGACGAAGTGGCAACGCTTGAGCATTTGCTTAAGAAAGTCCTGCCGTAAACAAAAAAAGAGGTATGACGATGTCCAGACGCAATACTGACGCTATTACCATTCATAGCATTTTGGACTGGATCGAGGACAACCTGGAATCACCACTGTCACTGGAAAAAGTGTCAGAGCGTTCAGGTTATTCCAAATGGCACCTGCAACGGATGTTTAAAAAAGAAACCGGCCATTCATTAGGTCAATACATCCGCAGCCGTAAGATGACAGAAATCGCGCAAAAGCTGAAAGAAAGCAACGAGCCAATCCTCTATCTGGCAGAACGTTATGGTTTCGAGTCACAGCAAACGCTGACTCGCACCTTCAAAAATTACTTTGATGTTCCGCCACATAAATATCGGATGACCAATATGCAGTGCGAGTCGCGGTATTTGCATCCATTGAATCATTACAACAGTTAATAAAAATGTGACAACGTCACTGAGGCAATCATGAAACCACTTTTATCCGCAATGGTAACCGCGCTTATTCTCTTTTCCGCGCAGAGCTTTGCGGAACAAACCTCGCAACCGGTCGTTACTTCCTGTGGCGATGTGGTGATTGTTCCCCCATCGCAGGAACAGCCACCGTTCGATTTAAATCACATGGGTACAGGCAGTGACAAATCGGATGCGCTGGGCGTGCCCTATTATAACCAACACGCCATGTAGTTTATTCAGGCCCCGGCATATCGGGGCTTGTTAGCCTCTCACCTTCACCGCTTTACGCCACCGCAAACCAAACACATTGATATACAGTCCGGTCATAATGAGCACGGCACCTAAGAATTGCAGACCTGTTAGGCGTTCATCCAGCAGTAACGCTGCACTTGCCAGACCGACTACCGGCACCAGTAATGATAATGGTGCGACACGCCATGTCTCATAGCGTCCAAGCAGCGTACCCCAGATCCCATAACCAACTATCGTCGCCACAAATGCCAGATACATCAACGCCAGAATGGTGGTCATGTCGATAGTGACCAGACTGTGAATCATTGTTTCCGAGCCATCGAGAATGAGCGAGGCGACAAAAAACGGGATTATAGGGATTAATGCGCTCCAGACGACCAGAGACATCACTGCCGGACGGGATGAATGAGACATGATCTTTTTATTGAAGATATTGCCACTCGCCCAACTAAATGCCGCCGCCAGGGTCAAAATAAAACCGAGCATCGCCACATGCTGACCGTTAAAGCTATCTTCGATTAACACCAGTACGCCAAAAATCGCTAACGCAATCCCCGCCAGTTGCTTACCGTGCAGCCGTTCGCCAAAAGTAAAAGCACCGAGCACGATAGTAAAAAACGCCTGAGCCTGTAAGACCAGCGAGGCTAGTCCTGCCGGCATACCGAAGTTAATGGCGCAAAAGAGAAAGGCAAACTGCGCAAAACTGATGGTTAAACCATACCCCAGCAGTAAATTCAGCGGTACTTTTGGCCGCGCCACGAAAAAGATTGCCGGGAAGGCGACCAGCATAAAGCGTAAACCGGCCAGCATCAGCGGTGGCATGTTATGGAGCCCCACTTTGATGACCACAAAATTAAGCCCCCATACAACGACGACTAATAGCGCCAACAACCCATCTTTCCGCGACATTTTCCCGCCTCTGAATTTTCATTTTTTGTCAGCAATCAACTTAGCTGAATTTACTTTTCTTTAACAGTTCATTCGTTAATCACCGTTTACCACGGCATTAATGGCAAATAAGTCGCTATACTTCGGATTTTTGCCATGCTATTTCTTTACATCTCAAAAACAAAACATAACGAAATGCATTGTCGGACAGCCAAATGAACTTATCTCTGAGACGCTCTACTTGCGCCCTTCTCGCCTCGTCGTTGTTATTAACTATCGGACGCGGCGCTACGCTGCCATTTATGACTATTTACTTGAGTCGCCAGTACAGTCTGGGTGTCGATCTCATTGGTTATGCGATGACAATTGCGCTCACTATTGGTGTCGTTTTTAGCCTCGGTTTTGGTATCCTGGCGGATAAGTTCGACAAGAAACGCTATATGTTACTGGCAATTACGGCCTTCGCCAGCGGTTTTATTGCCATTCCCCTGGTGGACAGCGTCACGCTGGTGGTACTTTTTTTCGCACTCATCAACTGTGCCTATTCCGTTTTTGCCACTGTATTGAAAGCCTGGTTTGCCGACAATCTTTCATCCACCAGCAAAACGAAGATCTTCTCGATCAACTACACCATGCTCAACATTGGCTGGACCGTCGGCCCACCACTCGGCACCCTGTTAGTCATGCAGAGCATCAATCTGCCCTTTTGGCTGGCAGCTATCTGCTCAGCGTTTCCCATGGTTTTCATTCAAATTTGGGTAAAGCGTAGCGAGAAAATCATCGCCACAGAAACAGGCAGCGTCTGGTCGCCAAAGGTTTTGTTACGGGATAAAGCGCTGCTGTGGTTCACCTGCTCGGCCTTTCTGGCTTCTTTCGTGAGCGGTGCCTTTGCCTCTTGTATCTCGCAATATGTGATGGTCATAGCGGATAGTGGTTTTGCTGAAAAAGTGGTCGCAGTGGTCCTGCCTGTTAATGCCGCGATGGTGGTTACGTTGCAGTATTCCGTTGGGCGACGAATTAACCCGACCAACATCCGCGCGCTGATGACGGTAGGCACACTCTGTTTTGTCGTCGGTCTGGTCGGTTTTATTTTTTCCGGAAACAGCCTGCTATTGTGGGGAATTTCAGCCGCGGTATTTACTGTTGGTGAAATTATTTATGCTCCCGGTGAGTATATGTTGATTGACCATATTGCGCCGCCTGGAATGAAAGCCAGCTATTTTTCCGCTCAGTCATTAGGCTGGTTGGGTGCAGCGGTAAATCCATTAGTGAGTGGTGTGGTACTGACCACTCTCCCGTCTTCCTCGCTGTTTATCATCCTGGCGGTAGTCATCATTGCCGCATGGGCGCTGATGTTAAAAGGTATTAACGCCAGACCCCAGGGGCAGCCAGCACTCTGTTGACATTCGTGCCGTGCCACTGCTGGCACGGCTTTGCTAATCATTATTCTGAGGCAAAGGCATAGTCTTCATCTTCCCAGCCGGTTATCCCGCCAAGCATAATTTTAACCGGCTTTCCGAGTCGAGCCAGTTTGAGTGCCGCACGGTCTGCACCGTTACAATGTGGCCCCGCACAATACACCACAAATAGCGTACCGTCCGGCCATTCGGCCATTCTCTCTGCGGTCATTTGCTTATGGGGTAGATGGAGAGCGCCTGGGATATGCCGACGCGCGAAGTCCTCTTTACGTCCAACCACATGAAGTAAAACGAAATCATCGCCAATATAAGCCAGAGAGTCATGAACATCGGCACAATCTGTTTCGACACTCAAGCGCGCGAGAAAATGCGCCTCAGCAACTTCCGGCTTCGCTGTGGTAAATTCAGTGACATAACGCATAGTGCTTTTTCCTTTTGGTTTGTCGTGTTAACAATAATGTAACCAATCTACTTTTCACTGACCGCCTCTCGATATGCCAGAAAAGAGCAAAATGATGACAACGTTACAACGTCCGCTGGTCGTTGCACTGGCTTATGACGGGCTATGTACTTTCGAATTTGGCGTAGCCGTTGAAATATTCGGCCTGCCACGACCGGAACTGGGCGATAACTGGTATCGTTTTGCCGTTGCTGCGGTAGAGCCTGGTGCGCTGCAAGCCACCGGGGGGATCCACGTGGTGGCAGATGGAGGGCTGGAATTATTGCCCAACGCCGATATGGTTATTATTCCTGGCTGGCGCGGAATAGATGCAAAAGTGCCAGAGATGCTATGTCAGGCATTGCGCGAGGCACACCAGCGCGGTACTCGCCTGGTATCGATATGCTCTGGCGTGTTTGTCCTTGCCGCTGCGGGCCTTCTTCACCAGCGAAAAGCGACCACCCACTGGCGCTACACTGAACAACTCCGGCACCGTTACCCTTCAATCAGCGTAAGTGACAATGTGTTATATCAGGATGAAGGACAAGTGATGACCTCCGCCGGAAGCGCCGCGGGGATCGATCTGTGTTTACATATCGTGCGCAAAGATTTTGGCCATGAGATTGCTAATAATGTCGCCCGGCGGCTGGTCATACAGCCACATCGCCAGGGGGATCAACCACAAAATCTGACGCGCCCAATGGCCTCACCGCGTGAAAGCCAGACGTTAGGTGCATTATTCGACTTTTTGCAGCAGAATCTGGCACAAACACATACGGTGTCTTCCCTCGCCGAGCGGGTAAATATGAGTCCGCGCACTTTTTTGAGACGTTTTGAGGCGTTAACCGGCATGACGCCCGCCCGCTGGCTGCTCAATTAGCGCTTAATACGAGTACAGGATTATCTGCAAAATTCGGCTTTTAACATCGATAAAATTGCCGAGCTGACGGTTTTTGGCAATTCAGCGTTATTGCGTCATCACTTTCACCAACGTTTTTTATTATCCCCTTCGCAATATCGTAAAAACAGTCGCTCCCCATCACAATAACCGCCTGATTCAGCCTTTGTTTAGGTAATATCTGCTAATATCTTTCTCATTGAGATGAAAATTAAGGTAAGCGAGGAAACGCACTACACAATAAACGGAGGAAAATAATGTTGGGTAATATGAATGTTTTTATAGCTGTTCTGGGAATAATTTTATTTTCTGGCTTTCTGGCCGCATATTTCAGCTACAAATGGGATGACTAATGAACGGAGATAATCCCTCACCTAACCGGCCCCTTGTTACAGTTGCGTGCAAGGGGCCTGATTTTTTGACGGCGAAAAAAAAGACCGCCAGTAAACCGGCGGTGAATGCTTGCATGGATCGATTTGTGTTTTGCTTTTACGCTATCAGGCATTTCTCTGCGCTGGTAACGGTTCTTTGACACAGTAGCATTATTTTTCTCAATGAATGTTAAACAGAGCTTAAACTCGGGCAATCACGTTTTGTTCGTCAATAAACATGCAGCGATTTCTTCCGGTCTGCTTGCCTTCATACATTGCTTTATCTGCTCTTCCTATAACCACATCCAGTGATTCTTCAGGAAATGCGCGGCTTACTCCGGCAGTCACGGTTATGTTGATATGCCCTTCAGAATGCGCAATTGCGTGGTTATCAACTAACTGGCAAATACGGACTCCTGCACGACAGGCATCGTCATCATTAGCCGCTTTGACGATGATGATAAATTCTTCACCCCCATAGCGATAAACCGTTTCGTAATCACGCGTCCACCTGGCTAAGTTAGTTGCCAGAGCGCGCAATACCACATCACCGATTAAATGCCCGTAGGTATCATTAACCAGTTTAAATCGGTCTATATCCAGCAGCATTAAATAAAGATTCAATGGTTCAGCATTACGTAATTGATGCTCAAAGGATTCATCAAGTACCCGACGGCCAGGTAATCCCGTCAATACATCCATATTGCTGCGAATAGTCAGCAAATAAATTTTGTAATCTGTTAATGCTGCGGTAAAAGAAAGCAACCCTTCCTGAAATTCGTCAAAATGAACTTCCTGCCAGCGATTTTCGACAATAGCCAGCATTAATTCCCGGCCACAGTTATGCATATGCTGATGGGTAGAATCGATTATCCGAACGTAGGGTAATTCATCACTATCGAGTGGTCCATGATGATCAAGCCACCGACCAAACTGGCACAGTTCATAAGAATGGTTATCCGTAATTTCTGGCTGACTGGTATCTCTCGCTACCACGCTATGAAACATACTCACCAGCCACTGGTAATGGGCATCGATAGCCTTATTGAGATCTAACAAGATAGCATCGATTTCCGTTGTCTTCTTGATCATTGCCACTCCTTTTTCACAATTCCTTGTGCGTTCTATTGTAACGAGAGAAAAGAAAATTTATGTCAACAATTCCATAGAAAAAACATTAATTAATGGATAAAAATATAACGGCGTGATTTAAAACAAAATAAACAGAAAAAAGTGATTAAATCTGTCAGAACACGTTAAATTCAAGCCAGAAGATATAATACCGATTATGCCAAAGGGAAGAAGGTAATGGCCTGAAAGATTAGGTCTTTTGGCAGTATTATAAATCCAATTATTTCTGCAAATGTACGCAGATCCCGGATAACTAAAAAAGAAATGAACAGCATATTATAATATAGCACCGGACTGGATGTAGCCCGGTGCTATATGGAGGAATTATACGTTCAAGCCGCGATGTTGCAGCATCGGTGTAATCTGTGGTGCCTTACCTCGCCATTGGCGATACAGGTGTTCTAAATCTTCGCTATTACCTTTGGAAAGGATAGCGTCGCGAAAACGTTGCCCATTTTCACGCGTTAAACCGCCTTCCTCGACAAACCATTGATAACCATCGTCTGCCAGCATTTGCGTCCACAGATACGCGTAGTAACCCGCCGCGTATCCGCCACCAAAAATGTGAGCGAAATAACTACTGCGATAACGCGGCGGTACCGCGGGAAGATCCATGTTTTCCGCCGCCAGCGCCCGAAGCTCGAAATCGTCCACGTCCTGGCGTGCTTCATTCTCCTCCAGACAATGCCAGCGCATATCAAGAAGCGCAGCGCTAAGTAACTCGCTCATCTCGTAGCCTTTATTGAACAGGCTGGCATTGCGCATTTTCTGTTGTAACTCTTCCGGCATGGTTTCTCCGGTTTGGTAATGCTTCGCATAGCGAGAGAATACCTGCGGATTTGTCGCCCAGTGTTCGTTGATTTGTGAAGGGAACTCGACGAAATCACGCGGCGTGTTGGTGCCAGAAAGCGTCGCATAACGTTGGCTAGCAAACAGGCCGTGCAGCGTATGACCAAATTCATGGAATAAGGTTATAACATCGTCCCACAATAACAATTCAGGTTCGCCTGTCGCTGGTTTCTGATAATTGCAAACATTGTAAATAACGGGACGTGTGTCATTGAGCGTCGATTGCTCAACAAAATTCCCCATCCACGCGCCGCCGCTTTTGGAATCACGGGCAAAGAAATCACCGTAAAATAGCGCAAGACCGACTCCGTTATGGTCAAATATTTCCCATACGCGCACATCCGGGTGATAGACCGGTATATCAAAGCGCTCGACAAATTTAATGCCGAAAAGCTGATTTGCAGTCCAGAATACCCCCTCATTCAACACTGTGTTCAATTCGAAATAAGGCTTGAGCTGCGCTTCATCGAGATCGAATTTCTCGCGTCTTACCTGCTCGGCATAAAATGCCCAGTCCCACGGCTGGACGCTAAATCCGCCTTGCTGCTTTTCGATAACCGCCTGAATAGACGCCAGTTCATCGTCTGCTCGCTTACGCGCGGCCGGGACAATTTCACGCATGAAGTTAAGTGCTGCTTCGGGTGTTTTTGCCATCTGGTCGGCGATTTTCCACGCAGCATAATGAGGGAAACCAAGCAGTTTCGCCTGCTGCGCGCGGATCTCCACCAGCCGTTGAATAATGGCACGGGTATCGTTAGCGTCTTTTTTTTCTGCCCGAGTCCAGCCCGCAGTGAACAGTTTTTCACGCGTCGCGCGATCGCGCAGTTCGGCAAGCGCCGGTTGCTGGGTGGTATTCAGCAGTGGGATAAGCCACTTGTTATCCAGACCTTTCTCGCGCGCTGCATCCGCCGCCAGGGCAATATCTTGCTCACTCATCCCGGCCAGTTGCCCAATATCGTCAACCACCAGCCCACCGGATTTGTTCGCCGCTAATAACCGCTGGTTAAACTGACTGATAAGGGTCGCCGCCTCTGTATTCAGCACTTTTAATTTTGCCTTATCGGCCTCTGCAAGTTTGGCCCCGGCAAGAACAAAACGTTGATGAATCACCTCGACCAGTCGAATAGATTCGCTATCAAGACGCAGAGATTCACGGCGCTTCCAGATGGCATCGACCCGAGCGAACAATTCGCCGTTCAGGTAAATGTCATTAGCCAGTTCTGCAAGTTCTGCCGAGAACTGTTCATCAAGACGCTGTAATTCATCGTTGGTATGCGCCGAGGTCATAGCGAAAAAGACGCTGGTCACACGTGTGAGTAATTCCCCGCTCTTTTCAAGAGCCAGAATAGTATTAGTAAAATCGGGCGTCTGTGGGTTTAACGCTATCGCTTCTATCTCAACCCGCTTTTGCCGCATCCCCTCGTCGAATGCCGGGCGATAGTGATGATTTGCAATCTGATCAAAATGGGGCGCCATATAAGGCAGCGTGCTCTGCGTAAGAAAAGGATTCGTCGTTGACATTTTCTACTCCTGAAAACGAGGTGTTCCATAGCGTAGGCTTACTGATAACGGAGTGCAATGTTGCAAACCAGTATTACCCGCTCTTAAGCATCACGTGCTATGTTAGTGACACACAAAAGCGTTGAGGAACAGTGAGATGATCGTTTTAGTAACTGGAGCAACGGCAGGTTTTGGTGAATGCATTACTCGTCGTTTTATTCAACAAGGGCATAAAGTTATCGCCACTGGCCGTCGTCAGGAGCGGTTGCAGGAGTTAAAAGACGAGCTGGGCGATAATCTGTATATTGCCCAACTGGACGTCCGTAACCGCGCCGCCATTGAAGAAATGCTGGCATCGCTTCCTGCCGAGTGGAGTGACATTGATATTCTGGTGAACAATGCTGGACTGGCGCTGGGTATGGAACCTGCACATAAAGCGAGCGTTGAAGACTGGGAAACCATGATTGATACCAACAATAAGGGCCTCGTGTATATGACGCGCGCAGTCCTGCCGGGCATGGTTGAGCGCAATCGTGGTCACATTATTAACATTGGTTCAACGGCGGGTAGCTGGCCATATGCAGGTGGCAACGTCTACGGCGCGACAAAAGCGTTTGTTCGTCAGTTCAGCCTGAATTTACGCACAGATCTGCACGGTACGGCAGTACGTGTCACAGACATCGAACCAGGGCTGGTGGGTGGCACCGAATTTTCCAATGTCCGCTTTAAAGGCGATGACGGCAAAGCAGAAAAAACCTATCAAAATACCGTTGCACTGACGCCAGAAGATGTCAGTGAAGCCGTCTGGTGGGTAGCCACTCTCCCCGCTCACGTTAACATCAATACCCTGGAAATGATGCCGGTTACCCAAAGCTATGCCGGTTTGAATGTCCATCGGCATTAATTTTTATACCCGGCCTCACCGCCGGGTTATTGCTTGTCACAAAAAAGTGGTAGACTCTTGCAGTTAACCCACTCAAAAGCAATAACGAATGACCGTCGAAACACAACTTAATCCCACACAGCCTGTCAATCAGCAAATTTACCGTATTCTTCGCCGCGACATTGTGCATTGTCTGATTGCACCAGGTACGCCATTGTCGGAAAAAGAAGTTTCTGTTCGTTTCAATGTGTCACGCCAGCCGGTTCGCGAAGCCTTCATTAAACTGGCTGAAAACGGCCTGATTCAAATTCGCCCGCAGCGTGGCAGCTACGTCAATAAAATCTCCATGACCCAGGTTCGCAATGGCAGTTTTATTCGACAGGCCATTGAGTGCGCGGTGGCACGGCGGGCAGCGAGCATGATCACTGAAAGCCAGTGCTACCAACTTGAGCAAAATCTTCACCAGCAACGCATTGCCATTGAGCGCAAACAACTGGATGATTTTTTTGAACTTGATGACAACTTCCATCAACTCCTTACCGATATTGCTGACTGTCAGCTCGCGTGGGACACCATTGAAAACCTGAAAGCGACCGTTGACCGGGTGCGCTACATGAGTTTTGACCACGTTTCGCCGCCGGAAATGCTGCTTCGCCAGCACATGGATATTTTCTCTGCGCTGCAAACACATGATGGTGATGCCGTTGAAAAGGCAATGGCATTGCATTTGCAGGAGATTAGCGAGTCCGTACAGCTAATACGCCAGGAAAATAGCGACTGGTTCAGCGAAGAGTAATTCTTTACCTCTCATCCCATTCGGGGTGAGAGTTCATCCCCTTCTTCTGGTTTATGCAAGCATCAAAAAAGATGTGAACTTGATCATAAACAAAAAAAAATTCACTCGACAGGAGTATTTATATTGCGCCCGTTACGTGGGCTTCGACTGTAAATCAGAAAGGAGAAAACACCTATGACGACCTACGATCGTAACCGTAACGCAATCACTACTGGCAGCCGTGTTATGGTTAGCGGCACCGGTCACACTGGCAAGATCCTGTCGATTGATACTGAAGGTCTGACCGCAGAGCAAATCCGCCGCGGTAAAACCGTAGTAGTTGAAGGTTGTGATGAAAAACTCGCACCTCTGGACCTGATTCGTCTCGGCATGAACTAAGCGTGTGAATGCCGCCATCGGCGGCATTGCTGTCACTTATCACTTCACCGCATATTTCGCCACGGTCGCTTTCGCACCATGCGCTAATAAAGACAAATACGCTTCCGTCACCTTTGCAGTGAACAACGCATTGTTCGGCAAATCATCACCAAATATCGCATTAATCACCATCAAGGACTGCACGCGCGCTTTCCCTTCTGCACTACTTTGCACGGCCTTCTGAATGGCCGGTAATAACGGGTCGCTGATTTCGATGGGATTACCCTGCTCATCAACACCGCCGACATATCGCATCCAACCAGCGACGCCAAGCGCCAACAAATCGAACGCGCTGCCCTGTTTCAGATGCCAGCGAATGGAATCCAGCATACGCTGTGGGAGTTTCTGACTGCCATCCATCGCAATCTGCCAGGTTCGATGGCGTAACGCTGGATTACTGTAGCGTTCAATCAGTCGATCCGCATAATTTTGCAGATCCACGCCCTGCACTTTCAGCGTCGGCGCCTGTTCCTGCAACATCAAGGCATGTGCCGCACGGCGATAATTTTCATCTTCCATACAGTCGTTAATATGCTGATATCCGGCCAGATAGCCCAGATACGCCAGGAATGAGTGGCTGCCATTGAGCATACGCAGTTTCATCTCTTCATAAGGCAGCACATCGCTGACCAGTTCAGCACCTGCTTTTTGCCATTCCGGACGTCCGGCAACAAAGTTATCTTCAATAACCCACTGACGGAACGGTTCACAGGCAACACCTGCTGGATCGCGCACGCCGGTAAGGTGCTCAATTTTATTCAGCGTTTCTGCCGTAACCGCAGGAACAATGCGATCAACCATTGTCGAAGGAAAAGTCACGTTTTCGACAATCCATTGCGCCAGTTCTGTATCGACTGCATGCGCGTAAGAAGTGACAACGTCACGCATCACATGACCATTTTCCGGCATATTGTCGCACGACATTACCGTAAATGCCGGTAAGCCTGCGGCCTTGCGCCGGGCCAGCGCCTCCACAATAACCCCTGCTGCCGTTTTCGGCTGGTGGGGATTATTTAGATCGTCAACGATCATCGGATGATCCAGCATTAACAGCCCGGTCGCCGGAGAGTGAAAATAGCCTTTCTCTGTAATAGTCAGAGAAACAATTGCAATTTGCGGTTCGCACATGGCAGCAAGCACAGCTTCTAAACCGTCTATTTGCACGTGCAACGCTTTTTTCACTACCCCCACTACACGAGCGGTCCAGGCATCGGCCGACATTTCCGCAACGGTATAGAGATTATCTTGCTGTTTTAGATCGGCGATTTGCTGTTCCCCGCCAATCAGGTTCACTTCATAGTAGCCCCAATCGCTGTGATGCTGGGCAGCCAGGATATCGGCATACACGCCCTGATGCGCGCGATGAAATGCGCCAAAACCTAGATGAACAATTTTGGGCGCCAGGTTATTACGATCATAAACAGGGAGTGTCGCCCTGGCGTTAAAAAGTCTGTTTTCCATATGAAGACCTGTTTCTGTTAATTAAACTACGATGTATCTGTTGCAAATATCGCAGTGGTATATTTATCTCTTATCATTAGCGAAAACCCGGCTACACTATCGGAAAATATAACCGGGTAACGAATAAAATGGATTATTTCATACCCAGCAATGCCGGAAGCCACAGTGAAAGCGCAGGAATATAGGAAACCAAAAACAGTAATATGATATTTCCTGTAATAAACGGTATTACAGCTTTACTGATCTCCCCTAAGGAGACACGAGCAATTCCCTGCGAAACGAAGAGACACACGCCAACAGGTGGTGTCGTCAAGCCGATAACAAGGTTCATTACCATCATTACTGAAAAATGGATTGGATCCATGCCGATAGCAGTTGCAACTGAGAGTAATGGCGTAAAGAGAATCAACAATGCTGCGATGGTTTCCATAAACATCCCTACCAATAACAACAGCAGGTTAATCATCAGAATCAGCAGATACTTGTTGTTCGTAATAGATAACATACCATCGGCAATTTGCTGCGGGATCCCTTCAGATGTCAGGATCCAGGCAAAAACATTGGCGAAACCAACCAGCATCAATATGCCCGCAGTACCGCTGATACTTTCCATCATACATCCCATGAATTTGTTCACAGTCAAGTCGCCATAGACAAAAAAGCCCACGATCAACGAAAACACAACTGCAAACACAGATGCTTCAGTAGGAGTAAACAGACCCGTTACCAAACCACCGATAATCATGACCGGCATTAGAATTGCCCAGATCGCCCCACGCGTAGCATGTAAACGTTGACGAAATGTAGCCCGCTCACCTTTTGGATAACCCCGTTTATGTGCCAGATACCATGCGATACCTGCCATGGTTAGGCCCATCATTAAACCAGGAACTGCCCCAGCGATAAAAAGTTTACCCACTGACAAACCGGTTAACGTACCAACAATGATCATTGGTACACTGGGAGGAATAATTGGACCGACTGTCGATGCCACTGCAGTAATTGCCCCAGAAAATGGTGCATCGTAACCACTGCGTTTCATTGCGGGGATCATAACTGAACCAATGCTGGCTGCTTCAGAAACTGCGGTGCCGGAAATACCAGCAAAGATCATTGAACCACTAACGTTGGCCATTGCTAAACCACCACGAATGTGACCCAGCCATGCGTTACTGAAAGATACAATGCGGTCAGTAATACCGCCGCCGTTCATTAATCCTCCCGCCAGCAAAAAGCCGGGGATACAAAGCAGTACAAAAGAGTCCATACCACTAAAGAACTGATTCGCCATAATGGCGAGTCCCATATCAGTGACCAGTAGATAGAAGATTGACGATAACGCAAGGGAGAAAATAACCGGCACTCCCAGCATAAGTGAAACAAAGAATATCACAAACAGACCAATAGTCGGATTCATGCGCTGTTCTCACATTAGAAAATTCTATTTCCGCTCTTGCGGCGTAAAATCCCGAATTAAATTAAACAAAGTAAAAAGCGACATGTTTCCGGTAATAATAATTACCGAGAATGTTACCCATGCCTGTGAAATAGGCAGTGTAGTGGCCATACGCCACATTGTGCTTTCTACGTATTCTACGGAGTTGACCATTAGAGTAATTGAGCAGGTAAGAATAATTAGATCAATAATTAGCACCAGATATTTCTTCAAACCAGGTGACAGCAGACTAACTACCAGATCTACGTTTACCAACTCACGTTTACCCGTTGCCAGTGCACAACCAAATGCGACGACGTAAACCAGTAAAAAACGAGCGACTTCCTCTGTCCATGCTGGTGAACTTATTGGTAATGGCCGAGATATAACCTGGAGCAATACAACACCAATAAGTGCAACTAATAAAACCGTACCAATAGTTAAATAAATTCTTTCTATATAGCCATATAACTTATTAAACATATCTGTCCCTCAGTAGCTCAAAAAAAGGGGGAACCTTTCCCCCTTTTACTATTATTTTGTTGCGCGAGCTTTTTCGTAAAGAGGTTTGATTTGTGGGTTAATAGTTTTTTCAACCGATTCATTTGCTATTCGAGCGAACTCTTTCTGATGAACATCAACCAACGTCATCCCTTTCGCTTGCAGAGCTTCAATTAATTTAGCTTCATCCTGTAAATATAGTTCGTGTTCATAGGCCTGTGCCTCTTTGCCTGCATCAATAATAGCCTGCTGGTATTCTGGCTTCAGCTTATTAAACTTCTTCGTCCCCATAACCAGATAAATCCAGCTACGAACATGTTCTGTCCTGTTAAGATACTTCTGTACTTCAAAGAAACTACCACTCATAATCATAGAAAGTGGATTTTCCTGCCCTTCAATCACTCCCTGCTGCAAGCCAGTAAAGACTTCAGAAAATGCCATTGGTGTCGGTTGCGCGCCCAAATCTTTCCAAACGTTGATGAACATTGGTACGTTCGGTAAACGTAGAGTCAACCCTTTAAGTTCTTCCGGATTGGTAATCGGACGGTTAGACGTCAGGTTACGGGGGCCGCGTTCAAACCAGGCGATGGTTTTCAGTTTCACACGCTCTTCAATATCTTTGGATATTTGTGCGCCAACTTCACCATTAACAATTTTTGCCATTTGTTCTGAAGAAGTAATCATATAAGGCACTGCCAGCAATGCCGCAGAAGGTGCCCAGTTTTGTAATGACTCACCTGTAATGGTCATATCAACGCTTCCTAGCTGAATTGCGTTAATAATATCCATTTCTTTACCTAATGATTCATTAGGATAGATTTTAACTTCTACCGCATTATTTGTTTTTTGCTTTACCAACTCAGCAAACTTCAGTGAGGCTTTATGCCAACTATGTTCTTCATTTACAGGATGCCCTAATTTTAGGGTAACGTCTGCGGCGATAGCTGAAAAACTTAATAATCCACCAAACAGAGTACAAAGTGCCAGAGATAGCTTTTTCTTTTCCATGATTAATGTTCCTTTGTAGGTACAGTTACTTTTATATAAGACATTCAGGACTCGGGGAATTTCAATAATACTTTGCACAGCCCTTCTTGTTGAGACTCGATGAGTTTAAATGCTTCATGTACATGTTGAATATCAAAAACATGGCTTATAATATTCTCCGGATGAATTAATCCCATCACCATCCACTCAATAACTGTAGGGAACATACGACAATTTAAACGCGATGAATAGAGGGTTAACTCACGACGAGTTAATTCCTGTTGCGCTATTGCAGACGGTGTCGCAGAAAAACCTAAAAGTCCAATTCGCCCGGCAGGAGAGATTAACGTCACGGCTTCTTCCAGGATAGATGGATGGCAAACCGCATCATAAATTAACGTAGGTGTTAGTTTATTATTGTGCAGAAATTCCCGTAATGAACCATTCCGGTTATTAAAAGTATGAGTCGCACCACAACGTCCTGCCATAAGCAGGCGATCTTCGCGTTGATCCACCACAATTACTGGAATCTGCCAGACGTTACACAAAACATCAATAATTGTTAAACCTGCCGGACCTGCTCCATATACCAGTGCAACATCCGTTGGGAAAACCCCCGTACGATTGGTTACATTGGCGGCTACCGCATACGGTTCAATTGCCGCTGCAAGGTTTGCTGGTATAGATTCCGGCACTCGCCAGATGTTAGTTGCTGGCACACAGGTATAATCGGTAAAGCCACCATCGCGATGAACGCCTAATACGTTTAAGCTTTCGCACACATTCGGGCGCCCAATTGAACATGGATAACAATGACCGCAGCTAATGACTGGATCAACCACGACGCGTTCAGCAATGCGTTGCGGAGAGATATTGTCCCCTACACTGGTTATCGTTCCGACAAATTCATGTCCTACGATACGAGGGTAAACCGCAAAAGGATTTGCGCCATGATAAATATGCAGGTCTGAACCACATATCCCTGCATACTCAACTTTGACGCAAACTTCATCAGCTTTTGGCGCAGAAGAAACGCTATCAATCAGATGCATTTGTCCAGGTTTTTCAACCACAACACTAACCATATATTCCGTCCTTACCAGTTCCAGAGTGTGCCATCTTCCAGACGTGCGACTGGCAGATAAGCGGGTTCGTAGGGGTATTTTGCTGCCAGCTTTTCATCAAACTCGATGCCAAGACCCGGTTTGTCGCCCGGATGCATATAGCCGTTATCGAAAGTCCAGTTATGCGGGAAGACTTCGAGCATTTGTTCTGAATAGCCCATATATTCCTGAACACCGAAATTCGGTACCCACAGATCAAAGTGCAGCGCCGCAGCCATGCAGACAGGCGACAAATCAGAAGGACCGTGTGAGCCAGTGCGTACCTGATACAGGGATGCGAAATCAGCGATCCGACGCATACCGGTGATGCCGCCCGCATGAGTCAGCGTAGTGCGGATATAGTCGATGAGTTGTTCTTCTATCAGTTGTTTGCAGTCCCAAATGCTATTGAAGACTTCACCCACCGCAATTGGCGTGACGGTGTGTTGGCGAATGAGGCGGAAACACTCCTGGTTTTCCGCAGGCGTCGGGTCTTCCATCCAGAACATGCGATAATCTTCAATGCTTTTACCAAAGCGCGCCGCTTCAATAGGCGTTAAACGATGGTGCATGTCATGCAGCAGATGTTCATCAAAACCAAACTTGTTACGTACCGCGTCGAACAGTTTTGGCATGAAGTCGAGATATTTTTCCGTCGACCACAACTGCTCCTCCGGCCACTGCCCTTTTGTCGCAGGTTCATAAGCCAGCCCTTTGCCTTTGGACATGCCATAGGTGGTCTTCATACCTGGAATGCCGCACTGTACGCGGATGGCTTTGAATCCCTGTTCCTGGTGACGAGCATAATCATCCAGTGCCTCATCAATGGAGTGACCGGTTGTGTGACAATAAACCATAACCCCTTCGCGAGACGCGCCACCCAGTAACTGATAAAGCGGCATGTTGGCGGCTTTGGCTTTAATGTCCCACAGCGCCATATCAACAGCTGAAATGGCCGACATGGTGACTGGACCGCGACGCCAGTACGCCCCTTTATAGAAAAACTGCCAGATATCTTCGATACGGTGAGCATCGCGGCCAATGAGTTGTGGGCAAAGATGATCTTGCAGATAAGATGCTACCGAAAGCTCGCGTCCGTTAAGCGTGGCATCGCCAAGGCCGGTAATACCGTCCTCGGTGGTGATTTTTAAGGTGACAAAATTACGTCCTGGACAGGTGACAAAAACTTCAGCCCCTACGATCTTCATGTTTTATTCCTTGCATCGCTCGTCGTGATGCATGAAATCTACGCAGTCGAAGTACTACCATACAAGTATAAAAATTAAAAAAGACCAGAATGATCACAAAAAAAGGCGCATATTTGCGCCGTGAATACTTGACAAAAAGTGAAAAAAACACCGGCCTTCAGAACATGATTATTTATATCTTATTGATAAGATAGGTTTATATTCTTACGCACGTCCCCAGCCAGCAACAATAATCAACATCCCACATAGCGCGACCAATGCTCCAGTCCAATCGTAAAGACTGAGTTTTACGCCATCCACAACCCGCAGCCACAGCAGCGCCGTGCAAACATAAACGCCACCATAAGCTGCATACACTCGCCCACTGGCCGCCGGATGCAATGTTAACAGCCAGACGAAAAGCGCCAGGGAAATCCCCGCCGGAACCAGCAGCCATACGCTGGCGTTCCGTTTAAGCCATAGCCAGGGCAGGAAGCATCCGACAATTTCACACAAGGCGGTAGCAAAAAACAGTAACGTTGTTTTAATCATCTTTGTCACTCATTGACATCATGTATATTTATGGCTCGACATAATATCATCACCCTATACATCCTTCTGGTACGTTTTGCGTTCGCAGTGGATCGTGTAAAATCCCCTTTAAACATTCATGTAAGGAATGAATCATGAATATTACTTTCTGCAAACGGCTCGGACTGCTCGCTTTTCTGCTACCTTGCGCACTGGCATTTAGCGCAACTATTCATGCAGAAACCAATAAACTGGTGATTGAGTCTGGCGACAGCGCACAGAGTCGCCAACAGGCGACAATGCAAAAAGAGCAATGGAATGAAACTCGCAATCTGCGTCAAAAAGTCAATAAACGCACCGAGAAAGAATGGGATAAGGTTGACGCCGCATTCGATAGCCGCGATAAATGCGAACAAAGTGCCAACATTAATGCCTACTGGGAACCGAATACTTTACGTTGCCTGGACCGTCGTACAGGCCGCGTAATTACCCCCTAAACTGTTATTGATATAAGGAATGTAAGGACACGTTATGACAAGCGCCCACAGTGTTAAGCTACGTCCGCTGGAGCGTGAAGATTTACGCTATGTGCATCAACTCGACAATAACGCCAGTGTGATGCGTTACTGGTTTGAGGAACCCTACGAAGCCTTTGTTGAACTCTCTGATCTGTACGATAAACATATTCACGATCAGAGTGAGCGTCGTTTCGTGGTGGAGTGCGATGGTGAAAAAGCGGGTCTGGTGGAACTGGTTGAAATTAACCATGTCCACCGCCGCGCAGAATTTCAGATAATCATCTCCCCGGAATACCAGGGTAAAGGTCTGGCAACACGCGCAGCAAAATTAGCAATGGATTATGGCTTCACTGTTCTTAATCTCTATAAGCTGTATCTGATTGTCGATAAAGAAAATGAAAAAGCGATTCACATTTACCGTAAGCTCGGTTTTACGGTCGAAGGTGAACTGATGCATGAATTCTTTATTAATGGTCAATATCGCAATGCCATTCGCATGTGTATATTCCAGCATCAGTATCTGGCGGAACATAAAACGCCGGGTCAGGCAATGCTGAAGCCGACCGCGCAATAGCGTTAATAATAATCAATGGTATTTTTGATTGTGTAAACCCGTTCGACGGCGGGTTTTTCCGCTTCATCAACAATGATCAATTGGCAGTCCACCGGATTGGCGTGGCTGTCATATTCACAGCTTTGCTTAACATTACCCACTTGTTGATTATTCAGTAAAGTAACCGCCGTGTAATCGAGTTTTTTGATCGGATCAGTTGACGGTGTTGCAGTGACTGATAACGTTTTATCGTTGCTTACTGTGGTTTTACCCAGCGGATAGCCCTGTTCATCATACCTATAATCCACCTTCATCTGTTTGCTGCTGGCTTTAACTACAAAGCCATTATCATCGGTTTCCCAACTCACTCCGGCGGAAGGTAATTCTGCTAACTGACATTTACCCTGTAAACGTACTTTTTTCTCCAGTGTCTGCGCGTCACGGTAATAATTCGCATCCAGCACTAAGGCAACCACGGTATTATTTTCCAGATCCAATAATTCAAGCGAATCGAAGCAACCTTCTTCCGATAAGCTGCCTGAAACACGTTTCGTCACTTCACCTTGTTCATTCATCAATGTCTGGGTGAAATCTTTAACCGGACCACGCAGCGGATCAAAATCAAATTCATTAGAGAAACTGGCCATCTCTGGCGTAAAAGAAAACGTCACTTCTGCGCGATCGCATCCTGTAAGCATTATCGCGAGCAAACATGGCAGTAATTTGAAATTCACTTTAGTCACCAGACAGTAGAGATTATTATCAATCATAGTAGTAAATACAGTACTTTACACGTGAAATGCTATGCTTAGTGAGTAATATTCATTTAAGGAGCCAATGATGAAAATCTCAACTTATTGCGCCGCACTACTGCTCACAATTGCCTCACCCGCCGTGCTGGCCGCGCCAGATTCTTGTGAACGGATAAAGAGCGATATTTCACAGCGTATTATCAATAACGGTGTGCCAGAAAGTAGCTTTACTTTAAGTATTGTGCCAAATGATCAGATCGATCAACCTGACACCAGGGTGGTTGGCCATTGTGCCAATGATACTCATAAAATTCTCTATGACCGCACCACCAGCGGTAACAATTCTGCCCCTGCACAACCGACTCAAGATGGCGCGCCTGCCGAACCGCAGTAAAAAGTATGATGGACGCTGGCGCGTCTTATCAGGTCTACATACTGCAACGTGCTTGTGTCTCATACCGGGCGGTGAGATGATCGGGCGAGCGCGATTTTATGGCCTGCATATGACGGTAGGAATGGCCGTCGCAGGTTAACAACTTGGTGCGGGGCAAGCCGCACGTTTCAGGATGATAGGAATGACGCATTTTTCACAACAAGATAATTTTTCTGTCGCGGCGCGTGTGCTGGGGGCGCTGTTTTATTACGCCCCAGAAAGCGAGGAAGCCGCGCCTCTGGTTTCTGCAATGACCAACGATGGCTGGGAAACTCAGTGGCCTCTACCGCAAATGTCTTTAGTACCGCTGGTAACGGCTTTTCAGCAACAGAGTGAAGAGTCGCGTACGCAGGCCTGGCAGCGTTTATTCGTTGGCCCGTGGGCGTTGCCGTCCCCGCCGTGGGGATCGGTCTGGTTGGATCGTGAATCGGTACTGTTTGGCGATTCAACGTTGGCGCTTCGTCAATGGATGCGCGAAAAAGGCATTCAGTTTGAGATGAAGCAAAACGAACCTGAAGATCATTTTGGCTCCTTGCTACTGATGGCGGCCTGGCTGGCGGAGAGCGGTCGTCAGACTGAGTGCGAAGAGTTGCTGGCGTGGCATCTTTTACCGTGGTCGACGCGCTTTCTCGAGGTTTTTATCGAAAAAGCAGAACACCCTTTTTACCGCTCGCTTGGTGAACTGGCTCGCTTAACGCTGGCTGAGTGGCAGTCACAATTGCTGATTCCCGTCGCAGTTAAGCCACTTTTTCGTTAAGGTTCCCGTAGCATTACCGGATGGCGACATTAGCGCGCCATCCCATATTAAATAAGTTACAGTGTCACACCATTTCCCCACTTAAAGCACGTACAGCTTTTGCGCCTGACGTCTTTTCCCGCAAAATAGATGCCCGTGTTTAACTTGCCATTTCTACTCATGCATCATCTACACCTTTACCCGGATCTGCGCTCCCTGTTTCGTCGTCTGCTTATCGCAACGATAATCGGTATTCTCGCGGCGTTTGCCGTTGCCGGATTCCGTCATGCCATGCTGTTGCTGGAGTGGTTGTTCCTGAGCAATGATTCCGGGAGTCTGGTCAATGCTGCGACAAACCTTTCTCCGTGGCGACGCTTGTTAACTCCTGCGCTCGGCGGTCTGGTGGCAGGTTTATTGCTCATGGGCTGGCAGAGAGTTACGCAGCAACGACCCCATGCGCCGACCGATTATATGGAAGCGTTGCAGAGCGAGGGGCAGTTCGATTACGCAGCAAGCCTGGTAAAATCACTTGCCTCTCTGCTGGTGGTGACCAGCGGTAGCGCAATTGGCCGTGAAGGCGCGATGATTCTGCTGGCGGCTCTTGCTGCATCCTGGTTTGCCCAACGTTTTACGCCGCGTGAAGAGTGGAAATTATGGATTGCCTGCGGTGCTGCGGCAGGCATGGCTGCAGCCTATCGCGCACCACTTGCCGGGAGTTTATTTATTGCCGAAGTGCTGTTTGGCACCATGATGTTGGCCTCTCTTGGCCCAGTGGTGATTTCAGCCGTGGTGGCATTGCTTGTCAGCAATCTTATTAATCACAGCGATGCATTGCTCTACAGCGTTCAGCTCGAGGTGACGCTGCATGTGCGGGACTATGCGCTAATTATCAGTACCGGCGTGCTGGCTGGTCTTTGCGGACCATTACTGTTGAAAATGATGAGCGCCAGTCATCAAGGTTTTGTTCACCTAAAACTGACGCCGCCCTGGCAGTTGGCGTTAGGGGGGTTGATCGTCGGCCTGCTTTCCCTGCTCACGCCTGCGGTATGGGGCAATGGTTATAGTACGGTGCAATCCTTTTTAACCACCCCACCACTGTTTACGGTCATTGCTGCGATCTTCATCTGCAAACTTTTTGCCGTGCTGGCCAGTAGCGGTTCCGGCGCGCCTGGCGGCGTGTTTACGCCAACGCTATTTATCGGGCTTGCAATTGGCATGCTGTATGGACGTAGCCTGGGGTTATGGCTTCCAGGCGGCGAAGAAATGACGCTTTTACTCGGACTAACAGGGATGGCAACACTGCTGGCTGCGACCACGCATGCGCCAATTATGTCGACATTGATGATATGTGAAATGACCGGGGAGTATCAGCTACTCCCCGGTTTATTGATTGCCTGCGTGATCGCGTCGGTAATGTCGCGGACCTTACACCCTGACTCTATCTACCGACAGCACACTACGCAGCATGGCTAAGCGGATGTATTGACCCAGTTCTCGCTGTTCAGCTCGTGGCAGATAAGGAAGTTCACCAATGAGCGGTGCCGGGAGTTTTTTACCCAGCACATCAATGATTTCAGCATAATGCGCTAACCCGGGGTTAATACGATTAGCCACCCAGCCAATGAGCGGCAGACCGTCGTTCGCAATCGCTTGTGCGGTCAGAAGCGCATGGTTAATACAGCCTTCCTGAATGCCCACCACCATCAACACCGGTAGCTGCTCCTGGACCACCCATTCAGAGAGCGGACGCAGATCATTCATCAGGCTGCGCCATCCGCCAGTCCCCTCAACGACAACATGATCAACTTTGTCAGTCAGGTTAGCCAGACCATTTGAAATGAGCGTGTAATTGATTGGACAACTGTGCGCCACGCTACTTTCTTCTTCGCTTAACGCAATGGGATTGACTGCTTCATAAGGCAGTTCAATTGATGAAACACTCTGCAACACCAGGGCATCTTTATTACGCAGCCCCTCAGGTGTCTCTTTGCTCCCCTTCGCTACGGGTTTGTATCCCGCAACCGTTTTTCCCTGGGAGGCTAACGCTTGTAGCAATGCGCGGGAAACCACCGTTTTCCCTACAGAAGTGTCTGTACCTGTTATAAAGAAACGCTTCAGCATCACTAACTCCACCGTTATGCTTCACTAATATAAGCCAGGAAAATAATTCAACGTGGAAAGTCTAAGTTATGCTTGCTGCACTCAATTTGAGATAGCGCAAATTTTGGTAGAACAGTTAAAAAATGTTAACCCTGCAACAGACGAATCAGCAAAGATCCATTATATAGCGCATCTTTTACCAGCGCGGCCCCTGCCATTGTCCCCTGATTGGTGAACTGAGTGCTCTCAACGCTAATATGCTGGCTGTATGCTGGAAGCGCCTGCTGGCGGATGCTGTCAGAAATCACAGGGAACAGAATATTTGCCGCTTTGCTTAACGGCGAGCCAATCAGTATTTTTTGTGGGTTAAATAAATTCACCATGATGGCCAGAATGCGCCCAACATGCGCGCCTACGCCAGTGATAATATCCTTTGCCAGCAAGTCACCCTGCAACGCCGCATGGCATAATGAATCCACGCTCAAAGGCTGCCCGTGCAACATCGAACTCATTGACTGATTAAGGCGTAATTGCGCCAGTTCGAGGATGCTGTCCACACTGGCGATGGTTTCCAGACAACCGTGGTTACCGCAATAACAGCGTTTACCATACGGATCCACCTGGGTATGACCAATTTCTACCAGGCTACTGCTTCCGGCATGTAACAAGTGACCGTCGGTAATCACGCCCGCGCCAACATTGTGATCAATTACCACCTGAATCACATCGCGCGCCCCGCGAGAGGCTCCAAATAATGCCTCGGCCATCGTCCATGCACTAATATCATGCTGAATGTAAACCGGTACACCCGTGTGCTGCTCCAGCGCTTCGCCGAGCGGCATCTCTTTCACATCCTCGTAAAACGGCATCCGGTGCACAATACCATTTTCCGTATCAATAATTCCCGGCAAAGTAATGGCGATGGATGTCAGGCGTTCGAGTTTTTTCTGATGACGGATAAAAAACTGATCAATATGCGCAATGATACGTTCTAGCAAAGGCAATTCATCCTGAAGCGCCAGCTCCAGTGTCTCTTCCACCACCAGCTTGCTGCTTAAATCACGCAGGGCAAGAAAAATTAAACCACGACTGATGCGCAGAGAAAGATAATGCCAGGCTTCTGTTTCCACCACCAACCCCACCGCAGGGCGGCCACGGTTTCCCCCTTCTTTAATTTCTAACTCTTGCACCAGGTGCGCTTCTAGCATTTCGCGGACAATTTTGGTGATACTGGCGGGAGCCAGTTGCGCCATGCGGGAAAGGTCGATTCGCGAAATGGGACCAAGCTGATCAATCAGGCGATAAACAGCACCCGCGTTGGTCTGCTTTATTTGATCAATATGTCCAGGCTGGTTTTCTGCAACCACCTTATACTCCCTATATTTTCGCGCTCCGAAATAATCTGTAGGCTATGGTGAAACACTTCAATGCGTGCCGTCAAATTTTTACTTAGCCATGTGATTAACAGCACACTTTTCGGGTTTTTTAGCTGAATTTTACCTCACCTGAGAGCATTCAGCAGCTGAATACGAAAGTTTCGCGCTGCCGGACTTTGTTCATGATGTGTCGGCCAGACCAACCACATTTCAGAAACCGCATCTTCTTCAGCAATAGGTATCCAACGCATTTCATTAAGCTGAACACGCTTAAATGAGGCGGGCAAAATCGAAACGCCCAAACCGGCAGACACAAGGCCAATGATGGTCATCGCCTCGCCCACTTCCTGGGTAATAACCGGTGTAAGATTGTAGCGTCGCATCAGGCCCAGAATGTCATCATAAAGCCCTGTCCCGACGTGAGGATCAAAGAAAACAAACGGCTCTTTTGCCAGTTCCGCCAACGTAACTACAGATTTACTGGCTAACGGATGATCGTGCGGAATCATCGCCATAAGCGGTTCATGCACAATTACCGCATGGTTCAACGTCTCCGGCAGCAAAGTATTGCGTAACAGTCCCATATCGAGCGTCCCTTCGATAAGGGGCGCAATTTGCTCGCGGGTATTCATCTCGCGCGTCTGCAAATGGACATCGGGAAATTCGCGGCGAAATAACGATAAGGTATCTGACACTGCGCGAATGAATGGCGCCGATGAGGTAAAACCAATGCGTAACTCTCCCGCCTCCCCCTGATGCAGTCGTTCTGCCCGCGCTGCGGCATCGTCTACCAGAGAAAGAATTTGACGACTATCGGCAAGAAATTGTTTGCCCGCAGCGGTGAGCGCAACGCTTCGATTGGTCCTGGCCAGCAGGCGCGCGCCAATTTGTTGCTCCAACGCCTGAATCTGTTGGCTTAGTGGCGGTTGAGAAATATTCAGGCGCGCAGCAGCACGACCAAAATGCAATTCTTCTGCAACAGCGATGAAGTAACGTAGGTGACGCAATTCGATATTCATATTTCATACATATTATTTGAGACTATTAATATATTAGACATAACAATTCGATTTTCCTACTCTATTCCTGAGCTAACACAACGCGCATATTTAGTAAGGATTTCAAGTGAGTCGTACCACAACTGTTGATGGCGCTCCGTCAAGCGCCACTGACAAGCAAAACGTTTCCCAGCCAAACCTATTCATCAAACGCGGTACGCCGCAATTTATGCGCGTGACCCTGGCGCTTTTTTCTGCCGGACTGGCAACCTTCGCTCTTCTCTATTGTGTGCAACCTATCCTTCCGGTTCTTTCGCAGGAGTTTGGCTTAACACCCGCAAACAGTAGTATTTCACTGTCAATTTCAACGGCAATGTTGGCTATCGGATTGCTGTTTACTGGCCCGCTTTCCGATGCCATTGGTCGCAAGCCAGTGATGGTTACGGCGCTGTTATTGGCCTCCATCTGCACGTTACTTTCGACGATGATGACCAGCTGGCACGGTATTTTGGTGATGCGCGCCTTGATTGGCCTTTCATTAAGCGGCGTGGCTGCGGTGGGCATGACCTACCTTAGCGAAGAGATCCACCCGAGTTTTGTCGCCTTTTCGATGGGGTTGTACATCAGCGGTAACTCGATTGGCGGCATGAGCGGACGCTTAATTAGCGGTGTCTTCACCGATTTCTTCAACTGGCGAATTGCACTGGCAGCGATTGGCTGTTTCGCACTGGCCTCGGCGTTAATGTTCTGGAAAATTCTTCCAGAATCTCGCCATTTCCGCCCTTCCTCACTGCGCCCTAAAACACTGTTTATCAACTTCCGTCTGCACTGGCGCGACCAGGGATTGCCTTTATTATTCGCAGAAGGTTTTTTGCTGATGGGCTCATTCGTCACCCTGTTTAATTATATTGGCTATCGCTTGATGCTTTCTCCGTGGCATGTCAGCCAGGCGGTGGTGGGTTTATTATCGCTGGCCTATTTGACCGGTACCTGGAGTTCACCAAAAGCCGGAACCATGACCACCCGCTTCGGACGCGGTCCGGTGATGTTGTCTTCGACAGGTGTCATGCTTGTTGGCCTATTAATGACATTGTTCAGCTCGATATGGCTGATTTTTGCCGGGATGTTGCTCTTCTCCGCCGGATTCTTTGCTGCTCACTCGGTCGCCAGCAGCTGGATTGGCCCCCGTGCTAAACGCGCCAAAGGCCAGGCTTCCTCGCTGTATCTGTTCAGTTACTACGTGGGTTCAAGTATTGCCGGAACATTAGGTGGGGTCTTCTGGCATAACTACGGTTGGAACGGCGTTGGCGCCTTTATTGCGTCGATGCTGGTGGTCGCGATTATAGTGGGTACACGTTTGCACCATCGATTGCACGCCTGAAAAAATAAGCCCGGGCTGAGTAAAAAACCCACCCGGGCTTATTGTCTGCTCAACTCAACGTTAATAACCATCCTAAAATAGACGAAGCGCCAGCCAATTCCCGCAGCGCATCTAATGTCATCAGGATAATAAATACCCAAATTAGCGGATTCATTTACTGTGTGTCATTTATTGATGATGCAAAGTAATTCTACCGTTTTGGGAACAGAGAAATAGTAAACTTGATCAAGACTACTGATATTAGTAGGGAATTTACCTTAAGTCACATCGCGTTATTATTTACCAATTTACTTTGTACATATCGTTACATGCCGAAACCAACCACTCACGGAAGCCTCTCATTACCCGAGATATAGTCATTACATCGGCCCCGTAGTGGGGTTGCATAAAAAAACCAAATTGAGGGTATGACAATGAAAAAAGTATTAGCTCTGGTTGTTGCCGCTGCGATGAGTCTCTCTTCTGCCGCTTTTGCCGCAGAGACTGCGACCACACCTGCCCCTGCAACTACTGCCACCAAAGCTGCACCTGCAAAAACCATGCATCATAAAAAACAGCATAAAGCAGCACCTGCCCAAAAAGCGCAGGCGGCTAAAAAGCATCATAAAAAAGCGAAAACTGAACAGAAAGCTCCGGAACAAAAAGCACAAGCTGCGAAAAAACACACCAAGAAACACAGCCATCAGCAACCTGCAAAACCAGCTGCCCAACCAGCAGCTTAAGTTTTCAACAGCAATAATGGCGCGCCCCCTCGCGCCTGAAAATTACGGCGCTAGACGGATAACGTTTAGCGCCGCCTTAAGCGGAGGGTACTATGGTGGGCCGTTATCGCTTTGAGTTTATTCTTATCATCCTTATTTTATGTGCATTGATTGCCACTCGTTTTTATCTTTTCTGATCGTAGTTATCTGATTTCACTCCCACTTTAATCCCGTCCCGGCTATAGTATTTATGAGGGTTTGCTTTTAATAATCATAATTACCCACCAGAGTGTGATATGCGTACAACCATTGCTGTAGTACTGGGTGCAATTAGTTTGACATCTGCATTGGTATTTGCAGATAAACCTGACAGTCCTGAATCGGCTAATGATGAAGTCAGCACCCTTTTTTTTGGTCATGATGATCGAGTGCCAGTAATTAACACGACCCAATCTCCGTGGGATGCGGTTGGGCAACTGGAGACTGCCAGTGGAAATCTCTGCACGGCCACCCTGATTGCGCCCAATCTCGCATTAACGGCGGGTCACTGTTTATTAACGCCGCCAAAAGGCAAACCAGACAAAGCAATTGCGCTGCGTTTTGTGTCGAATAAGGGGCTATGGCGCTATGAGATCCACAACATTGAAGGCCGCGTTGATCCGACATTAGGTAAACGGTTAAAGGCTAATGGAGATGGCTGGATTGTCCCGCCTGCTGCCGCGCCGTGGGATTTTGGTTTGATTGTGCTGCGCAATCCGCCTTCTGGCATTACACCCTTACCACTTTTCGAGGGAGACAAAGCAGCACTCACCGCCGCATTAAAAACGGTAGGTCGTAAAGTGACCCAGGCAGGCTATCCCGAGGATCACCTGGATACGTTGTACAGTCATAAAAATTGCGAAGTGACTGGCTGGGCGCAAACGTCGGTGATGTCGCATCAGTGCGATACCCTACCGGGTGACAGCGGTTCGCCGCTAATGCTGCATACTGATGACGGCTGGCAGTTGATTGGCGTGCAAAGTTCGGCGCCTGCGGCTAAGGATCGCTGGCGGGCCGATAACCGGGCTATCTCTGTTACCGGCTTTCGCGACAAACTGGAAGAGTTATCCCGGCAATAGCGTTTAAATGCTGCCCGAAAATACGGGCAGCATAAACATCAGGCGAGTTTCACCATGATCATTCCGGCTAACAACAGGACCAGACCAACCCAGCCTTTGCGGTTTAACCGCTGACCAAACAGGACCCAACCGGCTGCTAATGTGGCGACAATACCAAACCCACCCCACAGCGCATACGCCACTGACAAGTCGATCCCTTTCACTGCCTGGGATAGTGCACTAAAAGCAGCAAGTACCGCCGCCAGCGACAGCAAGCCATAGACTTTACGGCGAAAGCCATCAGAAAATTTCAAAAAGACGTTAGCAATAATTTCCAGCACTATCGCCAGTGCCAACCAGGCGGCGTGAATCCATTCAAACTGAGCCATGATTCTGCTCCAGCGTAGATTTACGCACTTTACGTGTACCCGATTTGATCAATACAATCCCGGCAACCAGAGTTGTTAACCCGACAATTTTCATCAGCGATAAACTTTCATCAAATAACAGAACGCTAAACAGCGTAATAAATAAAATACCGATACCTTCCCACAGCGCATAGGCAACGCCTAACGCAATTTTTTTAACGGCGAAAGAGAGAAGTATATATGACAGAGAAATCATCACCAGCATTAAAATAAACCCGCTGTTTCCATCACTGACGCTAGCCCATTTCATAGATAACGTGCCGGTAATTTCTGTGGCAATAGCCAGACCTAATAAAACCCAATAAAAATACATCGTCCTTCTCCTGCAAGAGAATTATTTTAATATTCGCTTAATTCAGCGAAAGTAAAGAGGTCAAGCCCAGCGCATAGCGCAAGCTTCGGCAGAAGAAAGGACTAAAGCGCGTTGCGCCAGTGCTGCTCACCTGCGAGCAAGATAGTGGATGAGGTACGAAGATGGGTAAATGTAGAAAATAACGTCCTGAACAAATTGTCCATAAAATTACAATTATCCGCAGTGTTGCTTCTCGTCATCGCGGATGATAATTGTCCTCGGTAGTTGAACACGTCTGATTTGTATCATAGCTTAAGAATTAACTCAAAACATTTTCATTTCTTTACCTGAGTGGTTTGATTTTCGTTATAATGCCGCAGCAAAAAAGAAAATATTATTAGCGAAGGAAGAAAAAACGAGGATAAACATGGCAAAGCCGATCATCACGCTCAATGGCTTAAAAATCGTCATTATGCTGGGAATGCTGGTCATTATTCTGTGCGGTATCCGGTTTGCCGCCGATATCATCGTCCCCTTTATCCTCTCTCTATTTATCGCGGTAATTCTTAACCCGCTGGTACAACGCATGGTTCGCTGGCGAGTGCCGCGCGTGTTGGCGGTGTCAATTTTGATGACCATTATCGTGATGGCGATGGTGTTAATGCTGGCCTATCTCGGTTCAACACTCAATGAACTGACCCGCACTTTGCCACAGTATCGCAGCTCAATCATAAAACCCCTGCAGGCTCTGGAACCTTTATTACAGCGCGTGGGGATTGATGTCTCAGTTGACCAACTGGCGCATTACATTGATCCGAACTCGGCAATGACGTTGCTCACCAACTTACTGACTCAGTTATCTAATGCCATGTCGTCAATATTTTTACTGTTGCTGACGGTATTGTTTATGCTGCTCGAAGTGCCGCAACTGCCCGGTAAACTCCAGCAAATGATGGCGCGACCGGTTGAAGGGATGGCGGCAATTCAGCGCGCGATTGACAGTGTGTCGCATTACCTGGTACTAAAAACGGCTATCAGCATCGTCACCGGACTGGTCGCCTGGGCGATGCTCGCTGCACTGGATGTTCGCTTTGCTTTTGTCTGGGGATTGCTGGCCTTTGCGCTTAATTACATACCCAATATTGGTTCAGTTCTGGCAGCAATTCCCCCTATCGCTCAGGTACTGGTGTTTAATGGTTTCTACGAGGCGTTACTTGTACTGGCGGGATATCTGCTGATTAATTTGGTCTTCGGCAATATTCTGGAACCACGCATTATGGGGCGCGGGTTAGGACTTTCCACACTGGTGGTTTTTTTGTCATTAATTTTTTGGGGATGGTTGTTAGGACCGGTAGGTATGCTGCTTTCTGTGCCGTTGACGATTATTGTCAAAATTGCACTTGAGCAAACGGCGGGAGGCCAAAGCATCGCCGTTCTGTTAAGCGATCTCAATAAAGAGTGACGGCCTCCGTAGAGGCCGTTGAGGTTACAGAGCTTTGAGGATTGCATCCACGCTGGCTTTGGCGTCACCAAACAGCATGTGGGTGTTCTCCTTGAAGAACAGCGGGTTTTGCACGCCAGCATAGCCGGTGTTCATCGAGCGTTTAAAGACAATCACGTTCTGCGCTTTCCACACTTCCAAAACAGGCATGCCAGCAATCGGGCTCTTCGGATCGTCCTGTGCCGCCGGGTTAACCGTATCGTTGGCACCAATCACCAGTACGGTATCGGTATCAGCGAAGTCATCGTTGATTTCGTCCATTTCCAGCACGATGTCATACGGTACTTTCGCTTCCGCCAGCAACACGTTCATATGCCCAGGCAAACGGCCCGCAACCGGGTGAATCCCGAAGCGCACGTTGATACCGCGCGCACGCAGTTTCTCGGTGATTTCTGCGACCGGATACTGTGCCTGCGCTACCGCCATGCCGTACCCAGGAGTAATGATTACTGAGTGCGAGTTTTTCAGCAGCTCCGCCGTCTCTTCTGCGGTGATTTCGCGGTGCTCGCCCACTTCCTGATCATCGCCGGTAGAGGAACCATCAGTGCCGAAACCGCCCGCAATGACGCTGATAAAGGAACGGTTCATCGCCTTACACATAATGTAAGAAAGGATGGCACCAGAAGAACCGACCAGCGCACCGGTCACAATCAGCAGGTCATTACTGAGCATAAAGCCCGCCGCTGCCGCCGCCCAACCGGAGTAGGAGTTCAGCATCGACACCACCACTGGCATATCTGCACCACCGATGGAAGCCACCAAATGCCAACCGAAGACCAGCGCTATAGCGGTCATTATCAGCAATGCCAGCACCTGCAAGCCAACACTATCGGTACGAACAAACACCATCAACAGCAGGAAGGAAACGACCAATGCAGCCAGGTTCATTTTATGGCGGTTTGGCAGCATCAACGGTTTAGACGAAATCTTTCCGCACAGCTTACCGAACGCCACAACCGAACCGGTAAAGGTTACCGCACCAATAAAGATGCCAAGGAACACTTCCGTCAGGTGAATATTGGCCAGAATCGGTGCCATTCCCGCGTCATGATGCAGATAGCTGTTAAAGCCAACCAGCACCGCCGCCAGCCCCACGAAGCTATGCAGGATCGCCACCAGTTCCGGCATTTCGGTCATTTCGACTTTCTTCGCCAGACGGATACCAATCGCGCCACCAATGACCATCGCAACCAGGATCCAGCCAACATTGCCAGTATCCGGCCCGAAGATAGTTGCAATTAACGCAATCGCCATCCCGGCAATACCGAGGTTGTTACCACGGCGAGACGTTTCATGTTTAGAAAGCCCGGCCAGACTGAAGATAAACAGGATCGCGGCAACAATGTATGCAGCTGTAACTAATCCTCCAGACATATGTTACCCCTTAGTTTTTGCGAAACATTTTCAGCATGCGCTGAGTCACGGTAAAGCCACCGAAAATATTAATGCTGGCGATAAGCACCGCGATAAAACTAAGGAAGCTAACCCAGCCGCCCTGGCCAATCTGCAATAGAGCTCCGACAACAATAATCCCTGAAATCGCGTTAGTAACCGACATCAGCGGCGTATGCAACGCGTGGGAGACATTCCACACCACGTAATAACCTACGACGCAGGCCAGCGCGAAAACGGTAAAGTGCCCGAGGAATTCTTTCGGTGTTACGCTTGCCAACCAGCCGAAAAGGATGATTGCCAGCGCCATCAGCGCATATTTACGCCACGGTGAGCAGGCGCATTTTTCTTCGGTTTTAACATCAGGTGCCGCTTTCTGTGCTGCCTGCGGTTGGACTGAAACCTGAATCGGCGGCGCCGGCCAGGTAATTTCGCCAGAACGGATCACGGTCACGCCGCGAATCACCACATCATCAAAATCAACCGTTATATTGCCGTCTTTCTCTTTGCACAACAGTTTCAGCAGATTGACAAGGTTGGTGCCGTAAAGCTGTGAGGATTGCGTCGGCAGGCGACCAGGAAGATCGGTGTAGCCAATCACTTTGACGCCATTCTCCGTGGTGAAGATTTCACCCGGCACGGTGTATTCACAGTTACCACCGTTTTGGGATGCCAGGTCGACAATCACACTACCCGACTTCATAGAATCAACCATTTCACGGGTAATCAGTTTCGGTGCTGGTTTGCCTGGAATAAGCGCAGTGGTCACAATGATATCGACCTCTTTTGCCTGGGCGGCAAAGAGTTCCATTTCTGCTTTGATGAACGCTTCCGACATCACTTTGGCGTAACCATCGCCACTACCTGCTTCCTCTTTAAAATCCAGCTCGAGGAACTCCGCGCCCATACTTTGAACTTGTTCTTTCACTTCCGGGCGAGTATCAAATGCACGCACAATTGCGCCGAGGCTGTTTGCTGCGCCAATGGCGGCCAGACCAGCAACACCCGCACCAATCACCATCACTTTTGCGGGCGGCACTTTACCTGCTGCGGTGATTTGCCCGGTAAAGAAACGCCCAAACTCATGAGCCGCTTCAACAATGGCGCGATAGCCGGCGATATTCGCCATCGAACTTAATGCATCAAGCGATTGCGCGCGAGAAATGCGTGGTACAGAGTCCATCGCCATCACCGTCACGTTACGCTCCGCGAGTTTTTGCATTAACTCCGGATTCTGCGCGGGCCAGATGAAGCTCACCAGCGTGGTTCCCGGATTTAGTAACGCAATTTCATCATCTAACGGCGCATTGACCTTCAGAATGATCTCTGACTGCCAGACGTTATTCCCTTCTACAATTTCGGCGCCCGCTTGCACAAACGCTTTATCGTCAAAACTAGCCAGTTGACCTGCGCCGCTCTCTACCGCGACGGTAAAACCTAGTTTCAGCAACTGCTCCACTGTTTTCGGCGTTGCTGCAACACGGGTTTCATTGGTTAACCGTTCTCTTGGTATGCCAATTCGCATGATATTCCCTTCCATCGGTTTTATTGATGATGGTTTGCCTGTGTTTTTGATACACAAGCCGCTCATGTACGAGCTAAATGTTACTCCGTTAAAATAAATTAGTAACAAACGCCTATAACGTACTGAAAATAATGCCTGTGATCTAGCGTCAAAAATCAGTATTTCGGCGTGAACTCTCAAAATATTAACGATTCAGCCTTGATAGCGGGATAAACACCATAGAACACAGGATAATGGGCGATAATTGTCTTTGATAATCAGGTAAAACATGAGATATCACCGACGCCAGCCACCGGTTAACATTAAATTAACTTATACAATTCAGCCAGTTCAGTCATTCTTCTGTTATTGTGGCTATTTTTTAAGCACGGACGCTCATTCGATCAGATTTAAAATCAAATCAAGAAGTCTGATATGAAAAAATCACGCAGACAGTTACACACTTTAAATGCAATAATCAGCCACGTTTCTCGTTAATAACAATACCAGTACCTGGTTTGCGCAAGGCGAAGGATTATTTTTATGAAGCTTAAGAACACCCTCCTGGCGTCGGCACTGCTTTCTGCTACGGCATTTTCCGTTAACGCAGCAACAGAACTGACACCGGAGCAAGCGGCAGCGGTTAAACCTTTTGACCGTGTAGTGGTTACCGGTCGTTTTAATGCCATTGGCGAAGCGGTTAAAGCCGTTTCCCGTCGCGCTGATAAAGAAGGCGCCGCCTCTTTTTATGTTGTCGACACTTCAGATTTCGGTAACAGCGGTAACTGGCGTGTAGTTGCCGATCTTTATAAAGCCGATGCTGAAAAAGCAGAAGCTGATAAGAATCGCGTTTTTAATGGCGTTATTGAACTGCCTAAAGACCAGGCTGTTTTGATCGAACCGTATGACACCGTTACCGTCCAGGGCTTCTTCCGCAGCCAACCGGAAGTGAACGATGCCATCACCAAAGCAGCAAAAGCGAAAGGTGCCTACTCTTACTACATCGTTCGCCAGATAGATGCCAACCAGGGCGGCAACCAGCGTATTACTGCGTTCATCTACAAACAAGATGCTAAAAAACGCATCGTCCAGAGCCCGGATGTGATCCCTGCGGATTCTGATGCTGGTCGCGCGGCACTGGCCGCAGGTGGCGAAGCCGCGAAGAAAGTTGAAATCCCGGGCGTTGCCACCACTGCATCACCAAGTGCTGAAGTTGGTCGTTTCTTTGAAACTCAGTCCTCAAAAGGCGGACGTTACACTGTCACGCTTCCTGACGGCACCAAAGTAGAAGAATTAAACAAAGCGACCGCAGCAATGATGGTCCCGTTCGATAGCATTAAGTTTTCGGGTAACTACGGCAACATGACCGAAGTCTCCTACCAGGTTGCTAAACGTGCCGCGAAGAAAGGTGCTAAGTATTACCACATTACCCGCCAGTGGCAGGAACGTGGTAACAACCTGACCATCAGTGCAGACCTGTATAAATAAATAACTATTCAGTATCACATTAAGGCGGCTTTATGCCGCCTTTCAGATTTTTAGCTACAAATTTTCCCGCAACCATTGCATGCCGCCACTTCTCTTCGTAAAATCCCGCGCTTTAGTGGCATTCACCATTTTTATGCGTTTTGCCCTAATATTTATTCTTCTGAACACGTTTTAAATACTGGATATCGATGGAAAAGAAACTGGGACTGAGCGCACTCACCGCGCTGGTATTAAGCTCAATGCTGGGCGCGGGTGTTTTCAGTCTGCCGCAAAATATGGCGGCGGTTGCCAGCCCGGCAGCACTGCTCATCGGCTGGGGTATTACTGGCGCTGGCATCTTATTGCTGGCCTTTGCCATGCTGATCCTGACACGCATTCGTCCCGACCTTGACGGCGGTATTTTTACCTATGCACGGGAGGGGTTTGGCGAGTTAATCGGCTTCTGCTCGGCATGGGGATACTGGCTATGTGCGGTTATCGCCAACGTCTCTTATTTGGTTATCGTCTTTTCCGCATTAAGTTTCTTCACCGATACGCCGGAACTACGCCTGTTTGGCGATGGTAACACCTGGCAATCGATCGTCGGTGCATCGGCATTGTTGTGGATTGTTCACTTTTTGATTCTGCGCGGCGTACAAACCGCCGCCAGCATTAACCTGGTGGCGACATTGGCAAAATTATTGCCGCTTGGTTTGTTTATTGTGCTGGCGATGATGATGTTCAAACTGGACACCTTCAAGCTCGACTTTACAGGCCTTGCGCTTGGCGTGCCGGTATGGGAACAGGTGAAAAACACCATGCTAATCACACTGTGGGTATTCATTGGTGTGGAAGGTGCGGTAGTTGTTTCTTCACGGGCGCGGAATAAACATGATGTTGGCAAAGCAACGCTTCTGGCGGTGCTTTCTGCACTGGGCGTTTATTTATTAGTCACGCTGCTTTCGCTGGGGGTGGTTGCTCGTCCTGAACTGGCTGAGATTCGTAACCCGTCTATGGCCGGTCTGATGGTGAAAATGATGGGGCCGTGGGGCGAGATTATCATCGCTGCCGGATTGATCGTTTCTGTTTGTGGCGCGTATTTAAGCTGGACCATTATGGCGGCAGAAGTCCCCTTCCTGGCAGCTACCCATAAGGCATTCCCGCGTATTTTTGCGCGCCAGAATGCACAAGCAGCGCCGTCTGCCTCGCTGTGGCTGACCAACATCTGCGTGCAAATTTGTCTGGTGCTGATTTGGCTGACTGGTTCCGATTACAACACGTTGCTGACCATCGCCTCAGAAATGATTCTGGTGCCCTATTTCCTGGTTGGCGCGTTCTTGTTGAAAATCGCTACTCGTCCGCTGCATAAAGCGGTTGGTGTCGGTGCCTGCATTTATGGCTTATGGTTATTATACGCTTCAGGCCCAATGCACCTGTTGTTGTCCGTCGTTCTGTATGCGCCAGGGCTGCTGGTTTTCCTGTACGCGCGTAAAACGCATACACATGATAATGTATTGAATCGTCAGGAAATGGTGCTGATTGGCATGCTGTTAATTGCCGCAGTTCCGGCAACCTGGATGCTGGTGGGATAACGTTCGTCCCATCGTATGCTTGCAAAGGAGATTAACGATGGGGAAAACCCAGCCCTTGCCAATATTAATCACTGGTGGAGGCCGTCGCATCGGCCTCGCTCTCGCCTGGCATTTCATTCATCAAAAGCAACCGGTGATTGTCAGCTATCGAACGCACTATCCTGCCATTGATGGACTGGTTAATGCAGGTGCGCAGTGTATTCAGGCTGATTTTTCAACGAACGACGGCGTGATGGCGTTTGCCGATGAAGTGTTAAAAACCACCCACGGCCTGCGTGCCATTTTGCATAACGCCAGTGCGTGGATGGCAGAAAAACCAGGTACGCCACTGACTGATGTTCTGGCCTGCATGATGCAGATCCATGTTAATACCCCTTACCTGCTCAACCATGCGCTGGAAAGATTACTACGCGGTCACGGACACGCCGCCAGCGATATCATTCACTTCACCGATTATGTGGTGGAGCGCGGAAGCGACAAACATATTGCCTATGCTGCAAGTAAAGCGGCAATGGATAATATGACCCGTTCGTTTGCCCGCAAATTGGCACCGGAAGTGAAAGTGAATTCTATTGCACCATCGCTGATCCTGTTTAACGAGCATGATGATGCCGAATATCGCCAACAGGCGCTGAATAAATCACTGATGAAAACCGCGCCCGGTGAGAAAGAAGTTATCGACCTTGTCGATTACTTACTCACCAGTTGCTTTGTAACCGGACGCAGTTTCCCGCTTGATGGCGGCCGTCATTTGCGTTAATGCAGCTTCATCCAGCAAATAATTAGCACCCATGCGCTTAACCCCCAGCACGCAACAGAACCCACAAAAGCAGCGGGCAAGCGCATGATTCCGGTGAAATACCACAACGACGCCAGATAAACAAAATAGGGAATAATCGACCACATACTGAAAACGATTGTGGCGCGTAAAGCTTCAATGCCGCGTTCACTGACAACAATATAATGCGCGATGAGCGCAAAGGTCGGGAAAAGCGGGATCAGCCCGGCGATATAGTAATTTTTCGTTTTTGCTAATACACCAATCAACACCACCACCAGCGCACCAAGCGCGGCTTTGATTACCAGCCCCATTTTTAACCTTAACACTTCCATAACAAGTTATTTGTAGAATACCCGATGCAACCTTGTTTAGAAACGATTGATAGTAAGTAAAATCAGCGCGGTGTATTGTGACGTTTTTATATCTGCCGTGAATAATATGAACACTATCGTATTTGTGGAAGATGACACAGAAGTTGGTTCACTGATTGCCGCGTACCTGGCAAAGCATGATATGCAGGTTACCGTGGAACCGCGCGGCGACCATGCCGAAGAGACAATTTTGCGGGAAAATCCGGATCTAGTGCTGCTCGATATCATGCTGCCTGGCAAAGACGGAATGTCCATCTGCCGCGATTTACGCACAAAATGGTCCGGGCCGATTGTTCTGCTGACCTCTCTCGATAGCGATATGAACCACATTCTGGCGCTGGAAATGGGCGCCTGCGACTATATTCTCAAAACAACGCCCCCCGCTGTTCTGTTGGCGCGTTTACGTTTACATTTGCGTCAGAACGAACAAGCGACGCTGACCAAAGGTATTCAGGAAACGTCTCTGACACCTTACAAACCATTGCATTTCGGTACGTTAACTATCGACCCCATCAACCGCGTAGTGACACTTGCTAACCATGAGATTTCACTCTCGACGGCTGATTTTGAATTGCTATGGGAATTAGCCACCCATGCAGGACAAATTATGGACCGCGATGCGCTGCTGAAGAATTTACGCGGCGTCAGTTATGACGGGCTGGATCGTAGCGTGGATGTAGCTATTTCGCGGTTACGAAAAAAACTGCTCGATAACGCTGCCGAACCCTACCGCATTAAAACCGTGCGTAACAAAGGCTATCTTTTTGCGCCTCATGCGTGGGAATAAGCGATGAAAAAACTGTTTATCCAGTTTTATCTTTTGCTGTTTGTCTGCTTCCTTGTGATGTCTCTGCTGGTTGGGCTGGTGTACAAATTTACCGCCGAACGCGCGGGCAAACAGTCACTGGATGATTTGATGAACAGTTCGCTGTATCTGATGCGTAGCGAATTACGCGAGATCCCTCCGCACGACTGGGGAAAAACGCTGAAGGAGATGGATTTAAATCTCTCTTTCGATCTGCGCGTCGAGCCGCTGAGTAAATATCATCTCGATAAAAACGCCATGCACCGATTGCGTGGCGGAGAGATTGTTGCTCTGGATGATCAGTACACCTTTTTACAGCGTATCCCGCGCAGCCACTACGTTCTCGCCGTGGGTCCCGTTCCTTATCTTTATTTCCTCCATCAAATGCGTTTGCTGGATATCGTGCTGATCGCCTTTATTGCCATCTCCCTCGCCTTTCCGGTGTTTATCTGGATGCGTCCGCACTGGAAAGACATGTTAAAACTGGAAGCGGCGGCGCAACGATTCGGCGATGGGCATCTCAATGAGCGTATTCACTTTGATGATGGTTCAAGCTTTGAACGACTTGGCGTGGCGTTTAACCAGATGGCGGACAATATCAACGCGTTGATTGCCAGTAAAAAGCAGCTTATTGATGGCATTGCCCATGAACTGCGAACACCATTAGTGCGCCTGCGTTATCGGCTGGAGATGAGCGACAACCTGAACGCCATAGAGTCCCAGACCTTGAATCGCGATATCAGTCAACTGGAAGCTTTAATTGAAGAACTGCTGACTTATGCCCGGCTCGATCGCCCACAAAATGAACTGCATCTTAGCGAACCAGACCTGCCGTTGTGGCTGTCAACACATCTGCAAGATATTCAGGCCGTGACCCCCGACAAAACGGTACGGATAAAAACGATCACGCCAGGTAATTACGCGGCACTGGATATGCGCTTAATGGAGCGCGTGCTGGATAACTTACTCAACAACGCCCTGCGCTACTGCCATTCAACCGTTGAAACCAGCCTGCTACTGGCAGGAAACAGAGCAACATTGATTGTTGAAGATGATGGTCCGGGAATTGCGGCAGAAAATCGCGAGCATATCTTTGAACCCTTTGTTCGCCTCGATCCCAGCCGGGACCGTGCAACTGGTGGCTGTGGGCTGGGGCTGGCGATTGTCCACTCCATCGCTCTGGCAATGGGCGGTACGGTCAATTGTGACACTAGCGAACTGGGGGGCGCCCGCTTCTCGTTCAGCTGGCCACTGTGGCACAACATCCCGCAATTTACTTCTGCCTGACACCAAACGCACGGTGGTTAAGTTGTCGTCAATGTGCTATAAATAAAGTATGTTGTAACTAAAGTGGTAATTTTATGGCCCGTTACGATCTTGTTGACCGACTCAATACGACTTTTCGCCAGATGGAACAAGAACTGGCAGCGTTTGCCGCTGAACTTGAACAGCACAAGTTGCTGGTTGCCCGCGTGTTCTCGTTACCGGAGGTCAAAAAGGAGGATGAGCATAATCCGCTTAATCGCATTGAGGTTAAGCAACATCTCGGGAAAGAAGCGCAGGCGCTGGCACTGCGCCATTTCCGCCATTTGTTCATTCAACAACAGTCCGAAAATCGCAGCAGCAAGGCGGCTGTTCGTCTACCTGGCGTGTTGTGCTATCAGGTCGATAACCTTTCACAAACGGCGCTGGCAAGTCATATACAGCGCATCAATCAACTTAAAACCACTTTCGAGCATATCGTCACGGTTGAGTCAGAACTGCCTACGGCAGCGCGTTTTGAATGGGTACATCGTCATTTGCCGGGGCTGATTACCCTTAATGCTTATCGCACGCTCACCGTTCTGCACGACCCCGCCACTTTACGTTTTGGCTGGGCGAATAAACATATCATTAAAAATTTGCATCGTGATGAGGTGCTGGCGCAGTTGGAAAAGAGCCTGAAATCGCCACGTAGCGTTGCACCGTGGACGCGCGAGGAGTGGCAGGGAAAACTGGAACGCGAGTATCAGGATATTGCCGCCCTGCCACAGGACGCGAAGTTAAAAATCAAACGTCCGGTGAAGGTTCAGCCAATTGCCCGTGTCTGGTACAAGGGGGATCAAAAACAAGTTCAGCACGCCTGCCCGACACCGCTTATCGCGCTGATTAATCGGGATAATGGCGCAGGCATGCCAGACGTTGGTGAGCTGTTAAATTACGATGCCGACAATGTTCAGCATCGTTTTAAACCCCAGGCGCAGCCGCTTCGTTTGATCATTCCCCGGCTGCACCTGTATGTTGCAGATTAACGCCCTGCTTTCATACTGCCGACCATCTGTTCTGGTCGTACCCAGCTATCAAACTCGGCTTCGCTAAGATAGCCCAGCGCAAGGGCGGCTGCTTTTAAGGTCAGCCCTTCTTTATGCGCTTTTTTGGCGATCTCCGCAGCTTTGTCATAGCCAATATGGGTGTTTAGCGCGGTCACCAGCATCAGCGATTCATTGAGCAATTGATTGATACGCTCACGATTCGGCTCTATTCCCACCGCGCAGTGTTTGTTAAAACTTTCCATGCCATCTGCCAGCAAGCGCACCGATTGCAGGAAATTGTGGATCACCATCGGACGGAAGACGTTCAGTTCGAAGTTACCAGAAGCGCCGCCGATGTTGATTGCCACGTCATTCCCCATCACCTGGCAGCAAAGCATGGTTAATGCTTCACACTGTGTTGGGTTCACTTTTCCCGGCATGATTGAACTGCCCGGCTCATTTTCCGGGATTGAGATTTCGCCAATGCCGCAACGTGGACCGGAGGCCAGCCAGCGGACATCATTGGCAATTTTCATCAGTGACGCCGCCAATCCTTTTAACGCACCGTGCGCCTGAACCAGCGCATCACAGGTCGCCAGTGCTTCAAATTTGTTCGGTGCGGTAACAAACGGCGCACAGGTAATGACCGAAAGCTCGTCCGCCACGCGACGGGCATACTCCGGATGGGTGTTCAGCCCCGTCCCTACAGCAGTCCCCCCCAGCGCCAGTTCCGCCACGTGAGGCAGGCTGTATTCGATATGTTTGAGGTTATGCTCCAGCATCGCTACCCAGCCGGAAATCTCCTGCCCTAAGGTCAGCGGCGTGGCGTCCTGCAAGTGGGTACGACCAATTTTGACGATATCAGCATACGCGCGGGATTTCTCATTCAGAGTTTGTGTCAGGGTTTTAAGTTGTGGAATGAGTTGCTTACGCAGCGCCAGCAGCGCCGCAACGTGCATTGCTGTTGGAAAGACATCATTGGAACTCTGGCTTTTGTTCACATCGTCGTTAGGGTGAACTTTACGCTCCATCCCGCGCACACCGCCGAGCAGTTCACTCGCCCGATTGGCCAGCACTTCGTTCATGTTCATATTGCTTTGCGTGCCGGAACCGGTCTGCCAGATTGCCAGTGGGAATTCGTCGTCATGCTGTCCTGCGAGTACTTCATCCGCCGCCTGCCGAATGGCACTCGCTTTCTCTTCAGACAGCAAGCCTAAATCTTCATTAACTTTTGCCGCTGCGCGCTTGGTTAGCGCCAGCGCATGAATCAGTGAGGTTGGCATTTTCTCCGTCGAAATGCGGAAATGCTCCAGCGAGCGTTGAGTTTGTGCGCCCCACAGCTTATCTGCCGGGACATCGATCGCACCCATCGAATCTTTTTCGCTGCGTACTGTTTTCATGGCCTGCTCCTCACCTGATTAATTTTTTCTTTCTGTTTTGCTTTCGTTAAGCAACTTTTAGCTCACTCATTATTTACTATTTGATAACAAATGTTTGGTATTTCGTGCCATGTAAAAAAGCCGCCCCGAAGGGCGGCTCTGCTTATTTCACGCAGCGGCTACACTGCGTGAGTTGTATCTGCTGGAAGAAGTCATTTCCTTTATCATCCACCAGGATAAACGCCGGGAAATCTTCCACTTCGATTTTCCAGATGGCTTCCATTCCCAGTTCCGGATATTCAACACATTCCAGACTCTTAATACTCCCCTGCGCCAGCACTGCCGCAGGCCCGCCGATACTGCCGAGATAGAAACCACCATGTTTTTTACAGGCATCCGTCACCTGCTGGCTGCGGTTACCTTTCGCCAGCATGATCATGCTGCCGCCCTGCGCTTGCAGTTGATCGACGTAAGAATCCATACGTCCGGCAGTCGTTGGGCCAAGAGAACCGGAGGCATAACCTTCCGGCGTTTTGGCCGGACCCGCGTAGTAAATTGGATGATCTTTAATGTACTGTGGCAGCCCTTCACCGTTATCCATCCGCTCTTTCAGTTTGGCATGAGCGATATCACGACCGACGATAATCGTGCCGTTAAGCGATAAGCGTGTAGAAACGGGATACTGCGACAACTGTGCGAGGATCTCTTTCATTGGACGGTTAAGGTCAACGCGTACCGCTTCGCCTTCCCCCGCTTTACGCAGTTCTTCAGGGATGTATTTGCCAGGATTATGTTCCAGTTTTTCGATCCAGATCCCCTGACGGTTAATCTTCGCTTTGATATTACGGTCAGCAGAACAGGAGACGCCCATACCAATCGGGCAGGATGCGCCATGGCGTGGCAGGCGAATCACTCGAATGTCATGGGCGAAATATTTCCCGCCAAACTGCGCGCCCAGACCGAGATTTTGCGCTTCAATCAGCAATTCGTTTTCCAGTTCCACATCGCGGAACGCCTGACCGTGCTCGTTCCCTTCCGTTGGCAGTTCGTCATAGTATTTAGCGGAAGCCAGTTTCACCGTTTTAAGGTTAGTTTCCGCAGAAGTTCCGCCAATAACGAACGCAATATGATATGGAGGACACGCCGCCGTACCCAGTGTGCGCATTTTCTCAACCAGGTAATTTTTCAGTTTCCCCGGCGTCAGTAACGCTTTGGTTTCCTGATAGAGATACGTCTTGTTTGCCGAACCGCCACCTTTGGCGATACAGAGGAATTTGTACTCATCGCCATCAACGGCATAAAGATCGATCTGCGCTGGCAAGTTGGTGCCGGTATTCACCTCTTTATACATATCCAGCGGCGCGTTTTGCGAGTAGCGCAGGTTATCTTCGATATAAGTGTTATAGACACCGCGCGCCAGCGCCGCTTCGTCGCCACCACCGGTCCATACACGCTGCCCTTTTTTACCAACGATGATCGCGGTGCCGGTGTCCTGGCAGGTTGGCAGAACGCCTTTTGCGGCGATATCGGAGTTTCGCAGGAATTGCAGTGCCACATACTTGTCGTTTTCGCTGGCTTCCGGGTCACGCAAAATATCGGCTACCTGCTGTTGATGGGCCGGACGCAGCATGAATGACGCATCATGAAACGCCTGACGCGCCAGAAGAGTTAACGCTTCTGGTGCAACTTTCAAAATCTCCTGCCCTTCAAATTCAGATACGCTGACATATTCGCTGGTCAGCAGGTAGTACTCGGTATCATCTTTTTTGAGTGGGAAAGGAGCCTGATAATGAAAGGGTTTGTTTGACATTGTTCTCTCACTTACTGCCTGGTTTGGTTATGCTTTGGGCGGGTGTTCCATTGCCCTGTTAAAAGCGAGTTGCATTATCCTACACACTTTTTTAACAAAAACTGAGACTAGTACGACTTTTTGCGGCTCCAGGTTACTTCCCGTAGGATTCTTGCTTTAATAGCGAGATTAATTTCCACATTTAAACAGGGATTGATCATGCAAAAACTCATTAACTCAGTGCAAAACTATGCCTGGGGCAGCAAAACGGCGTTGACTGAACTTTATGGCATGGAAAATCCGTCCAGCCAGCCGATGGCCGAGTTGTGGATGGGCGCGCATCCAAAGAGCAGTTCACGTGTGCACGATGCCGCAGGAGATATCGTTTCACTGCGTGATGTGATTGAGAGTGATAAAGCGACTCTTTTGGGAGATGCCGTTGCCAAACGCTTTGGCGAGTTGCCTTTCCTGTTCAAAGTATTATGCGCAGCCCAGCCGCTCTCCATTCAGGTGCATCCAAACAAACGCAATTCTGAAATCGGTTTTGCCAAAGAAAATGCCGCAGGTATTCCGATGAATGCCGCCGAGCGTAACTATAAAGATCCTAATCACAAGCCTGAGCTGGTTTTCGCCCTGACCCCTTTCCTCGCGATGAATGCATTTCGTGAGTTTTCCGACATCGTCTCCCTGCTTCAGCCAGTCGCGGGCGCACATCCGGCCATTGCTCACTTTTTGCAGCAGCCCAATGCCGAACGTTTAAGCGAACTGTTTGCCAGCCTGTTAAATATGCAGGGTGAAGAGAAATCCCGCGCGCTGGCGATTTTGAAATCTGCGCTCGACAGTCAGCAGGGCGAACCGTGGCAAACGATTCGTTTAATTTCTGAATTTTACCCGGATGACAGCGGTCTGTTCTCCCCGCTGTTGCTGAATGTCGTGAAATTGAATCCTGGCGAAGCGATGTTCCTGTTCGCTGAAACACCGCACGCTTACCTGCAAGGCGTGGCACTAGAAGTGATGGCGAACTCCGATAACGTGCTGCGTGCGGGTCTGACGCCTAAATACATTGATATTCCAGAGCTGGTTGCCAACGTGAAGTTTGAAGCCAAACCGGCCAACCAGTTGTTGACCCAGCCGGTGAAACAGGGCTCAGAGCTGGACTTCCCGATTCCGGTGGATGATTTTGCCTTCTCGCTGCATGACCTTAGCGATCAAGAAACCACCATCAGCCAGCAGAGTGCCGCCATTTTGTTCTGCGTCGAGGGCGATGCAACGCTGTGTAAAGGTTCTCAGCAGTTACAGCTTAAACCGGGTGAATCAGCGTTTATTGCCGCCAACGAGTCACCGGTGACGGTCAAAGGCCACGGTCGTTTAGCCCGTGTTTACAACAAGCTGTAAGAGCTTACTGAAAAAATTAACATCTCTTGCTAAGCTTATTAAAGGCTTATAACACCTTCAGGCGGCCAGTCCGCCTGATTTTATTTTATGGATAATCATTATGAATAAATCGCTGGTAGCGGTAGGCGTCATTGTTGCGCTCGGCGTAGTCTGGACAGGCGGCGCATGGTACACAGGCAAGAAGATTGAAACCCATCTCGAAGACATGGTCGCGCAGGCAAACGCGCAACTCAAACTGACAGCTCCTGAATCCAACCTGGAAGTGAGTTATCAAAACTATCATCGCGGCGTATTCAGCAGCCAGTTGCAACTGGTGGTGAAACCCATTGCCGGGAAAGAAAATCCGTGGATTAAAAGCGGTCAGAGCGTCATCTTCAACGAATCGGTTGATCATGGTCCCTTCCCCCTTGCCCAGCTTAAAAAACTGAACCTGATTCCGTCGATGGCATCAATTCAAACCACGCTGGTCAATAACGAAGTAAGCAAGCCACTGTTTGATATGGCAAAAGGTGAAACGCCTTTTGAGATTAACTCCCGCATTGGTTACAGCGGTGATTCCAGTTCCGATATTTCACTCAAGCCACTGAATTACGAGCAAAAGGATGAAAAGGTCGCCTTTAGCGGCGGCGAGTTCCAGTTAAATGCTGACAGAGACGGCAAAGCCATCTCCCTGTCCGGGGAAGCACAAAGCGGTCGGGTGGATGCGGTTAATGAGTATAACCAGAAAGTACAGTTGACCTTTAATAATCTGAAAACTGACGGTTCCAGCACGCTGGCAAGTTTTGGTGAGCGCGTTGGAAACCAAAAACTGTCGCTGGAAAAAATGACCATTTCGGTGGAAGGCAAAGAACTGGCACTGCTGGAAGGCATGGAGATCAGCGGTAAATCGGATCTGGTCAATGACGGTAAAACGATCAATAGCCAACTGGATTACTCGCTAAATAGCCTGAAGGTTCAGAATCAGGATCTGGGCAACGGCAAGCTGACCTTAAAAGTCGGCCAGATTGATGGCGAGGCCTGGCATCAGTTTAGCCAGCAATATAACGCGCAAACTCAGGCGCTGCTGGCACAGCCAGAAATTGCCAACAATCCTGAACTTTATCAGGAGAAAGTGACGGAAGCCTTCTTTAGCGCCCTACCGCTGATGTTGAAAGGCGATCCGGTGATTACTATCGCACCATTGAGCTGGAAAAACAGTCAGGGTGAAAGTGCGCTGAATCTGTCGCTGTTCCTGAAAGATCCGGCAACGACTAAAGAAGCGCCGCAAACGCCGGCACAGGAAGTGGACCGCTCGGTCAAATCTCTGGATGCGAAACTTACCATTCCGGTGGATATGGCAACTGAGCTGATGACTCAGGTAGCGAAGCTGGAAGGATATCAGGAAGATCAAGCGAAAAAACTGGCGAAACAGCAAGTTGAAGGTGCGTCAGCAATGGGGCAGATGTTCCGTCTGACCACCTTGCAGGACAACACCATCACCACCAGCCTGCAGTATGCTAACGGTCAGATCACGTTAAACGGACAGAAAATGTCGTTAGAAGATTTTGTTGGCATGTTTGCGATGCCAGCTCTTAACGTTCCGGCTGTACCGGCAATTCCGCAGCAGTAATTCACGGCCAAAACGCCGGGGAATTTTCACTCCGGCGTTTTTTCTCACTTCAGCATAAAGTCATACTGGATACTCATTTTCACATCCCAGTAATTCAGGCGATCGCCCAGCGCACTGCCATCGCGCTTTTCCCGCCCTTTATCGGCAGCAAGAAAGAAATTCATCCCTTGTAGCGGCCCTTCACTAACCCGATAGTTCACGCCACCTAAGATACCCGCGCCTTCAATCCGCACGTCTCGTTTACTGGATTCATAGCCGCGGGTCACAATCGGTGCAAATGTCAGCGTAAATTGCGGGGTTAAACGATAGTTGACGCCCAATTGCCAGGACTGCATTCCTTCGCGGTTACGATCAAGACTTAATGAAAAGGGATAGCCAATGTCGGTGTCCACCACGGCTCCATTCATCGCATGACGCAAATAACCGCCACTGCCAAATACGCTTCCCCACGGCGCACTCCAGGTCAATTGTCCACTAACCAACGCCGTTTCATTGGGCTGGCTGGTATTACGACTTAGGCCTTCGAGTTGCGCATAAAAGCCGAGCAACTCCCCTTTCAACGTATAATTCGGGTCGAGTGGTATGCTTTTCTCGAGAATACTTTGTATCTGGTTGGAAACATCTTTCTGTACCGATGCTCCCAGAGAATAGCGACTGGTATCATCATGCCAACTGGCGGCTAAAAAAGAACGTGCGCGATATTTATCGTATTTTCCCGTCTGGCTGTTATAAACCCCTTCATCACGAATACCGGTTGTTGAATCGGTCCATAAAAATACTCGTGAACGCCACATTCCCCACAATTCAATATTTGGCGTTAAAGCCCAGTAACCTAATGCTCCTTCGGAAATAGTCGGCAATGTCCGTTGCGAACTACCAGCAATTAACGGAATACGATAAGGTAAGCTGCCATAACTATAATCTGTTCCGAAGCGACCTAATTTAAGCAGGCTATTTTCACTGGGTTTTATTTTTACTGCCCCCAGGGCAAAGCCAAAACTTTTATCACCATCAAGATACCAGCGGGTACTCATATCAGCACGAGCACCTAATTTATAAACATAATATGCCCCGCCTTCGACACCAATAATATTAGAATAATAGCCACTATTAAAATCAAGCAATCCTCCCTGTACCCACGCGTAAATGTCTCTTCCCGCGCCAGCACTAGGTTTGTCAGCCCTGCGTAATTCATTTTTCAGTCTGATGCGTAGTCCCGCTTCATCGTCAGCCAGTTGTGCAGCGTAAGCGGTGGTAAGGCCAGAGGCAGCCGTCAGGCAAATAACGGCCATGGCCACTATTTTTCTCATAGTTGCACCTTTGATGTTCTGATTATTTTTATGGAATATTAATTAGTGATATCGCTGATTAATTGCTGCTGCATTTGTTTGCGATTATCAATTTCAACTACGATTTCTTTGAATTTTTTATCCGTGAGCGGATAAAACCAGATTATTATAAATGCAAGTAGCATAAACCCGCAGGGTACTAAGGCAATTGATGTGCGGATCCCCATAATAACTTCCGGTGTTTGCACCTGATTGGCAATATATCCGCTTAATCCCAAAATAAAGGCGGGAATTGATCCTCCTATTGCCTGGCCGCATTTGCGCGTAAATGAGAATAGCGAATAGGTAAGTCCTTCAATCCGCACACCAGTCAGGTATTCACCATATTCTACGGTATCGGCTTCCAGCGCCCACATCACCGTCATGGTAACGCCCTGACCAATTGAGGCAATGGCTAACGCAACCAGTGCCACCGGCAGCGACCAGACGGATACCCAGAAGAACAGCAGGTAACCACAAGTCCCCAGCAGCGCGCCAATCAGGAAGGTATTCTTTTTACCGATCCTGGCGACCATCCCCGGCACCAGCGGTGCCGACGCCACTGTACCGACCAGGTTCTGTACCAGCACTAACACCGTGAACAATCCTGCATCATTCAAAACGTAGCGTACGTAAAATAACGATGAGGCACTGACCGCGAAGGTCGAGATCAGCACACACAGCGCCCCAATGCACAACATAAACAGCGGGCGATTTCGTTTCAGCGTTTGCAGACTGATCTTCAACGAAGGCTGCGCCACAATACGCACCACATTCTCGCGCGTCGATTTAAAGCAGATGAAGTAAAGCACCATTCCGGCCATCGCCAGCACAATCGTCCAGAAATGGTATACCGACACCATCTCCTCCGGGCTGGAGTTCTTAATGCTCGGTCCTATCAGAAATGCCAGGCAGACAAAGGTCAATGAAGCGGCAATCCCGCGAGCCGCGCCCAGACGGGCGCGGGATTGTGGTTGTTGGGTCATCGCGGTAGCAAGTGAACCATAAGGAATATTCACCAGGCTGTAGCAAAGCCCGAGGCCCATGTAGGTCAAATATGCATACACCACTTTGCTGCTATGGCTCCAGTCGGTCGGCACCCAGAATACCAGCACGCTGAAGATCATTAACGGCGCTGTGCCGAAGAGTAAAAATGGGCGGAATTTTCCCCAGCGGGTATTCACACTGTCCACTACTCGCCCGGCCAGGACGTCGGCAAAGGCATCGAATACCCGCACCAGTAACAGCATGGTGCCCGCCGCAGCGGCACCGACGCCTGCGACGTCGGTGTAGTAACTCAACAGGAAGAGCGCCCCCATTGCGAAGGCGAAGTTATTGGCGACGTCACCGAGGCTGTAGCCGACGATGGTGCGCCAGGAGAGTTGTTGATTCATTGTTTGCCTCCCTGCTGCGGTTTTTCACCGAAATTCATGCCAGTCCAGCGTTTTTGCAGCAGGAAAGCCGCCGATTTCGGTTTGCGGTCGCGGGTGAAGATCCCTTTCTTGTTGCCGCCAACGCGCATAATGCCCTGCGAGGTCGCAAAATCAGCGAAGTTCCATACCTGTTCACCGACGACGGCGCTGACGCGATCAAAGACGCGGTGATACATATCCAGCCATGCGCACTGATACTCTTCACTCCACATGTCGGTGTACATCGAGTGCAGACCCGCTAACGTATCCACGCCGTATTCGGTGATGATAATCGGCTGATGCAGTTTCTCCTGCCAGGCAAGCAGTTCTTTTTCCAGTACCTTCTCTGCCGTTTCCAAATCGCCGCTTTGGACATACCAACCGTAATAACGATTCAGGCACAGCACATCAAAGAGATCGCTGATGGTATCGGTGTGAGCGTCGCAGAACATTACATTGACGCAGGTGATCGGTCGCGTCGGGTCCAGTTTACGCGTTGCCTCCGCCAGTGGTGCGAAATATTCCCGTGCACCTTGCGGGCGAGTATCCGGTTCGTTGGCAATGCTCCACATCACCACGCTGGGGTGGTTTTTGTCACGCGCAATCAGTTCTTTAATCGCCTGTAAGTGCGCCTGCTGAGTTTCCCCGTTGACGGCCTCTTCGCTGTAGAGTTCTTTTGGCTTGTTACCCGCTTCAAATCCAATGCCTAAAGAGAGGTTAAAGCCGACGGCAGCAGTTTCATCAATCACCACGATGCCATTTTCATCAGCCCAGTCGAGCATCTCTTCAGCGTAAGGGTAATGCGAGGTACGGTAAGAGTTGGCACCAATCCAGTCCATCAATGCGTGATCGTGCACCATCAGCACGTTATCGAATCCTTTACCGCGTAAATCCGCATCTTCATGACGACCAAAACCAGTGAAGTAGAACGGTTTGTGGTTGATCAGGAACTGTTCGCCCTTCACTGCCACTGACCGGATGCCGACGCGCAGCGGGTAGATATCACACTCTGTCTGGCTTTTGGCTGTGACGCACAGTTCATAAAGATAGCCTTCACCCGGTTGCCAGAGGTGAGGATTCACCACTTGCAAAGTCCCGCTGTTGCCTTGTCCAGTCGCAACAACCTGTTGATCCGCATCACGCAGTTCAACGCTGACATCACCATTTGCCACCACCTGCCAGTCAATAGACGCGTGGTTACAGTCTTGCGCGACATGCGTCACCACGGTGATATCGCCCACCCAGGTGTTCGGTGTGCTGTAGAGCATTACGCTGCGATGGATCCCGGCGTAGTTAAAGAAATCATGAAAGTAAGACTGCTTTTTCTTACCGTTTTCGTCGGTAATCACCATTCCCGGCGGGATAGTCTGCCAGTTCAGTTCGTTGTTCACACAAACGGTAACACGTACACTTTTCCCGGCAATAACATACGGCGTGACATCGGCTTCAAACGGCGTATAGCCGCCCTGATGCTCCATCACTTCCTGATTATTTACCCACACTTTGCCGTAATGAGTGACCGCATCGAAACGCAGGACGATACGCTGGCCCGTCCAACCTTTTGGTATAAAGACTTCGCGCTGATACCAGACGTTGCCCACATAATTACGAATATCTGCATCGGCGAACTGATCGTTAAAACTGCCCGGCACAGCAATTGCCCGGCTTTCTTGTAACGCGCTTTCCCACCAACGCTGAGAGATTCCACAGTTTTCCCGATCCAGGCTGAATGCCCACAGGCCGTCGAGTTTTTTGATTTCACGAGTTGGGGTTTCTACAGGACGTAACATAAGGGACTCCTCATTAAGATAAAAATACTGGTCAACCTTTAATCTGATTAGTTAACCAATTCTGTGTTGAACACAGTTATCTGTGAGAAACCCATGGAAGAGAAATGGAAATAAAAAGAACTGACACCGCGATCAAAAAACCAAAAACTGCAATACCCACAGCGTGATATGGATCGCATTAATCTTTAAAACAGCGTTGACAGAAGACACAAAATAAGCAACCGAACGCTCGTTCGACTACTTATAAAGCGATAAATTCCCATGACATATGGTTTCGGCGAATGTTTTAGTGGGATTTTTCGACCAGGGGAGAACGTTTTTTGTTCAGCCGTGTTGAGACATTGAACGCGGGCACTCTCTTCACCGGCCCGCGGAAAGTGAGGATCAGGATGCGGTCAAGATACCGCCAATCATCGCGCGCAGCCCCTGGGCAAATAACGCTTCTCGCGCCAGGTCTTCCGCTTCGATATCGGCCAGCACGCCATAGGTCAGATCCAGCAGTAAACGAGAGGTCATTGCCGTGTTAATGTCAGGGCTTATCTCGCCTTTTTGCTGGGCATCCCTCATGCGCTGGGCAATACATTCCGTGATGGTCAGATGTTTATTCTTAAGCATGGTGGCAACCTGTGGATTACGCATTCCTTCTGCCATAATTTCGACCACCAGCGCTCGTTGTCCAAAGGCTTCATGGGTGAGAGAGACTATCGACTCGACCATATAGTCAACGAAATGGATCCCTTCAATCGGTTCCCGGAAGCGGGCCAACGCCCTCTCCTGGTCCTGGAGAATAATCGCCTGAATCAAGGCTTCTTTCGAAATGAAGTGGTGATAAAGCGTCCCGGGACTGATAGCGCAGGATTTACAGATGGCTTTCATTGAGGCACTGTGAAATCCATTTTCTGAAAAAATCTCTCTGGCAGCATTGAGGATCCGGGTCCGTGTCGGTTGTGCTTCAGTTTGCATGTTATCCATCGTTAAACCAATATAGTTAGCATGAATAACTAGTTTACCGCGTTGTCCGGTGAGCGCCTATCATTGCAGTTGAATTGTGCGAAGGTACACCCGTTTCGTTTACTATTTGCACGATAATTGGTCAACCAGCAGGCGGAATTTGGCTACCAGTTATCTGGCGGAGGTTTTCCCTACTCTACAAGCGGTGTCGGTAAACAACACTCACTCGGTTGTTTACCGACCTGTTAGCGTATTAATTCAGTTCCTGTACCCCACCGCCGGAGACGGTGAGTATTTGCCCGCTTATCCAGCTGGCAGCTGGTGAACAGAGGAATAGCGCCGCGTTGGCAATATCTTGCGGTTGGCCCAGACGCCTGATTGGCGTGTGCTGCAACATTTTCTGTTCAATTTCTGGTGTAATAACGGATTTCAGGGCATCAGTTAATATTGCCCCAGGCGCTATGCCATTCACCCGAATATTTTTTTCACCCAGGTCAAACGCCATATTCCTGACCAGATGGCTGGCCGCAGCTTTAGATGACGCATAGGAGGTCATGTTTTTATTTTTATTTTCTGCCGCCATAGATGTGATGGTCAAAATAACGCCTCCGCCATTTTTTTCCATTTCAGGCGCTATGAGTTGTGACAGATGAAAAAAAGAAAACACATTCAGCTCATAAGCGCGGCGGAAATCCGCCATTGGCATATCAAACGGTTTAGGACCACCACCACCAGCATTGTTAACCAGAATATCAACTTTGCCCAGCTTACTGATGGCAAAGTCTGCCAGAGCAGATAACTCCTGTTCGGAAGTAATATCACAGCGCCAGGCAAATGCCTGCCCACCCAGTTGTTGAATTTCATCTACAACATGATTAGCCGCATCGGCGTTAATATCACTGACCACCACAGATGCGCCAGCTGTCGCGAATGTAATGGCGATTTCTTTACCAATACCTGCACCCGCACCTGTAATGATGGCGCATTTTCCGTCGAGTCTCAGGTTGTCAGAATTAAACACATAAACCTCCTGTGAACTTCAGTAAAAATAAAAGGCACCGCCTGTGTGCCACATTTTTTATCATTAACCTTGAGGAAAGGACACTACCAGGTATAGCAGATAAAGAGAGGATTATTTCGCCGCAATGAGCCGGGCAGGAATAATAAGATTACGTGAATGCGTCTCTTCATGAGTGATTTTTTGCATCATGCGATCCGCAAGTGTCGTACCAAGTTCCCGCGCAGGCGTGCTGGCCCAGGTAACGGGTATATCATCAAGTGCAGTTGGCGTCGCATCGGTAAATGCCGCCAGTGAAACCTGTTGTTCAAAGTAACGATCGACGCCACTTTCGCCACTTTGTCGTCCAGCTTTCAGCAAGCCAAACCATGCACCCATTGCTATGGTTTCGTTATAACAAACCACGGCGCTGATGGTCGGGTTATGGCGCAAAAGCGCCGTAATGGCTTCCGCAGCTTGCTTCTGACTCGAGGCACACTCCAGTACCCAATCACTGTGAAACGGCAGGCTGAATTTCAATAGTGTCGCGCAATAGCCACCCACTCGTTCCGCACGGGTTAAAGAGGAACTTTGCCCGCCCAGCCAGGCAATACGCTGGTGTCCATTGCGAATGAGATGCTCCGTCAATAACTGCGCTGCCTGCATGTTATCCGGGCGAACAGTATCAACATCATCAAGATAACTGGCTCGTGAAGCGAAAATCACCGGGATACCTTTTTCTTCTGCCATGCGCCGCAGGTCATCACTGCTCCCTGCCGCACCGGCAATGACGACGCCATCGACGCCCTGGTTCAGTAGCAGTGAAAAGCGCTGGGTCAGTTGCTCACCGTCTTTACCGCCGTGGAGCAAAAAAACCATTCGCCCCTGCGCTTCCAGTGCCTCCGTCAGCCCGGCTGTTAATTCAGCGTAAAACGGCGCAGACAAGTCACGCACAATTAAGCCAACCACACCACTCTGCCCGCCGCGTAGTGCCGACGCCTGGCGATTGCGCACAAACCCCAGTTCTTCAATGGCGGCGTTAACACGTTCTCCTGTGGCGGTAGAGATTCGCCCTTTGCCACTAAGCACCAGCGAAACGGTACTGACCGACACGCCCGCAGCGAGCGCAACATCATGAATGGTGATTTTTTTGGCGGTAGCCATGCAGATGACCTACTCCCTGATTATGTGACAGATAAAACGTTTTACCTTTTATTTATCTTATACCCGCTATTATCGTTGCGTAATGTGATTTATGCCTCACTAAAATTTGATAAAACGTTTTATCTTCTCGCGCAATTTATTGAATCCAGATTGTTCTCTACGAGGAGTCGTTTTATGACGGCGAAAGCAGCACCGAAAGTCACGCTGTGGGAATTCTTCCAGCAGTTAGGCAAAACCTTTATGTTACCTGTCGCATTACTGTCGTTCTGCGGCATTATGTTGGGGATTGGCAGTTCCCTTAGTAGCCACGATGTCATCACACTGATCCCGGCATTGGGTAACCCTGTGTTGCAGGCCATCTTTACCTGGATGAGCAAGGTTGGTTCGTTCGCGTTTAGTTTCCTGCCAGTAATGTTCTGTATCGCCATCCCGCTGGGTCTGGCGCGCGAAAACAAAGGCGTCGCGGCGTTCGCTGGTTTTGTTGGTTACGCAGTGATGAACCTGGCGGTGAACTTCTGGTTGACCAATAAAGGCATTCTGCCGACCACCGATGCTGCCGTGCTGAAAGCCAATAACATCCAAAGCATTCTTGGGATCCAGTCGATCGACACCGGGATCCTCGGTGCGGTGATCGCCGGTATTATCGTCTGGATGTTACATGAACGTTTCCATAATATCCGCCTGCCAGATGCGCTGGCGTTCTTCGGCGGTACGCGCTTCGTGCCAATCATCTCCTCGCTGGTGATGGGCCTTGTCGGTCTGGTGATTCCATTGGTCTGGCCGATCTTCGCCATGGGCATTAGTGGATTAGGCCATATGATTAACAGCGCGGGTGATTTCGGACCTATGCTGTTTGGTACGGGTGAGCGTCTGCTGCTACCATTTGGTCTGCATCACATTCTGGTGGCATTAATTCGCTTTACCGACGCAGGCGGCACGCAGGAAGTCTGCGGTCAAACCGTCAGCGGCGCACTAACCATCTTCCAGGCGCAATTGAGTTGCCCGACCACTCACGGTTTCTCTGAAAGCGCCACGCGTTTCCTCTCGCAGGGCAAAATGCCTGCGTTTCTCGGCGGTCTGCCCGGTGCAGCGTTAGCGATGTATCACTGTGCGCGCCCGGAAAATCGCCATAAAATTAAAGGCCTGCTGATTTCTGGCCTGATCGCCTGTGTTGTTGGCGGCACGACCGAACCGCTGGAATTCCTGTTCCTGTTCGTAGCGCCAGTTCTGTACGTCATCCACGCGCTGTTAACCGGCCTCGGCTTCACCGTCATGTCTGTGCTCGGTGTCACCATCGGTAATACTGACGGTAATATCATCGACTTTGTGGTGTTCGGTATTCTGCATGGCCTGTCAACCAAGTGGTACATGGTGCCAGTGGTGGCGGCAATCTGGTTTGTTGTTTACTACGTCATCTTCCGTTTCGCTATCACCCGCTTCAATTTGAAAACCCCTGGCCGCGATAGCGAAATTGCCAGCTCAATCGAAAAAGCCGTTGCCGGTACGCCGGGTAAATCAGGTTACAACGTTCCGGCAATCCTCGAAGCCTTAGGCGGTGCCGACAATATTGTCAGCCTCGATAACTGCATTACTCGTCTGCGTTTGTCAGTGAAAGATATGTCCCTTGTTAATGTGCAGGCACTGAAGGACAATCGGGCAATTGGCGTAGTACAACTTAATCAACATAACCTGCAGGTTGTTATCGGGCCGCAAGTTCAGTCAGTCAAAGATGAAATGGCCGGTCTGATGCGTACTGTTCAGGCATAAGGATAAGATATGTTCGATTTTTCGAAGGTCGTGGATCGTCATGGCACATGGTGCACACAGTGGGATTATGTCGCTGACCGTTTCGGCACTGCTGATCTGTTACCGTTCACGATTTCAGACATGGATTTTGCCACCGCTCCCTGCATTATCGAGGCGCTGAACCAGCGCCTGATGCACGGCGTGTTTGGCTACAGTCGCTGGAAAAACGATGAATTTCTCGCGGCTATCGCCCACTGGTTTTCCACACAGCATTACACCGCCATTGAAACGCAGTCGGTGGTATATGGCCCTTCCGTTATCTATATGGTGTCGGAACTGATTCGTCAGTGGTCCGCTGTCGGTGAAGGTGTGGTGATCCATACCCCGGCCTACGACGCATTTTACAAAGCCATTGAAGGTAATCAGCGCACTGTGATGCCCGTTGCTTTAGAGAAGCGGGTTGATGGCTGGTTTTGCGATATGGGCAAACTGGAAGCCGTGTTGGCGAAACCGGAGTGTAAAATTATGCTCCTGTGTAGCCCTCAGAATCCTACCGGTAAAGTCTGGACTTGCGATGAACTGGAAACAATGGCTGACCTGTGCGAACGCTATGGTGTGCGCGTTATCTCCGATGAAATCCATATGGATATGGTATGGGGTGAGCAACCGCATATTCCCTGGAGCAATGTAGCTCGCGGCGACTGGGCGCTACTAACTTCTGGTTCGAAAAGTTTCAATATTCCGGCTCTGACCGGGGCTTACGGGATTATTGAAAATAACGACAGCCGTGAAGCGTATTTATCGGCCCTGAAAAGCCGTGATGGGCTTTCCTCCCCTGCGGTACTGGCGTTAACCGCCCATATCGCCGCCTATCAGCAAGGCGCGCCATGGCTTGATGCCTTACGCGTCTATCTGAAAGATAACCTGACGTATATCGCAGAGACGATGAACGCCGCGTTCCCTGAACTCAACTGGCAGATTCCCCAATCCACTTATCTCGCATGGCTTGATTTACGTCCGTTGAACATTGATGACAACGCGTTGCAAAAAGCCCTGATTGAACAAGAAAAAGTCGCAATCATGCCGGGATATACCTACGGTGAAGAAGGCCGTGGCTTTGTTCGGCTCAATGCCGGATGCCCACGTTCTAAACTGGAAAAAGGTGTCGCTGGATTAATTAACGCCATCCGAGCTGTACGCTAATTGCGATTGCGCAACGCAAATAATCGTTGCGCAATCGTAGATTTTTACCCTGCTTTGTTTTTATAATGGTGCGCACTTTTATATCCAGAAAAAGAGTGCGACCATGATTGATACCACCCTGCCATTAACTGATATCCATCGCCACCTTGATGGCAACATTCGTCCCCAGACCATCCTTGAACTTGGCCGCCAGTATAATATCTCGCTACCTGCACAATCCCTGGAAACGTTAATTCCACACGTTCAGGTCATTGCTAACGAACCCGATCTGGTGAGTTTTCTGACTAAGCTTGACTGGGGCGTTAAAGTTCTCGCCTCGCTCGACGCATGCCGTCGCGTGGCGTTTGAAAATATTGAAGATGCTGCCCGAAACGGTCTGCACTATGTCGAACTGCGTTTTTCGCCAGGTTATATGGCAATGACGCATCAGTTGCCTGTTGCGGGCGTTGTCGAAGCCGTTATTGACGGCGTACGTGAAGGTTGCCGCACCTTTGGTGTGCAGGCGAAACTTATCGGCATTATGAGCCGGACCTTTGGCGAAGCTGCCTGCCAGCAAGAGCTGGAGGCATTTTTAGCCCACCGTGATCAGATTACCGCACTGGATTTAGCCGGTGATGAACTTGGTTTTCCGGGGAGTTTGTTCCTCTCTCACTTCAACCACGCGCGTGATGCAGGCTGGCATATTACCGTCCACGCAGGCGAAGCTGCCGGGACAGAAAGTATCTGGCAAGCCATTCGTGAACTGGGAGCTGAACGCATTGGGCATGGCGTAAAAGCCATTGAAGACCGGGCGCTGATGGATTTCCTCGCCGAGCAACAAATTGGCATAGAATCCTGCCTGACCTCCAATATTCAGACCAGTACCGTGGCATCTCTGGCGGCACATCCGCTGAAAACTTTCCTTGAGCATGGTATCTGCGCCAGTATTAACACCGACGACCCGGGTGTTCAGGGCGTCGATATCATTCACGAATATACCGTTGCCGCGCCCGCTGCAGGTTTATCTCGCGAGCAAATCCGCCAGGCGCAGATTAATGGTCTGGAAATGGCTTTCCTCAGCGCAGAGGAAAAACGCGCACTGCGAGAAAAAGTCGCAGCGAAGTAACAAAAATGGATGGTGCTAATTGCACCATCCCCTTTTCAAGCAAGGCACAAAGTCGAGCGATGTTTGGCGGATTCGATACCCAGCTCAATCAACTCCATTACCTGAATGGCCTGACTTGCTGGCACCGGGTTTTCAGCGTCGCCATTCAACGCATCACGAATGGCAGCATAGTAAGCCGGATAATTCCCCGGCACGGTCAACAGCGTTTCTTCAACACGTTCCTCGCCTTCAACGCGGGTTAGTACACCGTCACGCATATCGTAGCCCCAGTCTTCCTGCGGCAGACGCTCACCATTTTTCAACCGCTCTTCCTGCGGATCGAGACCGTATTTAACATAGCTGCCACGGGAGCCATGCACGATATAACGCGCTGACTCAGCTGCCGCCAACATGGTGCCGTGTAAAATGACCCGCCGCTGTGGGTAGGACAAAATGGCGTGGAAATAATCAGTCGACTGCGCCCCCGGGCGCAACTGTGCTAAATCCACCGTCATACTGACAGGTAAGCCAAAAAGCGTAATAGCTTGATCGAGCAAATGCGGTGCCAAATCGTACCAGATACCGCTGCCAGGGCCGCCCTGTTCACGCCAGCGATCGCGCACCTGCGGCCGGAAGCGGTCAAAATGAGACTCAAAGTACGCAACTTCACCCAGCGAGCCTTCCGCGAGCAAACCTTTTAGTGTCAAAAAATCGCTATCCCAGCGACGATTATGAAACACCGACAATACGCGACCCAGACTTTTTGCCAACGCATCCAGTTCTCGAGCTTGTGACAGTGTCACGGTAAAAGGCTTGTCGACGACCACATGTTTACCCGCTTCAAGCGCCGCTTTGGCTAACGGGAAATGGGTATCATTTGGTGTGGGAATGACAATCAAGTCTATGTTGGGATCATTAAAAAGATGCTTTGGTTCAGAGACAACCGTCACTGTTGGCCAGTCGGCTTTTACTTTTGTTTCGTCACTGCTGGAAATTACTGCCAGTTCTAGTCCGGGCGTGCCCGCTATCAGGGGCGCATGGAAGGTTTTGCTCGCATAACCATACCCAATCAACCCAACACGGATGTTGTCGCTCATGTCATTGCCTCTCAGAGAAGTACGATCGCTATTTGACACTATCCTTTACCCTCTCTCAACAGTTTAATAACCTGCCCGCAATAAGGGATGTTATTTAACTTAAGTCAAAGAAATGGCGAATTTTCTAATGATAAAAGCTAAATATCGCAAAAACCTCAGCAAAAATCTTGCTGGGGCAATTATTGCTAAGTAACATTTACCCCCTGAAGTTAATGGATCACTCAACATAGATGTGGGCAGTAATGAATCGTCTTATTGAATTAACAGGTTGGATCGTTCTTGTCGTTTCTGTCATTCTCCTTGGCGTAGCGAGTCACATTGACAACTACCAGCCGCCAGAACAGAGTACAACAGTACAACATAAGTAATACCTGCACTTGCAGACCAGCATGCAGCCCGTCCGGATGCATGTTTTAACTTGTCGGGTATTAAACCAGGAATTTATTATCTTGTGGTGTGTTGTCGGCGATTGGCAGGGATAGTAAAGCGCGTTACTCTTTTCATGACAGTATTTTATCCCTGAATATTTACCATCAGCACATTCTTATTATTGTTATTACATAAGCGTTCACTTTTGGTGAAGTTTTATCATTACATATAATACCTACCACTTTGGTATTAATTATTTTATGGGCCTTTTATGACTGTTCAGGACTACTTATTAAAATTTCGCAAAATCAGTTCACTCGAAAGCCTGGAAAAACTCTACGATCATCTTAATTACACACTGACGGACGATCAGGACCTTATCAACATGTATCGCGCCGCCGATCACCGTCGCGCAGAGCTGGTGTCTGGCGGGCGTTTGTTTGACCTGGGCCAGGTGCCGAAGTCCGTCTGGCATTATGTCCAATAAAGAAAGTAGCGATTGATAATAAAAACCTTATAATAACGCCCCTAAAATTAGATTTGCCTGTTTGCTGTCGCTATTCTGGAGAACCTATGACCACCACAACGCCACAACGTATTGGAGGCTGGTTGCTTGGCCCTTTGGCCTGGCTGTTAGTCGCTCTATTGAGTACGACGCTGACGCTGTTACTGTATACCGCAGCGTTATCTTCTCCTCAAACATATAAAACGATCGGCGAACAAGCACTGACAACGCAAATCTTATGGGGCGTTTCTTTTATTACCGCCATCGCCATGTGGTATTACACTTTGTGGTTGACCATCGCTTTCTTTAAACGTCGGCGTTGTGTTCCTAAACACTATATTATCTGGCTACTGATCTCCGTATTACTGGCTGTTAAAACCTTCGCTTTTTCGCCAGTAGCAGATGGCGTAGCCGTGCGCCAGTTGTTGTTCACTTTGCTGGCAACCGCATTGATAGTCCCCTATTTCAAACGCTCGTTGCGGGTCAAAGCGACGTTTGTGAATCCGTAATAACCTTACAGTTAACCTGTTGTCGCCTGCTCTGGATTAACGGATAATAGGCGGCTTTTTTATTTCAGGCCGAAAAATGACTGACTACCTGTTACTGTTTGTCGGAACTGTACTGGTCAATAACTTTGTACTGGTTAAGTTTCTGGGCCTCTGTCCGTTTATGGGCGTTTCCAAAAAGCTGGAAACTGCAATGGGGATGGGGCTGGCAACAACATTTGTGATGACGCTGGCGTCAATTTGCGCCTGGCTTATCGACACGTGGATCTTGATTCCACTCAATCTGATTTACCTGCGCACGCTAGCGTTTATTTTAGTGATCGCTGTTGTCGTGCAGTTCACCGAGATGGTAGTGCGTAAAACCAGCCCGGTGCTTTATCGTCTGCTGGGGATTTTTCTGCCGCTTATTACCACCAACTGTGCGGTGCTTGGTGTCGCGTTGCTGAATATTAATCTCGGGCATAATTTCTTGCAGTCGGCACTGTACGGTTTTTCAGCAGCTGTCGGCTTCTCGTTGGTGATGGTGCTTTTCGCAGCCATCCGCGAGCGCCTGGCTGTGGCTGATGTCCCGGCACCTTTTCGTGGTAATGCCATTGCGCTGATTACCGCAGGTCTTATGTCTCTGGCCTTTATGGGCTTTAGTGGTTTGGTGAAGTTGTAATGAATGCTATCTGGATTGCCGTTGCCGCCATAAGCCTGCTGGGCCTGGCGTTTGGCGCCATTCTGGGTTATGCCTCCCGCCGTTTTGCGGTGGAAGACGATCCGGTCGTTGAGAAAATTGACGAAATTTTACCGCAGAGCCAGTGTGGTCAATGCGGTTATCCTGGCTGTCGCCCGTATGCGGAGGCTATCAGTTGCAACGGTGAAAAAATCAATCGCTGCGCCCCTGGTGGCGAAGCAGTAATGCTGAAAATTGCCGAGTTGCTCAACGTCGAACCACAGCCGCTGGATGGCGAAGTGCAAGAGTTGACGCCTGCGCGTATGGTAGCGGTTATCGATGAAAATAACTGTATTGGCTGCACTAAGTGTATTCAGGCGTGTCCGGTGGACGCCATTGTCGGCGCTACCCGAGCAATGCATACCGTCATGAGCGATCTGTGCACAGGTTGTAATCTGTGTGTAGACCCATGCCCAACGCATTGCATCTCCTTACAACCGGTTGCAGAAACGCCAGACAGCTGGAAATGGGATCTGAACACCATTCCCGTGCACATCATTCCCGTGGAACACCATGCTTAAGTTATTCTCTGCTTTCAAAAAAAATAAAATCTGGGACTTCGATGGCGGCATTCATCCACCGGAGATGAAAACTCAGTCCAACGGTACTCCCCTGCGCCAGGTTCCGCTGGCGCAGCGATTTGTTATTCCACTGAAACAGCATATTGGTGCTGAAGGCGAGCTGTGCGTTAACGTTGGTGATAAGGTACTGCGCGGACAGCCACTCACCCGTGGACGCGGCAAAATGCTACCGGTTCACGCGCCCACCTCGGGTACCGTTACGGTTATTGCGCCCCACTCTACGGCTCATCCTTCAGCTTTAGCTGAATTAAGCGTGATTATTGACGCCGATGGCGAAGATTGCTGGATCCCACGTGACGGTTGGACCGATTACCGCTCACGCACTCGGGAAGAATTAATCGAACGCATTCATCAATTTGGCGTCGCCGGACTGGGTGGTGCTGGCTTCCCTACTGGCGTTAAATTGCAGGGCGGCGGCGATAAAATCGAAACGTTGATCATTAATGCCGCAGAATGCGAGCCGTATATTACCGCCGATGACCGCTTGATGCAGGATTGCGCCGCCCAGGTCGTGGAAGGTATTCGCATTCTTGCGCATATTCTACAGCCACGCGAAATTCTGATCGGAATTGAAGATAACAAACCGCAGGCAATTTCCATGCTGCGTGCGGTGTTGGCGGATTCTCACGATATTTCTCTGCGAGTTATTCCGACCAAATATCCCTCTGGCGGCGCCAAACAGTTAACCTACATCCTGACCGGAAAGCAGGTTCCACACGGCGGTCGTTCATCAGATATCGGCGTGTTAATGCAAAACGTCGGCACGGCTTACGCAGTGAAACGAGCCGTTATTGATGGCGAGCCGATTACCGAGCGTGTCGTAACGCTAACTGGCGAAGCAATTGCACGCCCCGGCAACGTCTGGGCACGACTGGGTACGCCGGTCCGTCATTTATTGAACGATGCAGGATTCTGCCCTTCTGCCGATCAAATGGTGATTATGGGCGGCCCGCTAATGGGCTTTACCTTGCCGTGGCTGGATGTCCCGGTCGTAAAAATAACCAACTGTTTACTGGCACCGTCTGCCAATGAACTTGGCGAACCACAGGAAGAACAAAGCTGCATCCGTTGTAGCGCCTGTGCTGATGCCTGCCCTGCAGATCTCCTGCCGCAACAGTTGTACTGGTTCAGCAAAGGTCAGCAGCACGATAAAGCCACCACACATAACATTGCCGATTGTATTGAATGCGGGGCCTGTGCGTGGGTTTGCCCAAGTAATATCCCTCTTGTGCAATATTTCCGTCAGGAAAAAGCCGAGATTGCCGCCATTCGTCAGGAAGAAAAACGCGCAGCCGAAGCAAAAGCACGCTTTGAAGCTCGTCAGGCACGTCTGGAACGTGAAAAAGCCGCGCGTCTTGAACGACACAAGAACGCGGCGGTTCAACCTGCGGCCAAAGACAAAGATGCGATTGCTGCCGCACTGGCACGCGTAAAAGAAAAACAGGTCCAGGCCACACAACCTATTGTGATAAAAGCGGGCGAACGCCCGGATAACAGCGCGATTATTGCGGCACGGGAAGCGCGTAAAGCGCAAGCCAGAGCGAAACAGGCTGAATTGCAACAGACTAACGAAGCCGCAACGATTGCCGATCCGCGTAAAGCGGCAGTGGAAGCCGCAATTGCTCGCGCCAAAGCGCGCAAGCTGGAGCAACAACCTGCTAACGAAGAGCCGCAGGAACAGGTGGACCCGCGTAAAGCTGCCGTCGAAGCGGCTATCGCCCGTGCTAAAGCGCGCAAGCAGGAGCAACAGCCTGCTAACGAAGAGCCGCAGGAACAGGTTGATCCGCGTAAAGCTGCCGTCGAAGCGGCTATCGCCCGTGCTAAAGCGCGCAAGCAGGAACAACAGCCTGCTAACGAAGAACCGCAGGAACAGGTTGACCCGCGTAAAGCTGCAGTCGAAGCCGCTATCGCCCGTGCTAAAGCACGCAAGCAGGAGCAACAGCCTGCTAACGAAGAGCCGCAGGAACAGGTTGATCCGCGTAAAGCTGCCGTCGAAGCCGCTATCGCCCGTGCT
>NZ_RHJO01000003.1:0-482139 GCF_004211985.1 Escherichia sp. E10V10 | reverse complement strand
ACCTGTCACGTACAGGTGGCATGCTCCCTGCGTCAACCAGATAAGCGTAGCGCACCAGGCAAGCCGGACGGTGCTGTTGCATCTCCGGCTGCTTCTGCACTAACCAACTAAATGTGCAGTTCCTGCAACTTCTCTTTCGGCAGCGCCAGTTCTTCATTGCTGTTGATGCGCACGTCACGTTCCAGAATGCTACGCGCAATATCCTGTGCTTCCTGCAAAGAGTGCATCTGGTAAGTACCGCACTGATAGACATTAAGTTCCGGGATCTGATTCTGATCCTGCACTTTCAGCACGTCTTCCATTGCCGCTTTCCAGGCATCAGCGACACGCTGCTCATCAGGCGTACCAATCAGACTCATATAAAAACCAGTGCGGCAGCCCATTGGTGAGATATCGATAATCTCAACGCCATTACCGTTAAGATGGTTACGCATAAAACCAGCAAACAGGTGCTCCAGGGTATGGATCCCTCTTTCTGGCATCACTTCTTTGTTCGGCACGCAGAAGCGAAGATCGAACACGGTGATTGCGTCGCCATGCGGGGTGTTCATTGTTTTCGCCACCCGAACTGCAGGCGCTTCCATCCGGGTATGATCGACTGTGAAGCTATCTAACAACGGCATTTAGCCACCTCCGGTAAATTTTTTTTTAAATATTCTGAACTCTTTCTTCCCAGGCGAGTCTGAGTATATGAAAGACGCGCATTTGTTATCATCATCCCTGAATTCAGAGATGAAATTTTGGCCACTCACGAGTGGCCTTTTTCTTTTCTGTCAGGCGTGTTTTTCCAGCCACACCGCAAACGGTTCGGTATCAGCGGCTTCCATTTCCTGCTGACGGCGTTCAGATGCCTCGCGCTCGGCGACAAAATCCTCTTCGCGCAGAATTTCCAGCGGCTCTTCACGCAGAAGATTACGGTAGGCTTCTGCAAACGCCTTACCTGTTCCGCCAATGCCAGTATCAATCATAGACCTTAAGATACGCGCAGAGAAAGTCAGATCAGGATTATCGAAGCAGGCGACCAGTTCATCACACACTTTCTGGTACGCTTCGCCGCCGTTAATGCTATCCAGCGTTTGCGCGACGCGTTTTAGATCGCGGAACAGATCTTTCCCCACCTGCGGCAACGGAAACTGCGCGGTTTCGCAACCGATACCCAGCGTCAGGCCCGGTTTACGACCTTCGAGGATCACCCGGTTCCAGTTAACGCGTGTACAGGCAAGTTCGCTACTGCTCATTTCCGGTGCATCAGCCAGCGCACACCAGACCATAAACAGGTCGAGGAAACGCACCTGCTGTTCATCTACACCAATCGGCGAGAACGGGTTGATGTCCAGCGAACGCACTTCAATATATTCAATGCCGCCACGTAACAGCGCATCAGAAGGCGACTCTCCGCTGCGGGTAACGCGTTTTGGACGAATCGGCGCGTACAGTTCGTTTTCAATCTGCAGCACGTTGCTGTTGATTTGTAGCCGCTTACCGTCTTTCTCAATACCAATCTTCGCGTACTCTTCCGACGGCGTTTTGATAGCCTGCTTGAGCCCTGCGACGTACTCGTAGAGATCGTTGAAGGTAATACCAAGATTGCTTTGCGATTTATTGGTATAGCCAAGATCGCTCAAACGAAGAGAGGTCGCATACGGCAGGTAATACATACCGCACTCGGTTTTCTCAAACGGCAGCGACGTTGGTTTTCCTTGCAGGAAAGAAGAACAAATCGCCGGAGACGCGCCAAACAGATAAGGAATGACCCAACCGAAACGATAGTAATTGCGGATAACGCGGAAATAGCCCGCAGAAATTTTCTCTTTGGCATCAGCGCCCGAGATATCACCGCACTTCGCTTGCCAGAATGCCATTGGCAAAGAGAAATTGTAGTGCACGCCGGAAATGGTTTGCATCAGCGCGCCGTAGCGATTTTTCAGCCCTTCACGGTACAGCGTTTTAAAGCGTCCGGTGTTAGAAGTGCCGTACTGTGCCAGTTCGATGTCCTGACCTTCTGCGATGTAGCATGGCATGCTTAACGGCCACATCCGCTCATCGCCCATATTGCGCGCCGTATAACGATGCAGATCGCGCATAAAGGTCAGCATATGTTCAATATCACCATCCACTGGTGTAATAAATTCCAGCAATGCTTCCGCAAAATCGGTAGTAATCCATTTATGCGTCAGTGCGGAACCTAATGCTTCAGGATGACCTGTTGTTGCCAGTGTGCCATCAGCATTAACACGCAAAGTTTCGCGCTCCAGCCCACGCTGTATCCCCTTTAACGCCTGAGGATGTTTTTCCAGCCAGGCCAGCGCCTGTGATACGTCCGGGATCAAATTGACCTCCCGCCTGTCAAAATCGTTTTATTTAGCATAACTGTAATGGTGGCCATGTGTGCAGGCCTACAATTAGTGCCACCACATCATGCCCTGAACGGTAGCTACTGCAATCGCAACATAGCGTAACGCTTTACCAAGGCACAAAAAAAGATTACCGGTCCCCACGAGATGCGCATCCATCCCGCTAACAGACACAGTAAATCGCCAACCACGGGCATCCAGCTTAATAATAGTGTGATTGCACCATATCGTTTCAGCCAGCCGATGGCTTTCTCTTGCCAGCGCGATGTTTTGCGCAGTGGAAAGAAACGCCCAAGGATAACGTTAGTTAGCCCTCCAAGGCTATTACCCATTGTTGCTGTTAACACTAAACCCAGGGGTGACTTACCCCGGAAAGTAACATTGCAACCAGGACGACTTCGGAATTACCGGGTAATAGTGTAGCGCTGAGGAAACTACTGGCAAACAACGAGAAAAGCGATAAAGCTTCACTCACAGCAAGCGAACATCCACTGCGTCCATGCCTGCAGCGCGAGCAGCCTGAATACCGAAATCAGCATCTTCAAAGACCACACACTGCGTTGGTTGCACGCCCATACGCTGTGCGCACAACAAAAATGTGTCTGGCGCAGGTTTATGGTGTTTGACGTGATCGGCGGCAACGACCGCATCAAAATAACGGCGTAATCCCAGGTGCGCCAGCAATGCCTCAGCGATGGCGCTTTCACTCCCCGTTCCAACAGCCATTGGTCGACGTCCGTGCCAGCTTTTCACCACTTCAACAAGAGGAAGCGGTTCGACGCTATCCAGCAGCATACTTCTTACTGCTTCTGTTTTTTCACGCGCTAACGCATGCGGGTCGAGATCGGCCTGATTCAGCTCAATAATCGCCTGAGCAATACGCCAGGTGGGCGAGCCATTAAGCGCAATCATCGCCTGAACATCGTACTGAAGACCGTAATGCCCTAATACTTCGCGCCACGCTTTACGGTGCGTAGGCTCCGTATCCAGGATTGTGCCATCCATATCAAAAATTAAACCTGCATAACGCTCGTACATGGTCTTCTCGCAAGTCGAAAAATATGACGCTACTTTAGCGTAATTGCTTGATTTTGTCGCTGATGGCGAAAGGGAAGATTATTCAGGATATGGATAAAATAGTTATTTAGAAATGAGATATTTTGAAGGAAATTTTTTGGAGAAGATGGTGCATCCGGGAGGATTCGAACCTCCGACCGCTCGGTTCGTAGCCGAGTACTCTATCCAGCTGAGCTACGGATGCATTGGGAAATTTATTTTACTGCTGATATTGATACCGCTACTAAAGCCATATCAAGTAAGAGATGGTGCATCCGGGAGGATTCGAACCTCCGACCGCTCGGTTCGTAGCCGAGTACTCTATCCAGCTGAGCTACGGATGCATCGGGAAATTTGTTTTACTGCTGATATTGATACCGCTACGAAAGCCGTATCAAGTAAGAGATGGTGCATCCGGGAGGATTCGAACCTCCGACCGCTCGGTTCGTAGCCGAGTACTCTATCCAGCTGAGCTACGGATGCATCGGGAAACTTACTTTACTGCAGATTTTTTGATACCGCTACTAAAGCCGTATCAAGTAAGAGATGGTGCATCCGGGAGGATTCGAACCTCCGACCGCTCGGTTCGTAGCCGAGTACTCTATCCAGCTGAGCTACGGATGCAAATGGCGGTGAGGCGGGGATTCGAACCCCGGATGCAGCTTTTGACCGCATACTCCCTTAGCAGGGGAGCGCCTTCAGCCTCTCGGCCACCTCACCACACGCCTCTTACGAGTGCTTCGAAGAACTTGTTTATCGCTCATCGTCGCTGCGTGGCGCACATATTACTTTCTGAGACTTATAAGTCAAACAATTTTTCCCACACTTTTATCGTTTGCACACTTCGCGCTCAATTAGTCTGTAAAAACGTCAAAAAGAGTGTTTTATCAACAGAAAAACAGGCCTCTGACAGGTAGCAGTGATAGAGAAAAATGAAGGCAAAAGTTAAATGAACGGGAGTAACGCGAAAAGAAAATGAAGTGAAGGAGAAATTTTGAGGGTGCGTCTCACCGTTAAAGATGAGACGCGGAAAGATTAGTAACTGGACTGCTGGGATTTTTCAGCCTGGATACGCTGGTAGATCTCTTCACGGTGAACAGAAACTTCCTTCGGGGCGTTTACGCCAATACGTACCTGGTTGCCCTTTACCCCTAAAACTGTCACGGTGACCTCATCCCCAATCATGAGGGTCTCACCAACTCGACGAGTCAGAATCAGCATTCTTTGCTCCTTGAAAGATTAAAAGAGTCGGGTCTCTCTGTATCCCGGCATTATCCATCATATAACGCCAAAAAGTAAGCAATGACAAACACATTACATCTAAGCAGTCATGGCATTACATTCTGTTAAACCTAAGTTTAGCCGATATACACAACTTCAACCTGACTTTATCATTGTCGATAGCGTCGATGCGAATGCCGTGAAGCAAGTCCACGGCATTGCCTGACACTTATATTATTGCAATTTCGCGCTGACCCAGCCTTTCACACTGGCTAACGCTGCAGGTAAGGCCGCAGCATCCGTACCACCGGCTTGCGCCATGTCAGGACGTCCACCACCCTTGCCGCCCACCTGCTGAGCGACCATACCAATCAGTTCCCCTGCTTTCACGCGATCTGTGACGTCCTTAGATACGCCTGCAATCAGAGAAACCTTACCTTCGGCTACCGTTGCCAGCACGATAATTGTCGACCCCAGCTGATTTTTTAAATCGTCAACCATGGTGCGCAACATTTTCGGCTCAACACCGCTAAGCTCACTAACCAACAGCTTAACACCATTAACATCAATTGCCTTACTGGAAAGATTTGCGCTCTCCTGTGCGGCAGCCTGTTCTTTAAGCTGTTGTAACTCTTTTTCCAGCTGACGCGTACGTTCCAGTACTGAGCGCACTTTATCAGCCAGATTATTGCTATCGCCTTTCAGCAGATGCGCGACTTCGCTTAAGCGATCGCTGTCTGCATGAACGGTGGCGATAGCACCTTCTCCGGTTACCGCTTCGATACGACGAACGCCTGCAGCAGTACCCGATTCAGAAATAATACGGAACAGACCAATATCACCGGTGCGGCTGGCGTGAGTACCACCACACAGCTCGGTGGAGAAATCGCCCATGCTCAGCACGCGTACACGTTCATCATACTTCTCGCCGAACAGCGCCATCGCACCTTTCGCTTTCGCCGCGTCGAGATCCATGATGTTGGTTTCGATAGGCAAGTTACGACGAATCTGCGCGTTCACCAGATCTTCGACAGCACGAATCTCTTCTGGTTTCATCGCTTCGTTATGCGAGAAGTCAAAACGCAGCACCTTGTCATTAACCAGCGAACCTTTCTGGGAGACATGAGTACCCAGAACCTGACGCAGCGCAGCGTGCATCAGGTGCGTTGCGGAGTGATTCAGACGAATACGAGCGCGACGAGCTTCATCTACATCTGCCTGTACCGCGTCGCCCACTTTCAGAGAACCCGCAGCAAGTTTACCGATGTGACCAATCGCCTGGCCATATTTCTGCGTATCTTCCACCGCAAAGGAGAAGTTAGCGCCTTTCAGTTCGCCTTTATCGCCAACCTGACCGCCGGATTCTGCATAGAATGGCGTTTGATCCAGCACGACCACAGCTTCCTGGCCTGCATTGATGGCATCAACCGCTTTACCATCAACAAACAGCGCGGTCACTTTGCCGTTCAGTTCCAGATGATCATAGCCTTTAAATTCAGATGCGCTATCAACACGGATCATCGCGTTGTAATCGGCACCAAAGCCGCTGGCTTCGCGCGCACGACGACGCTGCTCTTCCATTGCTGCTTCAAATCCAACTTCGTCAACTTTGATGTTGCGCTCACGGCAAACGTCAGCCGTCAGGTCAACCGGGAAGCCGTAGGTGTCGTACAGGCGGAAAGCAGTTTCGCCATCCAGCGTATCACCAGAAAGTTTTGCCAGCTCTTCATCCAGCAGCGCCAGACCGCGCTCCAGAGTACGGGCAAACTGCTCTTCTTCAGTCTTCAGCACCTGCTCAACCTGCGCCTGCTGGCGCTTCAGGTCTTCACCCGCAGAGCCCATAACGTCGATCAGCGGACCAACCAGTTTGTAGAAGAAGGTTTCTTTCGCGCCCAGCATATTACCGTGACGCACTGCGCGACGAATGATACGACGCAGTACATAACCACGGTTTTCGTTGGACGGCATTACGCCATCCGCGATCAGGAACGCACAAGAACGAATGTGGTCAGCGATAACGCGCAGCGATTTATTGCTCAGATCGGTCGCGCCAGTCACCTTAGCCACCGCCTGAATCAGCGTACGGAACAGGTCGATATCATAGTTGGAGTTTACGTGTTGCAGCACGGCGGCAATACGCTCCAGACCCATACCGGTATCTACAGACGGCTTCGGCAGCGGTTCCATCGTGCCATCTGCCTGGCGGTTGAACTGCATGAAGACGATGTTCCAGATCTCAATGTAGCGGTCACCGTCTTCTTCCGGGCTTCCCGGAGGGCCACCCCAAATGTGGTCGCCGTGATCGTAGAAGATTTCGGTGCACGGGCCGCACGGACCAGTGTCACCCATCTGCCAGAAGTTGTCAGATGCGTATGGCGCACCTTTGTTATCGCCGATGCGAATAATACGTTCGCGCGGGATCCCTACTTCTTTTTCCCAGATTTCGTAGGCTTCGTCGTCGCTTTCATAGACGGTAACCCACAGACGCTCTTTCGGCAGGGCAAACCATTTTTCGCTGGTCAGCAGTTCCCATGCAAACTGAATGGCATCGTGTTTGAAATAGTCGCCGAAGCTGAAGTTGCCCAGCATTTCGAAGAAGGTATGGTGACGCGCGGTGTAACCGACGTTTTCCAGGTCGTTGTGTTTACCACCCGCACGCACGCAGCGTTGGGAAGTGGTAGCGCGGGAATAATTACGCTTGTCGAGCCCAAGGAAGACATCCTTGAACTGGTTCATCCCGGCGTTGGTAAACAACAAAGTTGGGTCGTTATGGGGTACCAGGGAGCTGCTGGCAACTACCTGATGTCCCTTACTATGGAAAAAGTCGAGAAACGCCTGACGGATCTCAGCGGTGCTCTTGCTCATAATTATCCTGAAATCAAGCTAACGAAATATCGCCACCAGCTACAGCGTGTCTTAACCGCCGGGCTGGTAACTGAAAAGTGGGAATAAGATAAGTTTTCTTGACTGGGAAGTAAAATACCGTATGCGTTCAGTCGGCAAAATTTCGCCAAATCTCCTGGATATCTTCCATCAGATAGCCACGATAGAGCAGAAAACGCTGGATCTTAACTTTTTCTGAAAAGACAGTTGGCAAAGGTTCGCCATATTTTCGCGTCGCCTGATCGCGCGCCAGTGCGCACCAGTCGATGTCACATTCACGCATCGCTTTTTCTGTCGCTTCGCGGGAAATACCTTTCTGATTCAGTTCCTGACGGATACGCGCAGGTCCATAACCTTTGCGGCTACGGCTGGCGATAAAGCGCGCCACAAATCGGCTGTCATCGAGATAGCCATGTTCATGGCACCAGGCAATAACGCGCTCGTAATCTTCTGCCGTGGCATCAATCTCTTCCGGGCCATTTTTGCCCATAATCGGTGCCGCGAGTTTACGTCGCAGTTCTTGCTCACTGTGATCGCGCACCGCCAGAATGCGTACCGCTCGATCCAACAGACGAGCATATGCCGGGCGACGGGATGTTGAGTCTGTCATGGCATATCCTTAAAACTTAAAAAGCAAAAGGGCCGCAGATGCGACCCAAGTTTTGCTGACAAAGTGGCGTTGTTCATGCCGGATGCGGCGTGAGCGCCTTATCCGTCCTACAAACCGTGCAACTTCAATACATTGCAGAGAACATGTAGGCCTGATAAGCGTAGCGCATCAGGCAATTTTGCGTTTGTCATCCGTCTCAGATGCGCCCCTTGAGTATCAAACAAGACGATTAAAAATCTTCGTTAGTTTCTGCTACGCCTTCGCTGTCATCTACAGAGAAATCCGGCGTTGAGTTCGGGTTGCTCAGCAGCAACTCACGTACTTTCTTCTCGATCTCTTTCGCAGTTTCTGGGTTATCTTTCAGCCAGGCAGTCGCATTCGCTTTACCCTGACCGATCTTCTCACCTTTATAGCTGTACCACGCGCCAGCTTTCTCGATCAGCTTCTCTTTCACGCCCAGGTCAACCAGTTCGCCGTAGAAGTTGATGCCTTCACCGTAGAGGATCTGGAATTCAGCCTGTTTAAACGGCGCTGCAATTTTGTTCTTCACCACTTTCACGCGGGTTTCGCTACCCACTACGTTTTCGCCCTCTTTCACCGCGCCGATACGACGGATGTCGAGACGAACAGAGGCGTAGAATTTCAGCGCGTTACCACCGGTAGTGGTTTCCGGGTTACCGAACATCACACCAATTTTCATACGGATCTGGTTGATGAAGATCAGCAGCGTGTTGGACTGCTTCAGGTTACCCGCCAGCTTACGCATCGCCTGGCTCATCATACGTGCCGCAAGGCCCATGTGAGAGTCGCCGATTTCACCTTCGATTTCCGCTTTCGGTGTCAGTGCCGCCACGGAGTCAACGACGATAACGTCTACTGCGCCAGAACGCGCCAGAGCGTCACAGATTTCCAGTGCCTGCTCGCCGGTGTCCGGCTGGGAGCACAGCAGGTTGTCGATATCGACACCCAGTTTACGTGCATAGACTGGGTCCAGCGCGTGTTCAGCATCGATAAACGCACAGGTTTTACCTTCGCGCTGGGCAGCGGCAATCACCTGCAGCGTCAGCGTGGTTTTACCGGAAGATTCCGGTCCGTAGATTTCGACGATACGGCCCATCGGCAGACCACCTGCCCCAAGCGCGATATCCAGTGAAAGCGAACCAGTAGAGATGGTTTCCACATCCATGGAACGGTCTTCACCCAGGCGCATGATGGAGCCTTTACCAAATTGTTTCTCAATCTGGCCCAGTGCTGCCGCCAACGCTTTCTGTTTGTTTTCGTCGATAGCCATTTTTACTCCTGTCATGCCGGGTAATACCGGATAGTCAATATGTTCTGTTGAAGCAATTATACTGTATAGTCATACAGTATCAAGTGTTTTGTAGAAATTGTTGCCGCAGCGTATTTAAGGCATAAGCCGTCGCCTTACGACGCACGGCATCGCGGTCGCCGCTAAAGCATTCCCGGCGGGTAATGCCTTCGCCGCGGGCTGTGGCAAAAGCAAACCAGACGGTGCCGACAGGCTTCTCTTCGCTGCCGCCATCCGGTCCGGCGATGCCACTGATAGCAACCGCATAATCAGCACGAGCCTCTTTCAGGGCGCCAATCGCCATTTCCACCACGACAGGTTCACTCACTGCGCCATGCTGCGCCAGCGTCTCTTCGCGTACGCCGATCATCTGCGCTTTGGCTTCGTTACTGTAGGTGACAAATCCGCGTTCAAACCAGGCGGAACTGCCAGCAATATCGGTAATCACTTTCGCTACCCAACCGCCAGTACAAGACTCGGCTGTTGTTACGGTTGCACCACGGGATTTCAGCGCCAGCCCTACCTGCTCGCTTAACTGCATCAGTTCACTGTCAGTCATCACAACCTCTGTCAGTCAAAAATTTATGCCGGACAAGATAGCACTTTCCCGCAGAAGATGGGGACCAGCGATTCATTTTACGAGTCGCATTCCGAAATAAGACTGTTGCGGCCAACCGGTAAAGAAAAACGCTACCATGCAGCGTTCATATTGCCAGGTATTCACAGGGAGAGAAAAATAATGACAACAAAGAAAACGGATAACCCCCCCCCCCAAACGTGCTTAAACAGACCACGCAAATGCGTATGTGGGTCATCATTGGTGGCATCAGCGCACTGGTTTCAGTGATATGTAAGATTTTATCTTCTGGCTATCTTGAACCTTTCGACTTCGGTCAGGCTGCGTTAGGCGTTGTCTGTCTGGGATATGCGATATCGCTGTCAAAAAAAATCAGGCAATTACATCATTCGAATAAACAGTAAGAAAGCAGAGGGAAGTTTAACCTCCCTCTTGCAGATAGTTACTGTACGCGCGCCAGCGCCACGGCTTGTCCTAACTGCCAGACCGCCATTGCGTAATGGGTGCTGTGGTTATAACGGGTAATGGTGTAGAAGTTCGGCAGACCGTACCAGTACTGATAACCTGTTCCAACATCCAAACGCAGCAGGCTGGCCTGTTGATGGTTGCCCAGCGACTGCTGTGGCGTTAAACCTGCCGCGGCAAGCTGCGAAATGCTGTACTTGGTTTTGAAGCCATTTGGCAAGCCTGGAGCCTGGCCGTTTGCCATTACCGCGACCTGATCACCTTTCACCCAGCCGTGCGCTTTGAAATAGTTCGCCACACTACCGATCGCATCAACCGGATCCCACAGGTTGATATGCCCGTCACCGCTGAAATCTACCGCATATTGTTTGTAAGACGACGGCATAAACTGTCCGTAGCCCATCGCCCCGGCAAAGGAACCTTTCAGATTGAGCGGATCGTCCTGCTCATCGCGCGCCATCAGCAGGAAGGTTTCCAGCTCGCCAGAGAAATACTCCGCGCGGCGTGGGTAGTTAAATGACAGCGTTGCCAGCGCATCGAGGATGCGGGTTTTCCCCATCACGCGCCCCCAGCGGGTTTCGACGCCGATAATCCCGACGATAATTTCCGGCGGTACGCCATACACCTGCCACGCGCGATTCAGCGCATCTTCATACTGATTCCAGAAAACCACGCCGTTCTGCACGTTATCCGGCGTAATAAATTTTTTGCGATAACGCAGCCATGCGCCGTTAGGACCGGATGGCGGTTTCACCGATGTGGTTGGTGCCTGGTTATCCATCAGCCGCAGTACCGAATCCAGACGTTTCGCCTGAGAGAGAATTTCCTGCAATTGCTGACGATCGAAACCGTGTTTGTTCACCATTTTGTCGATGAACTGCTGCGCATTGGGGTTATTGGCGAAATCTCCGCCCATCTGCATCACATTGTGCTGCGGCTCAAGCAGGAAGCCGCCGGACGGCGTTCCGGTGGTTGTCTCAGTCGGTTTTGGCTTGCTGCTACAGGCGGCAAGTAACACAAAAAGGGGAAGCAATGTTACATAACGATGCTTGAACATGAGGGGTCCATTTAACAAATTCAACCAGGGGCAAGTATGGTAAAACATCCCGCCCAGCACAAGGAAGCGGTAGTCTGTTTTCGGCACTCAATTTCTCTTTAGTCTCTTCTTTCAGTTCATATTTTTTCTTAAAGTATGTTGTAACTAAATCTCGCATATATTGTTTCCCTTCCCATAGCGCTGGATAATGAGCGCTCATTCCGGCCATCAATCCCTGGCTGGAATAAATAAATGGACCTTAACCGGAGAGAGCAATGAGTGAAGCACTACTGAACGCGGGACGTCAGACGTTAATACTGGAGTTGCAGGAAGCAAGCCGTTTACCGGAACGTCTGGGCGATGATTTTGTTCGCGCCGCCAATATCATCCTGCACTGCGAAGGCAAAGTGGTGGTTTCCGGAATTGGCAAATCGGGCCACATTGGTAAGAAAATCGCCGCAACACTCGCCAGTACCGGCACACCGGCTTTTTTTGTCCATCCGGCAGAAGCACTGCACGGCGATCTGGGGATGATTGAAAGCCGCGATGTGATGCTGTTTATCTCCTACTCCGGTGGCGCGAAGGAACTGGATCTGATTATTCCGCGTCTGGAAGACAAATCTATCGCGCTGCTGGCGATGACCGGCAAACCGACGTCACCGCTGGGCCTGGCGGCGAAAGCGGTGCTGGATATCTCCGTAGAACGCGAAGCCTGCCCGATGCACCTTGCGCCGACTTCCAGCACTGTGAATACCCTGATGATGGGCGACGCGCTGGCGATGGCGGTCATGCAAGCGCGCGGATTTAATGAAGAAGATTTTGCCCGCTCCCACCCTGCTGGAGCACTGGGCGCTCGCTTGCTGAATAAAGTGCATCATTTGATGCGCCGTGATGACGCCATCCCGCAAGTGGCGTTAACCGCCAGCGTGATGGATGCGATGCTGGAACTCAGCCGCACCGGTCTGGGGCTGGTGGCGGTATGTGACGCTCAACAACAGGTACAAGGCGTCTTTACCGACGGCGATTTACGTCGCTGGCTGGTAGGCGGCGGAGCACTCACCACGCCAGTTAATGAAGCGATGACGACAGGCGGCACCACATTACAGGCACAAAGTCGCGCCATCGACGCCAAAGAAGTTCTGATGAAGCGCAAAATCACTGCCGCACCGGTGATAGATGAAAACGGCAAACTCACCGGCGCAATTAACCTGCAGGATTTCTATCAGGCCGGGATTATTTAATCCTTCAATCCCAGACGTTTCGCCAACCGATGCAGGTTGGCAACGTCAGTTTCCAGCATTCGCGCGCAGGCAGCCCAGTTGTGATGATTTTGTGCCAGTGCCTGGCGAATGGTTTCACGCTGGAACGCTTCTGTCGCTTCACGCAGATTTTGCTTAACGACGGGCGTTGTCATCACTTCTGGCGGCGGCAATGCCTCCTCAGGAAAAGCAAAATGTTGCGCCTCAAGAGTCACTTCATCGCCGCTGCGAGTGGCTCTCGCCAGCACTACCGCCCGATGAATAGCATGTTCCAGTTCGCGCACGTTCCCCGGAAAACTGTAGTGTTGAAGTAATTTTCGCGCCCCGGCACTTAATACCACGCGGGAGAGCCCCAGCCGCAAACGACACTGCTCGCAGAAATACCCCGCCAGCAGAATGACATCATCGCCCCGCTCACGCAGCGGCGGCACCGAAAGCGGAAACACGCTCAGGCGATGGAACAAATCGGCGCGGAATCGCCCTGCCAGCACCTCTTCGCGCAAATCGCGGTTAGTCGCCGCCAGCACGCGCACATCGACCCGCAAACTGCGGTCATCGCCAACGCGCTGAATATCGCCATACTGCAACACCCTCAGCAGCTTGGCCTGCAATGCCAACGACAACTCGCCGATCTCATCCAGAAACAGCGTGCCGTTATCCGCCATTTCAAACTTCCCGCTGCGGTTACTGATAGCGCCAGTAAACGCTCCTTTCACATGCCCGAACAACTCACTTTCCGCCACACTTTCCGGCAGTGCGGCACAGTTGAGATAGACCAGCGGATTCACCGCCCGTGGCGAGGCTTCATGAATCGCTTTCGCCACCAGCTCCTTACCGGTTCCCGTCTCACCGCTGATCAGGACGTTGAGATCGGACGCCGCCACAATCTCAATCTCTTTTTTCAATTGCGTCATACCTGGCGACAGACCGATCATCTGCGTCTGTTTCACCGTTTCAAACGGCGCGGCATCGCCTGGCAGCATATTCTGGCTTTCCAGTTGTTCAATCAGCAACGCATTGCTTAACGCTCCCGCCGCCAGCGCAGCAATCAGGCGTAACTCTTCATCGCTGAAAACATCGAACTGATCGGGCTGCATCCCGTCGAGCGTCAGTGCGCCGATCAGGTTTTGCCCGGCAAACAATGGCAGACCAACGCAGGCGTGAACCTTCAGACTCTCCTGCCCAGGAATCAAACCGTCATAGGGATCGGGCAATTCGCTGTCTGCGGGAAAACGCACCACATCACCCGCGCGGGCAATCGCTTCCAGCCGTGGATGACCTTCCAGCGCAAAGCGTCTACCGAGTACATCCTTAGCCAGCCCGTCGATGGCAAGCGGAATAAACTGCCGCGAGTCGTAACGTAGCAACGCAGACGCATCGCACTCCAGCACCTGACGCAGCGTGGTGATCAGGCGCTGAAAACGATCCTGATGACCAATCCCACGCTGCAATTCGATGGCGATATTCGCCAGCACATCAACGGAAAAACTCATCTTTGCCTCACTGTCAATTTGACTATAGATATTGTCATATCGACCATTTTATTAATAGTCATTTTGACTACTCATTAATGAGCATGATTTTATTTATATAGTAAAAACAATTAGATAAAAAACTGGCACGCAATCTGCAATTAGCAAGACATCTTTTTAGAACACGCTGAATAAATTGAGGTTGCTATGTCTATTGTGGTGAAAAATAACATTCATTGGGTTGGTCAACGTGACTGGGAAGTACGAGATTTTCACGGCACGGAATATAAAACGCTGCGCGGCAGCAGCTACAACAGCTACCTCATCCGCGAAGAAAAAAACGTGCTGATCGACACCGTCGACCATAAATTCAGCCGCGAATTTGTGCAGAACCTGCGTAATGAAATCGATCTGGCGGATATCGATTACATCGTGATTAACCATGCTGAAGAGGACCACGCCGGGGCGCTGACCGAACTGATGGCGCAAATTCCCGATACGCCGATCTACTGTACAGCCAACGCTATCGACTCGATAAATGGTCATCACCATCATCCGGAGTGGAATTTTAATGTGGTGAAAACTGGCGACACGCTGGATATCGGCAACGGCAAACAGCTCATTTTTGTCGAAACACCAATGCTGCACTGGCCGGACAGCATGATGACTTACCTGACAGGCGACGCGGTGCTGTTCAGTAACGATGCTTTCGGTCAGCACTACTGCGACGAGCATCTGTTCAACGATGAAGTGGATCAGACGGAGCTTTTCGAACAGTGCCAGCGTTACTACGCCAATATCCTGACGCCGTTCAGCCGCCTGGTAACGCCGAAAATTACCGAGATCCTGGGCTTTAACTTACCAGTCGATATGATAGCGACCTCTCACGGCGTGGTATGGCGCGATAACCCGACGCAAATTGTCGAGCTGTACCTGAAATGGGCGGCGGATTATCAGGAAGACAGAATCACCATTTTCTACGACACCATGTCAAATAACACCCGCATGATGGCTGACGCTATCGCCCAGGGGATTGCGGAAACCGACCCACGCGTGGCGGTGAAAATTTTCAACGTCGCCCGAAGCGATAAAAACGAAATCCTGACCAATGTCTTCCGCTCAAAAGGCGTGCTGGTCGGCACTTCGACGATGAATAACGTGATGATGCCGAAAATCGCCGGGCTGGTGGAGGAGATGACCGGATTACGCTTCCGTAACAAACGCGCCAGTGCTTTCGGCTCTCACGGCTGGAGCGGCGGTGCGGTGGATCGTCTTTCCACGCGCCTGCAGGATGCGGGTTTCGAAATGTCGCTTAGCCTGAAAGCCAAATGGCGACCGGACCAGGACGCTCTGGAGTTATGCCGTGAACACGGTCGCGAAATCGCCCGTCAGTGGGCGCTCGCGCCGCTGCCGCAGAGCACGGTGAATACGGTGGTTAAAGAAGAAACCTCTGCCACCACGACGGCTGACCTCGGCCCACGGATGCAGTGCAGCGTCTGTCAGTGGATTTACGATCCGGCAAAAGGCGAGCCAATGCAGGACGTTGCACCGGGAACGCCGTGGAGTGAAGTTCCGGATAACTTCCTCTGCCCGGAATGCTCCCTCGGCAAAGACGTCTTTGACGAACTGGCATCGGAGGCAAAATGAGCAACGGCATTGTGATCATTGGTTCGGGCTTCGCCGCCCGCCAACTGGTGAAAAATATTCGCAAACAGGACGCCACTATTCCATTAACCCTGATTGCCGCCGACAGCATGGATGAGTACAACAAACCTGACCTCAGCCATGTTATCAGCCAGGGGCAATGTGCCGACGACCTTACCCGCCAGACGGCGGGTGAATTTGCCGAGCAGTTTAATCTGCGCCTGTTTCCGCACACCTGGGTGACGGATATCGATGCCGAAGCCCATGTGGTGAAAAGCCAGAATAATCAGTGGCGATACGACAAGCTAGTGCTGGCAACCGGTGCCAATGCCTTTGTCCCGCCTGTGCCTGGGCGTGAGTTAATGCTGACGTTAAATAGTCAGCAAGAGTATCGCGCCTGTGAAACGCAACTGCGGGATGCCCGACGCGTGTTGATTGTCGGCGGTGGTTTGATTGGTAGCGAACTGGCGATGGATTTTTGTCGGGCAGGCAAAGCGGTCACGCTAATCGACAACGCTGCCAGTATTCTGGCGTCGTTAATGCCACCGGAAGTAAGCAGCCGCTTGCAGCATCGGTTGACGGAGATGGGCGTTCATCTGCTGTTGAAATCTCAGTTGCAGGGGCTGGAAAAAACGGATTCTGGCATTCTGGCAACGCTGGACCGCCAGCGTAGCATCGAAGTGGATGCGGTAATTGCCGCCACCGGACTGCGCCCGGAAACAGCCCTGGCACGACGCGCCGGGCTGACGATTAATCGCGGCGTTTGCGTCGATAGTTATCTGCAAACCCGTAATGCCGATATTTACGCGCTGGGCGATTGCGCGGAAATTAACGGTCAGGTATTGCCGTTCCTCCAGCCGATTCAACTTAGCGCGATGGTGCTGGCAAAAAATCTTCTCGGCAATAACACGCCGCTGAAACTACCGGCGATGCTGGTGAAAATCAAAACGCCGGAATTACCGCTGCATCTGGCAGGCGAAACCCAGCGTCAGGATTTACGCTGGCAAATTAATACCGAACGCCAGGGAATGGTGGCGCGCGGTGTTGACGATGCTGACCAGCTTCGCGCCTTTGTGGTCAGTGAGGATCGGATGAAAGAGGCATTTGGATTGTTGAAAACGTTGCCGGTGTAGGCGGGCTACTGTGCCTAAAATGTCGGATGCGATGCTGGCGCGTCTTATCCGACCTACGGGGAGCGCACGTGTAGGCCACATAATGCGTTCATGTCGCATCCAGCTAATGTACCCAAAATGTCGGATGCGACGCTGGCGCGTCTTATCCGACCTACGGGGACGCTACGGGGACGCATGTGTTGGTCACATAATGCGTTCATATCGCATCCAGCTACTGTGCCCAAAATGTCGGATGCGATGCTGGCGCATCTTATCCGACCTACGGGGAGCGCATGTGTTGGTCACATAATGCGTTCATGTCGCATCCAGCTACTGTACCCAAAATGTCGGATGCGACACTCGCGCGTCTTATCCGACCTACGGGGAGCGCATCCGGCAATGGTGTCCAAATGCAACACGCTTTATCCGTTCTGGACTTCACCCGCTAACCAACGCGCCGCAGCAATAACCCCCTGCCCCAGAGACAAGCCGCCATCACCCGCCGGTAAACTCTGCGGAAAGAGCAATGTGAAATCAGCGAGATAATGCGCCAGACGTGCACGCAACAAACGGTTATGAATAACTCCGCCGCTAAATACCAGCGTAGTGATACCACGCATCGTGGCCTGCTCACGCATCAACGCGGCAAAACCCTGCGCCAGCGCATCATGAAACGCCCACGCACGTTGATTAACCGGAGCCTGCCAGTTCAGCCACTGCTGCCAGAAGGTGGCGAGATCCAGTTGATTGTCCACCAGCGGCATCGTCACCGGATGCGTCACTCTGTGGCACGAAGCTGCGAGTGCCTCCAGAGCACAAGCCGCTTCACCTTCATAACTTAACGTGGCTGGCGCACAGCCCAGCGCCGCCGCTACGGCATCGAACAAACGTCCACACGATGATGCCTGCGGCGCGTTAATTCCACGCTCAATGGCCCGCGCCAGCACGCTCCAGTTTTGCTGTTGCACACTTGCCGTTTCAGGGTAATTCTGCCACTCCGGCACAAAGCGCAGGCACTGCGCCAGCAGGTTTCGCCACGGCTGCTTCGCCGCCAAATCGCCCCCCGGAAGCGCCACTGCAGGCAAGCCGCCCAGGTGCTGGCATTCGCGATAATTCACCCGCAAACACTCGCCGCCCCACAAAGCACCGTTCTCCCCCATACCGATACCGTCGAGCGTCAACGCAATGACATCACCGCCCTCCAGCGGCCAGTGATGTTCTGCCAGACACGCCGCTGCGTGGGCATGATGATGCAGCACCGTTTGCGTCGGCAGATTCATTTCGCGCGCCCACTGGCTGGAGACATAGCCCGGATGCGCGTCATGCACAACGTATTGCGGGGTAAAATCGTAGATGTTTTGCATCAGGCGTAACGCTTCGCGCCACTGCATCTGGATGCCATCGTCACTTAAATCGCCCAGATGCTGACTCAACACCGCTTGTTCACCGCGCACCAGGCAGAAGGTATTTTTCAGATCCGCGCCGAGACACAGCACAGGCGGAACATTTTTAAAGCCCGGAGGCAAAGCCAGCGCATCCGGCACATACCCCCGCGAACGGCGCAGCATTTCGCCGCTTTCGCGCACCACTGAATCATCCATCCGCTGCACGATGTCGCGGTTATGTAGCAAGAATCCGTCGGCAATGCCCTGCAAATCCGCCAGCGCCTGTTCGTTGCTGATAGCCGGTGGTTTACCGCTCAGGTTGCCGGAGGTCATCACCAGCGGACATTGCAGTTCCTGTAACAGCAAATGCTGGAGCGGGTTCGCGGGCAACATTACCCCGACTTCGTTAAGGTCAGGGGCGATATCATCACAAAGCTCAGGAACGTATTTTTTATCCACCAGCACAATCGGCGCGGCGGGCGTGGTAAGCAACTGGCGCGCAGCGTCTGGTAAACCGTCAGCCACTGGCAACATGACCGCCAGCGGTTTCGCCGGGCGATGTTTGCGCGCCCGAAGTGTCGCCACCGCGTTACTGTTACGTGCATCGCAGGCAAGATGAAATCCGCCAATCCCTTTGGTGGCGACAATGTTGCCCATTTTTAACTGTGCGATAGCCGCCTGTAATGCCGCCTCTTGTTCTGCATGTTCACCATGACTTACCCATTCAAGATGCGGGCCACACTCCGGGCAGGCCACCGGCTGGGCGTGGAAGCGACGATCGAGCGGGTCGCGGTACTCTTTATCACAGGCCGGACATAGCGGAAACGCCGCCATCACGGTAAACGGGCGGTCGTAAGGCATCGCGCGAATAATGGTGAAACGCGGGCCACAGTGAGTACAGTTGATAAACGGATAACGATAACGCCGTTCGCCTGGGGTATTCATTTCGACAAGGCAAGCAGGGCAAGTGGCGGCATCGGGAACAATTTGCGTATTCATGGCGCCGCCTGCGCTCTGGCGGATGGTGAACTCAGTGGGCAGTTGTGACCAGATAAACGGCTCACGCTCGACGCTATCAATACGCGCCAGCGGCGGGCAGTGCTGATGCAATTGAACAAGAAACATTTCCGGGTCTTCCAGCAGCCGGACTTCCACGCCATCGCCGTCATTACAGACATCGCCGTGAAGATTTAATTGCTGTGCCAGCTGCCAGACAAATGGACGAAAACCGACGCCCTGCACTTTGCCACGAATACGCAGTTGGACACCGCAAGATGTGTTTTTTGCCATTGAGTTATTCCCGCCATCATGAATTGCGTAACCCGCCCAGCCGGACACGACAGCGTCGCATCCGGCAGTCACAGGTCGGCGATACCGCCCGCACCGTATTCTACGAATATTTCCGGGAATTCCTTTGATGCCAGAACAGTTCTGTAAGATTTTTAGAACATCAGCGCCGTGCGGCGGCGTTTTTCTGCGCTCAGTTGTTCAAGTTTATTACGATCGACACAAATCAGCGCATGGGTCGGGCAAGCCGCCATACACGCCGGGCCGTCTTCACGATGGTTACAGAGGTCGCATTTATTGGCTTCAGCTTTGTCAGCCCGTACATTCAGCCCCGCGCCGCTGTTGCGAATCACCGGACGCACCACCACTTCCATCGCGCCATACGGGCAAGCCACAACGCAGGTTTTGCAACCAATGCAACGTTCCTGCATCACATGAACAAACCCTTTATCACGGCTGATAGCACCATTCGGGCAGACGTTAGCGCACGGTGCATCTTCACACTGACGGCAAACTGTCGCCGTGGAAATGTTCACACCTTTAATGACATGGATACGCGGTAAAAATGTTTCCGGGGTCAGCGATGCACAGTCCTGATTTTCCTGATGAGAAACCACGCACGCCACTTCACAGGTACGGCAACCAATACATTTACTCGCGTCAGCAATGATGAAACGGTTCATCAAATTCTCCAGCAATGACAGTTAATGCGCCGATACATTCACAAATCATGCCAGTTTTTAATTTACTGTTATTTAAGGAAATTAAATTCTGTGATGCAGGAAAAACGATGTCATCGACACTAGTGACGATGACATGTGATGACAATGTTTATCGCGAAAGAGCAATGAGTGAGTCGCGGCGGATCAGATTTCCGCTGAAGGTTTTCGGCGGTGAGAAATCCCCGCCATCGAGCATAAAAATCAGCCGTCCAATAATTTCCTGAATCATCTCAGTTACCGGAATTTTTACGCTGGAGAGCGCCGGAACGGTGTAGGGGGCAATGGCGATATCATCGAATCCGATAACTGACACCTGCTCTGGCACCGCTACGCCGCGCTCGTGTAACGCTTTCATCGCACCTATCGCCATATCGTCGTTACTGGCAACTAACGCGCTAAATTTAGCCCCACGTTCGAGCAACGTTTCTACCCCTTCGGCCCCGCTGGCGGGCGTCCATTTACCGTTAGCGATAAGTTTTTCATTGAGCGCAATACCATGCTGCGCTAGCGCGTCTTTATACCCGGCAAGACGCTCAATGCTGGTGGGGGAATCCATCGAGCCGGTAAGGAAAGCAATCTCCTGATGTCCGGCGTTTATCAACTCTGCCACGGCGTTAAAGCTGGTCTGTTTATGATCGCACCAGACGCTATGGCTACTGTTTTTGCGCAGGCGTCGATTGAGCACCATTATCGGCTGACTGTGTGCGTCAATGATGTCATCGATCTCATCCACGCTTAAAAAACGCGGGTAAATCATGATGGCGTCGCAGCGCAAATCCAGCAGATACTGAATCGCCTGGCGCTCTTCTTCGGCGCTATGTTTGCCATCTGCCAATAGCAACTGTCGCCCTTTCTCTTCCGCCATTCGCGCGGCATGAAACAGTAATTCACTAAAATAAATGCCATGGTAAAGCGTGTTGGTCACTACCAGCCCCAGCGTCTGAGTACTCTTCGCCGACAGATTGCGCGCCAGCAAGTTTGGACGGTAACCGCTCTCTTCTACCGCCTGAAACACGCGATCTTTAGTTTCCTGGCTGACGTAGCCATTACCAGAAAGCACGCGGGAAACGGTCGCTTTTGAAACCCCGGCGCGCTTCGCCACTTCCAGCATCGTCGTCATCATTTTCATCCCTTTACACGCAATCAACGCAGTGTACTGCACCGTTTGCCGATTGTCCTTGCGCAATCGGCGGGAAAAATATTCAGGTGACCGGTTTCACAAATATAAAAAATGAACAATTCACTCTCTTGCTTATTTTTTGACAACTATTCATGATTTTGTGAAACCGGTTTCTTAATTCCGTTTCAGCATCGGCATTTTTCCGTCACGTCGACTGATAACAACTACATCTACCCTACTGATAACAGGATAAAATCCGATGGCCAAAAATTATGCGGCGCTGGCACGCTCGGTGATAGCGGCACTGGGCGGCGTTGATAACATCTCGGCGGTCACGCACTGTATGACGCGTTTGCGCTTTGTTATCAAAGATGACCAGCTTATCGACAGCCCGACGTTAAAAACCATCCCCGGCGTGCTCGGCGTGGTACGTAGTGACAACCAGTGTCAGGTGATTATCGGCAATACCGTTTCACAAGCCTTTCAGGAAGTCGTCAGCCTGCTGCCGGGAGATATGCAGCCCGCCCTGCCCGTGGGTAAACCCAAACTCACGCTGCGTCGCATTGGTGCGGGGATCCTCGATGCGCTGATCGGCACCATGTCACCGCTGATCCCGGCGATTATCGGCGGATCGATGGTCAAACTGCTGGCGATGATCCTCGAGATGAGCGGCGTGCTGACAAAAGGATCGCCGACCTTAACCATTCTGAATGTGATTGGTGACGGTGCTTTCTTCTTCCTGCCGCTAATGGTCGCGGCATCTGCCGCCATCAAATTTAAAACCAATATGTCGCTGGCGATTGCCATCGCGGGTGTGCTGGTACATCCGAGTTTTATTGAACTGATGGCGAAAGCGGCCCAAGGGGAACATGTCGAATTTGCCCTGATCCCGGTCACCGCGGTGAAATACAGCTACACGGTGATCCCGGCGCTGGTGATGACCTGGTGCCTGTCATATATCGAACGCTGGGTGGATCGCATTACACCGGCGGTGACCAAAAACTTCCTCAAGCCAATGCTGATTGTGTTGATTGCCGCACCGCTGGCAATCCTGCTGATTGGCCCGATTGGTATCTGGATCGGTAGCGCCATTTCGGCGCTGGTTTACACCATTCATGGTTATCTGGGCTGGCTTTCAGTCGCCATTATGGGCGCGCTGTGGCCTCTGCTGGTAATGACCGGGATGCACCGCGTCTTTACGCCAACCATCATTCAGACCATTGCCGAAACCGGCAAAGAAGGGATGGTCATGCCGTCAGAGATCGGCGCTAACCTGTCGCTGGGCGGTTCATCACTGGCGGTGGCGTGGAAAACGAAAAACCCGGAACTGCGCCAGACGGCTCTGGCTGCGGCGGCATCAGCCATTATGGCGGGGATTTCCGAACCGGCGTTATACGGCGTGGCTCTTCGCCTGAAACGTCCGCTTATCGCCAGTCTTATCAGCGGTTTTATTTGCGGCGCGGTTGCCGGTATGGCGGGGCTTGCCAGCCACTCAATGGCAGCGCCGGGGTTATTTACCAGCGTGCAGTTCTTCGATCCGGCGAATCCAATGAGCATCGTCTGGGTGTTCGCCGTCATGGCGCTGGCGGTCGTGCTGTCGTTTATCCTCACACTGTTGCTCGGCTTTGAGGATATTCCTGTTGAGGAAGCGGCTGCCGAGGCGCGAAAGCATCAGAGCGCACAAACGACCGTCGCCAAAGAAGTAAGTCTTAATTGAGGATGAAAATGTCAGTATTTCCAGAAGGTTTTTTATGGGGCGGCGCGCTTGCCGCCAACCAGTCTGAAGGTGCGTACCGTGAAGGTGGCAAAGGGCTGACCACGGTCGATATGATCCCACATGGCGAGCATCGAATGGCGGTGAAACTGGGGCTGGAAAAACGTTTTCAGTTGCGCGATGACGAGTTTTATCCCAGCCATGAGGCGACGGATTTTTATCATCGTTATAAAGAAGATATCGCTCTGATGGCAGAGATGGGATTCAAGGTTTTCCGTACTTCGATTGCCTGGAGCCGCCTCTTTCCGCAGGGCGATGAACTGACGCCCAACCAGCAGGGCATTGCTTTTTATCGTTCGGTCTTTGAAGAGTGTAAAAAGTACGGCATCGAACCGCTGGTCACGTTGTGCCACTTCGATGTGCCGATGCATCTGGTCACCGAATATGGCTCCTGGCGTAACCGCAAGCTGGTGGAGTTTTTCAGCCGCTACGCCAGAACCTGCTTTGAAGCATTTGATGGTCTGGTGAAATACTGGCTTACCTTCAATGAAATCAACATTATGTTGCATAGCCCGTTCTCCGGCGCGGGTCTGGTGTTTGAAGAAGGGGAAAATCAGGATCAGGTGAAATATCAGGCTGCGCATCACCAGCTGGTTGCCAGTGCGCTAGCCACCAAAATCGCCCATGAGGTTAACCCGCAAAATCAGGTGGGCTGTATGCTGGCGGGCGGTAACTTCTACCCTTACAGTTGCAAGCCGGAAGATGTCTGGGCGGCGCTGGAGAAAGATCGGGAAAACCTGTTTTTTATCGATGTGCAGGCGCGGGGCGCGTATCCGGCTTACTCTGCCCGCGTATTCCGCGAAAAAGGGGTAACCATCGACAAAGCACCGGGCGATGATGAAATCCTGAAAAACACCGTCGATTTTGTCTCTTTCAGCTATTACGCCTCGCGCTGCGCCTCGGCGGAGATGAACGCCAATAACAGCAGTGCGGCGAACGTGGTGAAATCGCTGCGTAACCCGTATCTACAGGTAAGCGACTGGGGCTGGGGAATTGATCCGCTCGGTCTGCGCATCACCATGAACATGATGTACGACCGTTATCAGAAGCCGCTGTTTCTGGTGGAAAACGGCCTGGGCGCAAAAGATGAATTTGCTGCTAATGGTGAGATTAACGATGACTATCGCATCAGCTATTTACGCGAACATATCCGCGCAATGGGCGAAGCGATTGCAGACGGCATTCCTCTGATGGGCTACACCACCTGGGGCTGTATTGATTTGGTTTCCGCCTCAACGGGTGAAATGAGCAAACGCTACGGTTTTGTCTTTGTTGACCGTGACGACGCAGGAAACGGTACGCTGACGCGCACGCGTAAGAAATCGTTCTGGTGGTATAAAAAAGTGATTGCCAGTAACGGTGAAGATTTAGAGTAAGCAACAGTGCCGGATGCGGCGTGAACGCCTTATCCGGCTTACGTGTCGCACGAACCAGGAAGGCCCGATAAGCGCAGCGCATCGGGCAATCTGGCGTTTGCTATCAGTTCTGATTCCCTCATCAAGAACATCCCTGTCCTGATTCCTTACTGAAAAACTACTCTTCTTCCACCGCTAACTGCGCGAAACCGCCGTTCCCTTCCCAGCCTTCCAGACGTTGATAAACGGTTTCAACCGCATCTTTAATCGGCTGGGTCATCGGGTAGTAAAAGCCGACGATATCCGGCTGGATGCCGAGGAAAATCACTTCGCCAATGTCTTCTTTCAACTGGTCGATAAGATAGTTCAGAGGCATGTTATGGGTAGTCATCATAAACATCTCGGCGATATCATCCGGGTCGATGATGCGGATCTCGCCGGGGTTTAACCCCATATCCGTGGCGTCGACAATCAGTAACCGCGTAGGGCGCAGTTCACGGATGGCGACGATGTCGTTTTCCGGTGCGCTACCGCCGTCAATCACCACCCAGTTACCTTTCGGCGCGGCGGCGCACTTTTCCGTCAGCAGCGGACCTGCGCCATCATCGCCCATCATGCTATTGCCAACACAGAGTAAAACGTCAGTCACGCAATCTCCTCACCATCAAATAGATGGCGTTTTCCTGATGAATATCATGCAGCATACTTAACAGCATTGTACTCCATTCCTGCTGCTGCGAAGTTTGCGCTGCCCGGGCTTTATCGAATGCATTGGCCAGCATCGGCACATGGTTAATGTCGATGACGATCTCACCGTACTTCGGCACGCCCTCCATTTTGCGGCGGGCTTCGCTGCCCGCCTCCAGAGTGGCAATCCATGCCAGATATTCATCCCACGGGCAGGTGAGCGCCGCTTCCAGGCAATCGATAACCCCAAGGTGGTGACCAATCGCCAGGCTGTAATAGACTACCTGCTGCGCCTCGGCGGGCGTGGCATCGTTCTCATCAATAAATTTACGGCTCAGTTGACTGAACACCACCTTTTCACTCATCGGATACGCGCCTCTTCTACAACATGATTCAGATGGCTGACAATCTCGTTCAGACGCGGATCGTTTTCCGCTTCCAGCCAGCGTGCAACCTGCTCTTCACCCTGCCCTAACTGTGTCAGGAAATCATCGGCAATCTGACGACCGTAGCGGTAACCCGCCAGGCGGCGTGCTTCGCGATCCACTTTCACGCGCAGCGGCTGCACCATATCGCCATGCAGGATCTCCGCCGGTTGTTCATCCTGCTCACCCGGCCCACGGGCGTGAATTTTCTGCTCCAGCAGGCCGAGCGCCATTGCAAAGCCGTACAGCGTGGCGGCTGGCGTTGGCGGGCAGCCAGGGATGTAGACATCTACCGGAACGATTTTATCCGTACCGCCCCACACGCAGTAGAGATCGTGGAAGATCCCGCCGCTGTTACCGCAGGCACCGTAGGAGATACAGATTTTCGGGTCCGGCGCGGACTGCCACGCACGCAGCGCAGGGGATCGCATTGCACGGGTGACCGCGCCGGTAAACAGTAAAATATCCGCATGACGCGGTGAAGGAACGACTTTAATGCCGAAGCGTTCTGCATCAAACAGCGGCGAAAGCGTGGCGAAAATTTCGATTTCGCAGCCGTTGCAGCCGCCGCAGTCCACGCGGTAAACATAGGCAGAACGTTTGATTTTTTTCAGTAACGACGCCTTCATGCTGGCGATGGATTCATCCACCGTCATCGGGACCGGAATGCCGTTGGCGTCACGGGGGCCTAATAAATTGCTCATCAGATGGCCTCTTTCATATGGCGAGTCAGTTCAATACGGTCGGACGGCACCAGGCATTTCTGGCGCTTACATTCCGGGCAAGTCTCAAAGCTTTCGCGGTGGTTTTCCGCGCGGCTGTCGCCGTTGTGCTTAAGCAGCGCAATGGCGTAGTCGATCTCATTCTGGACAGCGAAAGGACGATTGCAGACGCGGCAGTTGCACAGCGCAAAGCGGGACTGTTGCAGGAAATCTTCTTTCTTCCACACCGCCAGTTCGTACTCTTGCGACAGTTTGATCGCCGCCGTCGGGCAGACTTCTTCGCAGCGTCCACAGAAGATGCAGCGGCCAAGATTGAACTCCCAGGCCAGCTCACCGGTGGCGAGGTCAGTTTCAACCGTTAAGGCGTTTGACGGGCAGGCATTGACGCAGGCCGCGCAGCCGATGCACTGCTGCGGGTTCTGCTCTGGCTTACCACGGAAGTTTTTATCAACCGCAATCGGCTCCAGCGGATAAGACGAGGTCGCCGTGCCGGTTTTGATGACTTTTTTGATAAAGGTAAACATGGCGATTCCTTATTTCAGCGGCGAGTTTTTACGCTCAATGCTGTAGCGCTCGAGTTCTTTGTACGGCACCACTTTGCTCTTCTTCTTACGCACATCGACCACGGTCATGCGGTCGGTACAGGAGTAGCAAGGGTCCAGGCTACCGATAATCAGCGGCGCATCGGAAACAGTGTTGCCGCGCAGCATGTAACGCAGGGTCGGCCAGTTCGCGTAGGTCGCGGCACGGCAGCGCCAGCGGTACAGCTTCTGGTTGTCGCCGGTCATGCTCCAGTGGATATCGTCGCCGCGCGGCGCTTCGGCAAAGCCCAGCGCGAAACGGTGCGGAATGTAGGTAAAGCCTTCCACCATCAGCGGACCGCCCGGCAGGTTATCCAGACCGTAGTCGATCATGTTCAGCGCGGTATAGACTTCGTTGATACGCACTTTCAGACGGGAAATCACGTCGCAGCCCTGCTCGCTGTGGACTTCCATTGGCAGCAGGCCATAACCAACAAACGGGTGATCGGCACGGGTATCACGGGCGTGACCGCTGGCACGGACCATCGGGCCAACGTTACTGAAGTCGCGAGCGATTTCCGGGTCCAGACGACCAATGCCGACGGTGCGTTGTTCCATGTTCGGTGTGCTCAGCAGCACATCCACCAGCTCCTGCACTTCACGACGCATTTGTTGCGCCAGCTGGCGGGTCTGGATCATGTCGTCTTTCAGCAGATCGCGACGAATCCCGCCGATCAGGTTCAGGCCGTAGGTTTTACGCGCACCGGTAAGGATCTCTGCCATTTTCATGGAGGTTTCACGCACGCGGAAGAACTGCATAAAGCCGGAGTCGAAGCCGGTAAAGTGACAGGCGAGGCCGAGGTTGAGCAGATGCGAGTGCAGGCGCTCCACCTCCAGCAGAATGGCGCGGATCATCTGCGCGCGTTCTGGCACCTGAATACCCATCGCGTTTTCCACCGACGTGGTGTAGGCGGTGCTGTGGGCAAAGCCGCAGATCCCGCACACACGGTCAGAGAGGAACGTCACTTCGTTGTAACCCATGCGGGTTTCCGCCAGTTTTTCCATGCCGCGATGGACGTAGAACAGGCGGTAGTCGGCGTCGATAATGTTTTCGCCATCGACGAACAGACGGAAGTGGCCCGGTTCGTCAGAAGTGACGTGCAGCGGACCAATCGGCACGACGTTGTTTTTCTTGTCGCCCAGTTCGTTGATGAACTCGTAGGTTTCAGCATCGGTGGTCGGCGCCGGACGCTGACGATAATCCATGCTGTCTTTACGCAGCGGATAAAGTTCATCCGGCCAGTCATCTGGCAGCACCAGACGACGTTCATCCGGTAAACCAACCGGAATCAAACCGTACATATCGCGCACTTCGCGCTCGCCCCACACCGCCGCCGGAACGCGCGGCGTCACGGACGGATACTCCGGTTTGTTGGCGTCAACTTCGACGCGAACCGTGATCCAGCACTTAGTCCCCTTCTCCATCGACAGCACGTAGTAAACGGCGTAATGACCGTTCAGTTTGCGTTCGTCGTTACCAAACAGCACCGACAGCCAGCCGCCCTGTTTGTAGTAGAGGAACTCCACCACTTCCGGCAGATAGTTCACCTTCACGGTGACAGTCAGCTGATCTTTGGTCTGCCAGGCGTGGTCCAGCACGACGCCCGGAAATGCCTCATTCAGCGCGGCGAGATAATGTTGACCTAATTTTTCTTCAGACATGCTCAAACTCTCTTTAATCACGCCGCCAGCAAGGAGACGAACGCTAAAAATGCAAAGCCAAACCCAGCCCAGGTAATGCGCGGAGTAATATCAAGACGCAGACGGGCCATGCTGTTTTCGAACAGCGCGATAACCAGGACGCCGACCACCAGTTTGACGATGGCAATCACCAGCGCCAGCAGCAGCCCACCGACGGTAAAGGTTTCCATTTGTCCCCACGGAATAAACACCCCGACGAACATCTGCAACACCACCAGCTGTTTCAGGCTGATACCCCATTTCATGACGCCAAAGCCGCTGCCGCTATACTCAGAGAGCGGACCTTCCTGCAACTCCTGCTCGGCTTCCGCCAGGTCGAACGGCAGTTTGCCCATTTCGATAAAAGTGGCGAACGCACAGGCACAAAGCGCCAGCACCAGCGGAATGCTTTGGCTCAGCGGCCAGTGATAAACGGTGTCGGTGATGTTGCTGATGTTGGTGGAACCGGCAACCTGTGCGGCAACCCACAGACCAAGCAGCAGCATCGGTTCGACCAGCACGCCAAGCATCGCTTCACGACTCGCGCCGATAGCGGTAAACGGGCTACCGGTATCCAGACCGGAAATGGCAAAGAAGAAACGCGCGATGGCAAAGAGATACAGTAAAGTGATCAAATCGCCCAGTTGCGGCAGCGGAGAACCGACGGTCACCACCGGCAGCGCAGTAGCGATAGTCAGCATGACGCCCACCATCACATACGGCGTCAGGCGGAACACCCAGCCGGAGGCATCCGGGCCAACGCTCTGACGCCCCAGCAGTTTGATAATGTCGCGATACTCCTGCAACACGCCCGGCCCGCGACGGTTATGTAAGCGGGCGCGCGCCACGCGGGTTATACCGGAGAGCAGCGGCGCAACGGCAAATAACACCAGCGCCTGAATTAACGGATATAAAACACTCATTCTCAGGCTCCTCGTGAAACAATAATCACCACCAGTACCGCCAGTTCAACCAGCGCCATCCGGCGGAACAGCAACGCACTGCCTTCGCACTGCCAGCCCGGCACCAGCGACACCGGATTCAGCCATTTGCGCAGTTTCAGCACTGGCGCAAACGCCTGTTTAACCGGCATGGCAAAACCGTGAGCGGTAATCACCATTGATTTTTCGTGGTCGTAGCCGCACACCCAGGCCGCACCGCGGGAACGTGACGGCAAACGGTCGCCTTTGCAAATCGCCATAATGATGAATGGCAGCAGCGGGCAGGCAATCAGCAGCAACGTGATCATTGGTTGAGAAACGGTGGTGTTAGCAGGCTCCAGCGGCAGAGGTACAGCAGCAGACAGCATCGGCAGCAGCCACGGCGCAGCAACACCGCCAATTACGCAGCAAATCGCCAGTGCCACTACGCTTACGCTCATCAGGAGCGGCGCACAGGTGGCGTTTTCGGCCTCTTTGGTACGCGGCGCGCCGAGGAAAGTAACGCCATAAACTTTCGCCATACACATCACCGCCAGCGCACCGGTAATTGCCAGACCCACAGCGAGCAGCGGCCCCAGCAGACGGGCAACAAACGCGCCACTATTGCTCAATTTGAAGAAGGATTGATAGATAACCCATTCCCCGGCAAAACCGTTCAGCGGCGGCAGCGCAGCCATTGCCATCAGCCCGACTAACATGGCGATGGAGATAACCGGCATTTTCTTGCCAATACCACCGAGTTTTTCGATATCGCGATGACCGGTACGGAACCAGACGCTCCCCGCCCCGAGGAACAGTACGCTTTTGAACAGGCTATGGTTAAGCAGATGATACAGACCACCGACCAGGCCAAGAGCAATCAGCGCCGGTTGTTCGAGCGCGATACCCGTTACGCCAGCGCCCAGCCCCAGCAGGATAATGCCGATATTCTCCAGGGTGTGGTAAGCCAGCAGACGTTGGATATTGTGTTCCATCAACGCATACAGACCGCCGACGAACGCGGTGATCATGCCGAGCACCAGCAGCGCGATCCCCCACCACAGCGGCGCGTTACCACCCAGCAGCGACAGGGTTAAAATGCCCAGCAGGCCAATTTTCATAACGACCGTGGAAAACAGCGCCGCAGCTGGCGCAGAGGCGTTAGCATGTGCCTGTGGCACCCAGCCGTGCAGCGGGATAATCCCGGCCAGCAGGCCAAAGCCAATCACGCCGAGCAGCCAGATATCGGAACCGAGCGGCAGTTGCTGCACGCGCATATCCAGCAGGCGCAGATCCAGCGTGCCGTAACGCTGCCACAGTAGCCAGCAAGCAATCGCCAGCAGCAGAGTGCCAAGACGTCCCAGCGCAAACCACAGTTTGCCCTCTTTGCTGTTGCTGGTGAGGAACACCGCGCACAGGGCCATGATTTCGGCCATTACCACGAACATGCCGATGTTACTGGCGATGACGGCGCAGACGGCGGCAGCCATCAACATATTGATCTGCAAGCCGTTGCACTTCACCTGTGCGTGGCGATGCCAGTCAATGTTGTAGAGGCTGACAAACAGGCCGCACAGGCCGAGCGTAATCAGCCAAATCGCATTAAGCGGAGAGATTTGCACATCGTAGCTTACCAGCGACAGCGCACCGCTCACGCCGACCGCGCCAGTCAGCACAGTGAAGCCCGCTGCTGCCGTGTACAGGCTACCGACTGCGCCACCAATTCCGGCAATCCAGCCGCTTAGTGCCTTATGAAAAGAAAAGAGAAATGCCAGAACAGCGGCGGCGGCAAACCACGCCACGCCGCTATTGATCAGGGAAATTGCGCTCATTTAGCCTCTCCACTTTGAGCCTGCTGAAACAAGGTGAGATCGCCAAAGTCCGTGTTAAAGGTCAGCTCACGCTTACGTTTGCTAACGCGGGCGATATCGGTGTTATCCACCAGATGCAGGGCTTTAGTCGGGCACATCCGCACGCAGGCCGGACCTTGTTCATCAAAACTGCAAAGGTCACATTTGACGGCGATCGCGCGAATACCCGGCACCCAGTCAAGCAATGTGCTGACACGCGCCGGAGCAGGCGGTGCCGGTGGCGCTTTCGGGGTATTGGCATTTGCAGGAATATCCAGCGGACGGCTGCCGGAAAATTCGATTGCGCCGAACGGACAGGCGATGCCGCACAGTTTGCAGCTTACGCACAGGCTTTCATTCAGCTGCACGGCCCCATCAACACGAGTGATAGCATTAACCGGGCAGACCACCGCACAGGGCGCATCTTCACAGTGGTGACAGAGCTGCGGCGCAGATTCTTTTTCATTTAGCATCACTCTCAGGCGCGGCATAGACTGAAGGCCGTGCTGGCGATGCGTCTCTGAACAGGCGGCCTCACAGGTGTGGCAGCCGATACAGAGCGTGGAGTCAGCAATTACAAAACGATTCACCGGGCATTCCTCAGGTGATTGTCATTTTTGACGAAAACATGCCGATGAAATGTCATTTTCGACACTCATCGACACGCCCATCCCCAAACAGGCATGATGCCTGCAAACCGGACAAAGCCTCAGCTCATGCTGCTGAGCTTTGTCCCTTTACCAGTTGGCTTAAATTCACCGGCGTGTTGTTCTCAATGGCGGTGTATAAGTTGTCGTAAACACCAGCGATTTTTTCGAGATAGTGTTCCAGAACCTGTTCGCGATTGCGGATGTTGACCTTGCCATCAATCATGCCGTCAATGCTTAACTGAGCCTGTGCAATCAGCTGCTTGTCTTCGCCGTCTTTCGTTTCGACGTAGTACTCGATGGTGTGGCTGTTAAAACCATCCGCCAGGGTGACGTAGATGCGAAAATGTTCAAAAAGTACGAAACAGAGTTCTTTATCTGGCGCGCAACTCATGGCGTGGTGCAGACGCGCTTTTGATAACGTGATCCCCTGAACCAGCGAATTGCAGTAGATATGCCACTGGTCCTGTAGGCGACGATGCCGCTGTGCGATGTAATCGGCTTTCTCGCTTATTTCCCAAATAGTCATTGTCAGGTTACCCGTTTAACAGAGATGCCAGCCTTAAGCATTTTTTGTGCCAATTTTTATCTCATTGTTATTTATATACTTTTAATAAGGCAGCCGACTTTCGACGCCATGACGACGTGTCATTTCGACATCATCGACATTGTTCACATCAGGGATAATCAACACTGGCATAATTATTGCTTATCACGGGCAACAGTTAATGGGAGGCGATATGCACGAAATAACCCTCTGCCAGCGGGCACTGGAATTGATCGAACAGCAGGCCATACAGCACGGCGCAAAACGCGTAACTGCGGTCTGGCTCAAAATTGGCGCATTTTCTTGTGTCGAAACCAGCTCTCTTGCCTTTTGTTTTGATCTGGTTTGCCGCGGCAGCGTGGCAGAAGGTTGTAAACTGCACCTCGAAGAACAAGAGGCCGAGTGCTGGTGTGAAACATGCCAGCAGTATGTAACGCTACTGACCCAGCGCGTCCGCCGCTGTCCACAGTGTCATGGCGACATGCTGCGCATTGTGGCAGACGACGGTTTACAGATTCGGCGGATAGAAATAGACCAGGAGTGAGCGATGTGTACAACATGCGGTTGCGGTGAAGGCAACCTGTATATCGAGGGTGATGAACATAACCCTCATTCCGCGTTTCGTAGCGCGCCATTTGCCCCGGCGGCACGGCCGAAGATGAAAATCACCGGCATTAAAGCGCCTGAATTTATCCCGAGCCAGACCGAAGAAGGCGACCTGCATTATGGTCACGGCGAAGCTGGCACTCATGCGCCGGGCATGAGCCAGCGTCGAATGCTGGAAGTCGAAATTGATGTGCTGGACAAAAACAACCGTCTGGCTGAACGCAACCGCGCGCGCTTTGCTGCCCGCAATCAGTTGGTACTCAACCTGGTTTCCAGCCCTGGTTCCGGTAAAACCACCCTGCTGACGGAAACTTTAATGCGCCTGAAAGATAGCGTTCCGTGTGCGGTGATTGAAGGCGACCAGCAAACCGTGAACGATGCCGCCCGCATTCGCGCTACCGGCACACCAGCTATTCAGGTGAATACCGGTAAAGGCTGCCATCTCGATGCCCAGATGATCGCTGATGCCTCACCGCGCCTGCCACTGGCCGATAACGGTATTCTGTTTATCGAAAACGTTGGCAACCTGGTATGCCCGGCCAGCTTCGATCTCGGTGAAAAACACAAAGTGGCGGTGCTTTCCGTTACCGAAGGTGAAGACAAACCGCTGAAATATCCGCATATGTTTGCCGCCGCCTCGCTGATGCTGCTCAACAAAGTTGACTTGCTGCCGTATCTCAATTTCGACGTTGAGAAGTGCATCGCCTGCGCCCGCGAAGTCAATCCAGAAATTGAAATCATCCTTATTTCCGCCACCAGCGGCGAAGGGATGGACCAGTGGCTGAACTGGCTGGAGGCACAGCGATGTGCATAGGCGTTCCTGGCCAGATTCGCACCATTGACGGCAACCTGGCGAAAGTCGACGTCTGCGGCATTCAGCGCGATGTCGATTTAACGCTAGTCGGCAGCTGCGATGAAAACGGTCAGCCACGCGTGGGCCAGTGGGTACTGGTTCACGTTGGCTTTGCCATGAGCGTAATTAATGAAGCCGAAGCGCGCGACACCCTCGACGCCTTACAAAATATGTTTGATGTTGAGCCGGATGTCGGTGCGCTGTTGTATGGCGAGGAAAAATAATGCGTTTTGTTGATGAATACCGCGCGCCGGAACAGGTGATGCAGTTAATTGAGCATCTGCGCGAACGTGCTTCACATCTTTCATACACCGCCGAACGCCCTCTGCGGATTATGGAAGTGTGCGGCGGTCATACCCACGCCATCTTTAAATTCGGCCTCGACCAGTTACTGCCGGAAAACGTTGAGTTTATCCACGGACCTGGTTGTCCGGTGTGCGTTCTGCCGATGGGCAGAATCGACACCTGCGTGGAGATTGCCAGCCATCCGGAAGTCATCTTCTGTACCTTTGGCGACGCCATGCGCGTACCGGGGAAACAGGGGTCGTTGTTGCAGGCAAAAGCACGCGGTGCTGATGTGCGCATCGTCTACTCGCCAATGGATGCGTTGAAACTGGCGCAGGAGAACCCAACTCGTAAAGTGGTGTTTTTCGGCTTAGGGTTTGAAACCACCATGCCGACCACCGCAATCACGCTGCAACAGGCAAAAGCCCGCAATGTGCAGAATTTTTACTTCTTCTGCCAGCACATTACGCTGATCCCCACGCTGCGCAGTTTGCTGGAACAGCCGGACAATGGCATCGACGCGTTCCTCGCGCCGGGCCACGTCAGTATGGTAATTGGCACCGACGCCTATAATTTTATCGCCAGCGATTTTCATCGTCCTCTGGTGGTCGCTGGTTTCGAACCTCTTGATCTACTGCAAGGCGTGGTGATGCTGGTAGAGCAGAAAATAGCGGCCCACAGCAAGGTAGAGAATCAGTACCGGCGAGTGGTGCCAGATGCGGGTAATTTGCTGGCACAACAGGCGATTGCTGACGTCTTCTGCGTCAATGGCGACAGCGAATGGCGCGGCTTAGGCGTGATTGAATCTTCTGGTGTGCACCTGACGCCGGATTATCAACGATTCGATGCCGAAGCACATTTCCGCCCAGCACCGCAGCAGGTTTGCGATGACCCGCGCGCACGTTGTGGTGAAGTATTGACCGGCAAATGTAAGCCGCATCAATGCCCGCTGTTTGGTAACACCTGTAATCCTCAAACCGCGTTCGGCGCACTTATGGTTTCCTCCGAAGGAGCATGTGCCGCATGGTATCAGTATCGTCAGCAGGAGAGTGAAGTGTGAATAATATCCAACTCGCCCACGGCAGCGGCGGCCAGGCGATGCAGCAATTAATCAACAGCCTGTTTATGGAGGCGTTTGCTAATCCGTGGCTGGCAGAACAGGAAGATCAGGCTCGTCTTGACCTGGCGCAATTAATGGCAGAAGGCGATCGTCTGGCCTTCTCCACTGATAGCTACGTCATCGACCCGCTGTTCTTCCCTGGCGGTAATATCGGCAAGCTGGCGATTTGCGGCACGGCCAATGACGTTGCGGTCAGCGGCGCTATCCCACGTTATCTTTCCTGTGGATTTATCCTCGAAGAAGGATTGCCGATGGAGACGCTGAAAGCGGTAGTGACCAGCATGGCAGAAACCGCCCGCGCGGCAGGAATCGCCATCGTCACTGGCGACACTAAAGTGGTACAGCGTGGGGCGGCAGATAAACTGTTTATCAACACCGCAGGCATGGGTGCGATCCCGGCGAATATTCACTGGGGAGCACAAACTCTCACCGCAGGCGATGTTCTGCTGGTTAGCGGTACGCTCGGCGACCACGGAGCAACTATCCTTAACCTGCGCGAGCAGCTGGGGCTGGACGGCGAACTGGTTAGCGACTGCGCGGTACTGACGCCACTGATTCAGACGCTGCGCGACATTCCCGGCGTGAAAGCGCTGCGCGATGCTACCCGTGGTGGAGTGAACGCGGTAGTTCATGAGTTCGCAGCAGCCTGCGGTTGCGGTATTGAACTTTCAGAAGCAGCGCTGCCGGTTAAACCTGCCGTGCGTGGCGTTTGCGAATTGCTGGGCCTGGATGCCCTCAACTTTGCCAACGAAGGTAAGCTGGTGATTGCTGTAGAGCGTAACGCGGCAGAGCAAGTGCTGGCGGCGCTGCGTTCCCACCCACTGGGACAAGATGCGGCATTAATTGGCGAAGTGGTTGAGCGTAAAGGTGTTCGTCTCGCTGGGCTTTATGGCGTGAAACGAACTCTCGATCTACCACACGCCGAACCGCTACCTCGTATATGCTAATAAAAATCTAGCCCCTGGAATTTGTCATTTACCTTTTGCACCGCTTAGCGGTGCTTTCCTGGAAGAACAACATGTCGTATACACCGATGAGTGATCTCGGGCAACAAGGGTTGTTCGACATCACTCGGACACTATTGCAGCAGCCCGATCTGGCCTCGCTGTGTGAGGCTCTTTCGCAACTGGTAAAGCGTTCTGCGCTCGCCGACAACGCAGCTATTGTGTTGTGGCAAGCGCAGACTCAACGTGCGACTTATTACGCGTCGCGTGACAAAGACAATCCCATTAAATACGAAGACGAAACCATTCTGGCACATGGTCCGGTGCGCAGCATTTTATCGCGCCCTGACACACTGCACTGCAGCTACGAAGAATTTTGTGACACCTGGCCGCAACTGGCTACGAGTGGGCTATACCCCAAATTTGGTCACTATTGCCTGATGCCGCAGGCCGCGGAAGGACATATTTTTGGCGGTTGTGAATTTATTCGTTATGACGATCGCCCGTGGAGCGAAAAAGAGTTCAATCGACTGCAAACATTTACGCAGATTGTTTCTGTTGTCAGCGAGCAAATTCAGAGCCGCGTCATCAACAATGTCGACTACGAACTGCTATGCCGGGAACGGGATAACTTCCGCATCCTGGTTGCCATCACCAACGCGGTACTTTCTCGCCTGGACATGGACGAGCTGGTCAGCGAAGTGGCTAAAGAAATCCACTACTACTTCGATATCGACGATATCAGCATCGTTTTACGCAGCCACCGCAAAAACAAACTCAACGTTTACTCTACTCACTATCTCGATAAACAGCATCCCACTCACGAACAGAGTGAAGTTGATGAGGCCGGAACCCTCACCGAGCGCGTATTTAAAAGCAAAGAGATGCTGCTGCTTAATCTCCACGAGCGAGACAATTTAGCCCCCTACGAACGCATGTTGTTCGACACCTGGGGCAACCAGATCCAGACGCTGTGCCTGCTACCGTTGATGTCTGGCAACACCATGCTGGGCGTGCTGAAACTGGCGCAGTGCGAAGAGAAAACCTTTACCACCACTAACCTGAGTTTGCTGCGCCAGATTGCTGAACGTGTGGCAATTGCCGTGGATAACGCCCTCGCCTATCAGGAAATCCACCGTCTGAAAGAGCGCCTGGTTGATGAAAACCTTGCTCTGACTGAACAGCTCAATAATGTGGATAGCGAATTTGGCGAGATTATTGGTCGCAGCGAAGCCATGTATAGCGTGCTCAAGCAGGTTGAGATGGTAGCGCAAAGCGACAGTACCGTACTCATTCTCGGTGAAACGGGGACGGGTAAGGAACTGATTGCCCGCGCGATCCACAATCTTAGCAACCGCAATGGTCGGCGAATGGTGAAGATGAACTGCGCCGCCATGCCTGCCGGATTACTGGAAAGTGACCTGTTTGGTCATGAGCGTGGTGCCTTTACTGGTGCCAGCGCTCAGCGCATTGGTCGTTTTGAACTGGCGGATAAAAGCTCGCTGTTCCTCGATGAAGTGGGCGATATGCCGCTGGAGTTACAGCCGAAGTTGCTGCGCGTATTGCAGGAACAGGAGTTTGAACGCCTCGGCAGCAACAAAATCATTCAGACGGACGTGCGTTTAATCGCCGCGACTAACCGCGATCTGAAAAAAATGGTCGCCGACCGCGAGTTCCGTAGCGATCTCTACTACCGCCTGAACGTCTTCCCGATTCATCTGCCGCCGCTGCGCGAGCGCCCGGAAGATATTCCGCTGCTGGCTAAAGCCTTTACATTTAAAATTGCCCGCCGCCTGGGTCGTAATATTGACAGCATTCCTGCCGAGACTCTGCGCGCATTGAGCAATATGGAATGGCCAGGTAACGTGCGCGAACTGGAAAACGTCATTGAGCGCGCGGTGTTGCTGACTCGCGGTAACGTTCTACAACTCTCTTTACCCGATATCCCTCTGTCAGAACCTGAAACACCACCGGCCGCGACGGTCGTCGCCCAGGAAGGCGAAGATGAATATCAACTGATTGTCCGCGTATTAAAAGAGACTAATGGCGTGGTTGCCGGGCCAAAAGGCGCTGCACAACGTCTGGGATTAAAACGCACCACTCTGCTGTCACGGATGAAGCGGCTGGGGATAGATAAAGCGGCATTGGTTTAACAGATGTGGTTATACTCGATCAACATTCAATGAAAGGAGGCAGTATGGCAGTTTCAGCAAGAAATCAATTAACCGGAACGGTTAGCGCAGTCGCAATGGGCGCGGTGAATGATGAAGTAGAACTGACGCTGGCAGGTGGTGCAAAGCTGGTGGCAATTGTTACACACAGCAGCCAGCAAGCCCTGGGGCTGGCAAAAGGGAAAGAAGCGATTGCCCTGATTAAAGCCCCGTGGGTAACGCTGGCAACGGAAGACTGTGGACTGAAATTCTCCGCTCGCAACCAGTTTGCTGGCAGCGTTTCGAAAATCACCGAAGGCGCAGTGAATGCCACTGTCCATATCAAAACAGATGCGGGTTTTGAAGTTGTGGCAGTGGTAACCAATGAAAGCCAGGATGAAATGAAACTCACCACAGGATCGCGCGTTATTGCGTTGATCAAAGCATCAGCAATCCTGATTGCGACCAAAGCGTAAGCGCCGTATTTGCCGGAGAGAATAAATTCCTCCGGCAAATTTATTTCTTCCGGCGGAATTTTTCTGGCAACTCCGGCACCGGACGTTTGTCATCAATCAGATGACGCACGGTTAAAATCGGATGACGCCACAGCATTCTCGGCCCCGCCCACCGCATAATCTGCTTCATATCTTCACGCTTCGCAGGCTGGTAACAGTGCACCGGACACTGCTTACAGGCCGGTTTCTCTTCGCCAAACACACATTTATCCAGCCGCTTTTGCGCGTAAGCAAACAGCGCATCGTAATGCTCCGGCTCCGCTGACGCCTGCGGGCATTTCGCTTGATAAAGATCGATCATTTTTTTAATCGTCAGTTTTTCACGAGAGATACGCTTGCCGGACATGCTGCCTCCATACTCTTAAGGTGCATTTATATTACAACTTAATTCTAAAGGGGACTATGGCTCTGAAGGAGGAGGTTTCTTCAACCGATGTAATTTTGCGATCTTGTTTCATAGTCATCACGCAAAAGCTGCAAAGCAGCATTTTTCGCGGAACCGGCATCAAGAACTGACCTTTCGCGTCTTCCCCTGAAATGATTAACTCCGGTATCATGTGCGCCTTATGTGATTACAACGAAAATAAAAACCATCACACTACATTTAACATCAGGGAACCGGATCTAATTCCATGAGTGTAATAGAAAATTTCGACGCCCATACACCAATGATGCAGCAGTATCTCAAGCTGAAAGCCCAGCATCCGGAGATCCTGCTGTTTTACCGGATGGGTGACTTTTACGAGCTGTTTTATGACGACGCAAAACGGGCGTCGCAGCTGCTGGATATTTCGCTGACCAAACGCGGCGCGTCTGCGGGCGAGCCGATCCCAATGGCGGGTATTCCCTACCATGCAGTGGAAAACTATCTCGCCAAACTGGTGAATCAAGGTGAGTCGGTTGCGATTTGTGAACAAATCGGTGATCCGGCGACCAGCAAAGGTCCGGTTGAGCGCAAAGTTGTCCGTATCGTTACGCCAGGCACCATCAGCGATGAAGCCCTGTTGCAGGAGCGTCAGGATAACCTGCTGGCGGCTATCTGGCAGGACAGCAAAGGTTTCGGCTACGCGACGCTGGATATCAGCTCCGGTCGTTTTCGTCTGAGCGAACCGGCTGACCGCGAAACGATGGCGGCAGAGCTGCAACGCACCAATCCGGCGGAACTGCTGTATGCAGAAGATTTCGCCGAGATGTCGCTGATTGAAGGTCGTCGCGGCCTGCGTCGTCGCCCGCTGTGGGAGTTTGAAATCGACACCGCGCGCCAGCAGTTGAACCTGCAATTTGGCACTCGTGATCTGATTGGTTTCGGCGTCGAGAATGCGCCACGCGGGCTTTGTGCTGCCGGTTGCCTGTTGCAGTATGCGAAAGATACCCAACGCACGACCCTGCCGCATATTCGTTCTATCACCATGGAACGTGAGCAGGACAGCATCATTATGGATGCCGCGACGCGTCGTAACCTGGAAATCACCCAGAACCTGGCGGGCGGTGCGGAAAATACGCTGGCTTCTGTGCTCGACTGCACTGTAACGCCGATGGGTAGTCGTATGCTGAAACGCTGGCTGCATATGCCAGTACGCGACACCCGCGTGTTGCTTGAGCGCCAGCAAACTATTGGCGCATTGCAGGATTTTACCGCCGAGCTGCAGCCGGTACTGCGGCAGGTGGGCGATCTGGAGCGTATTCTGGCACGTCTGGCGTTGCGTACCGCTCGCCCGCGCGATCTCGCCCGTATGCGTCACGCTTTCCAACAACTGCCGGAACTGCGCGCGCAGTTAGAAACTGTCGATAGTGCACCGGTACAGGCGCTACGTGAAAAGATGGGCGAGTTTGCCGAGCTGCGCGATCTGCTGGAGCGGGCAATCATCGACACACCGCCAGTGCTGGTACGCGACGGTGGTGTTATCGCACCGGGCTATAACGAAGAGCTGGATGAGTGGCGGGCGCTGGCTGACGGCGCGACCGATTATCTGGAGCGTCTGGAAGTCCGCGAGCGTGAACGTACCGGCTTGGACACGCTAAAAGTCGGCTTTAACGCGGTTCATGGTTATTACATTCAGATCAGCCGTGGACAAAGCCATCTGGCACCAATCAACTATATGCGTCGCCAGACGCTGAAAAACGCTGAACGTTACATTATTCCAGAGCTGAAAGAGTACGAAGACAAAGTCCTCACTTCAAAAGGCAAAGCGCTGGCACTGGAAAAACAGCTTTATGAAGAGTTGTTCGACCTGCTGTTGCCGCATCTGGAAGCGCTGCAACAGAGCGCGAGCGCGCTGGCGGAACTCGACGTGCTGGTGAACCTGGCGGAACGGGCCTATACCCTGAACTACACCTGCCCGACCTTCATTGATAAACCTGGCATTCGCATTACCGAAGGCCGCCATCCGGTGGTTGAACAGGTACTGAATGAGCCGTTTATCGCTAACCCGCTGAACCTGTCGCCACAGCGTCGGATGTTGATTATTACCGGTCCGAACATGGGCGGTAAAAGTACCTATATGCGCCAGACCGCACTGATTGCGCTGATGGCCTATATCGGCAGCTATGTACCGGCACAAAAAGTCGAGATTGGCCCGATTGACCGTATCTTTACCCGTGTGGGCGCGGCGGACGATCTGGCATCCGGGCGTTCAACCTTTATGGTGGAGATGACCGAAACCGCTAATATTCTGCATAACGCCACCGAGTACAGTCTGGTGTTGATGGATGAGATCGGGCGCGGGACGTCCACTTACGATGGTCTGTCGCTGGCATGGGCGTGCGCGGAAAATCTGGCGAATAAGATTAAGGCATTGACGCTGTTTGCCACCCACTATTTCGAGCTGACCCAGCTACCGGAGAAAATGGAAGGCGTCGCCAACGTGCATCTCGATGCGCTGGAGCACGGCGACACCATTGCCTTTATGCACAGCGTGCAGGACGGCGCGGCGAGCAAAAGCTACGGCCTGGCGGTTGCTGCTCTGGCGGGCGTGCCGAAAGAGGTGATTAAGCGCGCACGGCAAAAACTGCGTGAGCTGGAAAGCATTTCGCCGAACGCCGCCGCGACGCAGGTGGATGGTACGCAGATGTCTTTGCTATCAGTACCAGAAGAAACTTCGCCTGCGGTCGAAGCTCTGGAAAATCTTGATCCGGATTCACTCACCCCGCGTCAGGCGTTAGAGTGGATTTATCGGTTGAAGAGTCTGGTGTAAAAATAATTCCCGATAGTCTTTTGCTATCGGGAATATTAACGACAACTGACGAATCAAATAAAAATACCCTGTATAATAGGAAAGCTTATTTTACAGGGTAAAACCATGCCATCTACACGCTATCAAAAAATCAATGCCCATCACTATCGCCATATATGGGCCGTTGGTGATATTCATGGGGATTATCAATTATTACAATCCCGTTTACATCAATTATCTTTTTGTCCCGAAACTGACTTGCTTATTTCCACAGGCGATAATATTGATCGTGGGCCGGAGAGTCTTAATGTGCTGCGCCTGTTAAACCAGCCCTGGTTTAACACCGTAAAAGGCAACCACGAAGCGATGGCGCTTGATGCGTTCGCTACTGGTGATGGTAATATGTGGTTAGCCAGCGGCGGTGACTGGTTTTTCGATTTAAATGATACGGAACAACAAGAGGCAATAAATCTGTTACTGAAATTCCATCAGCTCCCGCATATTATTGAAATCACTAACGACATAATAAAATATGTCATCGCACATGCAGATTATCCGGGGAATGAATATCTCTTTGGCAAAGAAATAGCGGAAAGCGAATTACTCTGGCCTGTTGAACGTGTGCAGAAATCGCTTAATGGCGAGTTAGAAGAAATAAACGACGCTGACTATTTTATATTTGGACATATGATGTTTGATAACATTCAGACGTTCGCTAACCAGATTTATATTGATACCGGATCGCCGAAAAGCGGACACCTGTCATTTTATAAAATAAAGTAGTCTCATGCTTCTTCTGTGAAGCATGAGTAACCCGGTGTTATTGCAGGCCATTATTCATTTTTCGCTACCAGCAAAGAGAGATCCTGCTTCGCCAGCGCGCGACTGGCACTCTCCGGCAGACCGTCGTCAGTAATGATCTGATCAAACTCGCTTAATGGTAACGCCAGCCATGTCGCCACCTGACCATATTTCGTCGCATCACAGACCAAAACTCGCTGGCGGCTGGCACTGGCAATCGCCCGTTTCACCGTGACTTTATCTTCTGCTGGCGTAGAGATCCCCCGCACACTCCATGACGATGCAGAAATAAAAGCCTGATCAATCATCAGGCTGCGCAGCATGGTCGCAGCGGCTTCCCCGACACAGGAACGGTTTTCCCGACACACTGCACCGCCAGTGTGAATAATTGTGCAATTACTGTTGTCGAGCAAGTAGTCCGCAATAACGAAGTCGTTAGTAACCACTGTGAGTGGCTCCATGTGAATCAGATGCTGTGCTATCGCTAACGTGGTCGTTCCCGCATCCAGATAGATACAACTTCCCGGCTGAACAAGACTTGCCGCCAGCTTGCCAATCGCCGCTTTTTGCGTCATTGCCAGCGCAGTTTTTACCTGATGAGAAGGTTCATGCGCCACGCGTCCCGGAGACTGAACGCCTCCGGACACCAGCACAACGGCGCCCTGCTGCTCCAGTTTTTGTAAATCCCGACGAATGGTCATATGTGACACATTCATTCTGTCCGTCAGTTCAGCAATACTGACAATGCCTTTTTCAGCTACCATCTCAAGGATGATTTGGCGACGCTCTACGGGTATCAACTTTTGCTCCTTCCTTTGTCCTGCGGACATTCTACGCTATTTGCCTGCGAAACATGCGCAGCGCAACTATCGCTTAGTTCACATAAAATAACACACATTGTTAATTTTTGTGAATCAGCTCACCATATCGTTATCTCCTGGCGCTTATATTCACAACATCAAACAAAATATCACTTAAATTAACAAGGAGAGCAGATGAAGACGGGATCTGAGTTTCATGTCGGAATCGTTGGTTTGGGATCAATGGGAATGGGAGCGGCGCTGTCATGTGTCCGCGCAGGTCTTTCTACCTGGGGCGCAGACCTGAACAGCAATGCCTGCGCTACGTTGAAAGAGGCTGGTGCTTGCGGGGTTTCTGATAACGCCGCGACGTTTGCCGAAAAACTGGACGCTCTTCTGGTGCTGGTGGTCAATGCGGCCCAGGTTAAACAGGTGCTGTTTGGTGAAAAAGGTGTTGCACAACATCTGAAACCCGGTACGGCAGTAATGGTTTCTTCCACTATCGCCAGTGCTGATGCGCAAGAAATTGCTACCGCTTTAGCTGGGTTCAATCTGGAAATGCTGGATGCGCCGGTTTCTGGTGGTGCGGTAAAAGCTGCTAACGGTGAAATGACCGTCATGGCCTCCGGTAGCGATGTTGCCTTTGAACGCCTGGCTCCCGTGCTGGAAGCCGTTGCCGGAAAAGTTTATCGCATTGGCGCAGAACCGGGACTAGGTTCGACCGTAAAAATTATCCACCAGCTGTTAGCGGGCGTGCATATTGCGGCCGGAGCCGAAGCGATGGCGCTTGCTGCCCGTGCGGGAATCCCACTGGATGTCATGTATGACGTCGTGACCAATGCCGCCGGAAATTCCTGGATGTTCGAAAACCGGATGCGTCATGTGGTGGATGGCGATTACACCCCGCATTCAGCCGTCGATATTTTTGTTAAGGATCTTGGTCTGGTTGCCGATACCGCCAAAGCCCTGCACTTCCCGCTGCCATTGGCCTCAACAGCATTGAATATGTTCACCAGCGCCAGCAACGCGGGTTACGGGAAAGAAGACGATAGCGCAGTCATCAAGATTTTCTCTGGCATCACCCTACCGGGAGCGAAATCATGATCAAAATTGGCGTTATCGCCGATGATTTTACCGGCGCAACGGATATCGCCAGTTTTCTGGTGGAAAACGGTCTACCAACGGTACAAATCAACGGTGTTCCAACAGGTGAAATGCCGGAGGCAATCGACGCGCTGGTAATCAGTCTGAAAACGCGCTCCTGCCCGGTGGCTGAAGCCACACAGCAATCGCTGGCGGCTCTTCGCTGGTTGCAACTACACGGTTGCCGCCAGATTTATTTCAAATACTGCTCCACTTTCGACAGTACGGCGAAAGGTAATATCGGCCCGGTTACCGATGCATTAATGGATGCTCTCGACACGCCGTTTACGGTCTTCTCTCCGGCTCTGCCGGTCAACGGACGTACGGTTTATCAGGGGTATCTGTTCGTAATGAATCAACTGCTGGCCGAATCCGGGATGCGCCATCACCCGGTAAATCCCATGACCGACAGCTATCTTCCCCGTCTGGTTGAAGCGCAATCCACAGGGCGCTGCGGCGTCGTTTCGGCGCATGTTTTCGAACAAGGTGTGGAAGCCGTTCGTCAAGAGCTGGCTCGCTTACAGCAAGAGGGCTATCGCTACGCGGTGCTTGATGCGCTGACCGAACGCCATTTGGAAATTCAGGGAGAAGCTTTACGCGATGCCGCACTGGTAACGGGCGGTTCTGGCCTGGCGATTGGCCTCGCCCGGCAGTGGGCGCAAGGAAACGGTAGCCAGGCGCGCGAAGCAGGGCGCCCGCTCGCAGGGCGCGGCGTAGTGCTCTCCGGTTCATGCTCACAAATGACTAACCGCCAGGTGGCACATTACCGTCAAATTGCACCAGCTCATGAAGTTGATGTGGCACGTTGTCTCTCAACAGAAACTCTGGCTGCTTATGCACACGAACTGGCGGAATGGGTTCTGAGCCAGGAAAGTGAACTTGCTCCTCTGGTTTTTGCCACCGCCAGCACTGACGCACTGGCAGCAATTCAACAGCAATACGGTGCACAAAAAGCCAGTCAGGCAGTGGAGGCTCTGTTTTCTCAACTAGCGACGCGGTTAGCAGCGGAAGGCGTGACACGTTTTATTGTCGCAGGCGGTGAGACCTCCGGCGTAGTAACACAGAGCCTGGGCATAAAAGGGTTTCATATTGGCCCAACCATTTCCCCCGGCGTGCCGTGGGTAAACGCACTGGATAAGCCTGTCTCACTCGCCCTTAAATCCGGCAACTTCGGCGATGAGGTCTTTTTTTCACGAGCCCAAAGAGAGTTTTTACCATGAGCGATTTCGCAAAAGCAGAGCAGTCTTTGCGAGAGGAGATGACGCGGATTGCCAGTTCATTCTTTCAGCGCGGCTATGCCACCGGTTCGGCTGGCAATCTGTCTCTGCTTTTACCTGACGGGAATTTACTGGCGACGCCAACAGGCTCTTGCCTGGGCAATCTCGATCCGCAGCGACTTTCCAAAGTTACCGCTGATGGTGAATGGCTAAGTGGTGACAAACCCTCGAAAGAAGTGCTCTTTCATCTGGCGCTGTATCGCAACAATCCGCGCTGTAAAGCGGTGGTGCATTTGCACAGCACATGGTCGACGGCGCTTTCCTGCCTGCAAGGGCTGGACAGCAGCAACGTTATTCGTCCGTTCACACCATACGTGGTGATGCGGATGGGAAATGTCCCGCTGGTGCCCTATTACCGCCCGGGCGATAAACGCATCGCGCAGGATCTGGCGGAACTAGCAGCAGATAATCAGGCTTTTTTACTGGCAAATCATGGCCCAGTGGTTTGCGGTGAAAGCCTGCAAGAAGCCGCCAACAATATGGAAGAACTGGAGGAAACGGCAAAGCTGATTTTTATTCTCGGTGACCGCCCGATCCGTTATCTGACCGCAGGTGAAATTGCGGAATTAAGGAGTTAATGCAATGCCTCGTTTTGCAGCTAATTTATCCATGATGTTCACCGAAGTGCCTTTTATTGAACGCTTCGCCGCAGCGCGAAAAGCCGGGTTTGATGCTGTGGAATTTCTGTTTCCCTATGACTACTCCACCCAGCAAATCCAGCAGCAACTGGCGCAAAATCATCTGACGCTGGCGCTGTTCAATACCGCTCCCGGAGATGTTAATGCGGGGGAATGGGGATTATCCGCCCTTCCCGGACGTGAGCACGAAGCACGCGCAGACATCGACCTGGCACTGGAATATGCATTGGCGCTCAATTGTGAACAAGTCCATGTGATGGCAGGCGTCGTGCCCGCAGGCGAAGACGCTGAACGGTATCGGGCTGTTTTTATCGATAATCTCCGCTACGCTGCCGACCGCTTTGCGCCGCACGGCAAGCGAGTTTTGGTTGAAGCACTCAGCCCCGGCGTTAAACCTCATTATCTCTTCTCCAGCCAGTATCAGGCACTGGCTATTGTTGAAGAGGTTGCGCGAGATAACGTGTTTATTCAACTAGATACTTTCCATGCGCAAAAAGTGGATGGCGACCTGACGCATTTAATCCGTGATTACGCCGGGAAATATGCCCACGTACAAATTGCCGGACTGCCCGATCGACATGAACCGGACGATGGTGAGATCAACTATCCGTGGCTGTTCCGCCTGTTCGATGAAGTGGGATATCAGGGCTGGATCGGTTGTGAATACAAACCTCGTGGCCTCACCGAAGAAGGACTTGGCTGGTTTGACGCCTGGCGCTAATTCGCTCAATCCCTAATTACAACGTACCCATACATCCCCCCATCTACGGATGGGGTAGGTTAACTATAACTTTCAGACAGGGTTTCCCATGTCCACAATTACATTGTTATGCATTGCGTTAGCTGGCGTAATCATGCTGTTGCTGCTGGTCATCAAGGCAAAGGTACAACCATTCGTTGCTCTGCTCCTCGTCAGCCTGTTAGTCGCACTTGCGGCGGGTATCCCGGCGGGCGAAGTGGGTAAAGTGATGATCGCCGGGATGGGCGGTGTGCTTGGTTCCGTCACTATTATTATTGGTCTGGGCGCTATGCTGGGGCGTATGATCGAACACTCTGGTGGTGCAGAGTCACTGGCTAATTATTTCAGTCGCAAGTTAGGTGACAAACGAACTATCGCTGCGCTGACTCTGGCTGCGTTCTTCCTCGGTATTCCCGTCTTCTTTGATGTCGGCTTTATTATTCTTGCGCCAATCATTTACGGCTTTGCCAAGGTCGCCAAAATATCGCCGCTTAAATTTGGCCTGCCGGTCGCCGGGATCATGCTCACTGTTCACGTGGCAGTACCGCCGCATCCAGGCCCCGTTGCCGCTGCCGGGCTACTCCACGCAGACATCGGCTGGCTGACCATAATCGGTATCGCAATTTCTATTCCTGTAGGCATTGTCGGCTATTTTGCAGCGAAAATAATCAATAAGCGCCAATATGCGATGTCGGTGGAAGTACTGGAACAGATGCAGCTGGCACCAGCCAGTGAGGAAGGCGAGACAAAATTAAGCGATAAAATAAATCCGCCGGGCGTCGCGCTGGTCACCTCATTAATTGTTATTCCTATCGCGATTATTATGGCGGGTACGGTTTCCGCAACGCTAATGCCAGCCTCGCATCCCCTGCTTGGTACGCTGCAACTGCTCGGCTCACCGATGGTGGCTCTGATGATTGCGCTGGTGCTGGCATTCTGGTTACTGGCCTTACGTCGCGGCTGGAGCTTACAACACACCAGCGACATTATGGGCTCAGCCCTTCCCACTGCGGCGGTAGTGATTCTGGTTACTGGTGCCGGTGGGGTATTTGGCAAAGTGCTGGTGGAGTCTGGCGTCGGTAAAGCCCTTGCCAATATGTTACAAATGATTGACCTGCCTCTGTTGCCTGCGGCATTTATTATTTCTCTGGCGCTGCGCGCATCGCAGGGTTCAGCCACCGTAGCAATCCTGACAACCGGTGGATTACTCTCGGAAGCGGTGATGGGATTGAATCCGATTCAGTGCGTACTGGTGACACTGGCGGCCTGCTTTGGTGGGCTTGGCGCGTCACATATTAATGACTCAGGGTTCTGGATTGTGACCAAATATCTTGGCTTGTCGGTAGCAGACGGTCTGAAAACCTGGACAGTGTTAACGACCATTCTCGGTTTTACCGGATTCTTAATTACCTGGTGCGTATGGGCGGTAATTTGACCTTAATAAAAAGGTCCGATGGGCATCGGACCTTTTTATTTAGCGCTTATCTTCCGCCAGCAGCGGCGGAATGCTCGGCACCATCGGCGCGTCATCAATATCTTTTTGCGTCATACGAAACGCTTCCGGGTAATGTTCGCGGCTGGTGCGGCGTAGCGGTTCGGTATCGCGCCAGGTATAAAGGCAATGCTGGCACTGGTAAACCGTCCAGACATCTTTCACCGGCGATTTCGCCATCACTTCAATCTGTTCATCGGCACAACGTGGACAAATCATCTTGTTCTCCTTATTTACGTGCGGCCAGCATAGCAGTCAGTTTTTCAGCCCAGGCTTTGGTTTCCGGTAAATCCACCACCGGCTGGCTGTAGTGACCACGGTTGTCCGGGGCGACAGGCGTGGTGGCGTCGATAATCAGCTTGTCGGTGATCCCCGCCGGGCTTGAGCCTGGGTCGAGTTCCAGCACGGACATATTCGGCAACTGCACCAGGTCGCCCGCCGGGTTCACTTTCGACGAGAGCGCCCACATCACCTGCGGCAGGTTGAACGGGTCAACGTCTTCATCGACCATAATCACCATCTTCACATAGCCCAGACCGTGCGGCGTGGTCATCGCACGCAGGCCCACCGCGCGGGCAAAGCCGCCGTAGCGTTTTTTGGTGGAGATAATCGCCAGCAGGCCGTGGGTGTACATGGCGTTTACCGCCTGCACTTCCGGGAACTCAGCTTTCAGTTGCTGATACAGCGGCACACAGGTAGCTGGCCCCATCAGGTAGTCGATTTCGGTCCACGGCATACCGAGATAGAGCGATTCGAAAATCGGTTTCGTGCGGTAAGAGACTTTATCGATGCGCACCACGGTCATGTTGCGCCCGCCGGAGTAGTGGCCGGTAAACTCACCGAACGGCCCTTCAATCTCGCGTTTGCGGCTTTCGATAACCCCTTCGAGGATTACTTCCGAGCCCCACGGCACATCAAAACCGGTCAGCGGGGCGGTAGCGATCGGGTATGGGCTTTCGCGCAGTGCGCCCGCCATTTCGTACTCAGACTGATCGTATTTCAGCGGTGTAGCGCCCATCAGCGTGATGATCGGATCGTTACCAAGGGTGATGGCTATCGGCAAATCTTCGCCACGCTCTTCCGCTTTATGCAGATGCAGGGCGATATCGTGCATTGGCACCGGTTGCAGGCCGAGCTTACGCTTGCCCTTCACTTCCATACGGTAGATGCCGACATTCTGCTTGCCGAAGTTATCCGGGTCGAGCGGATCGCGGGAAACCACGCAGGCTTTATCGAGATAGAAACCGCCATCGCCATCGTTCAGGCGAAACAGCGGCAGAATATCGAACAGGTTGATCTCGTCGCCATCGACGGTGTTCTGCGCCCAGGCAGGATTGGCGCGGCGTTCCGGGGCAATCGGGAAGTTATCCCAGCGGCGGATAAACTCATCTATCTGCTTTTTGACCGGGGTGTTTGGCGGCAGGCCGAGGGAAATCGCGTGGTTCTGCCAGGAACCGATGGTGTTCATCGCCACTCGCGCATCGGTAAAGCCGCGAATATTATCAAACCACAGCGCGGGTGCGCCGTCGCCGATACGCCCGGTGGCGTTGGCAGCAGCGGCCAGATCTGGCTCGGCGTTAACCTCTTCACTGATTTTCAGCAATTGCCCCTGGTCGTCGAGCGCCTGTAAAAAGCTGCGTAAATCATCAAAAGCCATTATTCATTCTCCAGAGAAAAACTCCCGGACTGCGGCAATCCTTGCCAGCGCCTGGCTTGAGGATGTTCGAGGCCAAACTGATCCATCACGCGGGCAACCACGTGGTGGACAATGTCATCTACCGTTTCGGGATGGTTATAGAAGGCAGGCATGGGCGGTATCATCGCCACGCCCATACGGGAAAGCGCGAGCATATTTTCAAGGTGGATAGTACTGAGCGGCATTTCACGCGGCACCAGCACCAGCTTGCGCCCTTCTTTGAGAACAACATCAGCTGCGCGCCCCACCAGCCCATCGGCATAGCCAGCACGAATACCAGCCAGCGTCTTCATGCTGCACGGAATAACGATCATGCCATCGGTACGAAAGGAACCTGAGGAGATAGTCGCCGCCTGATCCGCCGGGTTATGGCAATGGTCTGCCAGGGCAGCGACATCGCGGACGCTGTAGGGCGTTTCCAGTTCAATGGTAGTTTTCGCCCACTTCGACATCACGAGATGTGTTTCAACACCGGGCATCTTCTTTAGTGCTTGCAGTAATGCCACACCAAGAGGCGCACCTGTAGCCCCAGTCATCCCGACGATCAGTCTCATTTTTTATTCCCTTAATTGTTCGTACACGAACGTTATTATTAACATACCCTTCTATTCACGTAGCGGCAAGTGCGGAAAAGTAACAACATCTTCTTCGTCACTAAAAAACCGCTATGATAACGGCAGAGAATTAGCCCGGAGTTTACATGGCGTTACGAAATAAAGCGTTCCATCAGTTACGACAGCTTTTTCAGCAGCACACGTCTCGCTGGCAGCATGAGTTACCTGATCTGACCAAACCGCAGTATGCGGTGATGCGCGCTATTGCTGAACACCCCGGTATAGAGCAGGTTGCGCTGATAGAAGCAGCTGTCAGCACGAAGGCAACGCTGGCGGAAATGTTGGCAAGAATGGAAAATCGTGGCCTGGTCAGACGAGAGCATGACACCGTCGATAAGCGACGGCGCTTTGTCTGGCTGACTGCGGAAGGAGAAAAGGTACTTGCAGCGGCGATCCCCATTGGTGACGGCGTGGATGAAGAATTTTTGGGGCGTTTGAGTGGAGAAGAGCAGGAGCTGTTTATGCAGCTGGTGCGAAAAATGATGAACACATAACGCTGTCGCATCTTATCCAGGCGACAAAACACACCGACTCACCAACCAAAAGAAAAAGGCCAGCCTCATATGAGACTGGCCTTTCTGACAGATGCTTGCTTATTCGCGGAACAGCGCTTCGATATTCAGCCCCTGAGTCTGCAAAATCTCACGCAGACGGCGCAGGCCTTCAACCTGAATCTGGCGAACACGTTCACGGGTGAGGCCAATTTCACGACCTACATCTTCCAGTGTTGCCGCTTCGTACCCCAGCAAACCGAATCGACGAGCCAGCACTTCACGCTGCTTGGCGTTCAGTTCGAACAGCCATTTGACGATGCTTTGTTTCATATCGTCATCTTGCGTGGTGTCTTCCGGACCGTTCTCTTTTTCATCGGCCAGGATATCCAGCAACGCTTTTTCGGAATCACCACCCAGCGGGGTGTCTACCGAGGTAATGCGCTCGTTAAGACGAAGCATACGGCTGACGTCATCAACTGGCTTATCCAGTTGCTCTGCGATCTCTTCCGCACTCGGTTCGTGGTCCAGCTTATGGGACAACTCACGTGCAGTTCGCAGGTAAACGTTCAGCTCCTTTACGATGTGAATCGGCAAACGAATAGTACGGGTTTGGTTCATAATGGCCCGTTCGATCGTCTGGCGAATCCACCAGGTTGCGTAAGTTGAGAAGCGGAAACCACGTTCCGGGTCAAACTTCTCAACCGCGCGGATCAGCCCCAGGTTACCCTCTTCGATAAGGTCCAGCAGCGCCAGACCACGATTGCCATAACGGCGGGCAATTTTTACCACCAGACGCAAGTTACTCTCGATCATCCGGCGGCGAGAGGCGACATCACCACGCAGTGCGCGACGCGCAAAATAAACTTCTTCTTCGGCCGTTAACAGTGGCGAATAACCAATCTCACCAAGATAAAGCTGAGTCGCGTCCAGCACACGCTGTGTTGCGCCCTGCGATAACAGCTCCTCTTCGGCCAAATCGTTATCACTGGGTTCCTCTTCAACTAAGGCCTTTTCGTCAAAAACCTCAACTCCATTCTCATCAAATTCCGCGTCTTCATTTAAATCATGAACTTTCAGCGTATTCTGACTCATAAGGTGGCTCCTACCCGTGATCCCTTGACGGAACATTCAAGCAAAAGCCTGGTTCCGCCGATTTATCGCTGCGGCAAATAACGCAGCGGGTTTACGGATTTCCCCTTGTAACGAATTTCAAAATGCAAGCGTGTTGAACTGGTTCCGGTGCTACCCATGGTCGCTATTTTTTGCCCCGCCTTAACTTCTTGTTGTTCCCGGACCAGCATTGTGTCGTTATGGGCGTAGGCACTCAGGTAATCATCATTATGTTTGATGATAATCAGATTACCGTAGCCGCGCAGCGCATTACCGGCATAAACAACGCGGCCATCTGCGGTCGCGATAATTGCCTGTCCTTTGCTACCTGCGATATCAATCCCCTTGTTGCCTCCCTCAGAAGCACCAAAGGTTTCAATCACTTTGCCCTCAGTCGGCCAGCGCCAGGTGGAGATCGGCGTACTGGTTGTTGTACTGCTGACAGTTGGCTCGGTTGTGCTTGCTGTTGGTACCGTTACAGGCGCTGTGACCGTGGTCGCAGTTGGCTTGTTGTTCGGCAACATTTTGTTAGCACTCTGTTCACCCGAAGATTCAGAATACGTAATTGTCGGTTGCGACGCAACAGCAACGGTGGAATTTTGTGCAGGCTTGATCACAACTCCTTGCTCTGCTGCGTCGGCCTGGGTAATGGCATTTCCGCCAGTGATTGGCGTACCGGAAGCATTCCCCACCTGTAAGGTCTGACCTACGTTCAGAGCGTAAGGCGCCTGAATATTGTTGCGTTGGGCAAGGTCACGGAAATCGTTGCCAGTAATCCAGGCGATATAGAAAAGTGTGTCGCCTTTTTTCACGGTGTAAGTACTGCCGCTATAACTGCCTTTCGGAATATTCCCGTACTGACGGTTATAGACGATGCGTCCGTTTTCCATTTGCACAGGTTGTTGGGCAACAGGCTGTACCGGTTGGATTTGCGGCTGTTGAGCCGATTGAATTTGTGGCTGTTGTACCGGCTGAATTTGCGGTTGCTGCGTTGTAGACGTCGTCCCCATTTTCGGTGGCGGCGTAATCAACATACCAGAATTGGTATTTGCAGGCGCATTGCCATTGACGGAGCTGACCGGTGCCGGTGGATTTGAAGTGTCAGAACAGCCAGCCAACCATAGCGAAACCAGTGACAAAGCCGCAATACGGCGAACGGTGAATTTTGGGCTTCCCGCGCTCATTTATCCCCCAGGAAAAAATTGGTTAATAACCAGTGACATAATTACCGTGCAAGGCACTCTACTGAACACTGGAAAAGATGTTCACGATACGCTGACCTGCTGCAAAATAACCAGGAAAATTCCAGGTATTTTCCTCACGCGCTAAGCCAGCTCCCCCTTTACTAAGGGAACAAAGCGCACAGCCTCCACGGTGTCGATAATAAATTCGCCTCCCCGACGACGCACCCGCTTTAAATACTGGTGCTCTTCCCCTACGGGTAAGACGAGAATGCCGCCTTCATCCAGTTGCGTCATTAACGCTGTCGGGATTTCGGGCGGTGCAGCCGTTACAATGATAGCGTCAAACGGCGCACGTGCTTGCCAACCTTGCCATCCATCACCGTGACGGGTTGAAACATTGTGTAAATCAAGATTTTTCAGACGTCTGCGCGCCTGCCACTGCAATCCTTTAATCCGCTCGACCGAGCATACATGCTGGACAAGATGTGCCAGAATTGCTGTTTGATATCCTGAACCAGTGCCGATCTCCAGCACTCGCGACTGCGGCGTCAGTTCGAGTAATTCAGTCATTCGCGCCACCATATACGGCTGCGAAATTGTCTGCCCCTGACCTATCGGCAACGCGATATTGTCCCAGGCTTTTTGTTCAAACGCTTCATCGATGAATTTTTCACGCGGCACGGCAGCAAGTGCATTAAGCACCTGCTCATCCTGAATACCTTGCGCACGTAATTGATCCAGAAGTGCTTGTACGCGTCTGCTTACCATTGCGTGCCAACTCCCACGCTGTTTAACCAGTCTGAAACCACATCTTGCGCGTTGTGCGCGGTTAAATCTACATGCAGCGGCGTGATGGAGACGTAGCCTTCATCTACCGCAGCAAAATCGGTCCCCGGACCGGCATCACACTTACCGCCCGGCGGGCCAATCCAGTACAGCGTATTACCGCGCGGATCCTGCTGCGGAATCACTTGATCTGCCGGATGCCGTGTACCGCAGCGAGTCACGCGGATACCTTTAATCTGATCCAGCGGTAAATCAGGTACGTTGATATTGAGAATACGTCCGGTACGCAGCGGCTCTTTACACAGTGCGCGCAAAATGGAGCAGGTGACTGCTGCAGCAGTGTCGTAATGTTTATGCCCGTCAAGTGAAACGGCCAGCGCCGGAAAGCCTAAATGACGGCCTTCCATCGCGGCGGCTACCGTGCCGGAATAAATAACATCATCACCCAGATTCGGCCCGGCGTTAATACCCGAAACCACAATATCCGGGCGCGGACGCATCAGAGCATTCACGCCAAGATAGACACAATCGGTCGGGGTTCCCATTTGCACGGCAATATCACCATTTTCAAAGGTAAACGTGCGCAGGGAGGATTCCAGCGTCAGGGAATTTGAAGCGCCGCTGCGATTACGATCGGGGGCGACCACCTGAACGTCAGCAAACTCACGCAGAGCTTTCGCCAGCGTTTGTATACCGGGCGCATGTACCCCGTCATCATTACTCAGCAATATGCGCATAATCACCTGTTGTGTTGATAAGTTCCCTGACAACGCTGGTTGCAAAGCTTCCTGCCGGAAGCCAGAAACGGATTTCGACGGTGACGTCATCCCACCAGTTCCAGCTTAATTGTTGCGGATATAACAGCATCGCTCTGCGCGCCGCCTCAACTTTTTCGCGCACCAGTAAGGCTTGTAATTCAGTTTCTTCGGCGACAGCTGCTTGTTCGAATGCCAGCGCCTCACGCTGGGTTCCCCATTCGCCGCTACCCGGCATTGCAGCTGTAATTAACAGCTCTTTATCGTTCACGCGACGCTGTAATTCCGCCAGTTCTTCGTTAGTGGCAACAAACCAGCTGCCGCGCCCGGCTAATTGTAGCGCATCACCGTCAACAACCTGATTAACTTCTGCTTTTTTGAGACGCTCAGCAACAATCTGATTAAACAACGCACTACGAGCTGCCGACAACCAAAAACTACGCTTATTGCGATCGCGCACCGGAGTATTGGTTTGCGCCCAGCGCAACGCGCCCTGCAAATTACTACCACCAATACCAAAACGTTGCGCGCCAAAGTAATTCGGTACACCTTTCACGCAAATATCGATCAATCGCTGTTCAACGTCATCACGATTGCTCACTTCTCGCAGCACCAGGGTAAAGGCATTACCTTTCAGCGCCCCTAAACGCAGTTTACGTTTGTGGCGCGCATACTCCAGTACCTGGCAGCCTTCCAGTTGAAACGCGCTCAGATCAGGCATCTCTTTACCCGGTACCCGAGCGCATAACCACTGTTCCGTAACGGCATGTTTGTCTTTCTGCCCAGCGAAGCTGACTTCACGGGCATGAATTTTCAGGAATTTCGCCAGTGCGTCGGCCACAAAACGGGTATTGCAACCGTTTTTGAGGATTCGCACCAGGATATGCTCACCTTCACCATCAGGCTCAAAGCCTAAATCTTCCACCACCACAAAGTCTTCCGGGTTGGCTTTCAGCAGCCCGGTTCCTTGCGGTTTGCCGTGGAGGTAAGTGAGATTATCAAATTCAATCATTTTGTTGCCTTAATGAGTAGCGCCACCGCTTCACAGGCAATCCCTTCCCCACGTCCGGTAAATCCGAGTTTTTCCGTAGTAGTGGCTTTCACGTTAACATCATCCATATGGCAGCCGAGATCTTCGGCAATAAACACGCGCATTTGTGGAATATGTGGCAGCATCTTCGGTGCCTGAGCGATGATAGTGACATCGACGTTGCCGAGGGTATAGCCCTTCGCCTGAATGCGTCGCCAGGCTTCGCGTAGCAGCTCGCGGCTGTCAGCGCCTTTAAATGCCGGATCTGTATCCGGGAATAGCTTGCCAATATCCCCCAGCGCCGCTGCACCAAGTAATGCATCGGTCAGCGCGTGCAGCGCCACGTCGCCATCAGAATGTGCCAGCAGCCCTTTTTCATAAGGGATGCGCACGCCACCAATGATAATTGGGCCTTCGCCGCCAAAGGCGTGAACATCAAAACCGTGTCCAATTCGCATTATGTATTCTCCTGATGGATGGTTCGGGTGAGGTAAAATTCGGCAAGCGCCAAATCTTCCGGGCGCGTGACTTTAATGTTATCCGCTCGGCCTTCGACAAGCTGCGGATGAAAACCGCAGTATTCCAGCGCTGAGGCTTCGTCAGTAATGGTAGCGCCTTCATTTAAAGCGCGTGTCAGGCAGTCATGTAACAGCTCACGAGGGAAAAATTGCGGCGTAAGCGCGTGCCATAAGCCGTTGCGATCAACGGTATGAGCAATGGCATTTTTGCCTGGCTCGGCGCGTTTCATCGTATCGCGCACCGGCGCGGCGAGGATCCCTCCCGTGCGGCTGGTTTCGCTCAACGCCAACAGACGCGCGAGGTCATCCTGATGCAGACAAGGGCGAGCGGCGTCATGCACCAGTACCCACTGCACATCGCCAGCGGCTTTCAGACCTGCCAGCACGGAATTAGCACGCTCTTCACCACCATCAACAACGGTGATTTGCGGATGATTCGCCAGAGGAAGTTGAGCAAAGCGGTTATCGCCAGGGCTTATTGCAATGACGACACGCGTCACCCGGGGATGCGCCAGCAGCGCATGCACCGAGTGTTCAAGAATGGATTGATTACCGATTGAGAGATATTGCTTAGGACATTCCGTTTGCATTCGGCGGCCAAATCCGGCCGCCGGAACCACGGCGCAAACATCCAAATGAGTGGTTGCCATGTTAATTCCTGGGCTGATTTATCGATTGTTTTGCCCCGCAGACTGCGCGCGCTTCGACGCGTCAGGCACCAGACGATAAAAAGTTTCGCCCGGCCTGGTCATGCTGAGTTCATTACGCGCACGCTCTTCGAGCGCCTCCTGGCCGCCATTGAGATCGTCAATTTCGGCAAAAAGCTGATCGTTTCGCGCTTTAAGTTTCGCGTTTGTAGCTTGCTGTGCCGCCACATCATCATTGACGCGGGTATAGTCATGTATACCGTTCTTACCGAACCACAGCGAATACTGTAGCCAGACCAGAATAGCCAGCAACAGCAGCGTTAGTTTACCCATCCTGCCCCCTGAAAAACGGCATCCTCATCCCATGCATCCGAAGACGACTCTACATCCTCTGTTGGGGATACCGCGACAACGCGGGCAAATGTACCACATTTGTCCACTGTTACGTATACCCAGGGCGCGCAGAACATAATCTCATTATTGGTTACGGTTTGAATTATGGACAGAATGAACAGGAAAGAACAGATTAGCCCAACAACCACATAAACAGTGCACCAAACATAATGCCAACGGTGATAAAAGTGAAAACAATACTGTAGCGTAATTTCCCGTCCATCAAGGAATGCAGCGCAATACCTACCACCACCGCAACAGGCATCAGCGCCAGAAAGAAAGGCCAGGTGTAGATAAAGAAAAACAGCGTGTTAGAGCCATAAATCAACATCGGAATCGCCAGTGCACACAGCCAGGACACAAAACCGACCACGGCCCCTGGTAGCGACCATGTGGTTTCTTCATCCTCGGTAAGGCTATCACTATTTGTTAGTGTAATGTTATGGCTATTACGCATATCAGATCCTGTTACTTTGACGAACCGGGCATGAAAACCCGGTGGTGTCTCAGGATCTGATAATATCGTTCTGTCTCAGTAGATCTAATAATTGCTGAACCAAATTTGTTACTAATTGTTCACCATTGAGATGAATTTCTGCCGATTCAGGCGCTTCGTAAACGGAATCTATTCCGGTAAAGTTACGCAGTTCACCAGCGCGTGCTTTTTTATATAAGCCTTTTGGATCGCGAGACTCACAAATCGCCAGCGGCGTATCGACAAACACTTCGATAAACCGCCCTTCTCCTACGCGTTCGCGAACCATCTGCCGTTCGGCGCGGTGTGGTGAGATAAACGCCGTCAGCACCACCAGTCCGGCTTCGACCATTAAATTCGCCACCTCACCGACCCGACGGATATTTTCTTTGCGATCGGCATCGCTAAAACCGAGATCGCTGCATAAACCGTGGCGGACATTGTCGCCATCCAGTAAATATGTACTGACGCCAAGTTTATGTAACGCCTCCTCCAGCGCCCCCGCGACCGTTGATTTACCGGAACCAGAGAGGCCGGTAAACCACAGCACAACACCTCGATGACCGTGGTGGTGCTCGCGTTGTTGTGCAGTAACCGGATGGCTATGCCAGACGACGTTTTCGTCATGCAGCGCCATCATTTACCTCCCAGTAAATCGCGCGCTCCCCAGTGAGGGAAGTGGCGGCGTACTAACGCATTCAGCTCCAGCTCGAATGCGCTAAATTCCGACGGCGCAACGGCGGCCTCGTTTTTCGGCTCATGCACCATACCGGCACCAACAGTCACGTTGCTCAGGCGATCGATAAAAATCAGCCCACCCGTCACCGGATTTTGTTGATAACGATCTAACACCAGCGGCTCGTCAAAGGTGAGATCCACGAGGCCGATCCCATTCAGTGGCAGGTTTTCAACTTCGCGTTGGGTAAGGTTATTAATATCAACCTGATAGTGAATACCATCAACGCGGGCGCGCGTCTTCTTACCGGCGATTTTGATGTCGTAACTCTGCCCAGGGGAAAGCGGTTGCTCCGCCATCCATACCACATCAACTGACGCGCTCTGCACTGCCGGTAACGCTTCATCTGCTGTCAGCAGCAGATCGCCACGGCTGATATCGATCTCGTCCGTCAGCACCAGGGTGATCGCTTCTCCAGCAAAAGCTTCTTCGCGATCGCCATCAAAAGTGACGATCCGCGCGATGCTTGACTCCACACCAGAGGGCAGCACTTTGACACGTTGCCCGACTTGCACGCTGCCGGAAGCCAGCGTTCCGGCGTAGCCACGAAAATCGAGATTAGGGCGGTTAACGTACTGAACCGGGAAGCGCATCGGCTGGGCATCAACCACTCGCTGAATCTCCACGGTTTCCAGCACTTCAAGTAATGTTGGGCCGCTGTACCACGGCATTCTTTCACTTTGCGAAGCTACATTGTCGCCTTCCAGCGCAGAGAGCGGCACAAAGCGAATATCCAGATTGCCCGGCAATTGTTCGGCAAAAGTCAGGTAGTCTTCACGAATGCGGGTGAATGTCTCTTCACTGTAATCCACCAGATCCATTTTGTTGATCGCTACGACCAGATGTTTGATCCCCAACAGCGTGGAGATAAAACTGTGACGACGGGTTTGATCGAGCACGCCTTTACGGGCGTCGATCAATAAGATCGCCAGCTCACACGTTGACGCGCCAGTCGCCATATTGCGGGTGTACTGCTCGTGCCCAGGGGTATCGGCGATAATAAATTTACGCTTCTCGGTGGAGAAATAGCGATAAGCCACATCGATTGTGATGCCCTGTTCGCGTTCCGCTTGCAGGCCGTCCACCAGCAGCGCCAGATCCAGTTTTTCGCCCTGGGTGCCGTGACGTTTACTGTCGTTATGCAGCGATGAGAGCTGATCTTCGTAGATTTGGCGGGTATCGTGCAGCAGGCGACCAATCAGGGTACTTTTGCCGTCATCGACGCTACCACAGGTCAGAAAACGCAGCAGGCTTTTATGTTGTTGCGCAATCATCCAGGCTTCGACGCCGCCTTCATTGGCGATTTGTTGTGCAAGTGCGGTGTTCATCTTAAAAATACCCCTGACGTTTTTTCAGCTCCATAGAGCCTGCCTGGTCGCGGTCAATCACGCGCCCCTGACGTTCACTGGTGGTGGAAACCAGCATCTCTTCGATGATCTCCGGCAGCGTTTGTGCATTTGACTCCACCGCACCGGTCAGCGGCCAGCAGCCCAGCGTGCGGAAGCGAACCATCCGTTTTTTAATCACTTCACCCGGTTGCAGGTCGATACGGTCGTCATCAATCATCATCAACATACCGTCGCGTTCCAGAACCGGACGTTCCGCAGCGAGATACAGCGGAACAATGTCGATATTTTCCAGCCAGATGTATTGCCAGATATCCTGCTCGGTCCAGTTAGAGAGCGGGAAGACGCGGATACTTTCGCCTTTGTTGATCTGCCCGTTATAGTTGTGCCACAACTCCGGACGCTGGTTTTTCGGATCCCAGCGATGAAATCGGTCACGGAAAGAGTAGATTCGTTCTTTGGCGCGGGACTTCTCTTCATCGCGACGTGCGCCACCGAAAGCGGCATCAAAACCGTATTTATTCAGTGCCTGTTTCAAACCTTCGGTTTTCATAATGTCGGTATGTTTGGCGCTGCCGTGCACGAATGGATTAATCCCCATCGCCACGCCTTCCGGGTTTTTATGCACCAGCAGCTCGCAGCCGTAAGCTTTAGCCGTACGATCGCGGAACTCATACATCTCGCGGAATTTCCAGCCGGTATCGACATGCAGCAGCGGGAACGGCAGCGTACCTGGATAAAACGCCTTGCGCGCCAGATGCAGCATGACGCTGGAATCTTTACCGATGGAGTAAAGCATCACCGGATTTGAGAATTCTGCCGCCACCTCGCGAATGATGTGGATGCTTTCCGCCTCCAGTTGCCGCAGGTGGGTAAGTCGTTTTTGATCCATAACCGTTCCTTTGCAATACCGCTATTTTCTTGCCATCAGATGTTTCGACTATAGGGAGCGCAGGAGAACGAATGAAATTACCAATTGGAATGAGTAGTTCCTTAACGGAATAACGCTTTGGCAAAGCAAATATCAAAAAGTGCTTAAGCTACCGAATTTCGGGCGTTTAGGAAGATTTGAAATTGTTTTAGCGCAGCGGCAGTTTCATACTATGGCGGTAAAAATTTTGCATGGTATTTAAGGACTCACTATGTTTTCCGCATTGCGCCACCGTACCGCTGCCCTGGCGCTCGGCGTATGCTTTATTCTCCCCGTTCACGCCTCATCACCTAAACCTGGTGATTTTGCCAATACACAGGCGCGACATATTGCCACTTTCTTTCCGGGACGAATGACCGGAACACCCGCAGAAATGTTATCTGCCGATTATATTCGGCAACAGTTTCAGCAAATGGGTTACCGCAGTGATATTCGAACATTTAATAGCCGATATATTTATACCGCACGCGATAACCGTAAAAACTGGCACAACGTGACGGGAAGTACGGTGATTGCCGCTCATGAAGGCAAAGCGCCGCAGCAGATCATCATTATGGCGCATCTGGATACCTATGCCCCGCAGAGCGACGCAGATGCAGATGCCAATCTCGGCGGGCTGACGTTACAAGGAATGGATGATAATGCCGCAGGTTTAGGTGTCATGCTGGAGCTGGCTGAACGCCTGAAAGATATTCCGACTGAGTATGGGATTCGTTTTATTGCCACCAGTGGTGAAGAGGAAGGGAAATTAGGCGCTGAGAATTTACTCAAGCGCATGAGTGATACCGAAAAGAAAAATACTTTATTGGTGATTAACCTCGATAATCTGATTGTTGGCGATAAGCTGTATTTCAACAGTGGCGTAAAAACACCTGAAGCAGTAAGGAAATTAACGCGCGACCGGGCGCTGGCAATTGCCCGCAGTCATGGAATTGCCGCCACCACAAATCCAGGTTTGAATAAAAACTATCCGAAAGGCACTGGGTGTTGTAATGACGCAGAAATATTCGACAAAGCGGGCATTGCTGTACTTTCGGTGGAAGCGACAAACTGGAATCTTGGGAATAAGGATGGTTATCAGCAACGAGCAAAAACAGCCGCATTCCCTGCAGGAAATAGCTGGCATGACGTAAGACTGGATAATCAACAGCATATAGATAAGGCACTTCCTGGAAGAATAGAACGCCGCTGCCGTGATGTTATGCGGATAATGCTACCGTTGGTGAAGGAGCTGGCGAAGGCGTCTTGATGGGGTTGAAAATGGGGGTTGGGAGTTCCCCAATGAACGTTGGCGCGTTCGGTTTATTCCTGCTGACGCGGGGAACACTGATTGTGTACACAGTGACCAGCAGAGGTATCCGGTTTATCCCCGCTGGCGCGGGGAACACTTTACCCGCAGCCATCAACCTGTGCGCCAGGATAAGCGCCGCTTCCGTTTTACCTGCACCAGTTACATCTTCCAGAATAAATAATTGCGGCCCGGGCTGGCTGATATCCAGATCCAGCACCTTTTGCTGTAACGGTGTCGGGTGCTCAATAAAAGGAAACAGCGTATTAATTCCGGTGAAAGGTGCAGTTTCCGCTTTTGGAGGAAAGACGGTTAATGCGTTTTGAGCCTGAACTAAAGTTTTCTGCCAGTAATCTTCAATATCCATAGCACGTGCGACGCGTGGAAAAAACCGCGTTGACGATCCCGTCCAGTCTGCGAGTACGACGGTTGCAGAGATATACCAGGAAATGTGTTTTATAAGTTCAATGCCCTCGTCATCATCCCAGAATTCTGGGATCTCGATGAGCGGAAACAGTGCCTTGATTTCAAGGAAAAAATCTCGTGCGGCAGCTTTGTCTTCAGGCAGAAAATTATCGAGTTCATCAATACGATCAGGGGGCCGACCATGATGCCCTGTCGTCACGGGCATCCACATTTCTATCACTCGCCTAAGTTTGCGCGGAGAGAGTGAAGAGGCAGGAAGCAACTCCTGACATTCACTTAAATAATAATTCCACAACCAGTAGCCCAGCGTTGAATGAGAGCTCTTTTCGTAATTCTTTCTTGCGCCTTCCGGAACCTTGAGTTGTGGGTGCAGGTAAAGTTGCTGAAATGAGCGGGCAAATTTTCCAGTATCGTGCCAGCACAACAACCAGGCGAAAAATTGTGCTGCCTGCTCCGTGTCAGCGAAACCTAATTGACGAAAATAGTCAGCCAGCCCGAAGCAGTTGCTTTTAACCATTAAATAGCCATTGCGGCTACATCCAGCGAATGCCAGCAAAGAAGGTGATAGTCGTCACCACCCTCTTTTTCGCCACGTCGGGTTTTTCCCCAGAAATCAAAGAAAGTCACAATGTTTTTATCCTTCAGTGAAACTTAAAGGATATTTACGCATATATTAAAAATTATCTGTGATATATATCGTTCAATAAAACATTTACATTATGAATAATTAAATGATTTTCATCCGTAATATATATGAATAATAAATACAGGCATAATATTCACATAAACAATATAAATTAAAAAAGGGTGCAGGAGACCAAACCATCACAATTCAATACGCGGGGTTTTACCCCCGCGTGGTGGCTACTTCTTCGATTCGTAAGCGAGAACTGCCTTAAACTCCATACCACGTTCTCTGATGCTCAACTCACACAACGAGTCGCCTACCATCAGCGTGAATCCCAGTACTGTACAACACAGTACGATGATTGCCACAAGGGCATATTTTGTCAGCATGTCTTGCCTCCCTGCAAAGAAGAGACTAACATTCGAATTGTTTGGGTTCGAACGTAAGCCTCAGGTTGATAGAAATATCGCCTGGGGCTTTTGTCCATCTGGAACCTCGCGAATGCTTAACGCCAGACAGCCTCAAGCACCCAACGCCATTCTATACCTGTTAATTCTTCCAGCGGCGTTCACGTTTAAAATCAGGAATGCTGCTCGCAAAATAAAAACGCCCCCATCATTTCTGACAGAGGCGTTTAATTTATCCGGCAATATTTACCCTTCGTGTAACCCACATTCTCTTTTTAAGCCAAAGAAACGCGTTTCTTCTTCCGCCATGCCGGGTTCCCATTTACGGGTTGTATGGGTATCTCCCACCGATAAATATCCTTCGTCCCATAATGGGTGATATTTCAGGCCATGTTTTTGCAGGTACTGATAAATAGTTCGGTTATCCCAGTCGATAATCGGTAGCACTTTAAATACGCCACGCTGAATTGCCAGCACCGGTAAATTGGCGCGGCTGCCGGATTGTTCACGGCGCAGGCCAGCAAACCACGTTTGCGCATTCAGTTCTTTCAGCGCCCGGTTCATCGGTTCGACTTTGTTGATGTCATTGTATTTTTCAATGCCTTCAACGCCCTGCTCCCACAGTTTGCCGTAGCGTGCTTCCTGCCAGGCGGCGCTTTCGGTAGCACGGTACACTTTCAGGTTGAGCTTGAGTTTGTCCGTTAACTCGTCAATAAAGCGGTAAGTTTCCGGGAACAAGTAACCCGTATCAGTGAGGATCACCGGAATATCCGGGCGAATCTGGTTCACCAGATGCAGGCTCACCGCCGCCTGAATGCCAAAGCTGGAAGAAAGCACATATTCACCGGGCAGATTATCCAGCGCCCAGGCAACGCGGCCTTCAGCGTCCAGTTTTTCCAGTTCGGCGTTAGTTTGGGCCAGCGCCAGAATCCGGTCTACCTTTGGCAGTTCGTTCAGGGTGTTTAGATCGAGTTTGGACATAAGTTCCTCACTGTTTGCCTTGCCTGATGCGACGCTGTCGCGTCTTATCAGGCCTACAAGACCGGGCAGAAGCGGCAATTCATGTTAATCCCACAAATCCCGCGCCGGGTCGAGCACCGGGCGAATGATGCCCGCACGCACCGTAAAGTCGCCGAAGCCTTCACCCGCTTCACGCTCTTTCGCCCAGCGCCCTATCAGTTCATCAAGCGACGCCAGGATTTCCGGCTCGGAGATGTTTTCTTTATACATCCGTGGGATACGTGTCCCCATGCGGTTGCCGCCAAGATGCAGGTTGTAGCGACCCGGCGCTTTACCCACTAGGCCCACTTCCGCCAGCATCGCGCGACCACAACCGTTCGGGCAGCCTGTTACACGCATCACGATATGCTCATCGCTGACACCATGTTTCGCCATTAAATTATCGATGTTGTCGATAAAAGACGGCAGGAAACGCTCCGCTTCCGCCATCGCCAGCGGGCAAGTCGGGAATGACACGCAGGCCATCGAGTTTTCACGCTGCGGCGTGACGGCATTCATTAACCCGCTCTCTTTGGCGATCTTCTCGATCTTCGCTTTCTCGCTTTCCGGCACACCGGCGATGATCAGATTCTGGTTCGCCGTAATGCGGAAATCGCCTTTGTGGATCTTCGCGATCTCCAGCAGGCCTGTTTTCAGCGGACGCCCAGGATAATCAAGAATTCGGCCATTTTCGATAAACAGCGTCAGGTGCCATTTGTCGTCAATACCTTTAATCCAGCCAATGCGATCGCCACGTCCGGTGAACTCATACGGACGGATCGGTTCAAACTTGATCCCCGCGCGACGTTCCACTTCCGCTTTAAACGTCTCAACCCCTACGCGCTCCAGCGTGTATTTGGTTTTGGCATTTTTACGATCGGTTCGGTTACCCCAGTCACGCTGAGTTGTCACGACGGCTTCTGCCACCGCCAGCGTATGCTCCAGCGGCAGATAGCCAAACTCGCTCGCCGTGCGGGCGTAGGTTTTCTTGTTACCGTGCTCCATGGAAAGCCCACCGCCCACCAACAGGTTAAAGCCCACCAGCTTGCCGTTTTCCGCGATCGCCACGAAGTTCATGTCGTTGGCATGCAGGTCGATATCGTTCTGAGGCGGGATCACTACCGTGGTTTTGAACTTACGCGGCAGGTAAGTCTGACCGAGGATCGGTTCTTCATCAGTGGTGGCGACTTTCTCCTGATCGAGCCAGATCTCCGCGTAAGCGCGAGTACGCGGCAGCAGATGTTCAGAAATTTTCTTCGCCCATTCATACGCTTCCGCATGCAGTTGCGACTCGAACGGGTTCGAGGTGCACAGCACGTTACGGTTCATGTCGTTGGCGGTGGCTAACGCATCCAGACCGACCGAGTGCAGCATCTGGTGCGCAGGTTTGACGTTCTTTTTCAGAATACCGTGGAACTGGAACGTCTGACGGTTGGTCAGACGGATGCTACCGTAAATGGTGTTTTCCACCGCAAATTTGTCGATCGCCTGCCACTGTTTGGTGGTAATAACGCCTCCCGGCAAGCGACAGCGGAGCATCATGGCGTGACGCGGTTCCAGCTTCTGTTCAGCACGTTCGGCGCGAATGTCACGGTCATCCTGCTGATACATACCGTGGAAACGGATCAGCAGAAAGTTATCGCCCTTAAACCCACCGGTCAGGCCGTCATTTAAATCTTCAGCAATCGTGCCGCGCAGATAGTTGCTTTCAAGCTTCATGCGCTCGGCGTCTGCCAGTTTACCTTCGACCACTAAAGGCCCTGGATGTTTTTCGCTCATTAGTAGACATCTCGCTGATAACGGCGCTCTACGCGCAGCTCACTTAAAAATTCATCCGCCGCTTCGGTGTCCATGCCACCAAATTCGGCAATCACTTCCAGAAGTGCCTGTTCAACGTCTTTCGCCATGCGATTAGCGTCGCCGCAGACATAAATGTGGGCACCGTCATTGATCCAGCGCCACAGTTCTGCGCCCTGTTCGCGCAGTTTGTCTTGTACGTAAACTTTTTCTTTTTGATCGCGCGACCAGGCAAGATCGATACGTGTCAGCACGCCCTCTTTGACGTAGCGCTGCCACTCCACCTGGTAGAGGAAATCTTCCGTAAAGTGCGGGTTGCCAAAGAACAGCCAGTTTTTACCCGGCGCTTCGTCGGCGGCACGTTGCTGCATAAAGGCGCGGAACGGCGCAATACCGGTACCTGGGCCAATCATAATCACCGGGGTTTCCGGGTTAGCGGGCAGGCGGAAGTTGTCGTTATGTTCGATAAAGACGCGAACTTCGCCCTCTTCTTCCACGCGGTCCGCGAGGAAGCTGGAGGCACCACCGGCACGGGCGCGGCCTTCCACGTCGTAACGCACCACGCCAACGGTGACGTGTACCTCGTTCTCGACTTCCGCCTGCGAGGAGGCGATGGAATACAGGCGCGGGGTCAGCGGGCGCAGCAGGTTAATCAGCGCTTCGGCATCCAGCTGTGCCGGAGAGAAACGCACCATGTCGACAATCGGCGTGGTCGCGGCGTAATGCTGCAACTTCGCTTTATCGCCCACCAGCGGCAGCAGCGTTTCGCTGCGCGTTAAGGTAGCGTAGTTCTCAACGATATTGGCGGTGTTGACGGTCAGTTCGAAGTGCCACTGTAGCGCCTCATTCAACGGCAGGGTTTTGCCCTCAACGGTGACAGGTTCATCGCCTTTCAGCCACAGCAGTTCGACAAGTTCTTTCACCAGTGCCGGATCGTTCTGATACCACACACCCAGCGCATCGCCCGGCTGGTAACGCAGGCCCGAGTCACCTAAGTCAATTTCGATATGGCGAACGTCTTTTTCAGAGTTACGCCCGGTAATTTTCTGGTTAACCGAAAGGCTAGCCACCAGCGGCGCGTCTTTGCTGTATGGGCTGGTGTGGATTTCATTTACCGCGCCAGTAGCGACGGATTGTGAAGGTGCTGCGACAGGCGCGCGCGATTTAAGCGCATCAACCACGCGGGCGCGCCACTCGCTGGCAGCGGCCTGGTATTCAACGTCGGCATCGACACGGTCGAGCAGGCGTTCACCGCCCAGTTCCGCCAGCTTGCTGTCAAAATCTTTCCCGGACTGGCAGAAAAATTCATAAGAGCTATCGCCGAGGCTAAACACGGCAAATGCGGTGTTTTCCAGCTTCGGCGCTTTTTTGGAGAACAGAAACTTATGCAGCGCGACGGCTTCTTCCGGCGGTTCCCCTTCTCCTTGCGTTGACGTCACTACGATGAGCAGTTTTTCGCTGGCGATTTGTTTGAATTTATAGTCGCCCGCGTTCACCAGCTTAACGTTCAGTTTTACCGCTAATAAGTCATCGCGTAACGCTTCGGCGACCCGACGCGCATTGCCGGTTTGCGAAGCGGAGATAATAGTAATACCCGGCATTTCTGCGGCGGGCGCTGGCGTCGCTGCAAGCGTAGCAGGCTGCTGATTGAGCACGCCCCAGAAATAGCCAGAAACCCAGGCAAGCTGGGCGGGCGTTAAATCGGTAGTGGCCGCCTGAAGGCGTGCCAGTTGCTCCGGGTTCAACGGAAGCAACGCGGAAGGTGGGACCTGTGTCGTCATGCGTCGTTATGTTCCAGTAAGCAAAGCTGTTTATCGGCCCTGTCAGCGCCCATAAAACAGAAGAGAAGGTAAGGTTAACGGCGCGAAGGGGGTGGATTAAAGACGGGATAGCGATAACTAATAACCAAATCGACTAACCTGTTTTAGCAATAGTCTTTAACAACAAAATAGATTTATTAACTCAATGAAAAATAAATAAATATCGACCGCAATTAAGTTAAATCGGTCATTTTGCGCAACAAACCCGTTTTTAGTAATGCGAAAAAACAGGCTTTCCGGTACTCTACGGCGGTTTTATCGTCCTGTAGAGAAATTATGATGTCCACCACGTTATTTAAAGATTTCACCTTCGAAGCCGCTCACCGTCTGCCGCACGTCCCACAGGGACATAAGTGCGGGCGCTTACACGGGCATTCTTTTATGGTGCGCCTGGAAATCACAGGGGAAGTCGATCCGCATACGGGCTGGATTATCGATTTCGCTGAACTGAAAGCGGCGTTTAAACCGACCTACGATCGCCTCGACCACTATTACCTCAATGATATACCCGGTCTGGAAAACCCAACCAGCGAAGTTTTAGCAAAATGGATTTGGGATCAAGTTAAACCCGTTGTGCCGCTATTAAGTGCGGTGATGGTGAAAGAAACCTGCACTGCAGGCTGTATCTATCGCGGCGAATGATAAGAGTGTGTCGGCGGTCAATTTCCCTTAAGTAACGCTATGTTAGGGTGTTGCGCTCAGGATATCTGGAGCACACCATGGAAGATGACTGCGACATTATTATCATCGGTGCGGGTATAGCAGGCACCGCTTGTGCTTTACGCTGCGCGCGGGCAGGTTTGTCCGTTCTGTTACTGGAACGCGCTGAAATTCCCGGCAGTAAAAACCTTTCCGGCGGGCGTTTATATACCCATGCGCTCGCGGAACTCCTCCCGCAATTTCATCTGACCGCGCCCCTTGAGCGTCGCATCACCCACGAAAGTCTTTCTTTATTAACACCAGATGGCGCAACGACATTTTCCAGCTTACAGCCCGTCGGTGAATCCTGGAGCGTGTTACGCCCGCGATTCGATCCGTGGCTGGTTGCTGAAGCCGAAAAAGAAGGTGTCGAGTGTATCCCCGGTGCGACGGTGGATGCACTGTATGAAGAAAACGGCAGAGTGTGTGGTGTCATTTGTGGTGACGATATTCTCCGCGCCCGTTATGTGGTGCTGGCAGAAGGTGCCAATAGCGTCCTGGCGGAGCGTCACGGGTTAGTGACCCGCCCTGCTGGCGAATCAATGGCGTTAGGAATCAAAGAAGTGCTGTCGCTGGAAACATCCGCTATTGAAGAACGTTTTCATCTGGAGAATAACGAAGGCGCAGCGTTGCTGTTCAGCGGCGGAATCTGTGATGACTTTCCCGGCGGCGCATTTCTTTATACTAATCAACAAACGCTCTCGTTAGGGATTGTTTGCCCGCTCTCTTCCCTTACGCAAAGTCGTGTTCCGGCAAGTGAGCTGCTGGCTCGCTTTAAAACGCATCCGGCAGTGCGCCCGCTTATCAAAAACACGGAATCGCTGGAGTATGGCGCGCATCTGGTGCCAGAAGGTGGCCTGCACAGTATGCCGGTGCAATACGCCGGTAACGGCTGGCTGCTGGTGGGCGATGCGTTACGCAGTTGCGTCAATACCGGAATTTCCGTACGCGGCATGGATATGGCGCTGACTGGCGCACAGGCGGCGGCACAAACGCTGATAAGCGCCTGCCAGCACCGCGAGCCGCAAAATCTGTTTCCGCTTTATCATCAAAACATAGAACGCAGTCAGCTGTGGGATGTTCTACAACGTTATCAGCATGTTCCGGCGCTTTTGCAACGCCCAGGATGGTACCGTGCGTGGCCTGCGTTAATGCAGGATATTTCCCGTGATTTATGGGATCAGGGTGATAAACCTGTTCCGCCGCTGCGCCAGTTACTCTGGCGTCATTTACGTCGTCACGGCTTGTGGCATCTGGCGGGCGATGTTATCAGGAGTCTGCGATGTCTGTAGCCCGTAATCTCTGGCGCGTTGCTGATGCGCCGCACATTGTTCCGGCTGACTCCGTTGAGCGTCAGACGGCAGAACGGTTGATTAACGCCTGTCCGGCTGGTCTTTTTTCGCTCACACCAGAAGGTGACTTATGTATTGATTATCGCAGTTGCCTTGAGTGCGGAACCTGCCGTTTGCTGTGCGACGAAAAAACACTACAACAGTGGCGCTATCCACCTTCCGGATTCGGCATCACCTACCGCTTTGGATAAATAACAAGGATAATTTATGTCCCTCTTACACCTGCTCCGCCAGAATCCGGTGATTGCTGCCGTTAAAGACAATGCCAGCCTGCAACTGGCAATCGACTCTGAATGCCGGTTTATTTCCGTGTTGTACGGCAATATCTGCACCATCAGTCATATCGTCAAAAAGATTAAAAATGCCGGGAAATATGCTTTTATTCATGTTGATTTGCTGGAAGGCGCATCGAACAAAGAAGTGGTGATTCAGTTTCTGAAACTGGTGACCGAAGCGGACGGCATTATCAGCACGAAAGCATCGATGCTGAAAGCGGCAAGAGCGGAAGGTTTTTTCTGTATTCATCGCCTGTTTATTGTCGATTCGATTTCGTTTCACAACATTGATAAGCAGGTTGCGCAATCGAACCCAGATTGTATTGAGATCCTCCCAGGCTGCATGCCCAAAGTGCTGGGCTGGGTGACGGAGAAAATCCGCCAACCGCTGATTGCTGGTGGGTTGGTGTGCGATGAAGAAGATGCGCGTAATGCGATTAACGCGGGTGTCGTGGCGCTTTCCACCACGAATACCGGGGTCTGGACGTTAGCGAAAAAATTGCTTTGACGGGATAACCGTAACGAATTGAATTTGTGTGATTTGTAGGCTGCACGCCAAATCTGGCATTCAGCGCCTGATGCGACGCTTGACGCGTCTTATCAGGCCTACAAGCCCGAAACCCGTCTACGCCGCATCCGGCTGTACGTTATTGGCAATCTGCGTGAATGTTTGTCACCAGTGCCTCCAGCACGGCTTTCCAGTCATCTACCACGCCAACATCTGCCTGCGAAAATACCGCCGCGCTGGCGTCATGATTAATCGCCACCACAAACTTACTATTACGTACGCCCGCCATTAACGCTGCCGCACCGGATGCGCCCGCCACAATGCAAACATCTGGCGCCAACAAATGCCCGGAAATACCAATGACCTTTTCGGCTTCAAAGCCACCGTTCATCACTCGCGCCCGACTGTAGCCCACTTCTGCCCCCAGCTTTTCAGCCAGCGTAGCGATTTCCTGGTTATCTGCCTCGCCGCCCTGCCCCACTACCAGTACTCGTCTGGCCTCAGCTAATGGGTCACGGGTAACATTTTTCAGGTTTTCTATGTTAACCAGCCACTCGGGAAGCGCTCCGGGAACAATATTCAGTTGTTGCATACCAGAGGGCAACGTGACGTTTTTCGCCGCTCCAACCTGGCGCGCCAGGGAAAGACATAGCGGGCGTTTTTCTGTTTGCAGCGTCGCCGTTAGCGCATTTCCCCAGTGGGATTTGCGCACGCTTGCGGTCGGTATATCTAATGAAATCACCTGGCAGACACAGGCTCCATGTAAACGCCAGGCCAGCCGGGTCGGCAGTTCATCACCAAACGTTCCCGGCGGAAAGAGAACAACGTCCACAGGCGTTCGCTGCCACTGTTCTACCAGCGCATCCAGCACCTGTTCTGCGACCATCGGCTGCGGCTCGATTTGCCAGTGCGTTAGTGTGCTGCCGCTGAAATCCTGCACCGCCAGCCAGCCCGCCATTGCGGCATGTTCCTGATTGATTGTCACAATTGCGATATTCATGGCTGCATCCTTTGGCGTAAATAGTCCTGCCATAGCTTTTGTGCTTTTTCTGCTACCGTTTGCCCATCAATCAGCGTCGCTCTGCGTCGTTGCTCTGGCCTTGCCAGTTGCAGGCACTGCATCGCTGGCGATTCAGCAGCAACAGTTTTGCGGATAATTTCCGCTTTCCCCGCCGCCATTCGCTGGCGCATTCCCGGTACTGGCAAGGCCACTTCGCCACACTGGCGCACAGCAATCACCGCGGGCAAGCGGACACGACAACAGCGCAGCCCATTTTCAGTACGCTGTTCGAAGGTGATAAACGGCGCGTCGAGTGTGAAACGCTCCACCTGGGTGAAACAGGGCCAGCACAGCATTTCCGCCAGCAAAAATGGCGTTTGTCCATTCTGCCCTTCGCTGCTTTGGCAGCCGGTAATGATCAGATCCAGCGGATTCTGGTACTGCCATTCGGCAATATGCCGGGCGACAAATTCCGGCGCAAAGCGCAGATCTGCCGCCGTCTCCAGCAATATAGCTTCCTCAAACCCAAGAGCCATGAGATAGCGCAGCCAGTGCAACGCCCGTTCATCGCCTATGCTCAACGCGGTTAAAGTCATCGGCGTGCCATTTTTTCTCTGCGCCAACAGCAGCGCGGCAGCGGCCTGTTCATCAGCACCGAGTAAACTTCGCAGTAGCGAAACATCCGGTCCGCTATTACCCTGAGCCGCCGCCTGCCACTCTTTTTCCGCCAGCATTCCGGCATCCGGTTCGGCTTTAAACGCTAACAGTATGTTCATTCGCACCTCCTACATTTCCCGCCGCCACCAGCGGGAGGGCTTTAGTTTCTGGTGCCCATAGCCAGGTCACGACAAAACCAACTAACAACACTGCCGCCAGGATCAATAAGGTAACTTGCATTCCCCACTGCGCCAGAATCCACGGTAGCAGACCAGTACTTACCGCCGCCCCCAACCGACTCATGGCGGTGGCAAAACCGACGCCCAGCGAGCGAATGTCAGTAGGAAAACTTTCCGCAGGCAAAATGCCCACCAGATTACTGACCGCCGAAATGGTGGTGCTGAAGAGAACAAAAAGCAGTAGCGTTAATGAACTGCCGGAAGGCAAACAGGCCATCACTACCAGCGTTGCCGCCAGCAGCAAAAAACTTCCCAGCAAAAATTTGCGATGTGCCAGCAGGTGCGTCAGAACTAATCCCAGCAGCGCGCCAACAATTAACAACGCATTAAGCATCAGACTGGCGGTCAGCGCATCTTCCAGACCAATAGTCTGGGCAATGGTCGGCAGCCAGGTATAAATCACAAACCATGGGATTACGAGGCAGACAAAGAAGACGCTGTTAAACGCCGTGCGCCGCCAGTAGCGCGAAGAGAACAAGGTTTTGATGTGTTTATGGGTCGCCGCTGCCACTTCATCGCCCAATAAAACCTGGGGACCAAAATAGCGATGCACGATAGCGTGAGCTTCTGCAAAACGCCCCTGGCGCAGTAGCCAGCGTGGCGATTCTGGCGTTCCCCAGCGTAATAACGTAATCAACAACGCGGGCAGAGCTGCCGATGCCAGCAGCCAGCGCCAGGCTTCCGGGTTTTCGGAAATAAAGTGATGTCCGGCAATACTTGCCAGCACATAGCCTACGGTCCACACCACGCTGAACGCGCCCAGCAAAATACCGCGATGGCGGCGCGGGGAAAATTCAGCCAGCAAGGTGTGACCGACTGAGTAATCGCCTCCCAGACCAATGCCGATCAAAATGCGCAGTCCAATAAGATGCTCTGGCGTGGTGGCAAAAAATTGTAAAAACGAAGCAAGCGTAATCAGCAAAAAGCTGAAGGTGAAGATTTTTTGTCGCCCAATATGGTCGGAGATCCAGCCCAGAACCAGGCTGCCAAGAAACAAACCAAGGAGTGCTGAGCCACCAATCATTCCCGCCATAAACGGCGTCAGTTGCATGGCTGGAGTAAGCTGAATAATGGCGTAACCAATGACGCCGAGGACATAACCGTCAGTCAGGTGCGCACCGAAAGTGAGCGCAGCAATGCGGCAGTGAAAACGGTTAAGTGGTAAATCATCCATTCGCACCGGTGAAGTGTTCATCTTTACCCCTTCATTGTCCGGTAATAAGAACGGCTTCTCGCCTGAGAAGCCGAAAAGGCAACGCCCCGTCATCGCGGAACGCTGCCTGACACATTATTTTTCAATCGGATAGATAGTACCCGTATTCATAATGCCGTTAGGATCAAACTGCTTTTTCAGCCCTTCCAGCAACGCCCATGCACTGCCGTGTTCCAGCTTGCTCCAGTGAACGCGATGTTTACCAATACCGTGGTGGTGCACCATCGAACCGCCGAGGCGAATGGTTTCTTCGCAGATGATTTTGTTGAGCGGATTGTGGTACTTGTCGATTTCCTCTTCCGGCTTACAGTCAACGACGTTGTAGTCGTAGACGAAGTACATGTTGGTGCCGTTCTGGTAGCTATGAGAGGAGTGACCGCCCAGCATGGTGATGTCGTCGGCGTGTGGGAACTCGGTACGAATACGGTTAATAACGCTTTCGTAGATTTCGTGGATGCAGCTCCAGCAGCCGGACACTTCAGTGGTAAAGCCCATGTTGCCGGTTTTGAGGATCTGCACACGTTCGGCAGCCACTTTATCCGGTCCCCAGTTCAGGTTGTTAAACCAGGTTTCGATCAGTTTGCTGTCCACGCGCTGGCATTGCGGGTAGCGGGCAACGATTTCCGCAATCCCTTCGCCCGTCGCCTTCGCAATGCGAGGGTTACCTTCAGCCATAAAGATCAGCACGCATTTTCCGTCGGCAAAATGGGTGAAGTGTTGGGTGCCATCTTCGGCGTCATACAAACGAGCGATCGACGGACGATACCCTTCCACCATGATTTCACGCAGGATGTTGAAGCCGGTTTTCATGTCTTCCAGGATATAGCCGTAGAAGAGGTTGTTTTCTGGGGTGAATTTAAAGATTTTCACTGTTACTTCAGTGATATAGCACAATGCACCTTCGTTGCCGATGATGATGTGACGAATGTCCGGGCCAGCCGCGCGACGTGGCACGTTTTTAATGCGTGTCACGGTACCATCTGCCAGTACTGCTTCCAGACCAACGACCATATCTTCGATTGCGCCGTAGAGTGTGGAGAACTGCCCAATACTGCGGGTTGCTACCAGGCCGCCCATCTGCGCCAGCGGTTTTGATTGCGGAGAATGCCCTGTGGTGTAACCTTTTTCACGCAACGCGTTTTCCAGCACTTCCAGCGGAACACCACATTGTGCCGTGGCCTGCATATTCTCAATATCAATATTAATGATTTGATTCATGGCGGAGCCGTCGAGCACCACCGAGTTTTCCACAACGGTTTCCAACCCACCTTCAGTGGCGGAAGCGCCGGTACGCGGCACACCGTTAATTTTGTGCGCATTCATAAAATTCAGCACACGGGAGACTTGTTCTGTGGAACCGAGTTTTACGACCGCTGCCGGAATCGGCAAAGTATAAATGCCATGAATATCCGGAAATTTACGAAAACGGTCAATACTGTTTTTCTTTAATACTGTTTCATCGGTAATTACGCGATCTGCACCAACAATTTCCTTTAGCTGGTCGACAATCGCTGCGCGAGATAAAGACATAGTAATTCCTTCCTGATAATAAAAATGGAATAATCATTAATAAGAGAAAACAGAAACCACCGTTATGGATTAGCGCACTAAATAACCGCCATCAACCACTAATAAATGTCCGTTGACATAATTCGATGCCGGACTTGCGAGGAATACGGCTGCGCCCATTAAATCCTGAGTATCGCCCCAACGGTTTGCCGGAATATGATCAAGAACGCGCTGGTTAGTTTCTGGATTACTACGGGTCGCCAGAGTGATATCGGTAGCGTAATATCCCGGGGCAATACCATTCACCTGAATATTATATTGACCTAATTCATCGCAATAGGCTTTGGTGAATCCGGCAAGAGCATGTTTAGTGGCAGAATAAGCAGGTGACCATTGTCCACCTAAGTAAGAGAACAATGAACAGATATTAATAATTTTACCGCTTTTCTGCGGGATCATAATTTTTGCCGCTTCGTAGCTTAACTCGAATGCGGCGGTCAGGTTCACATCAATCATTGGATCCCAGTCGGCACGACCGAAGTCCAGCACCTTATTCAGCTTACAAATACCGGCATTGTTAACCAGAATATCGACGGTACCGAAGCGCTCACAGCAGGCAGCGATAATCTTCTGCGGTGCGCCTTCTGCGGTAATATCCACCTGCATGAAGTCCACTTCAACACCCTGTTTTTCAATCATTTCCTTTGTTTCGCCGTTATCTTTGACAAAACTTGGAATAAAAATATTTGCGCCAGCTTTGGCCAACGCCATTGCAAATGCCTGACCTAAACCGCTATTCCCGCCGGTAACAATTGCTGTTTTACCTTTCAGGGAGAAAAAATCCATTGAGAACGCATTGAGAGATTCGATTGACATAGTTAGCTCCAATTTCCGTAAGGCAAAAAAAAAGAAAGGTAACTTCCCCCGCGAGAGGGAAGTTACCTTTCTCATTATCTCTGGTAACTGGAGATAATTTTTAGCATAAGGGCATAACTGCTAATGTGATCGTAATCACAGAGTGATGTTCGTATTATCAAATAGTTTTAAAAAGCAGAAGCGTGATTACTCTCACACAACATCTTTTCTTTCCATGTTATTTCTTATTGCAATTACTAGAGAGCTGAGAAAAGTAATCCACCTGAAAGGGCGGCTTACTTTTCTCTTTTTTTTGTCTATTACAAATGGGAATACGATATGCAACACAACTCATATCGCCGTTGGATAACCCTCGCGATAATTAGTTTTAGCGGCGGCGTTAGTTTTGACCTGGCTTATTTACGTTATATTTATCAAATTCCCATGGCGAAATTTATGGGATTCAGCAATACCGAGATAGGTTTAATAATGAGTACATTTGGTATTGCGGCCATTATTCTTTATGCCCCCAGCGGGGTTATTGCCGATAAATTTTCACACCGCAAAATGATTACTTCCGCGATGATCATTACCGGATTGCTGGGCCTGATAATGGCAACGTATCCACCACTGTGGGTAATGCTCTGTATTCAGGTCGCCTTTGCGATAACCACTATTTTAATGCTGTGGTCGGTGTCGATTAAAGCCGCCTCATTGCTGGGCGATCATAGTGAGCAAGGGAAAATTATGGGCTGGATGGAAGGGCTGCGCGGCGTCGGTGTAATGTCGCTGGCGGTGTTTACCATGTGGGTCTTTTCTCGCTTTGCACCGGATGACAGCGCCAGCCTGAAAACGGTCATTATCATCTATAGTGTGGTTTACATCTTGTTGGGGATTCTGTGCTGGTTTTTTGTTAGCGATAACAACAACCTGTGCAGTGCCAATAACGAAGAAAAACAATCATTCCAGCTTAGCGACATCCTGGCCGTTTTGCGTATCAGCACCACCTGGTATTGCAGCATGGTGATTTTTGGTGTCTTCACCATCTACGCCATTCTGAGTTACTCCACCAACTATCTGACCGAAATGTATGGCATGTCGCTGGTGGCGGCGAGCTACATGGGGATTGTGATCAACAAAATCTTCCGCGCACTGTGCGGCCCACTTGGCGGCATTATCACCACCTACAGTAAAGTGAAATCCCCTACCCGCGTGATTCAAATCCTTTCCATCATCGGCCTGCTGGCACTGACTGCCCTGCTTGTTACCAACTCTAACCCGCAATCGGTCGCGATGGGGATTGGCCTGATTTTACTGCTGGGATTCACCTGCTACGCCTCACGTGGACTGTACTGGGCCTGCCCCGGCGAAGCGAGAACACCGTCTTACATTATGGGTACCACGGTAGGTATTTGTTCGGTGATTGGATTCCTGCCGGATGTCTTCGTTTACCCGATTATCGGTCACTGGCAGGACACCCTGCCCGCTGCAGAAGCCTACCGCAACATGTGGCTGATGGGCATGGCGGCCCTCGGCATGGTGATCGTCTTTACCTTTTTGCTGTTCCAAAAAATTCGTACTGCTGATATCGCCCCCGCAACGGCTAACAGCAAGTAAGCCAGAAAAATTACAGGAGAAAAATCATGTCGAAGAAATACATCATAGGGATTGATGGCGGAAGTCAGAGCACAAAAGTAGTGATGTACGATCTGGAAGGTAATGTGGTTTGCGAAGGGAAAGGCTTATTGCAGCCGATGCACACGCCAGATGCCGATACCGCAGAACATCCTGACGACGATTTATGGGCATCATTATGTTTTGCAGGTCACGATTTAATGAGCCAGTTTGCCGGGAATAAAGAAGATATTGTTGGCATCGGCCTGGGCTCCATCCGTTGCTGCCGTGCGTTGTTGAAAGCCGATGGCACGCCTGCTGCGCCGTTGATTAGCTGGCAGGATGCACGCGTTACACGCCCTTACGAACACACGAATCCTGACGTGGCGTATGTCACCTCTTTTTCCGGTTATCTGACGCATCGCTTAACCGGCGAATTTAAGGACAATATCGCCAACTATTTTGGTCAGTGGCCAGTGGATTATAAGACCTGGGCATGGAGTGAAGATGCTGCGGTAATGGAGAAGTTTAATATCCCCCGTCATATGCTGTTTGATGTGCAAATGCCTGGCACCGTCCTCGGACATATCACACCACAAGCCGCACTGGCGACACATTTCCCGGCAGGACTGCCGGTTGTTTGTACCACCAGTGATAAACCGGTAGAAGCTCTGGGAGCCGGGTTACTGGATGATGAAACTGCGGTAATTTCTCTTGGCACTTACATCGCATTGATGATGAACGGCAAAGCACTGCCGAAAGCTCCGGTAGCGTACTGGCCGATTATGTCTTCTATTCCGGAAACATTGCTGTATGAAGGTTACGGTATCCGAAAAGGCATGTGGACAGTGAGCTGGCTGCGCGACATGTTAGGCGAGTCGTTAATTCAGGATGCCAAAGCACAGGATCTTTCACCGGAAGATTTGCTCAACAAAAAAGCTTCTTGTGTGCCGCCTGGCTGTAATGGTCTGATGACGGTGCTGGACTGGCTGACCAATCCGTGGGAACCGTACAAACGCGGGATTATGATCGGTTTTGATTCCAGCATGGATTACGCATGGATATACCGTTCAATACTGGAAAGCGTGGTGCTGACGCTGAAGAACAATTACGACAATATGTGTAATGAAATGAATCACTTTGCCAAACATGTGATCATTACTGGCGGCGGTTCAAACAGCGATCTGTTTATGCAAATTTTTGCCGACGTGTTCAACCTTCCGGCACGCCGTAATGCCATTAACGGTTGTGCAAGCCTGGGGGCGGCGATCAACACGGCTGTAGGGCTTGGTCTGTATCCAGATTACGCAACGGCTGTCGAAAAAATGGTTCGCGTGAAAGATATCTTTATGCCTGTTGAGAGCAATGCCAAACGCTACGACGCGATGAATAAAGGCATTTTCAAAGATTTAACCAAACACACTGATGTGATTCTGAAAAAATCGTATGAAGTGATGCATGGTGAGCTGGGGAATGCGGATTCTATCCAGAGCTGGTCGAATGCGTAAGTGAGATAAACAGTGCCGGGTAAATGATTAATCCCGGCATATTCACGTTCCCACCACAAAATACCGGGTAACCATTGATGAATATTGTTCTCTCCTGAGCAGCGTTTATGCTTTAATTGCTAAACCGATTTAATTGATTTAGCAATTAGTGTAATGGAGCCTTTATGAGCGCAAGAGTATGGGTACTCGGTGATGCGGTTGTTGATTTATTACCCGAAAGCCAGGGGAGGCTACTACAGTGTCCTGGTGGGGCGCCGGCTAATGTTGCAGTCGGTATCGCAAGGCTGGGGGGAAAAAGTGCCTTTATTGGCAAAGTTGGCGATGATCCTTTCGGTCGTTTTATGTATCAGACTCTGAGTGCAGAAAATGTTGATACACGTTATATGTCACTTGATCCCCAACATCGCACCTCAATTGTGGCTGTAGGACTTGATGAGCAAGGAGAAAGAAACTTTACCTTTATGGTACGTCCAAGTGCCGATCTTTTTTTACAACCTGATGACCTTCCTGCATTCGGACCGGGTGAATGGCTCCATCTTTGTTCCATTGCGCTCAGTGCAGAACCTTCCCGAAGTACCGCATTTCTGGCTATGGAGAAAATCCGCCAGGCTGGCGGAAACATCAGTTTTGATCCCAATATTCGCAGCGATCTCTGGCAGAGTGAAGCGCTATTAAGAAAATACCTTGATCGCGCACTTTCGCTGGCGAATATCGCTAAATTGTCCGAAGAAGAGTTGCTATTCATCAGTGGCAAAAGCCAGGTTCAGCAAGGCGCGCATTCATTAGTGCAGCGTTATTCGTTGACTTTATTGCTTATTACACAAGGAAAAAATGGCGTACTTGTGTATTTTCAGGGGCAGTTTATCCACTATCCAGCCAGGCCTGTTTCTGTCGTCGATACGACCGGGGCAGGAGATGCTTTTGTCGCAGGATTACTTGCTGGCCTGGCCGACTCCGGAATCCCAACAAATACCAGATTGCTTGAACGGATCATCGCACAAGCTCAGACTTGTGGTGCTCTGGCAACCACGGCTAAGGGCGCCATGACAGCCTTACCCCGACAACACGATCTCCCTTCATAATAGTGATCCTGCTGCTGTATCTGTAACCCGATTTGTCGTGCTTGTCACATTTACTAAACCGGTTTAGCGAAAATGATTGCTCTGGCTAAAAAGTCAGCTTTATCATCAAAACCTAAACCGGTTTAGCATTTTAGCAAAATTTATAATTCTCTGATGGGACGCGACAAATTATGTATAAAAAAACAACCTTGGCAGTGTTAATTGCTTTGCTGACCGGTGCAACAACGGTACATGCACAAACGGATATTAGCAGTATCGAATCTCGACTGGCTGCGTTGGAACAACGTTTAAAAAATGCGGAATCCCGCGCCCAGGCGGCAGAAACAAGGGCAAAAACGGCTGAATTGCAGGTGCAGAAACTGGCTGAAACACAACAACGAAATCAGGTAACAACTCAGGAAGTAGCACAGAGAACAGTCCAACTCGAACAGAAATCCGCAGAGAACAGTGGCTTTGAGTTTCATGGCTATGCCCGTTCCGGGTTACTGATGAATGATGCCGCTTCCAGCAGCAAAAGTGGGCCGTATCTGACTCCCGCAGGTGAAACCGGTGGAGCTGTTGGCCGTCTGGGAAATGAAGCCGATACCTACGTCGAATTAAATGTAGAACATAAACAAACACTGGATAACGGTGCGACCACGCGCTTTAAAGCAATGTTGGCTGACGGACAAAGAGATTACAACGACTGGACTGGCGGTTCCAGTAACCTGAATATCCGACAGGCTTTTGCCGAACTAGGCACATTGCCAAGTTTTACCGGAGCATTCAAAGACAGTACTGTCTGGGCTGGTAAACGCTTTGATCGCGACAATTTTGATATTCACTGGTTAGATTCCGATGTCGTATTTTTGGCGGGAACGGGCGGTGGTATCTATGACGTAAAATGGAACGATACATTCCGCAGTAACTTTTCTCTCTACGGACGCAATTTCGGCGATCTCGATGATATCGACAATAACGTTCAGAACTACATCCTCACCATGAATCATTATGCTGGCCCCTTCCAGTTGATGGTTAGCGGATTACGGGCAAAAGATAATGATGATCGAAAAGATGCCAATGGTGATCTCATTCAGACTGATGCTGCAAATACTGGCGTACATGCGTTGGTTGGTCTGCACAATGACACTTTCTATGGCCTGCGTGAAGGGACGGCAAAAACAGCACTGCTATATGGTCATGGACTGGGTGCGGAAGTCAAAGGTATTGGCTCCGATGGCGCCCTGCTGTCTGAGGCAAATACCTGGCGCTTCGCATCTTATGGCACAACACCTCTGGGAAGCGGTTGGTATGTTGCACCAGCCATTCTCGCGCAAAGCAGCAAAGATCGTTACGTCAAAGGCGATAGTTATGAATGGGTAACCTTCAATACACGCCTGATCAAAGAAGTAACACAGAATTTTGCCCTGGCCTTTGAGGGTAGCTATCAATATATGGATCTGAAGCCGAAGGGGTATCAGAACCATAACGCCGTGAACGGCAGCTTCTATAAACTCACCTTTGCACCAACTCTAAAAGCTAACGATATCAATAATTTCTTTAGCCGTCCGGAGCTTCGCCTGTTTGCCACCTGGATGGACTGGAGCAGCAAACTTGATGATTTTGCCAGCAATGACGCTTTCGGCAGCAGTGGGTTCAACACTGGCGGAGAGTGGAATTTTGGTGTCCAAATGGAAACCTGGTTTTAATACCAGACAGCCTCACGAATGTGAGGCTTTTACTGAAATAACAATGAATTAGAGGGTTATATGGATTTCGATAAAATCGCCCAATCGTTGCTTCCTTTATTAGGTGGTAAGGAGAACATCGCCAGTGCAGCACATTGTGCTACTCGCCTACGACTGGTACTGGTTGACGACACACTTGCCGATCAAGATGCCATTGGCCAGATTGATGGAGTGAAAGGTTGTTTTCGTAATTCAGGGCAAATGCAGATCATCTTTGGCACCGGCGTGGTTAATAAAGTCTATGCTGCCTTTATTCAGGCCGCGGGCATTAGCGAATCCAGTAAATCAGATACCGCGCGTATTGCCGCTCAAAAACTCAATCCTTTTCAGCGAATTGCACGCTTACTGTCGAATATTTTTGTACCCATCATTCCTGCCATTGTTGCTTCTGGTTTATTAATGGGACTTCTGGGAATGGTAAAAACGTATGGCTGGGTGAATGCCGATAATGCGATTTATATCATGCTGGATATGTGCAGTTCAGCCGCATTTATTATTCTTCCCATCCTGATAGGCTTTACTGCTGCTCGTGAATTTGGTGGTAATCCTTATCTTGGCGCGACCTTAGGAGGTATCCTGACTCACCCAGCACTCACGAATGCCTGGGGCGTTGCTGCGGGATTTCAGACAATGGACTTCTTCGGTTTTGAAATCGCTATGATTGGTTACCAGGGAACGGTTTTCCCCGTGCTTTTAGCCGTGTGGTTTATGAGCATAGTGGAAAAACAGTTACGCAGGTTTATCCCTGATGCCCTGGATCTCATTCTGACGCCATTTCTGACAGTCGTCATTTCTGGCTTTATCGCTCTTTTAATCATTGGTCCAGCAGGACGAGCGTTAGGCGATGGTATCTCTTTCGTTCTCAGCACGCTGATTGCACACGCTGGCTGGTTAGCAGGGTTGTTATTCGGTGGGCTATATTCAGCCATTGTAATTACTGGCATCCATCATAGTTTTCACGCAATTGAAGCCGGGCTTTTAGGAAATCCTGCAATTGGTGTCAATTTCCTGCTGCCTATTTGGGCAATGGCAAACGTTGCGCAAGGCGGTGCATGTCTGGCGGTATGGTTTAAAACCAAAGATACAAAAATTAAAGCAATCACCCTGCCCTCGGCCTTTTCCGCAATGTTAGGTATAACTGAAGCCGCTATTTTTGGTATCAATCTTCGTTTTGTTAAACCTTTTATTGCTGCCTTAATTGGTGGCGCTGCCGGCGGTGCCTGGGTTGTCTCTGTTCACGTTTATATGACTGCCGTTGGTCTGACAGCAATACCCGGCATGGCAATAGTTCAGCCAACATCGTTGGTTAATTATATTATTGGAATGGCGATTGCTTTCGCTGTCGCTTTTAGTCTCTCTTTATTACTCAAATACAAAACGGACGAGGAATAATGTCGATGCCTTCACAAATGCCCGCGATTTTACAGGCAGTTATGAAAGGTCAGCCCAAAGCACAGGCAGATGCCCACTATCCTTGTTGGCATCTCGCTCCAGTCACCGGACTAATGAACGATCCAAATGGCTTTTGCTGGTCAGGAGGCCGCTATCATCTGTTTTATCAGTGGAATCCACTGGCTTGTGATCATAAGTACAAATGTTGGGGGCACTGGAGTTCGACGGATTTATTGCACTGGCAGCATGAACCATTAGCGCTAATGCCTGATAAAGAGTACGACCGTAATGGTTGTTACTCAGGAAGCGCGGTTAATAATCAGGGAGTTCTCACACTTTGCTATACCGGTAATGTTAAGTTTGATGATGGTAGCAGAACAGCATGGCAATGTCTGGCCACCGAAAATAACCAGGGTGGGTTTGATAAATTAGGCCCGGTAATACCGTTACCTGATGGTTACACCGGGCATGTTCGTGATCCAAAAGTCTGGAAGCACAACAGCCGATGGTACATGGTGCTTGGCGCACAAGATAAAGAGAAACGGGGGAAAGTGCTGCTGTATTCCTCTGTCGATCTGAATACCTGGTCTTTTCATGGAGAAATTGCTGGTAACGGTCTGAATGAAATAGATAATGCAGGATACATGTGGGAATGTCCTGATCTTTTCGCCCTTGATGGTGAATACATTCTCCTCTGCTGCCCCCAGGGAATGGCGCGCGAACATGAGCGCTATCTGAATACTTATCCCTGCGCCTGGCTACATGGACAGTTTGATTACGAGACAGGCAAATTTACGCATGGCGCTTTCTCAGAGCTGGATGCGGGGTTTGAATTCTATGCGCCACAGACGATGGAAGCCCCGGACGGGCGACGATTGCTGGTTGGTTGGATGGGGGTTCCTGATGGTGAAGAGATGTTGCAACCAACCAGAAAACATCATTGGCAGCATCAAATGACCTGTTTGCGCGAACTCTCATTCCAGAAGGGAAAATTGTTGCAGATGCCAATCAGGGAACTCACGCAACTGCGTGAAGCTGAACACTTCTGGCAAGGAAAAGCGGATTATGCGCCGCATGTCGAAATTGAACGCCTGGAAATGGACATCATTCCGTCGGGTGAGCTGTATCTGAATTTTGGCAACGCACTGGCACTACATCTCGATGCCGATGGTATTCAACTACAGAGGAAAAGCCTTGCAGGGCAAGAGAAACTAACTCGTTACTGGCGAGGAAGCGTAACGTCACTGAAGATTCTCTGTGACAGTTCCAGCGTAGAAATATTCATCAATAATGGCGAAGGTGTAATGAGCAATCGTTATTTTCCCCATCATCCAGCTTCGCTGATATTACAGGGTGAGTCTGACGTCACGTTACACTACTGGTCGCTACGCGCCTGCATGGTAGAATGAGGGTTTTGAATTACGGATCCTCGTCGTGAGAAAAACCAAACGCGTTACTATTAAAGACATTGCTGAACTGGCGGGAGTGTCTAAAGCAACCGCCAGTCTGGTTCTCAATGGTCGTGGCAAAGAGTTACGTGTTGCGCAGGAAACGCGTGAGCGTGTGCTGAGTATTGCCCAACAGCAGCATTATCAGCCCAGTATTCATGCCCGCTCATTACGGGACAACCGCAGTCATACCATTGGTCTTGTCGTTCCTGAAATCACTAACTACGGATTTGCAGTATTTTCCCATGAACTGGAAACATTGTGTCGGGAAGCGGGCGTCCAGCTCCTCATATCCTGTACTGATGAAAATCCTTCACAGGAAACAATGGTGGTGAACAATATGATTGCCCGCCAGGTTGATGGGTTAATCGTCGCATCCAGTATGCTGCATGATAATGACTATCAAAAACTTAGCGAGCAATTACCTGTTGTGTTGTTCGATCGCCACATGAACGGCAGCACATTGCCATTGGTCATTACTGACTCTGTTTCTCCCACCGCCGCCCTGGTGGCAGATATTGCACGGAGTCACCCGGATGAATTCTATTTTCTGGGCGGACAACCCCGTTTGTCACCGACACGCGATCGACTGGAAGGATTTACACAAGGCTTGCAGCAAGCCGGAGTAACGCTACAACCTGAATGGATTATTCACGGTAATTATCATCCGAGCTCAGGATATGAAATGTTTGCCGCACTATGCGCTCGTTTAGGACGTCCCCCTAAAGCATTATTCACTGCAGCTTGTGGGTTACTGGAAGGCGTTCTGCGCTATATGAGCCAATATAATTTACTCGACAGTAAAATCCACCTGGCGAGTTTTGATGATCATTACTTGTATGATTCACTTTCGGTAAGAATCGACACGATACAACAGGATAATCGCCAACTTGCTTTTCACTGCTTTGAGCTTATTTCGCAACTGATTGAAGGTGAAACACCATCCCCGTTACAGCGTTATCTTCCTGCCAGTTTACAAAAACGCTATCGATAATCCCGTCACTATCTTGCATCGCCCCTGTAAAACGGGGCGATTGTTTTTCAACCTGAACGTTAAATATTAATGATGCATAATCAAATCAGGCAATATTTAAATATTTATGCGTTTGCATCGACAAACGCCAGTTGCGCGCAATGCAAGTTTCAATGCACAAACGCGTAGCATCTTCCTTCTGGCTAATTGGCTGAAGTGCAATGATTCGCGGTTTATCATCGGTCAGCGTCGCCAGCAATTCATCCAGTGCTTCGATATCCCGTACGCGTCCAACTGGGTGTTTGATTTCGTTAGCTCGCTCCAGGGCTTGCGACAATACTTCATAACCGCCACGCATATTCAGTTTTGGCGACACGGTGACCCAGGTATTCGGCGTACAACGCACTTCATGAGTACCGCTGGTTTCTATCTGGCAACTGAAACCGTTCTTTTCGAGCAGGTCAGTTAGTGGCATTAAGTCATGAATACAAGGTTCACCACCCGTAATCACCACGTGACGCGCGGTGTATCCCTGACGACCGATGACTGCGAGCAAGTCTTCACTGCTTGCTGCTCCCCACTTATCACTCTCTTTCGTTTTCCCCAGAATGCTGAAAAGGGAAACTTCCCGATCCTCAAGCTTTTCCCATGTGTGTTTGGTGTCGCACCAGGCACAGCCGACCGGGCATCCCTGTAAACGAATAAAAATGGCGGGGACGCCGGTAAAGTAACCCTCACCTTGCAGGGTCTGGAACATCTCGTTAATCGGGTACTGCATAGCATTCTCTGAGAAGTGGATAATTGTTAATTATTGCAGATCCTGCCGCAACAATCATGTCTTATTAACATTCTGTTACAGGCGGGTTTAAGGTAAAAAGTGAATCAGATCATTAAGAATAAAATGAAGCGGCGTATTATGTTTTAAAGGATTAAATAAAAGGGATTTAAACATGTTTAGAATATTCATCGTATTTATATTTATTTTCAATTTATCAGGTTGCGGTTATAACGATATTCAAACCTATGATGAGCAGGTTAATGCCTCCTGGTCAGGAGTACTGAATCAGTATCAACGTCGCGCCGATCTTATTCCTAATCTTGTCGCAAGTATTAAAGGTTATTCCAGCCATGAAAAAGAGGTACTGGAGGCCGTTACGTTAGCTCGTAGTCAAGCTAATCGTGCCAGCAGCGATCTTCAGCAAGCTCCGGGAGATGAGCAAAAATTACAAGCCTGGCAACAAGCTCAGGCGCAGGTAACTCGCACTCTCGGGCAGTTAACGATTATTAGTGAACGTTATCCTGAATTAAAGGCTCAGGAACTCTATCAAAATTTAATGGTACAACTCGAAGGAAGCGAAAATAGAATTGCTGTCGCGCGAGGAAGATATATTAAAGCCATTGAACAATATAATGTCACTATCCGCAAATTTCCCGCAGTGTTAACCGCAAAGGTCATGGATTACACACCAAAGAAAAATTATTTGCCGGATGATGTCGCCGCAGTAAGCAAAGCCCCAACAATAGATTTTAGCCAGAATGCGAGTACTCATTAGGCGAGTTAATTATATGAAAAATTTTATCTTACTTCTTGTTCTGGTCTGTTCATCTGCGTTTGCAGTACAAGTTCCAGTACCTGAATCACCTAAATATATGAATGATTTAACAGGGACATTAACCAGAGGGGAAGTAAGTACGCTGACCAGCCAGATTAAAGCCCTGACGCAAAAAGAACAGACGCAGCTTGTGGTATTGGTGGTTGAAACCACAGGCGAAGAAACCATCGAGCAATATGCAACACGTGTGTTCGAGAGTTGGCAGCCCGGCCATAAAGGTCGTGATGACGGTATTTTACTGGTAGTTGCCTGGCAAGATCATACAGTTCATATTGAAATCGGTTACGGGCTTGAGGGTATTCTTACTGATGCACAGTCCGGGCAAATTATTCGCAACAGTATTATTCCAGCGTTTAAAAAAGGCGACCTTACTGGCGGCTTGCAACAGGGTATCAGTGATATTGAAACCCGACTATCAGGAAATGGTTTAGGCAATAATACATCGCCCGATCACCCTTTACCCTTTAGTGGTTGGTGGGCTTTGTTAGTCTGGGCGATAGTACTGACGTTTATTTCTGCCAGAGGATATGTCAAAGCGCTGGGAGTGATTTGCTTTGCTGCCATAATATTGGCCTTTGTACTTCCCATCGCTGGATATAGCGGGAGCTGGGGAGTTCTTGCCACATTATTATGTTTCGCCACACCGTTCCTGGTCGTAGCTATCGCTTTCACACCTTTCGGCAGAAAGGTGCGTGCTTCAATGCGTAGTGCCAAGCGACCGTCACGTTACGAAAGAAGCAACCCGGCCTCCTGGCATTCTTCATCATCGTCGTCATCTTCCTCTTCATCGTCTTTCGACAATGACAATTTCAGCGGTGGCGGCGGTTCATCTGGTGGCGGTGGCGCTTCCGGCCGTTGGTGATCGTAATGCGCTTAATCTTTATTTTACTCGCTTTGTGGTGCCTTCCGGTGCTTGCCCAGCAAATTGCTGTGCCGGAGCTGCGCCACCAGGTGACCGATATTACTGGTACGTTAAGCTCGTCTGAACAACAATCACTGACACAGCAGCTGCAGGATATTACACAAAAAACACGAGCCCAGGTCGCCGTATTAATTGTGCCATCCACCGGGGACGATACCATTGAACAATATGCAACTCGCGTTTTTGATAGCTGGAAACTGGGGGATGAGCGGCGTGACGATGGTATTCTGATCCTGGTCGTCTGGGAAGATCGTAAAGTTCGCATTGAAGTGGGCTACGGGCTGGAAGGGGTGGTTACCGACCTGCAAGCGGCGAAGATTATCCGTGATATATTAATCCCTGCCTTCAAAAGTGATGACCTTATGGGTGGGTTAACACTGGCAAGCGAAAATATTGGCGCGCTTCTGTTGAATGGTGAATTACCGGAAAACAGGGGGAATTACTACAGTATCAATCCCCCTATTCCATTATCGCTTGCTGTAATTATATTACTGGCGGTGCTTTCATATTTTATTGTTTTTACCGATCCGTCAAATCTCCCCTGGATAGCACTCACTGGCGCAATTTACGGGATGGTATTCCTTTATGTTGCAGAGCCAGGACCATGGACGAATTTAATCGTTGCCTGCGGTATGTTAACGCCTTTCGCGATCGTAGTGCTGCTTATCTTTTGGCTTATCGTTAGTAAAAAACTACGCGCCAAATATAAGAAACTCGGTAAAGAAAGAGCTTCAAGAAAAGGTTCTTCTTCATCCTCTTCCGGTGGCGGCTCAAGTGGTGGTGGGTTTAGCGGCGGCGGCGGATTTAGCGGAGGTGGCGGTTCTTCTGGCGGCGGCGGCGCGTCCGGCCGCTGGTAACTCGACCATAAAAAATGCCAGCCCGAAGGCTGGCATTTTTAAATCAGATAAAGTCAGACTTATGCCTGGCCTTTGATCTCTTTACGACCGTTGTACGGTGCTTTTTCGCCCAGAGCTTCTTCGATACGAATCAGCTGGTTGTATTTAGCAACACGGTCAGAACGGCTCATAGAACCAGTTTTGATCTGGCCTGCAGCAGTACCAACAGCCAGGTCAGCGATGGTAGCGTCTTCAGTTTCGCCAGAACGGTGAGAGATAACTGCAGTGTAGCCAGCGTCTTTCGCCATCTTGATTGCAGCCAGAGTTTCGGTCAGAGAACCGATCTGGTTGAATTTGATCAGGATGGAGTTCGCGATACCTTTTTCGATACCTTCTTTCAGGATCTTGGTGTTGGTTACGAACAGGTCGTCACCAACCAGCTGGATTTTGTCGCCCAGTACTTTGGTCTGGTATGCGAAACCGTCCCAGTCAGATTCGTCCAGACCGTCTTCGATAGAAACGATCGGGTACTGTTTGGTCAGTTCTTCCAGGAAGTGAGTGAATTCTTCAGAGGTGAAAGCTTTGTTGCCTTCGCCAGCCAGAACGTATTTACCGTCTTTGTAGAATTCAGAAGCTGCGCAGTCCATCGCCAGAGTGATGTCTTTGCCCAGTTCATAACCAGCAGCTTTAACAGCTTCAGCGATAACAGCCAGAGCTTCAGCGTTGGAACCCAGGTTCGGCGCATAGCCACCTTCGTCACCAACTGCAGTGTTCATGCCTTTCGCTTTCAGAACTTTTGCCAGGTGATGGAAAACTTCAGAACCCATGCGGATGGCTTCTTTCACAGTTTTCGCGCCAACCGGCTGAATCATGAATTCCTGGATATCAACGTTGTTGTCAGCGTGCTCACCACCGTTGATGATGTTCATCATCGGAACCGGCATAGAGTATTTGCCCGGAGTGCCGTTCAGTTCAGCGATGTGCTCATACAGAGGCATCCCTTTAGCAGCAGCAGCAGCTTTGGCGTTAGCCAGAGATACAGCCAGGATTGCGTTCGCGCCGAAGTTAGATTTGTTTTCGGTGCCGTCCAGGTCGATCATGATCTTGTCAATGCCAGCCTGATCTTTGGCATCTTTGCCAATCAGCGCCTGAGCGATCGGGCCGTTAACCGCAGCAACAGCTTTGGTTACGCCTTTGCCCAGGAAACGGGATTTGTCGCCATCGCGCAGTTCCAGAGCTTCACGGGAACCAGTAGAAGCACCTGATGGAGCAGCTGCCATACCGACGAAACCACCCTCCAGATGTACTTCGGCTTCAACAGTCGGGTTACCACGGGAGTCGATGATTTCACGACCGATGATTTTTACGATTTTGGACATTAGGTTTTCCTCAAGTCACTAGTTAAACTGAAACTCCAGACAAACAACGCGTACCTAAGGTACGCGTTGCCGTTCTAACTTTTTTTACTTACTTCGCCTGACGTTTCTGGAACTCGCTGGCGGCTTTTACAAAGCCAGCAAACAGCGGGTGTCCATCACGTGGAGTAGAAGTAAACTCCGGATGGAACTGGCAAGCCACGAACCACGGGTGATTCGGAACTTCGATGATCTCGACCAACTGATCATCCCCGGAACGGCCCGCAACGCGCAGACCTGCATCTTCAATCTGTTTCAGCAGCATGTTGTTGACTTCGTAGCGGTGACGATGACGCTCAACAATTGTCGGCGCATTGTACAGCTGGCGAACCAGACTATTGTCAACCAGTTGGCACTGCTGTGCGCCGAGACGCATGGTGCCACCGAGATCGCTCTTCTCGCTACGAACTTCAACGTTGCCGTTTTCATCGCGCCACTCGGTAATCAGCGCCACAACCGGGTACTTACAGTCTGGCACAAATTCCGTAGAGTTGGCGTTCTCCATGTTGGCAACATGGCGAGCGTAATCAATTAACGCCACCTGCATACCCAGGCAAATGCCCAGATAAGGAATATTGTTCTCACGCGCAAAGCGCGCGGTAGTAATCATGCCTTCTACGCCACGATAGCCGAAACCACCAGGTACGAGGATCGCGTCCAGACCTTTAAGGATTTCAACACCGCGCGTTTCAACATCTTGTGAATCGATCAGTTTGATGTTGACGCTGACACGATTCTTCAGCCCACCGTGTTTCAGAGCTTCGATCACGGATTTGTAAGCGTCCGGCAGTTCAATGTACTTGCCGACCATACCGATAGTGACTTCACTCACCGGATTCGCTTCTTCGAAGATAACCTGTTCCCATTCGGACAGATTCGCTTCCGGGCAGTTTAAGCTGAATCGTTTACAAATATAATCGTCCAGCCCCTGAGATTTCAACAGGCCCGGAATTTTATAGATGGAATCGACGTCTTTCAGAGAAATAACCGCTTTTTCCGGAACATTACAGAACAATGCAATCTTCGCACGTTCGTTAGCCGGAACGGCGCGATCTGAACGACAAATCAGGATGTCAGGCTGGATACCGATGGAGAGCAGCTCTTTTACAGAGTGCTGGGTCGGTTTGGTTTTGACTTCACCAGACGCTGCCATGTACGGCACCAGCGTCAGGTGCATAAACAGAGTGTGCTCACGGCCAATTTCAACAGCCAACTGGCGAATCGCTTCGAGGAACGGCAGGGATTCGATGTCACCTACGGTACCGCCGATTTCGACCAGAACCACGTCGTGGCCTTCACCACCTGCAAGAACGCGTTCTTTGATAGCGTTAGTGATGTGTGGAATAACCTGTACGGTTGCGCCGAGGTAGTCACCGCGGCGTTCTTTACGCAGAACGTCTGAGTAGATACGACCCGTGGTGAAGTTGTTGCGGCGGCTCATTTTGGTACGAATGAAACGCTCGTAGTGACCCAGGTCCAGGTCGGTTTCAGCGCCGTCTTCAGTAACGAACACTTCCCCGTGTTGGATTGGGCTCATAGTACCTGGATCGACGTTAATGTACGGATCCAGTTTCATGATGGTCACATTGAGGCCACGGGCTTCAAGAATGGCTGCGAGGGAGGCTGCGGCAATGCCTTTACCCAGAGAGGATACGACCCCGCCGGTCACAAAAATATAGTTCGTTGTCATGCTGAACCTGAGAAGTTAGGTTGAAAAGACGATGGAATAACCAGGACGGGAAAGCAGTATACCCGAACATGACCTGTGCCACAAACTTTCATTATCCCTCCTCTTCGCCAGCGCACTATTGAAATCAGGAGTGAGAAAATAGCCCCTTTGGGGTAAATGTTTTTGACGCAAATCAAGCGCTTGTCATTTAAAAAATGACACAAATGGCGCTTGACCGCGTAATTCCCTTAGAGATCAATTTCCTGCCGTTTTACCTGTTGCCAGACTTCTTCCATTGTTTCGAGGTCAACACCTGTCATTTCCAGTCCACGCGCGGCAACAATACGCTCCACTTCGCGAAAACGACGCTCGAATTTTTCATTCGCTTTTTGCAATGCGATTTCTGCTTTCGTCCCTAAATGGCGAGCCAGATTAACCGTTGCAAACAGCAGGTCGCCCATTTCCTCCTCCAGTTTAGCCTGGTCGACAACAGCCTGCCGCGCCTCGTACATCACCTCGTCGATCTCTTCGTAGACTTTATCGACCACCGGGCCAAGCGTCGTCCAGTCGAAACCAACGTTGGCGCAACGTTTCTGGATTTTTTGCGCACGCATTAAAGCCGGTAAACTACGAGGAATATCATCCAGCGCCGAATGCTGTGCTTTCTGCGCGCGCTCTTCAGTTTTGATTTGCTCCCAACGGGCGAGCACTTCACTACTGTTTTCGGCAGAACTGTCAGCAAAAACATGCGGATGGCGACGCTCTAATTTATCGCTGATCGCAGCACAAATATCATTAAAGTCAAAGCGCCCTTCTTCCTGGGCCATTTGCGCGTAAAACACCACCTGGAACAACAGATCGCCGAGCTCACCGCGCAGATCGTCAAAGTCTTCGCGGGCAATGGCGTCCAGCACTTCGTAGGTTTCTTCAAGTGTGTAAGGTGCTATAGAAGCAAATGTCTGCTCTTTATCCCACGGGCAGCCGTTTTCCGGATCGCGCAGGCGCTGCATGATAGTGAGCAAACGGTCGATTTGATTCATTGAAATGTCCTGAAAATTGCGGGTCCGTCAGGTGGAAACCTGTGACCAGAATAGAAGTGAGTTAGTAACACTACCCAATCAGCACGTTAATTTTGGCTTTAATGAGTTGTAATTCCTCTGGGGCAACCGTTCCTTTCTTCGTTACTCCTCTTGCCCGCCAGGCGATACTTTTTACCTGATCAGCTAACGCTACGCCATCACGTTCCTGACCGGATAGAACAACTTCGAACGGATATCCTTTTGATTGCGTTGTACAAGGAACACACAGACACATACCTGTTTTGTTGTTGTACATGAACGGACTCAGGACAACAGCCGGATGATGTCCGGCTTGCTCGCTACCTTTTGTCGGGTCAAAATCAACCCAAATCAGATCGCCCGTTTCGGGTACGTATCGGCTTACCATTACCAGACTTCCTTATCTTTCGGCTCCCCCCAGTCGATATTCTCGTGGAGGTTTTCCGGCGTGATGTCGTTGACCAGTTCAGCAAGCGTAAATACGGGCTCTTTACGCACTGGCTCAATAATTAATTTGCCATCCACCAGGTCAATCTTCACTTCATCATCAATATTCAGATTGAGCGCCTGCATTAACGTAGCCGGGATCCGCACCGCCGGTGAATTTCCCCAACGCTTTACGCTACTGTGGATCATAACCCTTTCCTCAAACCGCTATCATATGTAGATACAGTATATATCAATCTACATTGTAGATACGAGCAAATTTCGGCCTAACTCCCGTGCAGTCGACGCGCGTCGATAACATCCGGCACCTGGTTGAGTTTACCCAGCACGCGGCCCAACACCTGCAGGTTATAAATCTCAATGGTCATGTCGATGGTTGCCAGTTGCTGTTTGGTGTCGCTACGGCTGGCAACGCCAAGCACGTTCACTTTCTCATTGGCGAGAATGGTCGTGATATCACGTAACAACCCACTACGATCATTAGCCAGCACGCGGACCACCAGCGAATATCCGGCGGAGTAGCTCTCGCCCCATACAGCATCAACAATGCGTTCTGGCGCATGGGAGCGCAGTTCCGCCAGTTGTTCGCAATCGGCGCGGTGTACTGAAATACCGCGCCCCTGGGTAATGAAGCCGACAATCTCATCTCCAGGAATCGGCTGGCAGCAGCGCGCGATGTGGTGCATCAGGTTACCGACACCTTCAACCACCACGCGACCGTTATCTTTACTGCGGTTTTGCGGCGTGTAGCTTTTTTGCTGAAGCTGTTTCAGCGCGGCGGCGTCCTGCTCTTCGGCACTCGGCTTATTAAATTGCGATTGCAGGAAATTCACCATCTGATTGAGCCGGATATCCCCGCCCCCAATCGCCGCCAGCAACTCGTCGACATCATTGAAGTTGTAACGCGGCAGCAGATGTTTTTCTGCTTCTTTCAGGCTGATCCCCAGATGTTCCAGCTCGTCATCAAGGATTTGTCGTCCAGCCAGAATGTTTTTGTCACGATCCTGTTTACGGAACCAGGCATGAATTTTCGAACGCCCACGGCTGGTTGTGACATAGCCCAGGTTTGGGTTTAACCAGTCACGGCTGGGATTGGGCTGTTTCTGGGTGATAATTTCAATCTGGTCCCCCATCTGTAACTGGTAGGTGAATGGCACAATCCGCCCGCCAATTTTTGCCCCGATGCAGCGGTGTCCGACATCGCTGTGGATGTGATAAGCGAAGTCCAGCGGCGTTGATCCCGCAGGTAAATCAACAACATCCCCTTTCGGCGTAAAGACGTATACCCTGTCGTCAAACACCTGACTGCGTACTTCGTCGAGCATTTCACCGGAATCAGCCATCTCTTCCTGCCACGCAATCAGTTTACGCAGCCAGGCAATCCGGTCTTCATGTCCCGAACGTGCGCCGCCAGCTGCCGCGCCTTCTTTGTATTTCCAGTGCGCAGCAACGCCCAGTTCTGCATCTTCATGCATCTGTTTAGTGCGGATTTGGATCTCAACGGTTTTGCCACCCGGCCCCAGTACCACAGTATGAATAGACTGATAGCCGTTTGGTTTCGGATTTGCGACGTAATCATCAAATTCATCCGGCAAGTGGCGATAGTGAGTGTGCACTATCCCCAGCGCGGCGTAGCAGTCTTGTAAACGCTCGGCAACAATACGTACTGCACGGACATCAAACAGCTCATCGAAGGCGAGGTTCTTTTTCTGCATTTTGCGCCAGATGCTGTAGATGTGTTTCGGACGACCATACACTTCAGCTTTAACGCCTTCAGCTTTCATCTCAGCGCGCAGATGACCGACAAACTCTTCGATATAGTGTTCGCGGTCGAGACGGCGTTCATGCAGCAATTTGGCGATGCGCTTGTATTCGGTCGGGTGGAGATAACGGAAGCAGTAATCTTCCAGTTCCCATTTCAGTTGCCCGATCCCGAGACGGTTCGCCAGCGGCGCGTAGATATTGGTGCACTCTTTTGCTGCAAGTACGCGTTCATCTTCTGGCGCGTCTTTCACTTCGCGCAGATGGGCAATTCGCTCCGCCAGTTTGATGACCACGCAACGGAAGTCATCGACCATCGCCAATAACATCCGGCGAACGTTATCGACCTGTTCGGAGGAAACCGAATCAGTGTGCGTCGCTTTCAGCTGGCGGATTGCCGCCATATCGCGCACACCGTGAATAAGATTAACGACCGACTTACCGACGCTCTCGCGCAGTACGTCTTCGCTGACTACGTTGGCATCGGCCAGAGGGAACAGTAGCGCCGCCCGCAGCGTGTCAATGTCCATACTTAATGTCGAGAGGATCTCCACCATCTCGACACCACGCCACAACAGCAAACTGGCATCCGGATGCCCCTGCGTCTGCTGCAGACAATACGCCCAGGTTTCGGCTAAGCACTCACACGACTTCTGGCTGGCAATCCCCAGACTTGCGATCCATTTGTCCGGATCAAATTCACCAGCCTTATTGATATGTGCACTTCTTACCGCAACCATTGTCCTCTCCTTTAGGGACCTGACCTGCCGAAATCAGCAAATCGTAACTATTTAACGCGCGAAAAAAGCACCATCGACTCCAGATGCCCCGTGTGTGGGAACATATCCAGCATCGCCAGTCGCGCAATGGTATATCCTGCTTTTAATAACGCCTCGCTATCCCGAGCCAGCGTCGCAGGGTTACAGGATACATAAACTATACGAATGGGTTCCAGTTTTATAATTTGCTGCATGACGCCAGCAGCACCTGCTCGCGCCGGGTCCAGCAACACTTTGTCAAAGCCGTTTTTAGCCCACGGCTGCTTTGTGACATCATCTTCAAGATTTTCATGATAAAACGTCACATTTTGTAAACCATTAAGTCGCGCATTTTCCTGACCTTTCTCCACCAGCGCAGCAACACCTTCTACCCCTACCACGCTAGCCGCTCGTGTCGCTAATGGCAGTGTGAAATTGCCCATACCGCAGAACAGATCAAGCACGCTGTCTTCAGCCTGCACATCCAACCACTCCAGCGCGCGCGCTACCATTTTCTGGTTCACACCCGCGTTGACCTGAATAAAATCACGCGGGCTAAAAGTTAAACGCAATCCGTTTGAGTCATACCAGGGCATCTCGCCAGAGACGGTTTCGAGTATCTCACTATCGGGGGCGAGAAACAGATCCAGGCCTTCAGAATGCGAAAAGCGTTCCAGTTTTTCACGATCAGCCGAACTTAGCGGTGCGGTATGGCGTAAAATCATCAGCGTGCCGCTGGTTGCCTGCACCAGTTCAACGTGCCCAAGATGACGCATGGCTTGTAAGCTGCCCAGGCATGCCCTGACTTTGGGCAGCAATGCTTCAAGTTGGGGCGCTAAAATGGGGCATTGCTTAACATCGACAATGTCACTGGAACCCGCTTTGCGAAATCCCATCTGTAATTGTTGTGTTTTCGGCTGATAGTTCAGGCTTAAGCGCGCGCGGCGACGGTATCCCCAGGGAACATCGGCGATCACTTCAGAGACGTCATGCTTCATTAACCGGGCGAGCGCCGCACTTTTGCTTCGCTGCTGTAGTTCGATGCTGGCGTGTTGTTGCTGACAGCCGCCGCATACGCCAAAATGAGGGCAGCGTGGCGTTTCGCGTTCCGGGCTGTCGCTTAGCCTGCGCACGACTTTAGCGCGGGAATACTGTTTTTTATCTTCAGTAACAGTAACTTCCGCATCTTCCTGCGGCAATAGCCCGGGGATAAATAACGCTTTTCCGTTATGTCGTGCCACGCCCTGACCAAAAGAGTCGAGGTCGTTGCCTGAAACGGTTATGATCTGACGCGTCGTCACGCGTCGTTTTGCAGAGTAGAATTGCGCCATTGGCGAGACTTTCTCAATTTAACAGTGTGACCTTAATTGTCCCATAACGGAACTCCATGACCAACTACAGCCTGCGCGCACGCATGATGATTCTGATCCTGGCGCCGACCGTCCTTATTGGTTTATTGCTCAGTATCTTTTTCGTCGTGCATCGCTATAACGACTTGCAGCGTCAACTGGAAGATGCCGGTGCCAGCATTATTGAGCCGCTTGCAGTTTCTACTGAATATGGCATGAGCCTGCAAAATCGCGAATCTATCGGTCAGTTGATAAGCGTTTTGCATCGTCGCCATTCTGATATTGTTCGCGCCATTTCAGTTTACGATGAAAATAACCGACTCTTTGTCACCTCCAATTTTCATCTCGACCCTTCAGCAATGCAGCTCGGTAGTAACGTGCCATTTCCGCGCCAGCTCACTGTCACACGTGATGGCGATATTATGATTTTGCGTACGCCGATTATCTCCGAAAGTTATTCTCCCGACGAATCGCCCATTAGCGATGCCAAAAATAGTCAGAATATGCTGGGGTATATTGCCCTTGAGCTGGACCTTAAATCGGTGCGCTTACAGCAATATAAAGAGATTTTTATTTCCAGCGTGATGATGCTGTTTTGTATTGGTATTGCGCTTATTTTTGGCTGGCGACTCATGCGCGATGTAACCGGTCCGATTCGCAACATGGTGAATACTGTCGACCGCATCCGCCGAGGACAACTCGACAGCCGGGTGGAAGGATTTATGCTCGGCGAGTTGGATATGCTGAAAAACGGCATTAACTCGATGGCAATGTCTCTGGCGGCTTATCACGAAGAGATGCAGCACAATATCGACCAGGCAACGTCTGATCTGCGTGAAACGCTGGAACAGATGGAAATTCAGAACGTTGAGTTGGACCTGGCGAAAAAGCGCGCCCAGGAAGCGGCGCGTATTAAGTCCGAGTTTCTGGCGAATATGTCACATGAGCTGCGTACACCGCTGAATGGAGTTATTGGCTTTACCCGCCTGACGCTGAAAACTGAATTAACGCCAACGCAGCGCGATCACCTGAACACGATTGAACGCTCGGCAAATAATTTGCTGGCAATTATTAATGATGTTCTCGACTTCTCGAAACTGGAAGCGGGCAAGCTGATCCTGGAAAGTATTCCGTTCCCGCTGCGCAGCACGCTGGATGAAGTGGTTACTCTTCTGGCGCATTCTTCTCACGATAAAGGGCTGGAATTGACGCTCAATATTAAGAGCGACGTGCCAGATAACGTGATAGGCGATCCACTGCGTTTACAGCAAATTATCACTAACCTGGTGGGGAATGCGATTAAATTCACCGAGAATGGCAACATCGATATTCTGGTGGAAAAACGAGCGCTGAGTAATACCAAAGTTCAGATTGAAGTGCAGATCCGCGATACCGGTATTGGTATTCCTGAACGCGATCAATCGCGCCTGTTCCAGGCCTTCAGGCAGGCAGATGCCAGTATTTCACGCCGTCATGGCGGCACCGGGCTGGGGCTGGTAATTACGCAAAAACTGGTTAATGAGATGGGCGGAGATATCTCGTTCCATAGCCAGCCGAATCGTGGCTCAACCTTCTGGTTCCATATTAATCTCGATCTGAACCCGAATATTATTATTGAAGGACCATCCACCCAGTGCCTCACCGGCAAACGCCTGGCTTATGTCGAACCGAACTCGGCAGCCGCGCAGTGCACGCTGGATATTTTAAGCGAAACACCGCTTGAGGTGGTCTACAGCCCAAGCTTCTCGGCCCTCCCTCCCGCGCATTACGACATGATGTTGTTAGGGATTGCGGTGACTTTCCGCGAACCGCTAACGATGCAACATGAGCGGTTAGCGAAAGCGGTGTCGATGACCGATTTTCTGATGCTCGCCCTTCCGTGCCATGCACAGGTCAATGCCGAAAAGCTCAAGCAAGATGGTATCGGCGCGTGTCTGCTGAAACCCCTGACGCCTACACGTCTGTTGCCTGTACTGACCGAGTTTTGTCATCAAACACAAAATACGCTGTTGCCTGTCACCGACGAAAGTAAGCTGGTAATGACGGTTATGGCTGTTGATGATAACCCCGCCAACCTGAAACTTATCGGCGCGTTGCTGGAAGACATGGTTCAGCATGTGGAGTTGTGCGATAGCGGACATCAGGCGGTTGAACGAGCAAAACAGATGCCGTTCGATTTAATCTTAATGGATATTCAAATGCCGGACATGGACGGCATTCGTGCATGCGAACTTATCCACCAGCTTCCGCACCAGCAACAAACGCCAGTCATCGCGGTGACTGCACATGCGATGGCTGGGCAAAAAGAGAAATTACTTGGCGCGGGGATGAGCGATTATCTGGCGAAACCGATAGAAGAAGAACGATTGCATAATTTGCTGCTGCGCTACAAACCCGGCAGCGGCATTTCTTCCCGCGTTGTGACGCCAGAAGTGAACGAAATTGTGGTGAATCAGAATGCGACTCTGGACTGGCAACTGGCGCTACGCCAGGCCGCTGGCAAAACCGATCTGGCGCGCGATATGCTGCAAATGTTGCTCGATTTCCTGCCAGAAGTTCGCAACAAAGTTGAGGAACAACTGGTTGGGGAAAACCCGGAAGGCCTGGTTGATTTGATTCATAAACTGCATGGCAGTTGCGGCTATAGCGGTGTGCCGCGTATGAAGAATCTCTGTCAACTTATCGAACAACAGCTACGAAGCGGTACTAAAGAAGAAGATTTGGAGCCGGAGCTACTGGAATTGTTGGACGAGATGGATAATGTGGCACGCGAAGCCAGTAAAATTCTTGGGTAATGGACGTCTTGTCGAGTAGCAATAGGCTTTTTATGAAGCTGGTTTCAGATTGGTGACAAAGTGCCTGTTTTTATGCCGGATGCGGCGTTAACGCCTTATCCGGCCTACAAAACCAACTAAATTCAATGAATTAAAAAATGATGTAGACCTGATACGTAGCGCAACAGGCAATTTTGCGTTTGGCATCAGTCTCAAACCGGCTCCTGACAGAGCCGGTTTTTGTTTTCTGTCTTAACGCACCATGCACGGACGCTTGTTATCGAACGTCCAGCCAGGAATCAGGTACTGCATCCCCATCGCATCATCACGCGCGCCAAGCCCGTATTTCTGATACAGCTCGTGGGCTTTCATCACTTGATCCATATCGATTTCGACACCCAGCCCCGGTTTTTCCGGTACCTGAACCAGACCGCCTTTGATCTCAAAAGGCTCTTTGGTCAGGCGCTGATTGCCTTCCTGCCAGATCCAGTGTGTATCAATAGCAGTAATTTTACCCGGTGCAGCAGCGGCAACATGGGTAAACATCGCCAGGGAAATATCGAAGTGGTTGTTAGAGTGTGAACCCCAGGTCAGGCCAAATTCATGGCACATTTGCGCCACACGTACCGAACCCTGCATCGTCCAGAAATGCGGATCCGCCAGCGGGATATCAACGGATTGTAACGAGAGCGTATGGCCCATCTGCCGCCAGTCGGTGGCTATCATATTGGTTGCAGTCGGCAGGCCAGTTGCGCGACGGAACTCTGCCATCACTTCACGCCCGGAGAAACCTTGCTCCGCACCACACGGATCTTCTGCATAAGCCAGCGAACCTTTCAGGTATTTACCAATTTTAATCGCTTCGTTCAGCGACCAGGCACCGTTAGGATCGAGCGTAATACGCGCCTGCGGGAAGCGTTGCGCCAGTGCCACAATAGATTCGGCTTCTTCTTCCCCGGCCAGTACACCGCCCTTCAGTTTGAAATCGTTGAAGCCATATTTTTCATACGCCGCTTCCGCCAGGCGCACCACCGCATCCGGCGTCATCGCTTCTTCGTGACGAAGACGATACCAGTCGCATTTGTCATCCGGCTGGCTTTGATACGGTAACGGTGTGGCTTTGCGATTGCCGACAAAGAACAGATAACCGAGCATTTCGACTTCGCTACGCTGTTGACCATCACCCAGCAGGGATGCCACGTTAACCCCAAGGTGTTGCCCAAGCAGATCAAGCATTGCCGCTTCGATCCCGGTTACCACGTGGATAGTGGTACGCAGATCAAAAGTCTGTAAACCACGCCCGCCAGAATCACGATCGGCAAAAGTATTACGTACCAGCGTCAGAACGTTTTTGTATTCACCCAGCGTTTTACCTACCACCAGCGGAATCGCATCTTCCAGCGTTTTACGGATTTTCTCGCCGCCGGGAATTTCCCCTACGCCGGTGTGACCAGAATTATCTTTGATGATCACAATATTACGCGTGAAGAACGGTGCGTGTGCGCCACTCAGATTCATCAGCATACTGTCATGACCCGCCACCGGGATGACTTGCATTTCAGTAACAACAGGCGTCGTAAATTGAGAATTCATATTTATGTCCTTATTCAAAATCAATGACGGCCGAAAACGGGACGTTTACGGTCAAAGGTCCAGCCGGGGATCAGGTACTGCATCGGACCTGCGTCGTTACGCGCGCCGCCAGGCAGACGTTTATAGGCCTCATGTGCCTTTTGTACCTGTTCCCAGTCCAGTTCCACGCCCAGGCCGGGCGCATCAGGAACGGCAATTTTTCCGTTTTTAATCTCCAGCGGATTTTTGGTCAGGCGACAATCGCCCTCCTGCCAAATCCAGTGGGTATCGATAGCGGTAGGATTACCCGGTGCCGCCGCGCCCACATGGGTAAACATCGCCAGAGAGATATCGAAGTGGTTGTTGGAATGACAGCCCCAGGTCAGCCCCCAGTCGTCGCAAAGCTGCGCCACGCGGACTGCTCCAGAAAGCGTCCAGAAGTGCGGATCGGCAAGTGGAATATCTACCGCATTGAGCATCACCGCATGACCCATTTCGCGCCAGTTGGTGGCGATCATGTTAGTCGCGACGGGTAAGCCGGTCGCCCGCCGAAACTCCGCCATCACTTCACGACCGGAGAAACCCTGTTCTGCGCCGCATGGATCTTCGGCATAGGTAAGAACATCATTCAGCCCTTTGCATAGAGAAATGGCTTCATCAAGTAGCCAGGCACCGTTGGGATCAACGGTAATCCGCGCATCCGGGAAGCGTTTCTTCAATGCACGAACGGTGTCAATTTCTTGCTCACCAGGTAACACACCGCCCTTAAGTTTGAAATCTTTAAAGCCATAGCGATCCTGTGAGGCTTCCGCCAGACGCACAACGGCTTCGCTGTTCATCGCTTTCTGGTGGCGCAACTGATACCACTCATGGTTACCTGGTGTACTCTCCAGATAAGCAAGATCGGTTTTAGTCCGATCACCGATATAAAACAGATAACCGAGGACGGTAATAGCATCGCGTTGCTTGCCTGGGCCAAGCAGTTCACAGACCGGAACATTCAGCGCCTTACCTAACAGGTCGAGTAAAGCGGCTTCCAGCGCCGCCACGGCGTTAACGCGCAATTCAAAGGTCCAGGCACCTTTGCCGAAGGTATCAAAATCGGCGGCCTGATTACCTTTATGCACCTGCTGGACCACTTTATTCAGTCGCGCGACTTCCTGGCCCAGAACCATCGGAATAGCATCGACAAGTGTTTGATAAATCACCTCTCCGCCCGGCGCTTCACCAATGCCGGTATGTCCGGCATTATCGGTGAGTACCACAATGTTGCGGGTGAAATATGCGTTATGTGCACCACCAATATTGAGCAACATGCTGTCATGTCCGGCGACCGGAATGACTTTCATATCAGTAATGACTGGACTGGATTGTGTCGTCATCTTATTGCCCCGCGACAGGTTTCAGCTCGATACGCTTAATATCGCCCACCAGCACCAGGTAGCTCAGCACCGCGATTAAGGCATGAACCCCGACATAAATCAGCGCCGCCAGTCGTGCCAACGATATAACCAATTGCGATTGGCGTGACGATACCGGAAATGTTACCGAACATATTGAACAGACCGCCGGAAAGACCGCTAATCTCTTTCGGCGCAGTATCTGCCATTACCGCCCAACCCAGCGCCCCGATGCCCTTACCGAAGAAGGCCAGCGCCATAAAGCCGATGATCATCCACTCAACGTTGACGTAGTTGCAGAACACCATCACCATCGACAGCAACATGCCCATTACGATCGGTGTTTTACGCGCAATGTTCAGCGATCCCGTGCGGCGCATCAGCCAGTCGGAAATAATCCCCCCCAGCACGCCGCCGATAAAACCACAAACAGCAGGAACGGAAGCCACAAAGCCCGCTTTCAGAATCGACATCCCGCGCGCCTGCACCAGATAAACCGGGAACCAGGTAATAAAGAAGTAAGTCAGGGCGTTGATACAATACTGACCGATATAAACACCGATCATCATCCGCGAACCGAGCAGCTGTTTGATCTGCCCCCACTTCACGCTGAACGGCACTTTAACTTTGGTGTTTTGCTGATCCATATTGATCAGCGCGCCGCCAGCGGCGATGTACTCCAGCTCTTTCTGATTTACACCCGGATGCTGGTTTGGCTCGTGGATGACTTTCAGCCAGATAAAGCTGATGACAATGCCCAGACCGCCCATAAAGAAGAAGACGTGTGACCAGCCCACTTCATGAGTCAGCCAGCCCATAATCGGCGCGAAGATCACCGTTGCGAAGTATTGGGCGGAGTTAAAAATCGACACCGCCGTTCCCCTTTCCTGCGCCGGGAACCAGGCTGCCACGATTCGGCTATTGCCGGGAAAAGAAGGTGCTTCGGCAAGCCCGACCAGGAAGCGCAGCGTAAACAGGGCAACGATAATGCCGAATCCACTAAAGATATCGACGAAACCTTGCAGCAAGGTAAACATCGACCAGATAAAGATTGACCAGAAGTAGACGCGTTTTGAACCAAAGCGATCCAGCAACCAGCCGCCAGGGATCTGCCCAATAACATAAGCCCATGAGAAAGCAGAGAACACATAGCCCATACCCACTGGGTCAAGGCCGATATCTTTGGCCATTTCCGAACCGGCGATCGAGAGCGTAGCGCGATCGCCGTAGTTGAAAGATATGACGATAAACAGCATCACCACTATCCAGTAACGAGCATTCGTGCGTTTTTCCACACTGCTCGCAGCCTGACTTAAAGAACTCATTGTTGCACTCCTGAAAATTCGCGTTAGCCACGCTCACTCTGGACTGCGACATCGCCAGGAAATCAGAGGTGACGTAGGGTGTTTTTGCCGTTTTTATAGGTCGTTCGCCGAATGCGGCGCGTGTTTATATCTGGCAATAGCAGTATAAAAAGCGCGCCATAGCGGCTCACCGTGCAACAACACAACATTAATGCGTTCAATGAGGCTCGATTTTGGCATTAGCCCTGGACGGTGGAATCCACTTCACGGAAATGAAAACAAGAACAAGAAAGGAAGGGTTAAATCGGAGAAATAAAGAAGAGTATGAAATAGATCGCTTGACTCCAGGCAAACACCAGTAAAAATCCGCGCTATGAAGCAGTTTTTACTGGCATTTGCCTGAAAAGATTCGATTCAGCACCGCTAAAACGGCATTTACCGCTCGCTCAACATATCAGGACAACAGCGTGCCCCAATGTTCGACCCACGGATTTGATTCCGTTTCCGGTTCCGGGTTTTCACTGGCATCAATCAGCAGCATTTCCCCTATTCGCTGCGCGCTCTGTTCCTGTAACAAGGCATCGAACTGTTTGCCGCCGTTGCAGAAATTCACATAACTGCTGTCGCCGAGCGCAATCACGCCGTAACGCAGGTTCGGCTGGAAACCAAGGTTATCCTTTATGCCCAGAAAGAGTGGCACAATGCTATCAGGAAGGTCGCCCTGCCCGGTGGTGGACGTAACTACCAGAACATACTTGTCCTGATAAGGTAGCCAGTCGCTTAATTCTGGGTCTTCAAACACCGTTGCTTTGTGGCCCTGCGCGGTCAGAATCGCTTCCGCTTCTTCGGCGACTAACAGCGCATTACCGTACATAGTGCCCACAAAAATACCAATTTCCGCCATACCGTTTTCTCCCTGGATTAGGAACTTATCTCATCATCCTGACCCGATGGCGCGCTGAACTCAACCCTTTCATTTTCAGGAAGCAGACCGCGCCAGCCAAATTGTGATAATGCCTGCATCCAGGTGTCGTCCAGACCAGCGTGGATAGTCAGCGGCTCGCCAGTAAAAGGATGCGTCAATGACAACTTACTGGCGTGCAACATTAACCGCTGGAGGCCAAAATGTTCAGCTGCGCTGCGATTCTGGCGCAAATCGCCATGTTTGCTGTCGCCAATAATCGGATGGCGCAAATGGGCGAGATGGCGACGAAGCTGATGTTTGCGTCCGGTTTTCGGCTCCAGTTCCACCAGACCGTAGCGTGTCGTCGGGTAACGCCCGGTCGCGACTGGCATTTCAACCGTCGCCAGACCGCGATAATGCGTCACTGCTGGCTGCGGGCCTTTATCTTCGCGGGCATACTTATCGGCGATTTTATCCAGTTCTTCCACCAGCGGATAATCCAGCACCGCTTCTTCCATCAGCCAGCCACGCACAATCGCATGGTAACGTTTCTGGATTTGGTGCTGTTCAAACTGTTGCGCTAACAGCCGTCCGGCCTCGCTGGATAATCCCATCAGCAATACGCCGGAAGTCGGTCGGTCCAGCCGATGCGCGGTAAACACGTGCTGACCAATCTGGTCACGTACGGTTTGCATGACCACCACTTTTTCGTCGCGATCCAGCCAGCTGCGGTGAACCAGCCAGCCAGACGGTTTGTTAACCGCAACCAGCCATTCATCCTGGTAGAGTATTTCCAGCATCAGTTTGTATCATCCGCAAAAAGCGCATCCAGTTTTTCCAGCTCCGCCAGAATAAGCGCGCGCTGGGGGTGGTCCGTCGCCAGCGCCATTTCATAATACGGCGCCACGGCGAAAGCCCCTGGCAATGGCTGATTATTATCTAAGAGATCGTGCATTCGTGGGATCAGTACCCATTGCAACCACTCCAGTGGCTCCATCGTATCCATAAAGAAAGGTTGGGTACTGTTAAATTGATGCGGCTGCGGTTCATCGCTCCGCCAGTGCTGATGTTCACGCAGTAATGTTTCAAGTGCCTGCAACTGAAGACGAACGCGGTCATGAGTGGTCATAAAACAACCTCAAGAAGAAAAAACTGCCGCGAAGGATAGCAGGAATAAAAAAAGGGAGCACTGTATTAACAGTGCTCCCGGTTCGTTTCGCAGCATTCCAGCTACTTTTGTTGCTCCCTGCTCATCCTTGACAACTTTTCCTGTGGCCTTGCGGCCAATCGTTCATCCTGAACTAATGCTTCCTGCTCACACCACCCCGATGTGATACTTCATCCTGAAGTGTCCCTGGCCTTCCTGACCCACCGAATCATCCTGACCGGTTCTCATTCTCCGTCCTGGAGGTGTCCTTTAACGCATCCAGCGTTTTCCTCTTCGCTTCATCCAGAAGCCTTTCCCTGAAACACCATCCTGGCGTGTCCTTTAGAAGTGTCATCATCCTGATGTTCACTTCGTTGTCTGACTCCCTGTCGACGAAGATAGAATCGTCTTTTTCACTGAGTCTTACAAGGCGCTTACAGACAATGCCTTAAGGAAAATTTCATACGAAAGTTAAGGATTATCAGTCAACTCATTGATTTAAAATAGAAATATGATTCTTATCTTTTTAAGTATTCACTTACTTTCTGGCGATCTCCTACAGGGTCTGTAAGAGATCTCTCACAACCAGACGGGGTAATTGGATTACAGAAGAGGCTTAAGCTGCGTAAGGAATTCCGCAAGATTTGAGGCTAAATGGGTACGATTCCGCGTACCCAGCGTCTCTTTGCATACTTCGCCAGAGAGATTACACACCGAAATCACCTCCAGCTCTTCTTCCAGTGTGGCGATAAATAACGTGGGGGGCAGTTTCAGACGTTTCTGGGTAACCAGATGTCCAATCAGGTTTTCCTGCACCCGGCGGAAGTCGTCTTCGCTCCAGGTTTGCAGTAATGTCAGTTTGATATCGCCAAACTGCGCATGCATATCCCCGGCAAGCTGGGTCGTATAGAAGGTATGAATTGCGGGTTGTATCACAATATCAAACGCACGCTCAACCGCGTTTACATTTTGCTCACCGCTAAACGGCTGCGGTTGCCAGAACACAGCATCATTAGTGGTTGAAATAATGCACGGTGAAGGAACGCCATACAGCTCCTCGCTTAACGGCCAACTATTGTGCTGTTCGTGCCAGGCATCGCAGTAACGCGTGGTAAAATCTCTCAAGGCTTGTGCGGTCAATTCGTCCACTAATTTCTCTCTTCACTTAAACCAGATACACTTGTCGTTTAGTTTATCTGGTTTATGACGGTGAAACATGTCTTCTTATGCAAACCATCAGGCACTTGCGGGCCTGACTCTTGGAAAATCAACCGATTACCGGGATACCTATGACGCCAGCCTGCTACAAGGCGTTCCACGTAGTTTGAATCGCGATCCGCTGGGCCTGAAAGCAGATAATCTGCCTTTTCACGGTACGGATATCTGGACGCTATATGAACTTTCCTGGCTGAATGCGAAAGGTTTGCCGCAGGTTGCCGTGGGTCATGTTGAACTTGATTACACCAGCGTAAATCTCATTGAGTCGAAGAGTTTTAAGCTCTATCTCAACAGCTTTAACCAGACACGCTTTAACAATTGGGAGGAAGTGCGTCAGACGCTGGAGCGCGACTTAAGCACTTGCGCCCAGGGTAACGTTAGCGTGGCGTTATATCGTCTTGATGAACTGGAAGGCCAGCCGGTGGGGCATTTCAATGGCACCTGCATTGATAAGCAGGATATCGCTATCGATAACTATGAATTCACCACTGACTATCTTGAGAATGCCACCAGCGGCGAGAAAGTGGTGGAAGAAACACTCGTGAGCCACCTGCTGAAATCAAACTGCCTGATTACTCATCAACCAGACTGGGGATCTATCCAGATTCAGTATCGTGGACGCAAGATTGACAGGGAAAAACTGCTGCGTTATCTGGTTTCTTTTCGTCATCATAACGAGTTCCATGAACAGTGCGTAGAGCGCATTTTTAATGACCTGTTACGCTTCTGCCAGCCAGAGAAATTAAGCGTTTACGCACGTTATACCCGTCGTGGCGGTCTGGACATTAACCCATGGCGTAGTAACTGTGATTTTGTCCCATCGACAACCCGTCTGGCACGGCAATAAAATTTTTCTCAATTTTGCGTGCTGGATTCACACATAAGGTTGTGAAAGGTCATCAGGCAGGGCTATTGTAATCAAAGGGAATGACGATAATCGTCCCATAAGGAGTTTTTTTTGATTACACATATTAGCCCGCTTGGCTCCATGGATATGTTGTCGCAGTTGGAAGTGGACATGCTTAAACGCACCGCCAGCAGCGACCTCTATCAATTATTTCGCAACTGTTCACTCGCTGTTCTGAACTCCGGTAGCCTCACCGATAACAGCAAAGAATTGCTGTCCCGTTTTGAAAATTTCGACATTAACGTGCTACGCCGTGAACGCGGCGTGAAGTTAGAACTGATCAATCCCCCGGAAGAAGCTTTTGTCGATGGGCGTATAATTCGCGCCTTGCAGGCCAACTTGTTCGCTGTCCTGCGCGACATTCTCTTCGTCTATGGGCAAATCCATAACACCGTTCGTTTTCCAAATCTGAATCTCGACAACTCTGTTCATATTACCAACCTGGTCTTTTCTATCTTGCGCAATGCTCGCGCGCTGCACGTGGGCGAAGCGCCCAATATGGTGGTGTGCTGGGGTGGTCACTCCATCAACGAAAACGAGTATTTGTATGCCCGTCGCGTTGGTAATCAGTTGGGGCTGCGTGAGTTAAATATCTGCACTGGCTGTGGCCCAGGCGCGATGGAAGCGCCGATGAAAGGCGCGGCGGTCGGACACGCCCAACAGCGTTACAAAGACAGCCGTTTTATTGGTATGACTGAACCATCGATTATCGCTGCTGAACCGCCTAACCCGCTGGTTAACGAACTGATCATCATGCCGGATATCGAAAAACGTCTGGAAGCATTTGTCCGTATCGCCCACGGCATCATTATTTTCCCTGGCGGTGTGGGTACAGCGGAAGAGCTACTGTATTTGCTGGGAATTTTAATGAATCCGGCCAACAAAGATCAGGTCTTGCCATTGATCCTCACCGGCCCGAAAGAGAGTGCTGATTACTTCCGCGTACTGGACGAGTTTGTCGTGCATACGTTGGGAGAAAACGCGCGCCGCCATTATCGCATCATCATTGATGACGCTGCAGAAGTAGCCCGTCAGATGAAAAAAGCGATGGCGCAGGTGAAAGAAAACCGTCGCGATACGGGCGATGCCTACAGCTTTAACTGGTCAATGCGTATTACGCCAGATTTGCAAATGCCGTTTGAGCCGTCTCACGAGAATATGGCTAATCTGAAGCTTTACCCGGATCAGCCCGTTGAAGTGCTGGCTGCCGACCTGCGTCGTGCATTTTCTGGCATTGTGGCGGGGAACGTAAAAGAAGTCGGTATTCGCGCTATTGAAGAGTTTGGGCCATATAAAATCAACGGTGATAAAGAGATCATGCGCCGTATGGACGACCTGCTTCAGGGGTTTGTTGCCCAACATCGTATGAAGTTACCAGGTTCTGCCTACATCCCTTGCTACGAAATCTGCACCTAATCCCCCCTTCCCCGGTAACGTTTGTTGCCGGGTTTTTCTCTTTTTTGGTCGCTCACTAATCAAGCTATTTCATTTGTTATATGAATGTTTCAGAGCGTCATCATGTCATTAATATCACCACCTACAATATGTCATACAATTTATGTTGTAGCGCAAACGTTTCCCTTCATTTGAAGACCGCATTTTATCTCCGCAAAAAAGAAAATCTTGCAATCATTAACTAAAAGTATTGATTTTTGCAGTTCAACCTACATATATTGCGCGCCCCGGAAGAGGTCAGATGTCGTTAATCTGCCAAATATTGCCCTTAAATTCTCTTTTACTTTTGATTTACAGAGTAAAGCGTTGGGATTATCTATCTTCCAAGTAGATTATTGTATTTGAGATCAAGATCACTGATAGATACATAACTTGTGTGTATCTTTCCGCCCTCAAATTATTACGGCGGAAAATGATTAAGCCATCGCCGATAGACAGATTTCATTTTTACGGCCAGGCACCTTCCCGGGCTGAACTGGCTAAAAGCTGAATTATTTGCATTCCTCCAGGAGAAATAGATGGAAACGACTCAAACCAGCACGATTGCGTCGAAAGACTCTCGCAGTGCCTGGCGCAAGACAGATACCATGTGGATGCTGGGCCTTTACGGCACGGCGATCGGCGCGGGCGTGCTGTTCCTGCCAATCAACGCCGGTGTTGGCGGTATGATCCCGCTGATCATCATGGCTATCCTTGCGTTCCCGATGACGTACTTTGCGCATCGTGGCCTGACTCGCTTCGTGCTGTCTGGTAAAAACCCAGGCGAAGACATCACCGAGGTAGTAGAAGAACACTTTGGTATTGGCGCAGGTAAACTGATTACCCTGCTCTACTTCTTCGCTATCTACCCGATTCTGCTGGTTTACAGCGTGGCAATCACCAACACGGTTGAAAGCTTCATGTCTCACCAGCTGGGTATGACGCCGCCGCCGCGTGCGATTCTGTCACTGATCCTGATCGTGGGTATGATGACCATCGTTCGCTTCGGTGAGCAGATGATCGTTAAGGCGATGAGTATTCTGGTATTCCCGTTTGTTGGCGTACTGATGCTGCTGGCTCTGTACCTGATCCCGCAGTGGAACGGCGCAGCACTGGAAACTCTGTCTCTGGACACTGCATCTGCAACCGGAAACGGTCTGTGGATGACCCTGTGGCTGGCAATTCCGGTAATGGTGTTCTCGTTCAACCACTCTCCGATCATCTCTTCTTTCGCCGTTGCGAAGCGTGAAGAGTACGGCGATATGGCAGAACAGAAATGCTCGAAGATCTTGGCATTCGCTCACATCATGATGGTGCTGACCGTAATGTTCTTCGTATTCAGCTGCGTACTGAGCCTGACTCCGGCAGACCTGGCTGCGGCTAAAGAGCAGAACATCTCGATTCTGTCTTACCTGGCTAACCACTTTAACGCGCCAATCATCGCGTGGATGGCTCCGATTATCGCGATTATCGCTATCACCAAATCCTTCCTGGGCCACTACCTGGGCGCACGTGAAGGCTTCAACGGTATGGTGATCAAATCACTGCGTGGTAAAGGTAAGTCTATCGAAATCAACAAGCTGAACCGTATCACTGCGCTGTTCATGCTGGTAACGACCTGGATTGTTGCCACCCTGAACCCGAGCATCCTGGGTATGATTGAAACCCTGGGCGGCCCAATCATCGCGATGATCCTGTTCCTGATGCCGATGTACGCCATTCAGAAAGTACCGGCAATGCGTAAATACAGCGGTCACATCAGCAACGTATTCGTTGTCGTGATGGGTCTGATTGCAATCTCCGCAATCTTCTACTCTCTGTTCAGCTAAGTCCTTTCGCGCCGCTTTCGGGCGGCGCTTCCTCCGTTTTAACGCGATGTATTTCCTATGATTAGCGTATTCGATATTTTCAAAATCGGCATTGGCCCTTCCAGTTCTCATACCGTTGGACCAATGAAAGCGGGTAAACAATTTACCGACGATCTGATTGCCCGTAACCTGCTTAAAGACGTGACCCGCGTGGTGGTTGACGTCTATGGTTCGCTCTCTCTGACCGGCAAAGGGCACCACACTGATATCGCCATTATTATGGGCCTGGCAGGGAATCTGCCGGATACCGTGGATATCGATTCTATCCCTGGTTTTATTCAGGATGTGAATACTCACGGTCGCCTGATGCTGGCAAACGGTCAGCACGAAGTCGAGTTTCCGGTTGATGAATGCATGAACTTCCATGCCGATAACCTTTCTCTGCATGAGAATGGCATGCGCATTACCGCGCTGGCGGGCGATAAAGTTGTTTACAGCCAGACGTATTACTCCATCGGCGGTGGCTTTATCGTTGATGAAGAGCATTTTGGCCAGCAGGATAGCGCACCGGTTGAAGTTCCATATCCGTACAGTTCTGCTGCCGATCTGCAAAAACATTGCCAGGAAACCGGGCTGTCACTCTCTGGTCTGATGATGAAAAACGAGCTGGCGCTGCACAGCAAAGAAGAGCTGGAACAGCACCTGGCGAACGTCTGGGAAGTGATGCGTGGCGGTATTGAACGCGGTATTTCCACCGAAGGCGTGTTGCCAGGCAAACTGCGCGTTCCACGTCGTGCCGCGGCACTGCGCCGGATGCTGGTCAGCCAGGATAAAACCACCACTGACCCGATGGCGGTTGTTGACTGGATCAACATGTTCGCACTGGCAGTGAACGAAGAGAACGCTGCGGGCGGTCGTGTGGTGACTGCGCCGACTAACGGTGCGTGCGGGATTATCCCGGCAGTGCTGGCGTACTACGACAAGTTTATCCGCGAAGTGAACGCTAACTCACTGGCTCGTTACCTGCTGGTAGCCAGCGCCATTGGTTCTCTTTATAAGATGAACGCGTCGATCTCTGGTGCCGAAGTGGGTTGCCAGGGTGAAGTTGGCGTGGCGTGCTCAATGGCGGCGGCGGGTCTGGCAGAACTGTTAGGCGCAAGCCCGGCGCAGGTGTGCATCGCGGCGGAAATCGCTATGGAGCATAACCTCGGCCTGACGTGTGACCCGGTTGCTGGACAGGTTCAGGTACCGTGCATTGAGCGTAACGCCATTGCGGCAGTGAAAGCGGTGAACGCCGCGCGTATGGCACTGCGCCGTACCAGCGAACCGCGCGTCTGCCTCGATAAAGTTATCGAAACCATGTACGAAACAGGTAAAGACATGAACGCCAAGTACCGCGAAACATCTCGCGGCGGCCTGGCAATGAAGATCGTTGCCTGCGACTAATCGCTCTCCAGAGGCCTCGTTTTGCGAGGCCTCACATTGTTGAGAATGTGCCTGTTGTTTATGTCGGATGCGGCGTAAATGCCGCATCCGACCTATAAAATAGTGCAAATTCAATAGATTGCAATTCTTTTGTAGGCATGATAAGCGTAGCGCATCAGGCAATTTGTCGTTGTCATCAATATCAGTTCTCGTTTTGCGAGCCCTCTTCCTGTTTTCTCATCCAGTCGTAGCCTGTTCCGGTGACCAATGTTACCCTTATCGCCTGATCTTTAAGGGGGAATATTGTGGCTGTTCATTTGCTTATCGTCGATGCACTGAATCTTATTCGTCGCATTCATGCCGTGCAGGGGTCACCCTGTGTCGAAACCTGCCAGCACGCCCTTGATCAACTTATTATGCACAGCCAGCCGACCCACGCCGTCGCCGTTTTTGATGATGAAAACCGCAGTAGCGGCTGGCGTCATCAGCGCCTGCCTGATTACAAAGCGGGTCGCCCGCCAATGCCGGAAGAGTTGCACAACGAAATGCCCGCGTTACGCGCAGCCTTTGAACAACGCGGCGTCCCGTGCTGGTCAGCCAGCGGCAACGAAGCCGATGACTTAGCCGCCACGCTGGCGGTCAAAGTGACACAGGCCGGGCATCAGGCAACCATCGTTTCGACAGATAAAGGCTACTGTCAGCTACTTTCACCTACATTACGTATTCGCGATTACTTCCAGAAACGTTGGCTGGATGCACCGTTTATCGATAAAGAATTTGGCGTTCAACCGCAGCAGTTACCCGATTACTGGGGGCTAGCGGGGATCAGCAGTTCAAAGGTACCGGGTGTTGCGGGGATCGGACCAAAAAGCGCCACGCAGCTGCTGGTCGAGTTTCAGAGTCTGGAAGGGATATATGAGAATCTGGATACGGTTGCCGAAAAGTGGCGCAAGAAATTAGAAGCCCATAAAGAGATGGCGTTCCTGTGCCGTGATATCGCCCGCTTACAGACTGATTTGCATATCGACGGCAATTTACAGCAATTGCGGTTGGTACGGTAACGGCGAGCCGGATGCAAACGATTATCAACACATTGAATTTAATGCACTTATATACCGGATAAGACGCGGCTAGCGTCGTATCCGGCATTATCACATCAGCGCATTTACCAGGCGGTATGGTAAAGCTCTACAATATCCTCAAGCGTTGCTTCACGCGGGTTGCCACCGGTACAAACATCATCCAGTGCCGCCTGCGCCAGTGCCGGAATGTCTTCCTTGCGTACACCAACATCACGCAAATGTGGCGGAATACCGACATCACGGTTGAGAGCAAACACCGCTTCAACAGCGGCATTACGCGCCTCTTCCAGGCTCATACCTTCCACTTTCACGCCCATAACGCGCGCGATATCGCGGTACTTCTCACCGGTAAAATCAGCGTTATAGCGCATGACATGCGGTAACAGGATGGCGTTCGCAACACCGTGTGGAGTGTTGTAAAACGCACCCAGTGGATGCGCCATACCATGCACCAACCCTAACCCAACATTCGAGAAGCCCATACCCGCAACATACTGCCCGAGCGCCATTTCTTCTCCGGCATCCTTATCACCAGCAACCGATCCTCGCAGCGCCCCAGCAATGATTTCAATCGCTTTAATGTGCAGCGCATCGGTTAACGCCCACGCGCCACGGGTAATATACCCCTCAATAGCATGAGTGAGCGCATCGACACCCGTCGCAGCTTTCAGCGTTGGAGGCATACCATCCATCATGTCAGCATCAATAAACGCCACCTGCGGGATATCATGCGGATCAACGCAAACAAACTTGCGCCGTTTTTCTTCGTCAGTGATCACGTAGTTAATGGTCACTTCTGCCGCAGTGCCTGCTGTGGTGGGGATTGCCAGAATCGGTACGCTGGGTTTATTGGTCGGGGAAAGCCCTTCCAGGCTACGCACATCGGCAAACTCCGGGTTGTTGCTGATAATGCCAATCGCTTTACAAGTATCCTGTGGAGAACCACCACCAATAGCGATCAGGTAATCCGCGCCGCTATTCTGGAATACACCGAGCCCTTCTTTGACGACAGTAATTGTTGGGTTGGGCACTACACCGTCGTAAATCGCCCATGCCAGCCCTGCAGCATCCATCTTATCGGTCACTTTCGCCACCACGCCGCATTGCACCAGCGTTTTATCGGTGACGATCAGCGCCTTCTGATAACCACGGCGTTTCACCTCATCGGTTAAAGCCCCAACAGCACCCCGACCAAACCATGCCGTTTCGTTCAGAATCATTCTGTTAGCCATCATCCTTCTCCTTGTTGCTTTACGAAATTACTCTTCAATCCGTAACCCATAGGTTTTGAATTTCTCCAGCACTACGGCAATCTCTTCATCGCTCAGCGCTGGCACCGGGTCCGTAATCGCCAGGGTCGTCAGGTAAAGTTGCGCCAGCACTTCAACTTCATGCGCCAGCCATAACGCTTTTTCCAGATTCACCTCACAAGCGATAAGCCCATGATGTTGTAACAAAGTTGCCTTACGATTTTTGAGAGCCAGCGCAACATGTTCAGAAAGTTCGCGTGTTCCAAAGGTCGCATAAGGCGCGCAAGGAATAGAATTACCGCCAGCCGCCGCAATCATGTAGTGAATAGCGGGGATCGGTCGGTTAAGAATGGAAACTGCCGTGCAGTGAACGGCATGATTGTGAACAACCGCGTTGGCATCTGGTCTGCTTTGATAGGCCGCCATATGGAAACGCCATTCGCTGGAAGGAATCTTACCTTCTTCGTATTTGCCGTTGCCATCAACATAGACAATCATATTCTCCGTCATTCTTTCATAAGGAATACCGCTGGGAGTAATCAACATGCCGTTTTCAAAACGTGTGCTGACATTCCCCGCAGTCCCCTGATTTAACCCAAGGCGCGTCATTTCCAGACAGGTTTCAATTATTTCACGGGATAAACGTGTTCTTTCCATCTTTATTCTCCAGATACAGTTCCAGCTCGCCTTGTTGCGTAAAACAGCACCGCAAATGAAGACGGGGTTATTTTTAGTAAGGGGAGGCCACTGAATATCATTGTTCAATAGCCTGATTATCTTTTGGCGATTATTATTTTTTTCTTATGCGCTTAATTAATTTCATTTCTACTTTGACTGTTTTTTTGACTGGTCTTTCTTCGATCGCGCTTAACATCATTTCGAACGCTTTTTCTGCCCAGGCATTTTCATCCTGCTGCATTGACCAGACATTGTTGGCGAGAAATCCCAGCATGGGATGTTCATCGAAAGTGCCAATATTGATTTCTGGCGGTACAGCGCCAAGACGGTCGCGAATCGCGCGGACAGCGCCTTCAAGTACAGGTAAAGACGAGGCGATAAATGCCTGCGGGCATCCCTGCTCTTCAATGAGTTTTTCCATAATGACATAGCCGCCTTCCGGAGTATTTACCGGGCCTTCCCGCACCCAATCGCGATGGGTAATCCCTTTTTTTGCCAACGCATTCAAATAACCTGCCAGACGATCGCTGATACTCGGCAAACCGGCATCTCCCAGCAAAAACCATACTGGAGCCTGCCCGGCCTCAAGAATATTTTGCGTCAGCTTTTCTCCGCCAGAAATATTATTACTCTCTACCAATGCGTTATCGGTATATTTAAAATCACGATCGAGTAAAACCATTGGCTTACGAATTTTGCGTAAATGATGCTGCTGATTTTCCAGCGTCGAAGGAACAATAAAAAGACCATCTACATTTCGTGCGATAAATGCTTTCGTCAATTTATTTTCATAGTCAACATCATCATAAGTACAACTGATCGTAAGTTGATATCCGGAACGTCGACAGCGTTGTTCGAGTTTTTCTGCCAGCGTAGCAAAAAAGACGTTGGATATGTTGGGAACAATCAACCCTAATGTATCAGTTTTGTTAAGTTTAAGGCTGCGAGCGGAATGATTAATGATATAACCATAGCGTTCAACATATTCATTGATACGCGTTTGGGTTTTGACGCTGATTCGATATTGTTCCGCTTTTCCATTTAGCACCAGTCGCACGGTCGTAACCGATAAATTCAGGTCGCTGGCTATCTGCTCTACTGTTTTAGCCATAGGTATTTCCCAGTTAACATCCAGACGTCAAATCACAATCATAAAAGTATTTTCAACTTTTGTCTTATTGCATCAGTTGGTTAACCGCCTGTTGTTGCTCCCAAAGCGTCAGGTAAACCCGGTATTTACGCTCTAAAAATTCACGGCGTTGTGGATTTACCTGAATAACCTCTCCGGCTTCAACCATTGCTTTACACGCAGATGTAAAATCCCCCCATGCGCCGCTGGCAACAGCGCCGCTAATTGCTGCGCCCAACGTAACGGCATCTTCTTCTTGCATCAGGTGGATATCGCAGCCTGTCACGTCTGCATATTCGCGTAGCCATAAAGGGTTGTGCGTTGCACCACCACATAATGTTAATCGGGTAATGGTATGCCCATTTTCCCTGAGAGTTTCAATAATATGTCTGGTGCCAAAGGCTATTGCCTGTAAAGTCGCAAGATAAAGCCGCGCGAGCTGATTTTCACCACGCTCCAGTGTTAAACCATAAACACTGCCTCTGGCATCGGGCCGCGCTCGTGGCGAACGGTTGCCGTGATGATCGGCAAGCACATGTAAATTTCGTGTGGGTTCTGACTCGTTAGCTTCCAGGGCGGCTACCCATTCATTAATCAGTTGAATCGGATGACACCCGCGTTGCTGCGCCTTGTTAAAAAGATTTGCGCTTGCCCCGGACTCCTGAAGCGTCCACTCCACCAGCGCCCCTGCGGCGCTTTGCCCGCCTTCAGTTAGCCAGTAATTTGGCAACATGGCCGACCAGTATGGCCCCCAGACGCCAGGGGTGAATATTTCTTTTTCACTGCACAACATATGGCAATTCGACGTTCCGCTTATCAATGCCAGCGTTCCTGATGGCTGCGCGCCAGCCAGCGCCATGCCACCGGCATGGGCATCAATCAAACCACTGGCCACGATAACATTGGTCGTTAATCCTAATTCTTCAGCAGCTGTGGCAGTTAAAGTTCCCACGGCAGCGCCAGGCGGAAGAATTTCGGCGGGAATTCTTTCGAGCATGTCGGTCAGGTCTACCGATTCCAGTAAGCTATGGCTAAAGCGTTGTTCATGGGCCAGATAATTCCATTTACACGTTAGCGTGCACAATCCCGCGACGTCTCGCCCTGTTGCTTTCCAGACCAGAAAATCCGCCAGATCGAAAAAGCGATGAGCGGCCTGCCAGGTTTGCGGTAGATGCGTCTTCAACCAACGTAACTTTGGTAACTCCATCTCGACGCTCACTTCGCCGCCAACGTAGCGCAATGCGGGATCCTTCGTTGCGTTAATCTGTGCCGTCTCGACAGTTGCACGATGATCCATCCACATAATAATGTCGTGATTCGCAGATCCACCGGGCGAAACCGCTAAACCCTGGCCTTGTTCATCAAGAACAACCAGCGAGCAGGTAGCGTCAAAACCCAGTGAGCGAATTGCGGAAATGGGGATGCCTGCCAAAGCTGTCGCCTCTTTCACCGTTTTACAAACTTGTTGCCAGATCTCCGCCGAAGACTGTTCGACACGCTCGCCGCCAGGGCGAAACTGGGAGACGGGCGCAGTAGCGAATGCCAGCCTGTGGCCACTGGCACTGTAAACGCCTGCCCTGACACTGGCCGATCCGACATCGACACCGAGAAAATAACCGTTGTGCATAAAGCCTCCCTGACGCTGGAGATAACGGGGATGAAAATTCATCCCCAATTTTTTTATTTCTTACCGAATGGGTGCAGGAGTTTGTCGATTTCTGGCGTGTTAATATTCTCGGCATTAACAAATTTCACGGGAATATCGATCTCTTTTTCAACGGCTTGCCCCGAAAGGGCCGCGTTCAACGTTTTGATCCCTTGATAGCCAATCTGGTATGCATCCTGAACAACAAAGCCCTGAATGACGCCGTTCTTCAGGAAGTTAATAATCGCTTCCGTACTATCAAAACCAATGACTTTCACCTTACCTTTCAGATTCTGGCTATCAATGGCATTCGCCACCCCGAGCGTTGAACCTTCATTGGTGCCATAGATCCCAGCAAGATCGGGATTGGCCTGAATCATATCGATAGTTTTATCCATCGCTTTTTGCGGGTCACCATCGCTGTACTGAACGGATAATACTTTGATGTCAGGATATTTTTCTTTCATACGCTCCATGAAGCCTTCCGAGCGTTCAATAGCGGAAGATGTTCCTGCAACGTGCGCGATAATCCCAACTTTCCCTTTATTATTTACCTGCGCGGCTAAGGCATCAGCTGCCTGAGCGCCTGCTTTACGGTTATTGGTGGCGACAAAACTCACCGGAATGTCTGAATTGATGCCTGAATCAAAGGTCACCACTTTGATACCGCGTGAATTTGCCGTTTCTACCAGTGGGGCGAGCGCATTCGCGTCGAGGGCTGCCAGAAGCAAGCCATTCGGTTTCTGCGCCATCGCATTTTCGACTAACTGAATTTGCTCGGCTATTTGCGTTTCATCAGCCGGGCCAACATAGCTGGTTTTATCCCCCAACTCTTTAGCCGCAGCTTCAGTTCCCATTTTTACGGTTTGCCAGAATTCATGTTGGAAACCTTTACTAACAACCGGAAGATTTAAATCCTTAGCCAGTGCGCTGGAACTTACGCAAGCCAGCAGAGATAACGCATAGATAAAATGCCTGGTTTTCATTGTTGTACTCCGTTCTGAGTGAATCACCCTTAACGTCAGGGCAGTTGTTTCCCGATAAAACAGGGAGCCTAAGTCAACGAATCTTTTTGCGTAATGTATCGAGGTAAACGGCAGCGACCACAACTACGCCCATCGCGACCATTTGCCAGAACTGGGAGACGCCCATTAAATTGAGGCCATTTTTCAGTACACTCATAATGAAAGCGCCAATGATTGTGCCGCCAATAGTGCCAATACCGCCCATTAAGCTGGTTCCGCCGATCACTACCGCGGCAATAGCTTCCAGTTCATAACCCACACCTACCGTCGGTTGTCCGGAGTTGAGACGAGATGCCAGAATGACACCTGCAATCCCCGTTAATAATCCACAGAAGGCATAGACGAAAATTTTCACACGCTGAACTTTAATACCAGAAAGATGAGCAGCAACTTCATTACTGCCTACGGCATAGACATAGCGACCAATGACGGTTTTCTTCAGGATGTAAGCGCCGACAAGCGCTACAATGACAAGGTAGAAAACAGGATAAGGCAGCACATCAAATAAGCGTCCCTGAGCGAGCGTTTTGAACATCGGGTAATCGGCAAAATAGATGGCGCGCCCGTCAGTCATCACCATATTTATACCTCTGACGGACATCATCAGGCCCAACGTAGCGATAAACGGTGGAATGGTCATTTTAGTGACCAACAAACCATTCACATAGCCGCACAATCCACCGGCCAAAACACCAGCAATAATACACACAGGCAGCGGCAGGCCCAGCGTGGCGCAAATACCTACGGCGACACCAGAAAAAGCCACCACGGAGCCCAATGAAAGATCGATGCCAGCGGTAATAATGACGAAAGTTACCCCAATGGCCATAATGCCGATTACCGACGTTTGTAGAGCAATCGTCATGATATTTTCGGTATTAAAGAAAAAGGGAGAGCTGAAACTAAAAAACAGCACTAATATAATTAAACTAAAAAGAGGCGCAAGGCGCATCAAAAGTTCTTTATTTATCTTTATTTTCTTATTATTACTGTCTGGAGAGGTTACAGAGATAGTCATAATTTAATCCTCTAACGTCGCGTATTGCATGATTTTTTCTTGTGTCGCTTCTTTTGCGCTAATTTCGCCGGTAATTCGACCACTGCGCATCACTAAAATACGGTCGCACATTCCTAACACCTCTGGCAATTCAGAAGAGATCATGATGATTGATTTCCCTTTTGCCACCAGGCGATTCATTAACTCATAGATTTCCAGTTTGGCGCCAACATCAATGCCGCGAGTGGGTTCATCGAAGATTAAAATATCAGTATCTTTACACACCCAACGTGCAATTATAATTTTTTGCTGGTTTCCTCCACTTAGATTTAATGCGGCCTGTTCAAGATTTGGCGTTTTAATCCTTAACGCTTTTACCTGTTCCTCACTGGTTTGTTGGCAACGACGCGAATCGACATTTCCCAAACGATCGGAATACTCAGGGTAGTTTCCTAACATAATATTTCGTTCAACAGATAAATTCAGCGCCAGCCCTTCTTTTTTTCGGTCTTCCGTTAAATAGCTTATCCCTTGCTGAATAGCATCCGAAATATCTTTAATAACGGTTTCCTTACCATTTAATTTTAGCGTTCCGCTGTCAATGGAGTCCGCACCAAAAATCGCACGCGCAAGTTCAGTACGCCCCGCCCCCATCAGTCCGGCAAAGCCGAGGATCTCGCCACGATAAAGCGTAAAATTAATATCGTTCAGTACGCCTTTGCGCGTCAGTCCGTTGACCTCCAGGACCGGCATCCGCTGCTGTAAGGCCTCGCGGCGGGGATAGATATTCCCTAAATCGCGACCAACCATCATGGCAATTAGATCGCTGATTTTTACGCACTCATAATCCACCGTGCTGATGTACTGACCATCTCGCATGACTGTCGCGCGGTCGGCAATTAGCGCCAACTCCTCCAGACGGTGGGAGATATACACAATGCCGGTCCCCTGCTCTTTCAATAACCGGGTGACGCGAAACAAGCTTTCAATTTCAGTTTCTGTTAACGCCGCAGTAGGTTCATCCATAATGAGAATCCTGGCGTTAACCGAAATGGCCTTGGCAATTTCTACCATCTGCTGTTGAGCTACCGTCAGGTCAGCAACCAGAGTATCTGGTTTGATCGCCAAATTTAATTTTTGCAAAATTTCAATCGTCGCCTGGCGTTGCTGTTTTTCATCCAGACGCCAGCGATTTTTTTTACAAAACTCCCTGCCGATAAAAATATTTTCTTCTACTGTAAGCTCGGGGAATAAATTAAATTCCTGGTGAATAATAGTAATACCTACGTTTTGCGCACTTAACGGATCAGAAAATGAGACTGTTTTATCTTCAAAAATTATTTCACCTTCATCAGGTTGATAAACCCCCGACAAAATTTTCATTAAGGTGGATTTTCCTGCACCATTTTCACCTAATAATGCATGAACCTCGCCCCGGCGTAGGGTAAATTGCACGTCATTAAGCGCCAACACTCCAGGAAAGCGTTTGGTGATATGCTTCATTTGCAAAAATGTTTCAGACATTGCAGCTTTCCTCAATAATCAGAAACTGAAAATGTGAAGTACGGCATAAACGTCGCTACTAAGCCATCTCCACTATGATACGAATAACGCTCGAATAGACATTCATCGCATCAATTTATTCTTCGCATTTTGCTAACTCGAGTTAGCGATCGCCTTTTAAAGCTATTTTAGGTATACAAATTAGCCAAATCATTTGAGCTAAAACTGTGATGCATAACCATTAAAATCTTATAACTTAATGATTAATAAAAATATTATTTTTCACACTGACAAATAACAATTTGACAGAGATCGAATTTTAACCACTTCTCGTGAACCCCCTCACATTTCAACAACAAAAAAGTTGTGTATAAAAAGCCTATAAACCTAAGCTAACTCGAGTTAGCAAATAATGACCAATACTACTGCTTCGGTGGTTTCCTTTCTCCGCCTTAGCAGAGCGCCAATAAAGCGAGATGAGGAATCCTGATGAAAATTAATACGTTACCGAAAATTGGTATCCGCCCGGTTATTGACGGTCGTCGCATGGGTGTTCGTGAGTCGCTTGAAGAACAAACAATGAATATGGCGAAAGCCACGGCCGCACTGCTGACCGAGAAACTGCGCCATGCCTGCGGAGCTGGCGTCGAGTGTGTCATTTCCGATACCTGTATCGCGGGTATGGCTGAAGCCGCTGCTTGCGAAGAAAAATTCAGCAGTCAGAATGTAGGCCTCACCATTACGGTAACGCCTTGCTGGTGCTATGGCAGTGAAACCATCGACATGGATCCAACCCGCCCGAAAGCCATTTGGGGCTTTAACGGCACTGAACGCCCCGGCGCTGTTTACCTGGCAGCGGCTCTGGCAGCTCACAGCCAGAAAGGCATCCCGGCATTCTCCATTTACGGTCATGACGTTCAGGATGCCGATGACACATCGATTCCTGCCGATGTTGAAGAAAAACTGCTGCGCTTTGCCCGCGCCGGTTTGGCAGTCGCCAGCATGGAAGGTAAAAGCTATCTGTCGCTGGGCGGCGTTTCGATGGGTATCGCCGGTTCCATTGTTGATCACAACTTCTTTGAATCCTGGCTGGGAATGAAAGTCCAGGCGGTGGATATGACCGAACTGCGTCGCCGTATCGATCAGAAGATTTACGACGAAGCCGAACTGGAAATGGCGCTGGCCTGGGCTGATAAAAACTTCCGCTATGGCGAAGATGAAAATAACAAACAGTATCAACGCAATGCCGAGCAAAGCCGCGCTGTTTTGCGCGAAAGTTTACTGATGGCGATGTGTATCCGCGACATGATGCAAGGCAACAGCAAACTGGCCGATATCGGTCGCGTGGAAGAATCACTTGGCTACAACGCCATCGCTGCGGGCTTCCAGGGGCAACGTCACTGGACCGATCAATATCCCAATGGCGACACCGCCGAAGCGCTCCTCAACAGTTCATTTGACTGGAATGGCGTACGCGAACCCTTTGTCGTGGCGACCGAAAACGACAGTCTTAACGGCGTGGCAATGCTGATGGGCCACCAGCTCACCGGCACCGCTCAGGTATTTGCCGATGTGCGTACCTACTGGTCACCAGAAGCAATTGAGCGTGTAACAGGGCATAAACTGGACGGACTGGCAGAACACGGCATCATCCATTTGATCAACTCCGGTTCTGCTGCGCTGGACGGTTCCTGTAAACAACGCGACAGCGAAGGTAACCCGACGATGAAGCCACACTGGGAAATCTCTCAGCAAGAGGCTGACGCTTGCCTCGCCGCTACCGAATGGTGCCCGGCGATCCACGAATACTTCCGTGGCGGCGGTTACTCTTCCCGCTTCCTTACCGAAGGCGGCGTCCCGTTCACCATGACTCGTGTCAACATCATCAAAGGCCTGGGACCGGTACTGCAAATCGCGGAAGGCTGGAGCGTGGAGCTACCGAAGGATGTGCATGACATCCTCAACAAACGCACCAACTCAACCTGGCCAACCACCTGGTTTGCACCGCGCCTCACCGGTAAAGGGCCGTTTACGGATGTGTACTCGGTAATGGCGAACTGGGGCGCTAACCACGGCGTTCTGACCATCGGCCACGTCGGCGCAGACTTTATCACTCTCGCCTCAATGCTGCGTATCCCGGTATGTATGCACAACGTTGAAGAGACCAAAGTGTATCGTCCTTCTGCCTGGGCCGCGCACGGCATGGATATTGAAGGCCAGGATTACCGCGCTTGCCAAAACTACGGTCCGCTGTACAAACGTTAATACGTTACTCCCTGATGCTATGCCCGGTCGCTCCGGCTACCGGCATGAACAAGCAAGAGTGGATAGCCGGATAAGTGATGTTATCCGGCTATATTTCAGGAGCGATTATGAAACAAGAAGTTATCCTGGTACTCGACTGTGGAGCGACCAATGTCAGGGCTATCGCGGTTAATCGGCAGGGGAAAATCGTTACCCGCGCCTCAACGCCAAATGCCAGCGATATCGCCATGGAAAACAGCACCTGGCACCAGTGGTCTTTAGACGCCATTTTGCAACGCTTTGCTGATTGCTGTCGGCAAATCAACAGTGAACTGACTGAATGCCACATCCGCGGTATCGCCGTAACGACCTTTGGCGTGGACGGCGCTCTGGTTGATAAGCAAGGCAATCTGATCTATCCGGTCATTAGCTGGAAATGTCCGCGAACAGCCGCGGTAATGGACAATATTGAACGGTTGATCTCCGCACAGCAGTTGCAGGCTATTTCTGGAGTCGGAGCCTTTAGTTTCAATACGTTATATAAGTTGGTGTGGTTGAAAGAAAATCATCCACAACTGCTGGAACGCGCGCACGCCTGGCTCTTTATTTCGTCGCTGATTAACCACCGTTTAACCGGCGAATTCACTACTGATATTACGATGGCCGGAACCAGCCAGATGCTGGATATCCAGCAACGCGATTTCAGTCCGCAAATTTTACAAGCCACCGGTATTCCACACCGACTCTTCCCTCGTCTGGTGGAAGCGGGTGAACAGATTGGTACGCTACAGAACAGCGCCGCAGCAATGCTCGGCTTACCCGTTGGTATACCGGTGATTTCCGCAGGTCACGATACCCAGTTCGCCCTTTTTGGCGCTGGTGCCGAACAAAATGAACCCGTGCTCTCTTCCGGTACATGGGAAATTTTAATGGTCCGCAGCGCCCAGGTTGATACTTCGCTGTTAAGTCAGTACGCCGGTTCTACTTGCGAACTGGATAGCCAGGCAGGGTTGTATAACCCAGGTATGCAATGGCTGGCATCCGGCGTGCTGGAATGGGTGAGAAAACTGTTCTGGACAGCTGAAACTCCCTGGCAAATGTTGATTGAAGAAGCTCGCCTGATCGCGCCTGGCGCAGATGGAGTGAAAATGCAGTGTGATTTATTGTCGTGCCAGAACGCTGGCTGGCAAGGAGTGACGCTTAATACCACGCGGGGGCATTTCTATCGCGCGGCGCTGGAAGGGTTAACCGCGCAATTACAGCGCAATCTACAGATGCTGGAAAAAATCGGGCACTTTAAAGCCTCTGAATTATTGTTAGTCGGCGGAGGAAGTCGCAACACATTGTGGAATCAGATTAAAGCCAATATGCTTGATATTCCGGTAAAAGTTCTCGACGACGCCGAAACGACCGTCGCAGGAGCTGCGCTGTTCGGTTGGTATGGCGTAGGGGAATTTAACAGCCCGGAAGAAGCCCGCGCGCAGATTCATTATCAGTACCGTTATTTCTACCCGCAAACTGAACCTGAATTTATAGAGGAAGTGTGAAATGCTGAAAACAATTTCGCCGTTAATTTCTCCCGAACTATTGAAAGTGCTGGCAGAGATGGGACATGGAGATGAAATTATTTTTTCCGATGCTCATTTTCCCGCCCATGCGATGGGACCGCAGGTGATCCGCGCTGATGGCCTGCTGGTGAGCGACTTGCTCCAGGCGATTATCCCGTTATTTGAACTGGACAGTTATGCACCACCGCTGGTGATGATGGCGGCGGTAGAAAGTGACACTCTCGATCCTGAAGTAGAACGACGTTACCGTAATGCGCTTTCACTACAAGCCCCATGTCCTGACATCATCCGCATCAATCGTTTTGCGTTTTATGAACGGGCGCAAAAAGCCTTTGCGATCGTTATCACAGGCGAACGAGCGAAGTACGGGAATATTCTTTTAAAAAAAGGGGTAACACCGTAATCTCATACCGGTACGCCCGCATGACGTGGGCGGTTATCGAATGATGGGGTGAAAAATATGAAAGCAGCACGCCAGCAAGCGATAGTCGACCTCTGCTGAACCATACCAGCCTGACCACGGAAGCTCTCTCTGAACAGCTAAAGGTCAGTAAAGAAACCATTCGTCGCGATCTCAATGAATTACAGACGCAGGGTAAAATTCTGCGCAATCATGGACGCGCTAAATATATCAACCGTCAAAATCAAGACAGTGGCGATCCCTTTCACATCCGGCTGAAAAGCCATTATGCGCATAAAACAGATATCGCGCGCGAGGCGCTCGCGTGGATTGAAGAAGGGATGGTGATAGCCTTAGACGCCAGTTCAACTTGCTGGTATCTGGCACGCCAGTTGCCTGACATCAACATCCAGGTCTTCACCAATAGCCATCCGATTTGCCATGAACTCGGTAAACGCGAACGCATTCAACTGATCAGTTCCGGCGGCACACTTGAGCGCAAATATGGCTGTTACGTCAATCCCTCGCTGATTTCCCAACTTAAATCGCTGGAAATCGATCTATTTATTTTTTCTTGTGAAGGGATCGATAGCAGCGGTGCACTGTGGGACTCCAATGCCATCAACGCTGATTACAAATCGATGCTATTAAAACGTGCCGCGCAATCGTTGTTATTGATTGATAAAAGTAAATTTAATCGTTCAGGGGAAGCCCGCATCGGGCATCTGGATGAGGTAACGCACATTATTTCTGATGAGCGCCAGGTTGCAACTTCTTTGGTAACAGCCTGCCGGAAAGGGTAGCAGGCCGGAGACGACGCCCCGGCCTTGCCTGTTATCGTTCGTCGCGACGCCCACCCACCGCAGCCCAGATGCGACGGACATGCACCGTCACTTCTTCGCGATCGTGATACAACTGACGCGCCTGAATCTGGGCGTTAATGCCATGTTCATCAAGCTGTGCCTGAATGTACGCCAGATTGTGTGATACTTCTTCGTAGCGTTTTTTCATCGGCAATTTAAGGTTGAAGATAGTTTCACGACACCAGCCATTAACCAGCCACTGCGCCATCAAAGCCGCGACCTTCGCCGGTTTTTCCACCATGTCACACACCATCCACGAGATATTGCTACGTGTCGGGCGGAATTTAAAACCATCTTCCCGCAGCCACGTTACTTGTCCAGTATCCATCAGACTTTGCGCCATCGGGCCGTTATCAACGGAGTAAACCCACATGTTGCGCTTCACCAGTTGGTAGGTCCAGCCGCCCGGGCAAGCGCCCAAATCCACCGCCCACATCCCGTTCGCCAGGCGTTCATCCCATTCATCCGCAGGAATGAACACATGAAATGCCTCTTCCAGTTTGAGTGTGGAACGACTTGGTGCATCTGCCGGAAACTTCAGGCGCGGAATGCCCATATAGAACGGCGAGTTATTATTGCTGTAGGAATAGCCGGTATAACAGCAGCCTGGCGCGATAAAGAACACATGCACCACTGGACGCTTCGGCGTTTCATAGCTCGCCAGGACGCCCGCATCACGCAAGGCAGCCCGTAACGGTACAGTAAATTTGCGGCAGAATTTCAGTAACTCTTTACTTTCGTTGGTGTCCGCGACTTCAACGCGAAGTTCGCCGCCCTTCTCTACCACACCCTGCAACATGCCAACTATTGGCGTAATGCGGTCTTCCTGCGGCAAATGCTGGAGCAGTTCTCCCACCACAAACCACTGGCGGGCAAAAATTAATGAACTAAATGGCAGTTCACGGATTAACTTATCGCCATCTTCCGCTTGATAACATTCATAAATCACATAACCCGCATTCTCTTTTACACGGGCAAAACCGAATATTTCCCGCTGCCCGGCTTTATCGGTAATTTCTGCGGCGCACTCTTTTTCAAAGCCCGGACGGCACAGCAATACAACCTTATTCATGACTTACGCCCTTGCGCTTTAAACGGATAGCACCAACTAACATTAACGCCCAGCCCGCGAGAAAACTCACACCGCCAACCGGTGTGACAAACGCCCACAAACGCAGATGGGACAGCGCCAGGCAATAAAGGCTGCCGCTGAACAGCACCGTACCTAGCGCCAGAAAGACGCTACTCCAGTAAAACCAGATACTGATGCGACGTTGCATTGCCACCGCCAGACCTAAAATTGCCAGCGTATGAAATGCCTGGTATTCGAGGCCGGTCTGGATCCAGCCCATTTCAACGGCGCCCATGGTTTTACTTAAAACATGCGCACCAAAAGCACCCAGAGCGACAAAAATGAAGCCGCTAATGGCGGCGAAAATCAGCATAAAACGGCTGGTCATGGTCGTACCCTACATAAATTATTGTTCATAACGAAAGCGGAATTTTTCTTGTTCAGCAGCGGCTTTCGCCAGGATCCATTGGCGAAAGGCGGCTATTTTACCCAGTTCTGCCTGGCTGTCATGACATACCAGATAAAAAGCATTTTTACTGACCAATACGTCATTAAACGGGCAAACAAGGCGTCCGGCCTCGATTTCAGATTGCGCCATCACGTTATTTGCCAGCGCCACACCCTGCCCGTGAATGGCTGCTTGTAGCACCATGGCGCTATGGCTGAAGATAGGCCCTTGCTGAACGTTAATATGAGTCAGCCCCAACTGGCGGGTATATGTCTGCCAGTCTCGCCGGGATGCATCGTGTAATAACGTATGTTTAGCCAGATCTTCCGGCGTCTTCAAGGATTTCTCACCGGTTAATAGTAAAGGCGAACACACTGGCAACAGGTATTCGGCGTAAAGCTTTTCCACCCGCAGCCCCGGCCAGTTGCCTCGACCATAAAATATCGCCACATCGACATCATCCGCCAGTTTATCTTCCTGTCGGTCGACCGCCTGGATTCGAACGTCGATTCCCGGATAAGCTGAATTAAAGCTGGAAAGTCGCGGTACCAGCCAGTGGATGGCAAAACTGGGGAGTAAGCTGACCGTCAATGCCCCTTTGGCGCTACGGGCCTGGAGTTTACGCGTCGCTTCGGTTAATTGCGAAAATATCTCTTTGATATCGAGAAAATAGCTTTGCCCTTCCTCGGTCAATAGAAGTGAACGATTACGGCGGCGGAACAGTTTTAGCCCCAAAAAATCCTCAAGGGACTTGATTTGATGACTTACTGCGGCCTGGGTCACAAAAAGCTCTTCTGCTGCACGCGTGAAGCTTAAATGGCGGGCTGCGGCATCAAAAACTCGTAAGGCATTTAGCGGTGGTAATCGTTTAGACATGGCTTTTAAACTTTGATGTTAAATGAATTTAACAATTAGGTCACACCGTGTAACCTATTAGTTTTTTTAATCTGAGCCATTATAAATTGTCCGTTGAGCTTCTACCAGCAAATACCTATAGTGGCGGCACTTCCTGAGCCGGAACGAAAAGTTTTATCGGAATGCGTGTTCTGGTGAACTTTTGGCTTACGGTTGTGATGTTGTGTTGTTGTGTTTGCAATTGGTCTGCGATTCAGACCATGGTAGCAAAGCTACCTTTTTTCACTTCCTGTACATTTACCCTGTCTGTCCATAGTGATTAATGTAGCACCGCCTAATTGCGGTGCTTTTTTTTACCTTGCGATCGCGAATTACTGATCCAGTTCGACCATCTCTTTCACGTCGGTACGGTTGATCTGCTGTTTGTTGCCATTAGCGTCTTTATAAGAAATCATACCGGTTTCATCATCCGTCATCGGCTTACCATCAGATACAATGGTACGTCCGTCGTTGGTGTGCATGACATAATTTGAACCGGAGCAGGCGCTAAGGGCAAAAGTCAGCATACAGGCAGAGATAATTGCGGCGGTCTTTTTCATCTTCTTCTCCTTAAAGCGATTATTAGCTCGCAATGAAAATCAATTAACAGGCTAAAATTTGCACCTGACACTATTCAGCATATGTCACTGCTGCGGTTTCGCCTGGATATCCAGACAATTCCGATGGTTAGCACTCACCTTGTATCAAAGTGAATTTTGCGTCACGATCGGCGAATCAAGCCGAGGAGTCTCATGAACGTTTTTAATCCCGCGCAATTTCGCGCCCAGTTTCCCGCGCTACAGGATGCGGGCGTTTATCTCGATAGTGCAGCGACCGCACTCAAACCCGAAGCTGTGGTTGAAGCAACCCGGCAGTTCTATAGCCTGAGCGCCGGAAACGTCCATCGCAGCCAGTTTGCCGAAGCCCAACGTCTGACCGCACGTTATGAAGCTGCTCGGGAAAAAGTAGCGCAATTGCTAAATGCACCGGATGATAAAACTATCGTCTGGACGCGCGGCACCACCGAATCCATCAACATGGTGGCACAATGCTATGCCCGTCCGCGTCTGCAACCGGGCGATGAGATTATTGTCAGCGTGGCAGAGCATCACGCTAACCTCGTTCCCTGGCTAATGGTTGCCCAACAAACCGGAGCCAAAGTGGTGAAACTGCCGCTTAATGCGCAGCGGTTGCCGGATGTCGATTTATTGCCGGAGTTAATTACTCCCCGTAGTCGAATTCTGGCGTTGGGCCAGATGTCGAACGTCACTGGCGGTTGCCCGGATCTGGCGCGAGCGATTACCTTTGCTCATTCAGCCGGGATGGTGGTGATGGTTGATGGTGCTCAGGGCGCAGTGCATTTCCGTGCCGATGTTCAGCAACTGGATATCGATTTCTATGCTTTCTCTGGTCACAAACTGTATGGCCCGACGGGTATCGGCGTGCTTTACGGCAAACCAGAACTGCTGGAAGCGATGTCGCCCTGGCTGGGTGGCGGCAAAATGATTCACGAAATGAGTTTTGACGGCTTCACTACTCAATCCGCGCCGTGGAAACTGGAAGCCGGAACGCCAAATGTCGCTGGTGTCATAGGATTAAGCGCAGCGCTGGAATGGCTGGCAGATTACGATATCGACCAGGCAGAAAGCTGGAGCCGTAGCCTGGCGACGCTTGCAGAAGACGCTCTGGCAAAACGTCCAGGCTTTCGTTCATTCCGCTGTCAGGACTCCAGCCTGCTGGCCTTTGATTTCGCAGGCATTCATCACAGCGATATGGTGACGCTACTGGCGGAATATGGTATTGCCCTGCGCGCCGGGCAGCACTGTGCTCAACCGCTGTTGGCAGAATTAGGCGTAACCGGCACTCTGCGCGCCTCTTTTGCGCCATATAATACAAAGAGTGATGTGGATGCGCTGGTGAATGCCGTTGACCGCGCGCTGGAATTATTGGTGGATTAATGACGAACCCGCAATTCGCCGGACATCCGTTCGGCACAACCGTTACCGTAGAGACGTTACGCGATACTTTCGCGCCATTGACGCAATGGGAAGACAAATATCGCCAGCTGATTATGTTGGGGAAACAGCTTCCTGCGTTGCCAGACGAATTAAAAGCACAGGCCAAAGAAATTGCCGGATGTGAAAACCGCGTCTGGCTTGGATATAACGTCGCAGAAAACGGCAGGATGCATTTCTTTGGTGATAGTGAAGGACGCATTGTGCGCGGTCTGCTGGCCGTATTGCTGACTGCCGTTGAGGGCAAAACTGCCGCCGAGTTAAAAGCACTGTCGCCGCTGGCATTGTTTGATGAGCTGGGATTGCGTGCGCAACTTAGCGCCTCTCGCAGTCAGGGATTGAATGCGTTAAGCGAGGCAATTCTCGCCGCGGCGAAGCAAGCTTGATGTTACACAGATACTGGTCGGATAAGACACACCAGACGTCGCATCCGACCTAATGTTTACCCCTGACGCGCCGCTTTCGCCATCATCTTCTTCAGCGCATGAGAAACCGCAACAAACCCAAAGGTGGCGGTTACCATTGTCGCGGCGCCAAATCCAGATGCGCAATCCATCCGCTTTGGCCCTTCCGCCGTGGCTTTCATTGCACAGACCGTGCCGTCTGACTGCGGGTACACCAGTGCTTCGGTAGAGAACACGCAATCCACGCCGAGCTTACCTTTACTGTTTTTCACCACGCCGAAATCGCTTTTCAGGCGCTCGCGCAGCTTCGCCGCCAGCGGATCCTGAATCGTTTTCGCCAGATCGGTAACCTGAATCTGCGTCGGATCAATCTGCCCACCAGCGCCACCGGTCGTGACTAGCGGGATTTTATTGCGCCGACAATATGCAATCAGCGCCGCTTTGGGTCGCACGCTATCAATGGCATCAACTACATACGAATAACCGGCACTCATGTATTGCGCTACGTTATCCGGCGTCACGAAGTCATCTACTACTGTTACACGGCACTCAGGGTTAATCTGGCGAATGCGCTCCGCCATCACTTCCGCTTTTGCCAGCCCGACGTTATCGCGCAGGGCATGAATTTGCCGATTGGTATTGGTGACGCACACATCATCCATATCAATAAGCGTGATTGCGCCAATCCCCGTGCGCGCCAGCGCTTCCGCAGCCCAGGAACCGACACCACCGATACCCACCACACAAATATGCGCATCAGCGAACAGTTGCAACGCTTTTTCACCATACAGACGCGCTGTGCCACCAAAACGCTGACGCCATGCATCACTAATTACAACAGACATAGCACCTCAGAATTAAAAAGGGCGAGGTTATCCCTCACCCTAAACGCATAAATGCCTGATGCGCTACGCTTATCAGGCCTACATAACTCCTGCAATATATTGAATTTGCATGATTTGTAGGCCGGATAAGGCGTTCACGCCGCATCCGGCATGAACAACGCGCACTTAGTCAACAATCAGGAGGTGAGATTATCCCTCACCCTGCCTTATCCGTAAAAACGGCATACAGAATATCACATCAGCCGCTAAAGACGTTACCTGCGCCCGGGGCCGTTTTCAGCACCCAAACCCGGCCATAGTGGTTATACCAACCTGCGCGGTGTCCGGCTTCCGGTCCAATCCCCTGGTAGATATCGAAGTGTTGGCCTTTGATTGCGCCACCGACATCCAACGCCACCATCAAACGCAGTTCGTACTGACCGTTAAATTTGCCGTTATTATCCAGCAGCGGCACTTCTGCCAGCAAGGTTGTACCTGGCGGGATAATGGAACGATCGGAGGCAACTGAAGCGCGACCAACCAGCGGCACCGCACTTGCCCCTTTCACCGGTGCAAAAGACTGCGGCTTAAAGAAGACGAAAGACGGGTTCTGTTCCAGCAGCTCGCGAACTTCGGCTTCACTGTGTGTTTCACCCCAGTGACGAATCGCCTGCATCGACATATCTTCTTTTTTCACTTCGCCACGGTCGATCAGCACCTTACCAATACTGCGATAGGCATGACCATTCTTTCCGGCATAGCTGAAGAAGTTAAGCGGACTGCCATCACCAAAATCAATATACCCGCTACCCTGCACATCCATAATGAAGTTATCCATCAGAGAGTTGCTGTAAGCGAGGATATATTTATCACTCAATGCTCCCGCGTAGATCTCCGCGCGAGACGGCAAACGCCCACGTTTTGGCGGCATTCGATAAATAGGATACTGGAACTCGCCCTGACGAGTATGGCGCGCCTGAATCACCGGCGTGTAATAGCCCGTAAACTGCACGTTACCGTAATTATCCGCACCTTCCATCTGCCAGGCGTCAATGCCGAACTGGCGCATATTGCGGGTATCACCGCCTGCACGCAGCCACTCCTGCACGGCGTTGTAAACGCTACTCTGGTTGCCATACAGACGCGGCGACGCGTTGCGGATATGGTTAATTTGTTCGGCAAAATCACCGGCGTTAATCGGCGCGCCAACAGCATCTGGTTGGTTCACCAGAGAGAAAGGCTGGGTAAATTTCCCGTCTTTATATTGCTGTCCGCGATCGGTTGGTTTGGAGGAGCAGGCGGCCAGTATCGTCACAACCGCGCCCATAAGAAGGTACTTTACCCAACGTCCTTTCATTGTTCTCTTCTTCAGGTTAAAAAATAAGGCGTTAATGAAGATAACAAACCGCCGCCTTTAATGAAATCCGTAGTGTTCCCCGATGCAAATTTCGTACAAAAAATAGACTTCAATGCTTTGTTTTTGTTCAAAATCATGCCAAATCCGTGATCAGAGTAAAAAAAAGGTTGCATGAAAACGCGAGCGGAGTATAGTGCGCATCCACGGACGCGGGGTGGAGCAGCCTGGTAGCTCGTCGGGCTCATAACCCGAAGGTCGTCGGTTCAAATCCGGCCCCCGCAACCAATTAAAATTTGATGAAGTAAAGCAGTACGGTGACGCGGGGTGGAGCAGCCTGGTAGCTCGTCGGGCTCATAACCCGAAGGTCGTCGGTTCAAATCCGGCCCCCGCAACCAATTATTGAACACCCTAACGGGTGTTTTTTTGTTTCTATTCTCCCATAAAAAAAGCGCCATTCAGCGCCTTTTTATCATCCCCTTCTCGCCAGCGTCGCCCCATCGGCAAAATACGCTTTAATTCCCGCAAGAATAGACTCCGCAACTTCCTGCTGGAAAGTCGCCGTTTTCAATTTGCGTTCTTCCTCAACGTTACTGATAAACGCCGTTTCGACCAGAATGGAAGGAATATCTGGCGCTTTCAGCACAGCAAACCCGGCCTGCTCAACCTGATTCTTATGCAGTTTGTTGATTTTCCCCAGCTTATTTAGCACGGCCTTACCAAACTTCAGGCTGTCGGCAATGGTCAACGACTGCACCATATCGAACATGGTGTGGTCGACATAGCGGTCGCCGCTTTTGCTCACGCCACCAATCAAGTCCGAGGCGTTCTGGGTTTGCGCCAGATATTTTGCCGCAGTACTGGTTGCGCCTTTGGTAGAGAGCGCAAACACCGAGGAACCGCTCGGCTGGCGACTGGTAAAGGCGTCGGCATGAATAGAGACAAACAAGTCAGCACGCTGTTTCTGTGCTTTTGCTACGCGCACTTGCAACGGAATGAAGATATCTTCATTACGCGTCATGTAAACCTTCATATTGCCCTCTTTCTCGATCAGAGAGCGCAGACGGCGAGCTATTTGCAATACCACGTCTTTTTCGCGCGTTTTGTATTTCCCCACCGCGCCGGAGTCTTCGCCGCCGTGGCCAGGGTCGAGCATAATGACAATCGGACGATCGCGCCCGGCCTTGCCTGGCTGTGGGCCACTCTGCGCAGGCGGCACCTGCTTTTCGAGGTCGCCTTTGTTGTAATCCTCCAGCAATGCCAGCAATGGGTCTTGCATGTCCTGAGCATTGGCCGGATAAAGGTCCATCACCAGACGTTCTTTAAACCCGGCGACCGGCGCGAGGGCAAACATCTGCGGTTTTACATTTTGCTTTAACTCAAAAACCATCCGCACGGTTTGCGGATCAAATTGGCCGACGCGTGCCGACTTGATGAACGGGTCGTCAGCGCGGATTTGCGCAGCCATCCCCTTGAGCACCGAGTTCAGGTTTACATCTTCGATATCCACCACCACGCGTTCAGGATTACTCAACGCGAACTGCTTATATTTCAGCTGACGATTTGATTCTACCGTCACGCGGGTGTAGCTGGACGCAGGCCAGACGCGCACCGCCACGACCTGGCTGACCGCAGCCAGACTCACCTGGCTTACGCTCAATAGCCACATGGCGCCCGCGCCTTGCAGTAAACGACGACGGCTGATTGCAGTGTTGGATCCTGACATGCCTCTCCCGAGCAAAAGAAATCTAAGCTGTGTAACAAGTAAACGACCAATTTGACCGGAAACTTTAGCGAAAGACGCATAATCTGTCATCTATAAAACGGTAAACATTCTATTTATATTCACGGTATTACTGATAAAAAAGTCGCACTCGCATAAAATTTGCACTTGCACACGGCGAAAAAACAGAATAAAAATACAATAATTTCGAATAATCATGCAAAGAGGTGTGCCGTGGTAAAGGAACGTAAAACCGAGCTGGTCGAGGGATTCCGCCATTCGGTTCCCTATATCAATACCCACCGGGGAAAAACGTTTGTCATCATGCTCGGCGGAGAAGCCATTGAGCATGAAAATTTCTCCAGTATTGTCAATGATATTGGGTTGTTGCACAGCCTCGGCATCCGTCTGGTGGTGGTTTATGGCGCACGTCCGCAGATCGACGCGAATCTGGCAGCGCATCACCACGAGCCGCTATATCACAAGAATACGCGCGTGACCGACGCCAAAACGCTGGAGCTGGTGAAGCAGGCTGCGGGTACGTTACAACTGGATATAACCGCTCGCTTGTCAATGAGCCTCAACAACACGCCGTTGCAGGGCGCGCATATCAACGTCGTCAGCGGCAATTTTATTATTGCCCAGCCGCTGGGCGTGGATGATGGTGTGGATTATTGCCATAGCGGGCGCATCCGGCGGATTGATGAAGAAGCGATTCATCGCCAACTGGACAGCGGTGCGATTGTGCTGATGGGGCCGGTGGCGGTTTCGGTCACTGGCGAGAGCTTTAACCTGACCTCGGAAGAGATTGCCACTCAACTGGCCATCAAACTGAAAGCTGAGAAGATGATTGGTTTTTGCTCTTCACAGGGCGTCACTAATGACGACGGTGATATTGTCTCAGAACTTTTCCCTAACGAAGCGCAAGCGCGGGTAGAAGCCCAGGAAGAGAAAGGCGATTACAACTCCGGTACGGTGCGCTTTTTGCGTGGCGCAGTGAAAGCCTGCCGCAGCGGCGTGCGTCGCTGTCATTTAATCAGTTATCAGGAAGATGGCGCGCTGTTGCAAGAGTTGTTCTCACGCGACGGTATCGGTACGCAGATTGTGATGGAAAGCGCCGAGCAGATTCGTCGCGCAACAATCAACGATATTGGCGGTATTCTGGAGTTGATTCGCCCACTGGAGCAGCAAGGTATTCTGGTGCGTCGTTCTCGCGAGCAACTGGAGATGGAAATCGACAAATTCACCATTATTCAGCGCGATAACACGACTATTGCCTGCGCCGCGCTCTATCCATTCCCGGAAGAGAAGATAGGTGAAATGGCATGCGTGGCTGTACATCCGGATTACCGCAGTTCATCAAGGGGCGAGGTTTTGCTGGAACGCATTGCAGCCCAGGCGAAGCAGAGCGGCTTAAGCAAATTGTTTGTACTGACTACGCGCAGTATTCACTGGTTCCAGGAACGCGGATTTACCCCGGTGGATATTGATTTGCTGCCGGAGAGCAAAAAGCAGTTGTACAACTACCAGCGTAAATCAAAGGTGTTGATGGCGGACTTAGGGTAAGCGATGGAAATCGCCGGATGCGATATGCGCAATGCCCCCAGGCATGACAAGACGCGCATGCGTCGCATCAGGCATCGGCACTCATCGTCGGATGCGGCGTGAACGCCTTATCCGACCGACGGAAAATCAAAGTGTTGATGGCGGATTTAGGGTAAGCGATGGAAATCGCCAGATGCGACATGCGTAACACTCGTAGGCATGATAAGACGCGCATGCGTCGCATCAGGCACCGGCACTCATCGTCGGATGCGGCGTGAACGCCTTATCCGACCTACGGAAAATCAAAGTGTTGATGGCGGAGTTAGGGTAAGCGATGAAAATCGCCGGATGCGATATGCGCAATGCCCCCAGGCATGATAAGACGCGCATGCGTCGCATCAGGCAATCACATTTATCCCCGCGAACTAAACAACGCTGCCAGCCCGCTACGCCGCTCGGTGCGCGTGGCGATTGCCGCACTTAAAATGCGTTCATCGGCATACAATGACAAACGCCTACGCGCACGGGTCACCGCGGTGTAAACCAGCTCTCGTGTTACTACCGGCGTGCGTTGGCTCGGTAAAATCAACGCCGCATGGTCGAACTCCGATCCCTGCGATTTATGTACTGTCATCGCCCACGTGGTTTCGTGCTCCGGCAGGCGACTCGGTTGCACCGACTTGATATTGCCATCCGGCATTGCAAACCAGACGCGCGTCCCCTGCCCGCGATCCAGAGCGACACCGATATCACCATTAAACAACCCAAGCGCACTGTCATTACGGGCAATCATCACCGGCCGGCCTTCGTACCAGCGCGAGTGCGGATGACGATGAATTTTGCGCTTCTGTTGCATAAACTGTTCAATTCGCTCATTCAGTCCAGCCACGCCAAACGGCCCTTCCCGCAGGGCGCACAAAAGCTGGTACTCATTGAACGCCTGAATGATTAAATCCGGCTCGGCACGTGCCTGAAGTAGATCCAGATAGCGTCCGTACCCCGCAAGAGCTTCCTCAAGCATCGCAATATAATCTTCGCCGCTCTGTAAAAGCCGTTTTTCGATATCAGTAAAATCCTGCTGAAAAACGGTTTTCACTGCCGTTTTATCACCACGGTTGATCGCCGCAGCTAACTGGCCAATGCCAGAATCGCTGCCGAAACGGTAACTCTTTTGCAGCAGGCAGAGACTGTCGCGCAAAGATGCCGCTTCTGTGCCAGTTCCTGCCGGAACATGGCTTCCCGTCAGGCGGCTCAACTGCCCGGCACGCTCTGCGGTAAAGCCCGCATTGGCATAAGCGCAGATATCGCCCAGCACAGCTCCAGCCTCAACGGAGGCCAGTTGATCGCGATCGCCGAGGAAGATCACTCGCGCATGATCGGGCAAGGCGTCGATCAGCCGAGACATCATCGGTAGATCGATCATTGACGCTTCATCCACCACCAGCACATCAAGATGCAGCGGGTTACCCGCATGATGGCGTAAGCGCTGGCTACCTGGCTGCGCGCCCAGGAGGCGGTGCAAGGTGCTGGCGTCTTCCGGTATGCGTTTCTTTTGTTCATCGGTCAGCGGTAACTGGCGCAGAGCCTTGCCGAGAGATTCGGTTAAGCGCGCGGCAGCTTTACCCGTTGGTGCAGCCAGACGGATACGACAGCGTTCACCGTCGGCCATCTGAATTAACGCAGCCAACAACTTCGCCACAGTCGTCGTTTTACCTGTGCCGGGGCCGCCGGAAATTACCGAAATGCGCCGCGTCAGTGCCACTGCTGCCGCCACTTTTTGCCAGTTAATTTCATCACCAGGCGGAAAGAGTTTATCCAGCGTTTGCGCCAGCAACGCATCATCCACCTCGATGGCATGATTCACCTCATTGAAGAAGCGCGCCACCGTACGCTCGTTACACCACATGCGATTCAGATAAAGGCGATCGCCACAGAGGATCATCGGCGTTGGTTCATCTCCCCGGCTGACCGCTTGTGAAGCCAGCAAGCATTCTTCCCAATTTTGTAGCTCACCGATTTCACTGACACAGGTCGCCAACAGCGGATGCGACGCCTCGTTATTTTCCAGTCGTGAAAGCGGCAAACAGACGTGTCCCTCTCCGGCATCATGACTTAGCAGTGCCGCCGCGAGGGTGACGGCAGGATGTTCATCTCCCGCCACGGTCAGGGCAAATTGCACATCCAGCGGGCGTAGCTGTTTGTGCTCCACAGCTTCCAGTAATTGCTTTTGCAATTTCATTACGCCTCCTCCAGGGTCATACCGGCAAACAACTCATCCATCAGGTCAATCAACTCGGCGTTGGGTCGGGTCGCGTAGATCCCTTGTTGCGGATGTTCTTTATCAACGCCACGCAGGAACAGATAGATAACGCCGCCAAAGTGACGATCATAGTCGTAATCAGCAATGCGATGGCGCAGATAACGATGCAGCGCCAGGGTATAAAGCTGATATTGCAGATCATAGCGGTGTGCCTGCATCGCCGCTGCCATAGCCTGTTGGGTGTAAGCCGAACTGTCTTCACCCAACCAGTTGGATTTATAGTCGAGCAGGTAATAACGCCCTTCGTGGCGAAACACCAGGTCAATAAAACCTTTTAACATGCCGCGCACCTGCATGAACTCCAGCGGCGGGCAGCCTGCGGATAGCGGGTCAAACTGGCGAATTAGTGCATCAAGCTGGCTGGCGATAAGCGGTTCACTAATCGGCAGGTAAAACTCCATCTCCACCTGTTTATTGCGGGCGGAAAGTTGACTCAGGCTTACGCCGGTTTCATTGAGCGGCGCCTGAAGAATAGCGGTGATCCACTCAGTTAACACAGGTTCCCAGTGCACTTCAAAACCGCCAAGCTCCAGTTTTTCCCGCACCCAGTTAGGGTCAACCGGCTGGGTAAAATCCAGGTCTTCAAACAAACTGTGCAAGAACGTCCCCGGTGACGCACCGCGCGGAAACTGATGTGGTGTTAACGTCGGTTCTTCAACGACGCTGGCAACGCCTGCAGCATCGACATCCAGCCGAGGCATCAAATCCTGGGCGATACCGTGACCACGCTGTTGCAAACCAGAGTAGCTGGTGACGCGCCAGTTATCGCCGGGCAATCGTTGTAACGTCCTCGCATTCAGCTCTGCTGTAGAAACATCATTAACCTGCCAGGATTGGTTATCACCAGTTTGTGCCGTTTGCCAGGCTATATCATCATCGCACAATGCTTCAATACAGGCGCGAAGCCCTGCCGCATCTTGCGGTTCTCCTTTTTGCAGCAAGCGCCCGAGCGCACTTTGATGAACGTCGGTGTCACCTTTTTTATCGCCACGACGGCGCACCAGCGGCGCAACACCGAGACTGCAATGCCAGACCGAACGCGTGAGCGCCACGTAAAGCAAACGCAGATCTTCAGCCAGACGTTCGGCTTCAGCAAGATCTACGCTTTCTGGCGCAGCGTTAAGATCCAGAACTGCTTCAAACGAGCCTCGATCGTGATAGAACGCCTGATCCTGTACACGGAAATTGGTGATAAACGGCAGCCAGACCAGCGGATATTCCAGCCCTTTCGATTTGTGGATCGTAACGATCTGCACCAAATGTTTGTCGCTTTCGAGGCGCATTTGTTGGCTGGAGGCATTACTGTCTGGCTCAAGGATATGTTGCGATAACCAACGCACCAAAGCATGTTCACTTTCCAGCTGCGTTCCCGCTTCTTGTAGCAGTTCGCTGATATGCAAGATGTCAGTAAGACGCCGCTCGCCACCTGCCGTTGCCAGCAAGTTTTCTGCAATGTTACGCGCCGACATCAGCGCCCGCAGCATTGGCATGACGCCGCGTTTGCGCCAGATTTGCCGATAACCATCGAACTCTTCGACTACCGCATCCCACGCATTTTCGTTATTGTTCAGCGTTTCGATATCCAGCGCGTTCAGCCCCATCATTGACGTTGCCAGCGCACTACGCAGGGTGTTCTCACGTTCGGGCGTCATCACCGCCTGCAACAACCAAAGCATTTCCTGCGCTTCCAGAGTTTCAAAAACACTGTCGCGGTTCGAAAGGTAAACGGAAGGGATTTCCAGCAACGTTAAGGCATCGCGCACCTGAGCGGCCTCCTGGCGGCTGCGCACCAGCACACTGATGTCCGAAGCACGCACCGGACGTGCATCATCGCCGTTCATCAGCAACGCTTCCCCACGCTGCCCGGCCTGTAACCAGTCGCGGATTTGCGCGGCACATACCTGCGCCATGGTACTTTGATAATCGCCAACACCGCAGCTTTCGCCTTCCATCAACCACATTTTCATCGCTGGCTGCGTTTCACCTTTAAATACAAAACGCAGTGCCTGATTTTTCCCGGCAGATTTCACAGGAATAAACGGTATTTCGCGAAACATGAAAGCGTCATCAGTCTGGCTGAAAAGCTTGTTTACGCTGTTCACCATTCCTGGTGCGGAACGCCAGTTGGTGTCTAAGGTGTAGTGCGCGTGAACTTCGCTACGCGCCTTCATGTAAGTGAAGATATCCGCACCACGGAACGCATAAATGGCCTGTTTCGGGTCACCAATCAGCAGCAATGCGGTTTCCGGCTGATGGTGCCAGATACGGCGAAAAATCCGGTACTGCTGCGGGTCCGTGTCCTGAAATTCGTCGATCATTGCCACCGGGAATCGCGTACGGATCGCCGCTGCCAACACCTCGCCGCTTTCGCTACGCAGCGCGGAATCGAGCCGACTTAACATATCGTCAAAACCCAGTTCGCCACGGCGACGTTTTTCACGCGCTACCGTTTCGCGGATCTCAGCCAATGCGCGGGGGATCACCAGATCGCGGATCGACAATGGTTCTGCAATCAGTTGTTCGATCGCTTCAAACAGCGGATGTCGAGGGGTTTCCCCCCCGGCTTTCGTGCGATCTTCTAAGAAACGCTGGGAGAATTTTTCCAGCGACTCTGGCAACTGATAACTGTTGGTCTCTTCTTCTGCCCAGGCACTGATTTTGTCTATCCATTTCGCCTGATTGCTACGGTTAAACTTGCGTCGATCAATGCCAGAAGATTCGATCAGCGCATCCAGTTCACCCACTGCGTCGCGCCACTGCTGTTTTACCGTATCAATACGCGCCACAATTTGCGCGTGGCGGGAAGCCAGCGTTTCATCATCGGGCGGCGGTGCTTTGATAACCGGCGCTTCGCCTTGCAAATAACGATTAATATCGCGCAGTAACGCCTGCGGCCCTTTCCAGGTTTCAAAGACGACCTGGGCAATTTCACGCGGTAACGGGTAGCAATGGCGACGCCAGAAATCGGCGCAGGCCTGGTAGCGCAGTAGCGATTCATCTTCAATCAGTTGCTGCTCAAATAACATGCCGGATTCAAAGGCATTCAGGTTGAGCATACGCTGGCAAAAACCGTGAATGGTAAAGACTGCCGCTTCATCCATCTGCCGCTCGGCTAACAGCAACCACTGCGCGGCCTGTGCTTTATCGTCGATCTCTTCCAGCAGGCGTTTGTACAGTGGATTGTCGGTGGTTTCACGCAAACAAGCGATGCGCAGCTCGTGGATATTGCTACGGATACGACCGCGCAATTCTGCCGTGGCAGCCTCGGTAAAGGTCACCACCAGCAGTTCTTCAACGGTCAGCGGGCGGGGAAAGGCGGCAGAACCGCCTAGTCCAAGTAACAGGCGCAAATAGAGCGCCGCAATCGTAAAGGTTTTGCCTGTGCCGGCAGAGGCTTCAATCAGGCGCTCGCCCTGTAAGGGCAAGCGCAAAGGATCTAGAGTCTCGGCGACATCACTCATTCTTTTCACTCATCAGGGGCATTGTTTGCTGCAACGCGCTGACGTTCTCCCACACTTTCCAGCCTTCAGGGTGTACATATTCTGCTTTCCCATTCTGGCTGCCGGAAATCTGCGACAGGATAGCCATGCCTTGCGGCTCGACTACCGCCTGATGGAAGAAATCGGCCAGTTTTTGCGGCGTCAGCAGTTTAATCTGGGCTACGATTTTATCACGCGAATCGAAGCGCATATTGCCGCGATCGAAATCTTTACTTAACTTCGATGCTTCTTCGCCGAGCGTTTGCGGTGCCTGCAGCATCTGAGTAATTACCGCCTGCTGGATTTGCGCAAACTCTTCTGGCTTCATCGCCCGCAATTTTGCCTCTGCGGTTGGGAAAAACGCCTTGTAACGCTCCCACAAGAATGAAGGCTGTTTATCATTGCTTTGCAAAAGGAAGCCCATGCCCCACTGACGCCCCACGCTCATTGGGAATGCAAACACGGCATAGCCCAACTGTTCTTCGGTGCGCAACTGGTTGTAGAACCACGGCTGTACTATCTGCCCCAGCAGAGAACTATACGCTGAGCTGGTGTATTCATCGTAGCCAGTCGGTACAAATAGCGCTGCCAGCGCAGAGTCGGTGCTATTACCGGCTTTTTCAAAGATGACGGATTGTTTTTTATCGACCAGTACATCTTTGTTACGACACCACTCTGAGCCATCAGCGCCCAACTGTTTTTGCACATTGCGCGCCAGCGTTGTTGCCTGGGCTTCGGTCATGTTGCCAATAACCATAAACTCTGGTCGAGCCCCTGATTTTAAGGCGTCGCGATAGGCCAGCACCTCTTTCAAGGTAATGGAAGGCAAAATTTTGCGCCGTTCATCACGCGAGAAGTAAGGCACCTGGGAGAGCATCTGCGCAGGCATAATCGCCTGCTCAAACGCTTTGCCCTTTTCTGCGGAATCCATCATCTGGTTATACCAGGATTTTGCCTGCTCAAGCTGATCTTCCGTAGCGGTATAGCTAAAGTACCCCTCGAGCAATGCCTGGAACAGCTGCGGCAGACGCTGGGTGTAACCATTAGCATTAACCATTAGGCCGTTGTTAGCATTGGTGGAAAAACTAATGCCGCCAACCGACGCCTGGTTGCTTAACTGATCAAGCGACAGCCCTGCGAGATAATCATTGAGCGCAAACATCACCTGATTGCGGGCGCTGTCCATGGCTTTCGGATTACGCAAAATCAGGCTGACATCGGCTTTTGGCTCGCTGGCAAAATAACGGCTCGGCGCATACACCACACGCAGGTTCGATTCATCCACAATCAACTCTGGATGGTCATATTTCTTCTCTGACTTAATCAGCGAGAAATCGTCAGGAATATAGGGGTTAAGCTCCGGTAAGGAGAGCGCAATATTGGCGGCTTTTTGCTGCCAGTCAGCGAAAGTTTGTTCGCTGATTTTATCCACCTGATACGGCGCATCGACAAAATAAGCCGTTTTATTGTGCGGCTCTTTCGGGCTGATATACCAGATACGCGCATTCTGCGGCGTCATCATCGCCAGACGTTCTTTTACCGCTTTAGCATCGTACCGATCGGCAATATTGACTGCATCCAGCGTATGCTCAACAGGAACGCGAATCATGGTATCCGCCAGCCATTCGACGTAATCCATATCACGGGTGATCGACGGATAACGGAAGTCGATATCCAGCACATTCGCCAGTTCATCGAAGTATTGTTTATCGATCCCTTTTTCACGTAACAAATTGAGGTAGCTAAAAATGGCCGCCACAACCTGATCGCGATTCGCCAGACCTTTATCGGTTAAAGAGGCTGAGATCGCTAAAACGCCGCTGTTGCCGTTGACGATAGGATCGGAGTTGGCGCTAATGCCCTCAACTAATCCCTGCTTTTGCAGCCAGTCAGAAAGTGTACCTGGGCTGCGATTACCAATCAGATAGGTAATCAATTCATCCGTTTTACTACGGAACTTCTCTGAGTTGTTATCGATGCGAAACTCAACGCGCAGAACTTTACGCGGCAGCGCCGGGACGTAATGAATGATAATGCCCTTTTGCGCGTCGGTGACTACCGGCACGGTGATTTCCGGTTTTTTGCTCTCTTTGTTCGGCACGCGACCAAAAGTGTCCGCCGCCATTTTTGCCAACTCCGGCAACGGTTTATTACTGTAAATAACCGCCTTCATCAGATTGGCGGAATAGTACTTCTCGTGGAAATCTTTCAGCGCCTGCTGCACCGGATTACCAGGTTTATCGCTTAAAGTTTCGAGGTTACCACCAGAAAACTTTGAACCGGGGTGTGCCGGGTTAATGGTTTCTGCACTGACCTGTGCCATGCGCATCCCGTCACGCGTACGCGCCATGGTTAATTCGGCATTCACCGCATTACGCTCACGTTCGGCATATTTCTTGTCGAGCAAGGGTTCAGCGATAGCATCGGCCAGGCGGTCTACCGCACCAGGCAAGGCGTCGTTCTCAACTTCCAGATAGAAAGCCGTGCGATACGGCGCAGTGCTGGCATTGTGACTGCCGCCGTGCATTTTGAGATATTCGGCCAGGCTATCAGCCTGAGGGTATTTTTTCGACCCCATCAGACTCATGTGTTCAAGGTAATGCGCCAGCCCCTGATAAGCCTCGGGATCTTCCAGCGACCCAACGGGCACCACCAGCGCCGAAAGCGATTTAACCGCCTGCGGATCTGAAACCAGCAATACCACCATACCGTTATCCAGACGCACAGCCTGATACTGGCGGTTATCTTTATCACTTTTACGGATGGTTTCCTGAATCGGCTGCCATCCCGTTTCTGCCTGACTTAAGGGTGCCCAGAAGGCGACAAACAACAATAATGCTTTGAACCAGGTGCTGCGGGGCATTCACGGACCTCATTATCAACTTTATTTTCCAACCAGATTCAACACGTTAACGTAAATCATCTGCCAGAATTTAATCTTGTGCTGAACGAGTCAGCCTATGTCTATATATCCATCAGTCCGTGACTGGTGCGCATCATAAAGTAAGCGAATGAATTGCGCAATTTTTATACAGCACTCATGACTGATTAAAGCGAAACAGCGGTAACAGGAAACGTTGCGACTGTTTAACGATGGCTTCCATTGTCTCTGGCGTTAATTGCCGCCATAGCCGTTGATACCAGATATCATCACCTTCGCCACGCACCATCATGTTGCCTTCGTAAGCCTGAAGGAATTTCGAACGAGCTTTTTGCAACGTGGATTCGTCGTCCAGCATGGCATCGTTTTCTGCGTCATAACAGGTTTTTAACCATGAACCGCCGCTTTCAGGTAATACCAGCAATGGCGCGGACATACCTTCACGATACCCTTCAATCAGCTGTGAGAGGTAATGTAAAGCCTGTTCGGCTGCAAGCGGCGGAAAACGCCACTCGCCGTCTTTGCGTAGAAAAAGGCGACTTTCACCATTACCACCGCTGGCACAGTAGACAAGGTGTTCCAGCCAAAGTTGCATTCCCTGCGCCACACTTAATAAAGAGGGACGCCAGCGCAACAGGCCATCCGACTGGACCTGCGGCAACCAGCCCGTTATTTGCACGCCGTTGCAGGCGAGATCAATTTCCATGCTCTGGCCCGGCTGACGACAGGCAATGACTCTGTCGGCAACCTGCTGCATCTCCTGACACTGCGTTTCCCAGAAAATTTCACCAAAGGCACCATACGGCAAATCACCTGCCGCCCGGAATCGGCGGAACAAGCGTTCGGCATCATCCTGCTCAACCAGTGCATTTAATAACTGCTGGTTGATTTGATAACGACTAAGCCCTTCAAGAATAAAAGGTTCGGTGTCGGGAATTTCGCTGTCTTCGGTACGGAAGTTCACCTGCAAACGCATCTGGAAAAACGCCCGCACCGGATGCGCCCAGAATCGTTGTAGCGTCTCCAGCGGCACAGTTTCCGGCAAGGTAAACGGTAGTGGCTGAACAAATTCAGAATGTGCTTTACCAGCCTGGCTGGCCGCGGGTAGCCACTCGCGCGCATAGCTTTGTAAGTTACCGGGCTGGTAGTTTTGCGGGTCAAACGGCATCCGGGTATGGTGGCAAGTAAGATGCGCTTTTACCCTTGCCTCGCTTTCATCACAGTTAAGCGCTTCATCGCCCGGTAGATAATGGCTTTGCCCGATATAGTCGATCAGTTCCTGCACCAGAACTGACGGGAATCGTTCGCTGTTATCCTGAATAGAGCGGCCGATATAGCTGATATAGAGTTTTTGTTGCGCGGATATTAACGCTTCCAGGAACAGATAGCGGTCGTCATCACGACGGCTACGGTCACCGCGCTTCGGTTTCTGGCTCATCAGGTCAAAGCCCAATGGCGCAAGCTGACGTGGATAAACGCCATCGTTCATTCCCAGCAGGCAAACCACTTTGAATGGGATAGAACGCATCGGCATCAGAGTACAAATGTTAACTGGCCCCGCGAGAAAACGCTGGCTGATACGTTCTTGATCCAGGCGTTGTGCCAGTTCATCACGCAATAGTGACAGCGGCACCGCATCGCCATACTGCGCACCTAAACCTTCAGCGATAATCGCCTGCCATTGTTGCTCAATAAGCGTCATCGCCGCTTCGGTTTCCGCATCCGGCAGGAAGAAGGCATTGAGCATATCGCGGCAAACCGGCAGCCACTCCTCAAGCGGGCGCTCCTGCGCCAGCCCGCGACGCCAGATGTTTAGCTGCATTAGCAGTGACGCCAGGTGTCCTACCAGCTCTGCAATCAGGCCGCTCGATTCATCGTAAGGTAGAACCGATTGCCATTCCCCCTGAGCACTTTCCATCGCGTAGCCTAGTAACATACGCGTCAGGCCAAATCGCCAGGTGTGTTGTCCGGTGGCGGGGAGTTCCAGCTCACGAACGTTATCGTCATCTATGCCCCAACGAATGCCGGATTCGTTGACCCACTGGCGCAAGTAACGCAGCCCTTCTTCGGTGATGTCAAACCGCGCCGCCAGCACCGGCACATCCAGTAATGCCAGCACATCCTCTGACACAAAGCGACTGTCAGGCAGTGATAACAGGCTGATAAACGCTTCCAGCACGGGATGCGACTGCCGCGCCCGACGGTCGGAAATGGCGTAAGGCAGATACCGATCCGCTGGCGCACTGCCAAACACGGCCTGAATAAACGGACTGTAGCTGTCGATGTCGGCCACCATCACGATGATATCGCGCGGAGTTAGTGTCGGATCTTCCTCCAGCATCGCCAGTAAGCGATCGTGCAAGACTTCAACTTCACGCTGCGGGCTATGGCAAACGTGGAAGGTGATACTGCTATCCTGCGGGTCAAGCGGGCGTTTGTTATCGCTACGGGAAAACTCTTCGAGGTTCACGCCCGCAACGGCGAGGTTTTCCAGTTCCAGAATGTCGGACTGTATGTTATGCAGCAGATTGTCTGGCGTGACATCGACAAAGGCGTCCAGCTCCTGACTGTTCTCCAGATCGGAAAGGAGATAGATATAGTCGCGCCCCAACTTGCCCCAGGAGGCCAGTAGCGGGTTGCCGACATCCTGTTCACCGTCGCTGTTAAAGAGCTGTCCGGCATTTTCGCTATCGCGAAATAGCGGCAATTCGCGATCTTCAAAACTGTGTCGACGCTGGCGGGTCAGTAGTTTCGCCAGATAAGCAGGATCTTTAATATCGCCCCAGTAATAACGGCAAGGGTTGGTAAACAGGAGATGGATTTCAATATGTTTACCCAGCGCCTGTAGCGCCTGTAGATAAACTGGCGGTAACGCGGAAATACCGCATATAAAGACGCGCGAAGGTAAGCCGGGTGGGCAGGTCGTCGCAGACTCCAGTGTTTCGATAAAGCGTTGATAGAGATTGGCACGGTGCCAGCGCGGTTGCCCGAGTTCATGGGTATATTCCACCAGCGCCTTCCACAACGGCGCTTGCCAGGCCTGCGCTTCTCCCAGCCCTTCAACCAGATGCCCGGCTTCCCACTGCGCCAGCCAGTCCGGGCGATAGACCAGATATTGGTCAAACAGGTCCGCCGCTTTTGAGGAAAGCTGAAACAGTTTTCGCTTGTCGCTATCGTCAGTCAGGTAATGACGCAATAGTGTAAAATCTTCGCGATCCAGCAGTTGCGGCAGCAGAGTCATCAGTTTCCAGCTCATACTCCGCTTGTTAAAGGCGCTCTCTTTGGGGATCTCTGGTAATACACGGACAAACATATCCCAGATAAAGCTTGCAGGCAGCGGAAAATCAATGTTTGCCGCAATGCCGAATTTCTGCGACAGAGTCATTTGCAGCCACTGCGCCATACCGGTACTTTGCACCAGAATCATTTCTGGCTCGAAAGGATCGTCCAGCCGTTCGCGTTCGACAATAAACTCCATCAACGCTTCCAGTACGTCCAGACGATTGGAATGGTAGACCCTTAACATAGCGGCTCCTGACTACTGACGATTCGGGCAATGCAGGCGGGTCATCTCGCCTTCTCTGCCCCCGGGTGAAAATAGCGTAACGCTGATGCTGACACATCCCGCCTGCGATGTCTGCATTCGGTTGACCTGCCAGTTTGCAGGTGGCGAAATCGCGCGCAGTTGTGCTTGCTGCCAGGCGTGGCGCCAGAGCTGCTGATACTGGTTTCTGCTGGCAAGACTGGTGCTTAATGTTCGCTGGTAACCAGATAACGCAGTGACAATCATCACCATCAGTACCATCGCCAACATCACCTCCGGCAGGCTAAAACCTTGCTGATTCTTCAGGGAAGCTGACATAACGCCTCCTCTTTCAGCGGACAAAAATCACTCCAGCCATGTGGCGAAAATACGATATTCCCATCGATGACTTCCCCCATTCGCCATAATGAAACGCCTTCATAACCGGCTATTAGCAAGATTTCATTATCTGCCAGTAAACGCAGACAAACTCGGGCACCGGTTGCAGCATACTGTGAGCACTGAACTGCGGGCTGCATCTGCCAGGAGTGTATTTTGCCCCATTCCAGCGCCGACTGTACGATAGCCTGTCGGCGTAATGACTGGCTTTCCATAGTCACGCGAGAGGCAAAACTGCGATCCTGCTGGCTCATTCCTTGTAACAGCAAGCTGCCCAAAACCAGCAGCATCAGGACCAGTGCCAGCGATGAAACACCCTTTTCGCGGTTCACAGGTTGAATCCTGTCACGCTATAGCTGGCATCCGCCACGGTTTGTGGATCAGCCTTGCTGGCAGCGTGCATATTTACCGTCAGCACCGGCGGGAAACCGCTGTTATCCTGTCGGGTAACCTGAAAAGTGTCGATAACGACGGCATCTGGGTTGGTCAATTTATCCCAGCCCTTACCTTCACAGGATGTCGTGCCGCGTAGCGTTTCCAGGACATTGTCTTTTAGCCGAAATCCAATCTGGTCGGATTCTTTTCCCGGCTCACGCTCCCAAATGCCGTTACTGTTCGCATCCCACTGCACAATGATACAGTCACCCTGCCCAACAATTTTCAGACCTTCACCAGGGCAGGTTCCATGACAATAACCTGCTCTCTGGAGATGCTTCGCGACTGTAAATACCCGCAGCCAGATTTCATCTTCCAGCGCCAGCTTGCGAGTAGTAATCAAACTTTCACGCTGTAATGCGGGCAGAAATCGCGCAGCTCCCAGCAGCAGTACGCTGCTGATTGCCATAGCAATCAGCACTTCCAGCAGAGAAAAACCTTGCTCTTTTACAGGCATCCTTCTGTTTCTCCTTGCTGACAAAGCCGGAGCCTTCCCCACGGAGAAACCACCAACCACCACTCGCCCGCTGAATTTTTGAAGCGAATATGTCCGGCCCATGCAGTATTGCGTAGGCCAAAGAAAGTGAGCGAAGGTGTCAGGTCGCTCATTTCGACTTCGGGCCAGCGAGGCACAAAGACCAGCGGTGAACTGCCATGACAGGTATTCGCCCCAGCGGCGGCACTCGCAAGACACCATGACGTTCCCTCCCTGATGACACCGATACTGTGGTCGCTGTTATGCCAGTTGGCATCCTCACGTAAATAGAGCAAATAGTCTCGCGCCTGGCTGGCGGTTTGCCATAACCGTTGCGACTGCTGCCAGTACTGCCAGCCATAGAGACCACTTGCACTTAGCATGACCAAAATCAGCATCGCGACCAGCGTTTCAATCAGCGTATAACCACGTTGTTTTTTCATGCCGGCAGTATGCGGCGCGGAGAAAAAAAGACGAGTGCCAGTTTCTATTTCTTCGGCACGTCTTCCGGACTATTTACCCTGTTGCAGGGCGTTGCAAAATTTCGGGAAGGCGTCTCGAAGAATTTAACAGAGGATAAAAAAAACCGACGCACACTGGCGTCGGCTCTGGCAGGATGTTTCGTTATTAGATAGCCACCGGTGCCTTAATGCCCGGATGCGGATCGTAGCCTTCAATCTCAAAGTCTTCGAAACGGTAGTCGAAGATGGATTCGGGTTTACGTTTAATAATCAGCTTCGGCAGCGGACGCGGTTCACGGCTTAATTGCAGATGGGTTTGATCCATATGGTTGCTGTACAGGTGCGTGTCGCCACCGGTCCAGACAAAATCACCCACTTCAAGATCGCACTGCTGCGCCATCATATGCACCAGTAACGCATAGCTGGCGATGTTAAACGGCAGCCCCAGGAAGACGTCACAGGAGCGTTGATAAAGCTGGCAAGAGAGTTTGCCGTCTGCGACATAGAACTGGAAGAAGGCATGGCATGGAGCCAGCGCCATTTTATCCAGTTCCCCCACGTTCCACGCCGAAACAATAATGCGGCGGGAATCCGGGTCGTTTTTCAGCTGGTTCAGCACTGTGGTTATCTGGTCAATATGACGTCCATCCGGCGTTGGCCAGGCGCGCCACTGTTTGCCATATACCGGGCCGAGGTCACCGTTTTCATCAGCCCATTCGTCCCAGATGGTGACATTGTTTTCGTGCAGATAAGCAATGTTGGTGTCGCCCTGCAGGAACCACAGTAGTTCGTGGATGATGGAACGCAGGTGGCAACGTTTGGTTGTCACCAGCGGGAATCCATCCTGCAGGTTAAAACGCATCTGATGACCAAAAATGGAAAGCGTTCCGGTTCCGGTACGGTCGTTTTTCTGTGTGCCTTCGTCGAGCACTTTTTGCATCAGTTCTAAATACTGTTTCATGGTTCCTCAGGAAACGTGTTGCTGTGGGCTGCGACGATATGCCCAGACCATCATGATCACACCCGCGACGATCATCGGGATGGAAAGAATTTGCCCCATGCTGATGTACTGCACCCAGGCACCGGTAAACTGCGCGTCGGGCTGGCGGAAAAACTCAACAATGATGCGAAACGCGCCGTAGCCAATCAGGAACAAGCCAGACACGGCCCCCATCGGGCGCGGTTTACGAATATACAGGTTGAGGATAATAAACAGCACCACACCTTCCAGCAGCAGTTCGTACAACTGTGACGGGTGGCGAGGCAGCACGCCGTAAGTATCAAAAATGGACTGCCACTGCGGATTGTTTTGCAGCAACAGAATATCTTCGGTACGGGAACCCGGGAACAGCATGGCAAACGGGAAGTTCGGGTCAACGCGGCCCCACAATTCACCGTTAATAAAGTTGCCCAGACGCCCGGCGCCAAGACCAAACGGAATAAGCGGTGCGATAAAATCAGAGACCTGGAAGAAGGAACGTTTGGTGCGGCGGGCGAAGATAATCATCACCACAATCACGCCAATCAGGCCGCCGTGGAAGGACATGCCGCCGTCCCAGACACGGAACAGATACAGCGGATCGGCCATAAACTGCGGGAAGTTGTAGAACAGAACATACCCAATACGTCCGCCAAGGAAAACGCCAAGGAAACCCGCATAGAGTAAGTTTTCAACTTCATTTTTGGTCCAGCCGCTCCCCGGACGGTTCGCCCGACGTGTTGCCAGCCACATCGCAAAAATGAAACCTACCAGATACATCAGGCCGTACCAGTGAAGCGCAACGGGTCCTATTGAGAAAATGACCGGATCGAATTCCGGAAAATGCAGATAGCTACTGGTCATCTGTCACCACAAGTTCTTGTTATTTCGCTGAAAGAGAACAGCGATTGAAATGCGCGCCGCAGGTTCCAGGCGCTCCAAAGGTGCGAATAATAGCACAAGGGGACCAGGCTGGTTGCCGGATACCGTTAAAAGATATGTATACGATCCGCGCTATAGCCCCCCGCGAATCAGCCCACCCATGCCGCGACGCTCCATAAATGCCGCAACCTGATGACGAACTTCAGTCGCCAGTTGTGCTTCCAGGCTGCGCCGCGCAAGGTTTTCCGCTTCGGCAAAATCAATGCGCCGCAGCAAATATTTTACGCGCGCGACAGAACGCCCGTTCATAGACAGATGGCGATACCCAAGCCCAATGAGGATTGCTACGCACATAGGATCTCCCGCCATTTCGCCACACAAACGGAGATCTATCCCTTGCGTTTCCGCTTCCCGGGCGATCATTGCCAACGCACGTAACATCGCAGGATGCAGGCTGTCATAAATGTTCGCAACTCGCGTGTTGTTACGATCAACAGCCAGGATGTATTGAGTCAGATCGTTGGTGCCAACAGAGATAAAATCGACCCGGTTTGCCAGATGCGGCAGCATAAACACCATCGATGGCACTTCCAGCATGATACCGATACGCGGTTTGGGGATCGCATAGCCGATCATCTCCTCGACTTCACGTCCGGCACGTTCAATCAGGCGGCGTGCTTCGTCAACTTCATCGAGGCTTGTAACCATCGGCAATAAGATGTTCAGGTTGCCCGTTGCTGCATTAGCACGCAGCATCGCCCGCACCTGGATCAAAAAGATCTCCGGCTGATCGAGCGTAATGCGGATCCCACGCCAACCCAGACATGGATTCTCTTCGCTGATAGGCATGTAAGGCAGTTGCTTATCAGCACCAACATCCAGCGTGCGCAGCGTGACAAGCTTATCATTGAACATTTGCAACATGCCCTGATATTGCGCCACCTGCTCTTCTTCCGACGGGAAACCGCTTTGCAACATGAAAGGAATTTCAGTGCGATAAAGGCCGATGCCATCAATACGGCTGCCCAGTTTTTCTTCATGTTCCGGGCTTAAACCCGCATTGAGCATGACTTTAATGCGCTCACCGCTTTTTAACTGTGCGGGTAAATTGACGTCATCTTCCGCCAGCCGGCTAAGCTCATTTTCTTCGCTAATTAGCCGTTGGTATTCTTGTAGCAGCACCGGTTCCGGGTCGACCAGTAATTCCCCGCGATAACCATCAACAATCAGCGTCCGATGATGCAGCACTGAAGGTTGAATATCCGCCCCCATCACGGTAGGAATACCCAGCGCGCGCACCATAATCGCCGCATGGGAGTTGGCCGCACCATCGCGTACGACGACGCCGACTAAGCGATCCTGGGGCAACTCCGCAAGGGTCGTCGCCGACAATTCATCTGCCACCAGAATGAAACGTTCCGGCCAGGCGTTCGACCCCTGATTTGCATCATCAAGGTGAAACAGCAACCGCTGGCCCAGCGCGCGTAAATCGCCAGCGCGCTCTTTGAGATAGTTATCACTTAGCGCGGCAAACTGTTCAGCAAATTTTTCAATGACCGTTTTCACAGCCCACTCTGCGACCGAGCCTTTATCCACCTCGGCAAACAGTTCGCGACGCAGTCGGGTGTCAGAAAGCAGGTGCGAGTAAAGATCGAAAATGGCCGCAGTTTCTTTCTGCGCCCCGGCAGCAAAGCGTTTGCTGTAACGACGAAATTCGTTAGCTGCCTCTTCCAGCGCTCCGGTCAGGCGCTCACGTTCCAGCGCTGGATCCAGCGTTGATGCCTGATACACCTGTTCCATTAAGGGTAAAGTGGCATCCTGCCAACCTTCGGCAATCGCCACGCCGGGTGCAGCCGGTAATGCGCGGATTCGCGTCTGGCGATATTGTCCGAATAAGGCAGTCAACTGCGACTGGGAAAGAATGGCCGCCATCTGGGTGGCGAGCGTCACCAGAAAGGATTCTTCGCTTTCATCGTACTGGCGTAGCTCTCGTTGCTGCACCACCAGCACGCCAAGCAATTGGCGACGCTGAATAATCGGAACGCCTAAGAAAGCACGGAAACGCTCTTCTTTTACGGAGGGGACATATTTGAAGCTGGGGTGTTTTTGCGCATCCGCAAGGTTTATCGGTTCCGCCAGCCTGCCAACCAGGCCGACGATCCCTTCATCAAACGCGAGCGTTACGGTGCGACCTCGCGGTTTTTTCAGCCCCCGAGTCGCCATCAGGTAGTAACAACGTCGGTCGTGATCGGCCAGGTAGACCGAACAGACTTCGGTATCCATCGCAAGACAGATGTCGGTAACCAGAATATTCAACGCCTCGTTAAGGCGGGGAGCACTGGCTACCTTTTCGACTATTTCGCGCAGGCGAGTGAGCATAATTGGCGTGACTTAACCTCTTTTACGTCGATAAGTAGATGCGTTTTGTGGTTTAGGCGTATTGTCCTGTAGCGCCATCACAACACTCGCAAACTCTTTCATTACCCTGCGGTAGACATCACGTTTAAATGACACCACCTGTCTGACCGGATACCAGTAACTTACCCAACGCCAGCCGTCAAACTCTGGTGTACTGCTGGTTTGCATATTGATTTCCGCATCGCCGCTCACCAGCTGCAAGAGAAACCATTTTTGTTTTTGGCCGATACACACCGGCTTCGTGTCCCAACGCACCAAACGTTTTGGTAATTTGTAGCGCAACCAGTTACGCGTTGAAGCAAGGATTCGAACGTCTTTGCGGCTTAATCCTACTTCTTCAAACAATTCACGGTACATCGCCTGTTCTGCGGATTCTCCGGGGTTAATTCCGCCTTGCGGAAATTGCCAGGAGTGCTGACCAAATCGACGGGCCCACATTACTTGCCCCTGACGATTACAAATCACGATACCTACGTTTGGGCGGTAGCCATCGTCATCAATCACCGGACTACCTCAAAATAAAACTTTATATGCGAATGATTGTTTCATACTCCTGGAAGGCGGTAAACCACTCTCTGCAAGGCATTACACACTAATAACAATTGAATAACTCACAGTTAAGTGCAGAGTTATAAACAGCAGAGGGGGAACATCACCGTTTTTATTCACCTTTTCTGTGGATAGAGTTGTGAAGAACTACGGAATTACTACGGGAAAACCCAGAGCATTCTGAACACCCCTGATTCAGGCATTACAAAATAATAATTACTAATCAATGAACTAGGTGCTTAAATCGCTACCAAACAGGTAAAATCGTGACCTGTATCACACTCGCTGTATACGAGGTGGTGAAAGATCAACCAATGTCGTATTTATCCACAGAATGTGCCAATAAGTTAAGCACCGCATCACTAAAAATTGGAGTTTCGTCGCACGTCAAGGCTGTAAATGGAAACAGTAGTGAGGGTTTTTCACAGTTATCCCAGCTTTCTGTGGATAACATGGTGTAAGATCCTGTTTATTTTCAGTGACCAGATTTGGAAAACCTCCCCATACGTTGCGCAACGTGGTTATCTGAAGCCTAAAAAGCAATATAAATCATGCAATTGAATAACACGCGTGGAAAAAGTTACACTTGGCATATCCGGTATAAAATTGTTGCTCAATTTTTAATCAAGGTATAACACCATGCTCCAGCCTCGCCCATTGCTCTCTCCACCAGAAACTGAAGCGCAGTTATTTGCGCAAGCACAGCAACTTTCCGGTTACACATTGGGTGAGCTGGCGGCACTTGCCGGGCTGGTTGCACCGGAGAATTTAAAGCGCGATAAAGGCTGGATAGGCGTGTTGCTGGAAATTTGGCTTGGCGCAAGCGCAGGCAGTAAACCTGAACAAGATTTTGCGGCCCTGGGCGTAGAGCTAAAAACGATTCCTGTGGATAGCCTTGGCCGTCCTCTGGAAACCACTTTCGTTTGCGTGGCGCCTTTAACCGGCAATAGCGGCGTCACCTGGGAAACCAGCCATGTACGTCACAAGTTAAAACGCGTGCTGTGGATACCTGTAGAAGGCGAGCGCAGTATTCCTTTGGCGCAGCGGCGCGTAGGGTCGCCATTACTGTGGAGTCCAAATGACGAAGAGGAACGGCAGTTACGCGAAGACTGGGAAGAATTAATGGATATGATTGTTCTTGGTCAGGTTGAAAGAATTACCGCTCGTCACGGGGAATATTTACAGATAAGACCTAAAGCGGCGAATGCGAAAGCGCTCACCGAAGCCATTGGCGCCCAGGGTGAACCGATTCTGACACTGCCACGCGGCTTTTATTTAAAGAAGAATTTCACCAGTGCACTATTGGCTCGTCATTTTTTGATCCAGCACCCATCGCTTTGACCTGCCGCATTCCGGGCATATAATTACCGCTTCATTTTTTTTGGCAGGGCTTTGTTTGATGTTATTTGCATGGGTAACCGATCCTAACGCCTGGCTTGCGCTCGGTACGCTGACGCTGCTGGAGATCGTTCTTGGGATCGATAATATTATTTTCCTCTCGCTGGTGGTGGCAAAACTACCTACAGCACAACGTGGCCACGCACGGCGTCTGGGTTTGGCAGCGGCTATGGTCATGCGTCTGGCGCTGCTGGCGTCTATTGCCTGGGTCACGCGTCTGACTAATCCGCTTTTTACAATTTTCAGTCAGGAAATTTCCGCTCGCGATTTAATTTTGTTACTCGGCGGTCTGTTCCTTATCTGGAAAGCCAGCAAGGAAATCCACGAATCCATCGAAGGTGAAGAAGAAGGATTGAAAACTCGCGTTTCATCATTCCTCGGCGCTATCGTGCAGATTATGCTGCTGGATATTATTTTCAGCCTCGACTCGGTGATTACCGCTGTGGGTCTGTCAGATCACTTATTCATAATGATGGCAGCAGTGGTGATTGCCGTAGGCGTGATGATGTTCGCCGCGCGCTCGATTGGTGATTTTGTCGAACGCCACCCTTCGGTAAAAATGCTGGCGCTCTCTTTCCTGATTCTGGTGGGCTTTACCCTGATTCTGGAAAGTTTCGATATCCACGTACCGAAAGGTTACATCTACTTCGCGATGTTCTTCTCTATTGCGGTTGAAAGCCTCAACCTGATTCGCAACAAAAAGAATCCGCTCTGATATTCCGTTCGCTCTCCTGCGGGAGAGCGTTCGGCCAGATCTCTTCCTCACAGTTTAAGATTTTCCTGCTTTCATGATGTATAACGTCAGATTATAAACAGTCTATTATCATTAATGGGCAAAATAGGTGAGGATGACCGGATGAAAAAATGGGCAGTATTAATTTCTGCAGTCGGACTGGCATTTGCCGTTTCCGGCTGTTCCAGTGATTACGTCATGGCGACCAAAGATGGCCGTATGATTTTGACAGATGGAAAACCGGAAATTGATGATGACACCGGGCTGGTGAGTTATCACGATCAGCAAGGTAACGCGATGCAAATAAACCGTGATGATGTTTCGCAAATTATTGAACGTTAAAAAATAAGGTCAGCATCCGGCTGACCTTAAGATTTTTCTCTTTCCCTTTTCCCTTCCCTCTGCCATTTTTATATTCCTTATGTCGTGATTATAAAAAGGAAACGGCTATGCAATATCACCGTATACCCCACAGCTCGCTGGAAGTCAGCACGCTGGGGCTTGGCACGATGACGTTTGGTGAACAGAACAGCGAAGCCGACGCCCACGCACAACTCGACTATGCCGTTGCTCAGGGCATTAACCTTATCGACGTTGCCGAGATGTACCCGGTACCGCCACGCCCCGAAACTCAGGGGTTAACCGAAACCTATGTCGGTAACTGGCTGGCAAAACATGGCAACCGCGAAAAGTTAATTATCGCCTCCAAAGTGAGCGGACCGTCGCGTAATAATGACAAGGGGATCCGCCCGGATCAGGCGCTGGACAGGAAGAATATTCGCGAAGCTCTGCATGACAGCCTCAAGCGTCTGCAGACTGATTATCTCGATCTCTATCAGGTGCATTGGCCACAGCGCCCCACCAACTGTTTCGGCAAGCTCGGTTATAGCTGGACAGATTCTGCGCCTGCAGTTTCGCTGCTGGATACGCTGGACGCACTGGCAGAGTACCAACGCGCGGGGAAAATTCGTTATATCGGTGTGTCGAATGAAACCGCATTTGGCGTAATGCGCTATTTACATCTCGCGGATAAACACGACCTGCCGCGTATTGTCACCATTCAAAACCCCTACAGCTTGTTAAATCGCAGCTTTGAAGTGGGTCTTGCTGAAGTCAGCCAGTATGAAGGCGTCGAGTTACTGGCTTATTCGTGTCTGGGTTTTGGCACGTTGAGCGGGAAATATCTCAACGGCGCAAAACCGGCTGGCGCGCGCAATACACTCTTTAGCCGCTTCACTCGCTACAGCGGTGAGCAAACGCAAAAAGCCGTCGCGGCGTATGTTGATATAGCCAAACGTCATGGTCTGGATCCAGCTCAGATGGCTCTGGCCTTTGTGCGTCGTCAACCGTTTGTTGCCAGCACTCTGCTGGGCGCAACAACGATGGAACAGCTGAAAACTAACGTCGAAAGTTTGCATCTGGAGTTAAGCGAAGACGTGTTGGCAGAAATTGAAGCGGTGCATCAGGTTTATACTTATCCGGCACCGTGATCCTCTCGCCTGGCGTTTTGCGCCAGGCGTCTTTTTTCCCACTTTTCAGAATATATTCACTACTTTTCGCCGCATCTTTCCTGACAAAGCGCAATAGACTCTTTCGGTCAACGCCAGCGCGCGTTTCAATGTCTGTGCCCATTGTTAAGGATAACCATGTTGATTTTCAAACCTCTTCCCCTCGCTATGTTGCTTACTGGGTGTATGTCCTCCGCCTGGGGGACGCAGTTAACCCAACCGCTAACACTTAAAGACGTCACTGTTTATCTGCATGGTGCCAGCCTGCAAGGTGAAGAGACACTCAACTTACCGGCAGGTGAAAGCGAAATCATCTTCACCCATATTGCCAATTCGGTAACCGACGACAGCATCGCTATCTCTATCGATAACGGAGTGACGGTGCTTTCCTCACGTATCGCGCTAATGGAAACACAGCCGAATGCGTTGCCGTCAGAGATTCAGCAACAGTTAAAAGCAGCAAAGGTGGAACAGGCAAAACTAACCGCCGAGAAAAACAATACTGCGGCTCAAATTAAGGTATTAGAGGCAAATAGCACATTAACCAATAAAAGTGCCGCCGAAGTTGGCAAGTATCTGCAAATGGTGAAAGAGAAAAATGGTGAGTTATTACGAGCCGACAATGAGTTGACGCAGAAACTTGCTGATAACCAGCTTGAAATTGAAAAGCTGGAGCAACGCGAGAGTATGAGTAACGGCGATTCAGAGGCTGCCGATGATCCACAGGTTATTATCGCTAAGGTCTATGCCCCCCAAGCCGTCACGGCGAAGGCAGTGGTGCGCTATATGACGCCAAATGCCGCATGGACGCCGCTCTATGATGTTCACGCGAGTGCCATCAACCAACCGCTTCGTCTGGTTTATAAGGCTAATATTCGCCAGTACACCGGGCTTGCATGGAAAAACGTTAATCTCGTGCTCTCGACCAATGAACCTGATACTCATCTCACCTTGCCGCAACTGGAAACACAGTATGTGGATGTGCCGGAGTATGGTGGCGGCTCGCTTTCAGCATCAACTTATAAGCGGGAACCCGTAATGGAACAGCGTTCGCGAGAGTCCTCTGACCAGGATGCCTCAGAATTGCAGAAAGCCCTGGAGACAAAGATGCAAAAAACAAGGGAGCAACGAGCCGGGCGCATGTATGCGGCATCAGCAGCGCCCGTTTCACCGCAACCAGAAAGTTTCACCGCGCAAAATGTTCGCTATGCACTTTCGCTGCCGTGGCAAATCGACAGCGATAATACCGCGCGCACGGTGGTCATTAAGGAAGAGTCGGTCAACGGTAAATATCGCTTCTTTGCTATTCCAAAGATCAGTAATGACGCCTGGCTCCAGGTGCAAATTAAAGAGTGGGAACAGTTAAATTTAATCCCCGGAGAAAGTCAGATCTTCTTTGGCAACAACCGTACCGGCGTGGGTTATTTGCAGCCGCCGGAAGATGGCAAGTCGCTGGATATTCAGCTTAACCGCGATCCTAAGTTGATTATTCAGCGTAAAGCCGCACTCAAAAAAGAGAATGCGTTATCTATCTTTAACGACAGCGCAATACGTAACTTCAGTTACACCCTTAATGTGAAGAACAGCTACGGCGAAGCGGTGGATATTACTCTGCTCGACCAGATCCCAGTCAGTGCTAATAGTGATATTACGGTAGAAAAAATGCAGTACGGGCAGGCGCAGTTTGATGCGAAAACGGGTGAACTGACCTGGACGCTGAAACTGTCAGGCAAAGAGAACGTGAGTCTGCCATTCTCTTACAGCGTGAAGTATCCGAAAGGTATGCACCCTTCGGGAATGTGACCTTCACCAGATGGCTGAATGTGCCATCTGGCAAAAGATTAATGACGGCGTTGCCAAATCCACAGCGCCGTTATTGCCAGCGCAAACAGCGCACCAAAGCCAATGCCTATGGGCACGACTGGGATGCCTACCATTACTGCCAGCGAGTAAATTCCCAACATCAGCAGCATGGCGCTGTTTTCGCCAAGGTTTTGTACGGCAATCGCATTCCCCGCCCCGACGCTTTTTTTGCCTCGCTCCTGTAATAATGCATTGAGCGGTACGACAAAAAAGCCCCCAAGTACGCCAATCAACATCAACAAGGCATAGGCTGGCAGAAGTTCGTGTTGCAGGGAGAAAATCAGCACCACCACGCCAATCAAAATGCCGGCTGGCATGCAGCGTGATACGGTTTCCAGGGTGACCAGTTTTGCTGCCGCCCCCGCACCAACCACGATGCCAATCGCCACCATCGCGTTGAGGTAGGTCGGGGTCGCGTTATCGGTAATGCCCAGCGCCACCGGCACCCACAGCACCAACAGGAAACGCAACGTAACCCCCGCGCCCCAGAATAAACTGGTTCCCACCAGCGAAAATCGTGTTTCACCGTTGTGCCATAATACGGCGCAAGCAGAGATAAAGCTGCGGGCCATGTTGATGAGATTCCACGACTGTCCCGGACGCGCCGCCGCCAGTTTCGGAATGTAGAGATTTGCGGCTACCGCGCCAGCATAAGCCAGCGCACAGGCCGCCAGCGCGGCAAGAACATGCCAGTCCGCCAGCACGCCACCGGCTACGGAACCGAGTAAAATCGCCGCAATGGTGGAGGCTTCCATCAAGCCGTTAGCTTTCACTAACTGATTACCGGTTGTTAACTCGCCAAGAATACCGTATTTCGCCGGAGAATAAGCCGCTGCACCGACGCCCACCAGCGTATAACCGAGAAACGGATTAATGCCAAAACAAATACTGGCAGCACCCAGCAACTTAAGGCCGTTGGCAAACATCATTACCCGGCCTTTCGCAAAGCTATCCGCCACCTGACCGACAAACGGCGCAAAAAGAATGTAAGCGCCCACAAACACCATTTGCAGGATTGGCTGACTCCAGTCCGGGTAGAACTGCGCTTTCAGTAGCGCCAGAGTGGCAAACAGCAACGCGTTATCGCCAAACGCAGAGAGAAACTGCGCGGCAATAACTGCTTTCATTCCCTTCGACCATAGCGAAGTGTTAGTGTGCACTGACTCACTCATCGTGTTTTTCCGCTTCGTCTACCCAACTTTTCAACGTGACAAAGTCAGGCTTGCCGCTGCCCAGTAATGGCATCTGTTTCAGATAGCGAATGTCACGCGGTACGGCAAGTTCCGGTACGCCGTGCTCGCGGGCGTATTGCTGTAGTTTATCGCGCGTCAGTTCGCTGTCTGTAGTGAACAGTACCAGCGCCTCGCCTTTACTGGCGTCGCTCTTAATCGCGGTGGCATGGACTTTATCTGGAGAAACACCAAGTGCCAGTTGTTCCACCATTTCCAGTGAAACCATCTCTCCGGCAATTTTGGCGAAGCGTTTTGCCCGCCCCTGAATCTGCACAAATCCCTGTTCATCAAAACGCACGATATCGCCAGTGTCATACCAGCCGCGCTCCATCTCACCGTGGATGTTCACAGCCGTTGGCACTTCCAGCACGCCTGGTTTCTCTACCCGCAGGTAGCCGTTCATTATGTTCGGCCCTTTTAGTTGCAGGCGACCACCTTCTTCAATACCCGGAACCGCCAGCAGACGTGCATCCATCCCCGGCAAAATGCGCCCGACGGTGCCGGGTTTCGCTGCCATCGGTACGTTGATGGACACGACTGGCGCGCATTCAGTCACGCCGTAGCCTTCAAGAATACGCAGGCCAAATTTATCCTGCCAAAGTCGTTTGGTGCTTTCTTGTAGTTTCTCCGCGCCAGCCACCACATAGCGTAGACGATAGAAGTCATACGGGTTGGCGAAGCGCGCGTAATGACCAAGGAAGGTCGAAGTGCCGAAAAGCACCGTACAACTGCGGTCGTACACCAGTTCAGGCACAATGCGGTAATGCAATGGACTGGGGTAAAGGAAGACTTCTGCGCCCGTCAGCAGGGGCGTAAACAAGCCAACAGTTAAACCAAAGGAGTGAAACAGCGGTAACGCCGACATAAAGCGATCGTTGGTGGTGAAATCGGCAATCGTTTTAATCTGCTCGACGTTCGCCAGAATGCTTTTATGGCTATGGACGACGCCTTTCGGATGGCCTTCAGAACCGGAGGTAAAGAGGATCAGCGCCTCTTCTTCTGGCTGCTGTTTTACCTGTGCCAGACGCGGCATCAACAGATGGGCGAAGATCCACACTTTGTCGGCAGTGGTGACATCCGCTTTTAAATCTTCCAGATACACCCAGCGTACCTGAGTCAGCTGCTCCGGCAGATGCCAGAGTTTGCCTTTGTCGAGGAACTGGCGGGAAGTGAAGATAGTTTTGATTTCAGCCGCCGTAATGGCGCTGGTCAGCCCTTTTACTCCGGCGGTGTAGTTCATCATTGCCGGAATACGGCGACGGGCGATGGCCCCAAAAATCACTGCCGCACTAATGCCCGCATTGGGCAGCATTAAGCCGATTCTTTCCCCTTCAACGCTATATTTTTCGAGGATGCGACCAACAAACAGTGTTTTAGTGAGCAACTTGCGATAGGTATCCGGGGTAAAGTTGACGTCTTCGACACACTTTTTCCTGGCCCCAAAACGGTACATTGCGCTCAGTAGTGATTCGTACAGCGTTTCACGTGGGCGTACCGCCATACGCGCTTCCATCATAATTTGGTGCAGCATTTCCCCCGCGATTTTACGGCGGTCACGGGCGCGCGGCGCATCTGGCATCGGCACCTGCGTGGGAGGCAAAATATGCAGATGAATTTGCGGGAACAAGCGCCGTTTAACCAGACCTTTCAGGCGACTGAAGTGCGTAAGCTCCGCCCCTTCAATTCGCACCGGAATAACCGTCGCGCCTGACTTCGCCGCCACAAAACCGGCGCCATCGTAAATTTTCATCAGCGAACCGGTGGTCGTGATGCGCCCCTCCGGGAAAATCACTACCGGACGGCCTTGTTCCACCAAACGAACCAGATGTTTGATTGCCATCGGCTGTGTCGGATCGAGAGGAACGAAGTCGATAAATGATTTCAACCAACGCATATACCACTGCTGGCTGATGGAGGTGTAAACAGCAAACACCGGGCGAACGGGTAAAAATAGCGCCAGCAGAATGCCATCAATAAAAGAGACGTGATTGGGCGTGATAAGAACGCGCTCGCCCTTCAGCGCCTGGGTGTCACCTGTCACGCGAACGCGGTACAGAGCAAGGCACAAATTTCGAAAAAAGCTAAAAAGCATTTCAACTCCCTTTGCTCATTATTCATTAAATGCGAATGCGGTGAGATTACACGAGATGAAGGGCTCGAGCGACAGTAAAGTCGGTGCGAAAAAAAACCTGCGCATCCGCGCAGGTTGGTGCAAGAGACAGGGTACGAAGAGCGTACCGAATAATCTCACCAATCAATACCTCTGGGATCTTGATTGTGGTCCGCACGACGACGCTTCGCCAGCGAGAAAAAGCAAAGGAATGAAGGGAAATGCAACGAGGTGTGTAAATTGTCGGTTACTGTTACAGATTTGCGACAGGCAAAAAAAACCTGCGCATCTGCGCAGGCTGGTGTAATTCATGTGCTCAACCCGAAGTTGACTTCACCTATCAATACCTCTGGGATCACCACTTTATCAACCTGTAGACAAATGCCACCAGCAGTCAATCGCAACAGCGTTTCGCAAAGTGTAACCAAAGGTTTGCAATCTCTTTTTTTCCTTACGTATTCTCGTTTCGCGCACACTTCCCACGCTGAAATCACAACGCCCCTTGAACCAACGGGCGTTTTCCGTAACACTGGCAGAATGTAAGCGTTTACCCACAAAGGTATTTTCATGGCGACCATTAAGGATGTAGCCCGACTGGCAGGCGTTTCAGTCGCCACCGTTTCCCGCGTCATTAATAACTCTCCAAAAGCCAGCGAAGCTTCTCGTCTGGCTGTGCATAGCGCAATGGAATCTCTGAGTTATCACCCGAACGCTAACGCCCGCGCGTTGGCTCAACAGACCACTGAAACGGTTGGCCTGGTCGTTGGTGATGTTTCCGATCCGTTTTTCGGTGCAATGGTGAAAGCGGTCGAACAGGTGGCTTACCATACCGGTAATTTCTTATTAATTGGCAACGGTTACCACAACGAACAAAAAGAGCGCCAGGCCATTGAGCAGTTGATTCGCCATCGCTGCGCCGCGCTGGTCGTCCATGCCAAAATGATCCCGGATGCCGATTTGTCCTCATTGATGAAGCAAATACCCGGCATGGTGTTAATCAACCGGATCCTTCCGGGTTTTGAGAGTCGTTGTATCGCTCTGGACGATCGCTACGGTGCCTGGCTGGCGACACGCCATTTAATTCAGCAGGGTCATACGCGCATTGGTTATCTCTGCTCTAACCACTCTATTTCTGATGCCGAAGATCGTCTGCGAGGGTATTACGATGCCCTTGCCGAAAGTGGTATTCCGGCTAATGATCGGCTGGTGACTTTCGGCGAACCGGACGAAAGCGGTGGCGAACAGGCGATGACTGAACTGTTGGGAAGAGGCAGAAATTTCACCGCCGTGGCTTGTTATAACGACTCAATGGCGGCAGGCGCGATGGGCGTGCTCAATGACAATGGGATTGATGTACCGGGTGAAATTTCGCTGATTGGTTTTGATGATGTGCTGGTGTCACGTTATGTACGCCCACGGCTGACCACGGTCCGTTACCCAATAGTGACAATGGCGACCCAGGCTGCAGAACTGGCATTGGCGCTGGCGGATAATCGCCCACTGCCAGAAATCACCAACGTCTTTAGTCCTACGCTGGTACGTCGCCATTCAGTTTCAACACCGTCGCTGGATGCAAGTCATAACGCAGCCAGCGACTAGCCGCGATTAAAGCAACTCGAGCGCCAGTAATTCCTCAATGGTCTGGCGACGGCGAATCAACCGCGCCTGACCATTATCAAACAGAACTTCTGGCAACAGTGGGCGACTATTGTAGTTAGATGACATTGACGCACCATATGCGCCGGTATCATGCAGCACCAGATAATCGCCCGCCTTCACTGCCGGTAAGGCACGGGTTTCGACATTCCCCCCTTCCTGCTGGGTAAAGACATCGCCCGATTCACATAATGGCCCTGCGACAACGGTTTCCACCGTTGGCGCATGTTCAAGAGAGCGACCATCAGCCGCCAGCGCGCTAATATGGTGATAACTGCCATACATTGCCGGGCGCATCAGATCGTTAAATCCAGCGTCAACCAGCACAAAGTGGCGACTCCCCATTTGTTTGACGCTCCGCACCTGGGTAATTAACACACCAGACTGCGCTACCAGGAAGCGACCCGGTTCGATTTCCAGTTTCACAGGGTGACCGAGATGGCGGGCGATTTGCTCACGCGCGGCATGCCACAGACCATAATAATGTTCAGTATCAACCGCCTCTTCTCCCTGCTGATACGGAACAGAAAGCCCGCCCCCCGCAGAAATAGCCTGTAAATCCTGACCGAATTCGATGACCTGATGCACCATCGCGCCACACACCTGCTCCAGATGCGCATAATCAACACCAGAACCGATGTGCATGTGAATGCCAACCAATTGCATATGATGACGTTGTATGACTTCCAGCGCGGCCGGAAGATCGGTATACCAGATGCCGTGCTTGCTGTTTTCGCCACCGGTATTGGTTTTTTGGCTGTGTCCGTGACCAAACCCCGGGTTAACGCGCAGCCATACCCGATGTCCTGGCGAAACCTGACCCAGTTGATCGAGCATATCAACAGACCCCGCATTCACCGGAATTTGCAATTCACTGACGCGCTCAAGCGTTGCCTGATCGATAACATCCGCGGTAAAGACGATGTCATCGGGATGCGTTTGCGGATTATATCCCGCCGCCAGCGCACGCTCGATTTCCCCCAATGAGACGGAATCTACTTTCACACCCTGCTCACGCATTAAGCGCAAAATATGAATATTGGAACAGGCTTTCTGCGCGAAGCGCACCACATCAAACTGTTTCAGCGCTGCAATCTGCCGACGGATAATTTGTGCATCGTAAACCCACACAGGGCAGCCAAATTCTGCTGGCAAGCGCAGCAGATTTTCGGCGGTGAGATCGGTATCGGGGCTGAACAGTGAATGTGGCATAACAAACTCCAGATAAGTACTTTTTTATGATTACGCCACATCATAAAAAGAATAAAAAATATCGATTTATGTCGAGTCTATGCAAAAATGATATGGATTACCGGATTGCGAGAGAACGCCAATGGCCGCCGTTAACTTACGTCATATTGAAATTTTTCATGCGGTTATGACCGCCGGCAGCCTGACTGAGGCGGCACAACTGCTGCATACTTCACAGCCAACCGTCAGCCGCGAACTGGCGCGCTTTGAAAAGGTAATCGGATTGAAACTGTTTGAACGCGTACGCGGTCGATTACACCCTACCGTTCAAGGGCTGCGTCTGTTTGAAGAGGTACAGCGCTCCTGGTATGGGCTGGATCGCATCGTCAGCGCCGCCGAAAGTCTGCGCGAGTTTCGTCAGGGAGAACTGTCTATTGCCTGCCTGCCGGTCTTTTCGCAGTCTTTTTTGCCGCCGCTGCTACAACCGTTTCTGGCCCGTTATCCTGAAGTCAGCTTAAACATTATCCCGCAGGAATCACCGCTACTTGAAGAGTGGCTTTCGGCACAACGTCATGATCTCGGACTCACCGAAACGCTGCATACGCCTGCGGGTACGGAACGCACCGAATTACTGTCTTTAGATGAAGTGTGTGTTTTACCGCCGGGTCATCCGCTGGCGGTAAAAAAGGTATTAACACCGGAAGATTTTCAGGGGGAGAACTACATCAGCCTTTCCCGTACAGACAGCTATCGCCAGCTGTTGGATCAGTTGTTTAGTGAGAATCAGGTTAAACGACGCATGATAGTAGAAACCCATAGCGCCGCGTCAGTTTGCGCGATGGTACGGGCGGGAGCGGGAGTTTCGGTAGTTAACCCACTCACCGCTCTGGATTATGCGGCAAGTGGGTTAGTGGTGCGGCGGTTCAGTATTGCGGTTCCCTTCACCGTCAGCCTGATTCGCCCCCTGCACCGCCCGTCATCAGCACTGGTGCAGGCATTCAGCAAGCATTTACAAACCGGTTTACCAAAACTGGTTGCCGCTCTTGAGGCTATTTTGTAGCGAATTACGACAGCATAAAGGCGACTGCATCCTCGGCATGAATAGCCGCAGTATCAAACACAGGCAGAACACTGCGCTCTTCTGGCACCAGTAAACCAATTTCCGTACAGCCAAAAATGACGCCCTGCGCGCCCTGTTCTGCGAGGCGAGCAATCACTTGCGCATAATAAGTGCGTGATGTTTCGCTAAAATGCCCCAGACACAGTTCTTCAAAAATAATCTGATTAATTTTCGCCCTTTCATCCGCTTCAGGGATCAGACAGTCGATGGAAAATTGCTCCGCCAGTCGCCCACGATAAAAATCCTGTTCCATGGTGTAGCGTGTCCCCAACAGCGCCACGCGAGTCATTCCGGCACGGGTAATTGCACGTCCGGTGGCATCCGCAATATGCAAGAAAGGCAGTGAACAACGGGATTCGATAGCATCCGCCACTTTGTGCATCGTATTAGTACATAACACAATGCCTTCAGCCCCCGCCCGCTGTAAGCCAAGTGCCGCTTCAGCCAGAATTTCTCCTGCTTTGTCCCACTCCCCGCGACGTTGACACTCTTCTATTTCATGAAAATCAACGCTATGTAGCAGCACTTGCGCAGAGTGAAGCCCACCAAGTCGCTGTTTAATGCCTTCATTTATCAGACGATAGTAAGGAATAGTGGATTCCCAGCTCATCCCCCCTAGCAGACCAATTGTTTTCATTCCTTTCTCCTGACTTGTGAGTTAATGCAGCAAGGCTGAATAAGGAACTCAACGGCCTGGCGCCCGATCTCTATTAGCGAAAAAAAGGCCGGATGTACAGCACATCCGGCCAGAGACATCAGATGCCAATATTTCTCAACTTCTCGCCTGCCATCAGTTTGCGTTCGATATGTTCCAGCGTGACATTCTTGGTTTCCGGAATGAGCCAGAAGGTAATACCCACAAACGCAATGTTCAGCGCGGTGTAGAGCCAGAACGTACCGGCAGCACCAATGCTGTCGAGCAGAGTCAGGAAGGTCGCGCCGATAATCATGTTCGACACCCAGTTCGTGGTGGTCGAACAGGTAATACCAAAATCGCGGCATTTCAGCGGCTGAATTTCAGAGCACAGGATCCACACCACTGGCGCGGCACTCATCGCATAACCGGCAATACACATCATCGTCATGCCAACAGAGAGCCAGGACAGGCCACTGGAAGCCGTGCCGTTATCAAACTGCATCAGGCAATAGCCCAGCACCAGAGTGCCTAACGCCATCACGCTGAAACCAATTTTCAGTGCCGGTTTACGCCCGGCTTTATCTACCGTAAACACCGCAATAAAAGTAGCAAACATAAAGGTTAGCCCCACGACCAGAGTCGCAATCATCTGCTGTTCAGTCGTCGTAAAGCCCGCCATTTTGAAGATGCGCGGCGCGTAGTACATGATGATGTTCATACCGGTAAATTGTTGCATCGCCTGCAACAACATACCGAGGAATACCGCACGACGGACGTTACGGTTGATTTTAAACAGCGCCCAACCGCCCTGTTTTAACTTCAGGCTTTCACGAATTTCGTTAAGTTCTTCTCGCGCTTTTTCTGATGTATCGCGCAGCATACGCAGCACTTCTTCCGCCTCGATATGACGCCCTTTCTCCGCCAGCCAGCGCGGGCTATTTGGCAGGAAAACGACCAGAATAATCAGCAGGACTGCCGGTAAGGCAAGAACACCTAACATTGCACGCCAGTTACCGCTATAGCTGAATGCCGTGTCGGATAAAAACGCCAGCACGATGCCCAGCGTTACCATCAACTGGTACATACTGATCATCTTGCCACGTACATTTTCACTTGCCATTTCAGATAGGTACAGTGGAGCGGTATAAGAGGCAATCCCCACGGCAATACCAAGCACCACACGAGCGGCGATTAACATTTCTACGCTGGTCGCAAAAGCCGACCCTATCGAACCGAGCACAAACAGGATAGCCCCTGCCATCAAACTGTATTTACGTCCCAGGCGGAACGACAGCCAACCATTGAACAGCGCACCAATTGCCGCGCCGAGCATCATGCTACTGACCACCCATTCCTGCAATCGACTGGTTAGCACAAAGTGATCGGTAATGAACGGCAACGCTCCGGCGATGACCCCGATATCAAGACCGAATAACAATCCTGCGACCGCAGCAGCTACCGAAACAAACATATTCATACGACGCGTATCTCGCAGAGGACGCGGCGTTAAAGCAGATTCCGTATTGATAGTCACCATTTTTTTCCTGCCAGCAGAGAATAAGACATAGTGAAAAAATACGTGAACAACTCATTCTGGTGTCAGGTCGGAATCAGTATAAATATGGATTAAATTGCTACGACATGTGGTTATGTGATGGACATTCCAATTTTCAAATTAAGTAAAATTATTAACATTATTATTAACTAACTAATTTTAAAGTAGATAAAACTCATAAAGTTTATTAATTGATAATTGATATGGATTATTTCATAACCGAGATATGGATTATGATGATCTGCAGGTATAAAAAACCCTGCCATACGGCAGGGTCATAAAAGTGAATTGAATAACTTAACGCGCCAGCCAGCCGCCATCTACAGCGATGGTATAACCATTCACATAGTCTGAAGCACTGGAGGCAAGGAACACTACTGGCCCCATCAGATCGCTCGGCAATCCCCAACGCCCTGCCGGGATGCGGTCAAGAATTTCCGCACTACGCTGTTCATCAGCCCGCAGTTGTTGGGTATTGTTGGTCGCCATATAGCCCGGAGCAATCGCATTAACGTTGATGTTATGTTTTGCCCATTCGTTCGCCATCAGACGGGTCACGCCCATCACGCCGCTTTTTGATGCGGTATACGAAGGTACGCGGATCCCGCCCTGGAATGAGAGCATGGACGCGATATTGATAATCTTGCCGCCGTTGCCCTGTGCAATGAAGTGTTTCGCCGCCGCCTGGGACATGAAGAATACACTTTTGATGTTCAGGTTCATCACATCGTCCCAGTCTTTTTCACTGAAATCGAGTGCATCTTCACGGCGAATCAATCCGGCGTTATTCACCAGGATATCAATATGGCCGAACTCTGCTACCGCACGATCCAGCAGTGCAGGAATGCCATCAATCTGACGTAGATCGGCGGTCAGGCTTAAAAAACGACGCCCCAGCGCCGTGACCTGTTCAATGGTTTCTGTCGGTTCAACGATATTAATGCCGACGATATCACAGCCCGCTTGCGCCAGTCCCAGCGCCATCCCCTGCCCCAGTCCAGTGTCACAGCCAGTGACTACCGCGACTTTACCATCAAGAGAAAATTCTTTTAAAATCATGACAATACCTTATTCATTTTGCCCGCAACTAGCGCAGGTCTTTAACGGCAACGTGGTCCATATCATCGAAGACCTGGTTTTCACCGACCATGCCCCAGATAAAGGTATAAGCTTTGGTCCCTACGCCGGAGTGGATAGACCAACTCGGGGAAATGACGGCCTGCTCGTTATGCATCACAATGTGACGCGTTTCTTGCGGTTGCCCCATCATGTGGAAAACGCAGGCGTCATCATCCATGTTGAAATAGAAGTAAACTTCCATCCGACGCTCGTGGGTGTGGCATGGCATGGTATTCCACAGGTTTCCCGGAGCCAGCTCCGTTAGCCCCATGCTCAACTGGCAGGTTTCCAGCACATCTGGCACAAAATATTTGTTAATTGTGCGACGATTACTGGTGATGTTATCGCCCAGCGTAACCGGAGCGACTTCAGCCGGGGTCACTTTTTTAGTGGGATACGTCGTATGAGCAGGTGCGCAGTTGTAATAAAACTTCGCCGGAGTGGCACTATCAATGCTGGCAAAGACCACTTCTTTTGCACCTTTGCCAACATAGAGAGCGTCGCGGTGACCGATTTCGTAGCATTGACCATCGACGGTAATCGTACCAGCGCCGCCAATATTAATAACGCCCAGCTCGCGACGCTCCAGAAAGTAGCTCACGCCCAGTTGTTTTCCAACTTCCCCGCCAACAGAAACCGTTTTTGCTACCGGCATAATGCCGCCAACAATAATGCGGTCAATGTGGCTGTAAACCATCGTGTACTCATCCGCGACGAATACCTTTTCAACCAAAAATTCATTGCGCAGCCCCTGTGTATCCAGCGTTTTTGCATGCGCACTGTGGATGCTCTGTCTTACGTCCACATCAACCTCCGATAATCATTGAACTGTAAAATTACAACGATTGTGAAACATCGTTTCGTTTTATTCTTTAAAGGATGATATGCCTGCACAGTGCGCTTTTCAATCAAAAATAAAACATTGTTTCATTTTTAGATAAGGGATTGAGAAAAGTGTCGCGTCGATCACGAATAAGTCAGGTGAAGGAAAAACTCAGCGTCTATGGGGTATGTGCGCAGACGTGCCAACCATCATCATGAAATGGCTTGATGGCGGCAGATGTTTAACGAATAGAAAGGAATTTAGATCGGGTCGTCACGTTCAATAGTTAACGCCACGCCCTGACCACCGCCAATACAAAGTGTAGCCAGCCCTTTACGCGCGTTGCGTTTTACCATTTCATGGACCAAAGAAACCAGAATACGGCAACCGGATGCGCCAATCGGGTGACCCAACGCAATTGCGCCACCGTTAACATTGACCCGACGTTCATCCCATTCGAGCATTTTGCCAACGGAAAGCGCCTGCGCGGCAAACGCTTCATTAGCCTCAATAAGATCGACATCAGAAAGCTGCCAGCCCACACGCTCAAGGCAACGGCGAGTCGCATATACCGGAGCAATCCCCATCAGCGCAGGATCAACACCAACACTGGCAAAAGCGCGAATACGTGCCAGCACGGGTAAATTCAATGCTCGCGCTTTGGCTTCGCTCATCATCATTACTGCAGCAGCACCATCATTAATAGATGAAGCATTACCCGCAGTAACAGAACCGTGGCTATCAAATGACGGATTTAAGCTCGCCAGCCCTTCTGCACTGGCATCAGTACGCGGCTGCTCATCGGTATCAACAATCAATAGTTGCCCATTGTTTTGCGTTCTTACCGGGACAATCTCATCGTTGAATCGTCCAGCGTCAATGGCCGCCCGCGCTTTTTGTTGTGAACTAAGCGCATAGGCATCTTGTAATTGACGGCTGATACCATATTCACGCGCCAGATTTTCGGCAGTGACACCAATATGGTAATCATTGAATGCATCCCATAAGCCATCATGCACCAGACTATCAACCAGTTGGCTATCGCCAAGCTGTGCTCCGGTACGGCTATCTGTCAGGACATGTGGTGCGCGACTCATGTTTTCCTGACCACCGGCGATGACAATATCAGCCTCGCCACACTGGATCGCTTGTGTGGCAAGATGCAGTGCTTTTAACCCGGAACCACAAACATCATTAATCGTAATTGCCGAAACACTGTTGGGTAGACCACCTTTAATGGCCGATTGCCGTGCTGGATTCTGCCCAGCCCCTGCGGTCAGAACCTGCCCCAGAATCACTTCATCCACCGCATGTGCAGCAACGCCAGTGCGTTCTAATAACGCTTTCACGACCAGGCTACCAAGTTCTACGGCAGAATGGCCAGCCAACGCCCCACGAAAGCAGCCGATAGGTGTTCGTAACGCACCGACAATCACAACGTCTTTCATCACAACCTCGCACAGATTAACAGCGCAATAGTAAATGATTGTTAATAAAAATTATTTTAAATGTTTAAAAATAGTGATTTTTATCACAAAGGAAATTCACCGGAATGAGGGATGGATACCCAACTGGCACGCAAGGTTTGCATCTGCTAACCCATGAATCCATGAGCTGATATAGCGTTAATCTCCCATGTTTGACCTGGTTTATGGTAAATTGCCCTCCATTTTTCTTAATTTGTAGATGATACGTTCAAATAATGTCTAAAATTTGGTCAAAAGAAGAAACTCTCTGGAGCTTCGCACTTTACGGCACAGCCGTTGGCGCAGGCACGCTCTTTCTCCCTATTCAGCTAGGTTCAGCGGGAGCGGTAGTCCTGTTTATTACAGCACTGGTCGCATGGCCTTTAACATATTGGCCACATAAAGCCCTGTGCCAGTTCATCCTTTCTTCAAAAACATCCGCAGGCGAAGGGATTACTGGCGCAGTAACTCATTACTATGGCAAGAAGATCGGCAATCTGATTACCACTCTTTACTTCATTGCTTTTTTTGTCGTCGTGTTGATATATGCAGTGGCGATCACCAATTCGCTGACAGAACAACTGGCAAAGCATATGGTCATCGACCTGCGCATTCGTATGCTGGTGAGTCTGGGTGTTGTGTTAATTCTGAATCTCATCTTTCTGATGGGGCGCCATGCCACAATTCGGGTAATGGGATTTTTGGTGTTTCCACTAATTGCCTATTTCTTATTTCTTTCTTTCTACCTCGTCGGTAGCTGGCAACCAGCTCTATTAACTACCCAGGTAGAGTTCAATCAGAATACCCTTCACCAGATATGGATATCGATTCCCGTGATGGTTTTCGCCTTTAGCCATACGCCCATTATTTCTACGTTTGCTATTGATAGACGTGAAAAATATGGCGAACACGCTATGGATAAATGCAAAAAAATTATGAAAGTCGCTTATCTCATCATCTGCGTGAGCGTACTTTTCTTCGTCTTTAGCTGCCTGTTATCAATACCACCTTCTTATATTGAAACAGCTAAAGAGGAGGGCGTTACCATTTTATCGGCACTTTCTATGCTGCCAAATGCCCCTGCATGGTTGTCGATTTCCGGAATAATTGTCGCGGTTGTAGCAATGTCTAAATCATTTTTAGGTACCTACTTTGGTGTTATTGAAGGTGCAACGGAATTAGTCAAAACAACGCTACAGCAGGCAGGGGTTAAAAAAAGCCGTGCATTTAACCGCGCGCTATCAATTATGTTAGTATCACTGATTACTTTCATCGTTTGCTGCATAAACCCTAATGCGATTTCGATGATTTATGCGATCAGTGGTCCACTTATTGCCATGATTCTTTTTATCATGCCAACGCTGTCAACATATCTCATCCCGGCACTTAAGCCCTGGCGCTCCATCGGAAATCTAATTACGTTGATCGTCGGTATCCTGTGCGTATCGGTAATGTTCTTTAGCTAATCACTGATGTGAATGGTTCAAAATAACCACTATTTTGAACCATTCCAATTCTTACAGTGCACATCTTGCATTGTTCACCCTCCCCAAACGCTCCATAACTTAAACGAACATTATCAAGCTGTTATCCTAAATAAAAATCTGAACATCTTAATTAAGACTATTTAAGATGCATCACTTAGATTTACAAGATATCTTCTGGTCATTCGAAAACAATTTGCAGTATAGATATTCTTAATACATTAGGCACTTGTCTGATTTGCAATAAGGTCAACATGATTAACTGAGTGAAATCCAATCACATTTAAAGCTTAATGATGCACGCTTAAATATGTCATTAAGAATAATATCAAATACGGATTAAACACAATTTTTCATAAAAAGCTTACTAAATCAGAGTGTATTGACATCATCAATAACCAATGAAATTATGCAATTATCTATGAATAGGGAGGTTATTAACATGAGGCTTTGTAGTCGCTATAAAAGTCTTACATGCAATAGTTGCTCAATGCATTGCCAAATAATGCCAGAAAAATCACCACGTTTGCAGTATTGTGCAAATGCATGTTTTTGTATGTGGCCCGAAGAGAGTTCGTATTTTAATCGTGGCGTGGTTGAAGGTATATTAAGTAAAAACCATAATGCTCGATTAAGTGGATATATTTTTGTAGATTTTTCAGTAAGCTTTTTACGCCTTTTTTTAGAGAGTGACTGGATCGACTATCTTACGAGTACTGAGATGGGAATAGTGTTAGTAAGCGATCGAAATATGCAATCTCTTGCTAATTACTGGAGAAAACACAATTCCGCGATATCAGCCATTATATATAATGATGACGGACTGGATATTGCCAACGAAAAGATCAGGCAACTATTCATTGGTCGTTATTTGTCATTTACCAGAGGCAATACGTTAACTCAAATGGAATTCACCATTATGGGACATATGGTTTCTGGTTATAATCCATATCAGATTGCAGAGGTTCTTGATATGGATATCCGTAGCATCTACGCCTACAAGCAAAGAATTGAAAAAAGGATGGGTGGTAAAATAAACGAATTATTTATCCGTTCACACTCCGTTCAGCACTGAAACGTAACTGTCGATAATAATAAGCATTGTATATACGGGCACTTATAAAGATGCCCGTATTTTATCACATGAACTTTTAATTCAGTTTATTTGAGCGCTTATTTAATTATGTCACCTTACGCGCTACCGCAAAAATGAAAAGATATTGCGAGAAGAAGGCATAAAGACAACGGTTAAGAGTGTTAAATTTGTTAATTCACATGGAGTTTTAAGTTGCATTGATATGCTATAATTATAGTTTGCATGATAAATATAAAATTAATATATATTTATTCCATGAATACTAATATACTTATCAAACTATATAATTTCAATTTACTTAATTTTATGTTTCATTGACGTATGTACTGGATTATTAACGATAATATTGAGTTCTGGCCAGAGCACAGAAAATTAATTTCGGTACATGACGCCGAGCTTAACGCCGTTCTGACAACGCCAGCAAGCAGGTGCTTATCGCTGCTACTTGAAGCCTTTCCTGATGTGGTTGCACAACAGGATTTTTTCTCCAGAGTCTGGGAAGAAGAAGGCATGCGAGTACCGGTCAACACGTTATATCAAAATATATCGATTATCAGACGCGGGTTTCGCACGGTTGGTGAAACCAACCATTCGCTTATTGCAACCGTACCGAGAAAAGGTTTTAAGCTCAGTAATGATGTAAACATAGAAAACCATGTAATAATCCCTTCTGCAGATGCACAAAAGACCATATCTCCCCAATGCTTGAACGTTAAAGATGAGTTTAAAGAGACAAGTGCTCATCCAGATAATTATCTCAGAAATATAGTCAGGCTATCTAAAAATTATTTACCCATGCTAAGTGCATTTTCCGTAGGTTTGCTTACCGCATTTTTTCTCTGGCACAATAGTCAGCCCAAATCATTCTTTAAAGATTACAAAACTGTTGCACAAATAAATGGTTGTCATTTCAATGTTACAGAAGATAGCATTGATGGGTTGAAAGATCTCGATCAATATAAGAACCGTATATTAGGATCTGGAATTGATTGTAAAAAGTACCCCTGGCTATATTTCCCTCTCGATAAATCATCTCCCGGATTGATTGTTATGGCATGCAAAAAAAACCATAGTAATAACACAGTTGCAGACTGTTTAACTCTATCGTATCGCGGAGTTAACCATGATTCGTTATAAAAAAACGCTGTTTATTATTTTATGCTTTCTCAGTGGCTTCATTTTTTTTATTGCCTATCATTATTCCAAAGAACAAATAGTATACAATGAGAAATGCACGGCCAATTGGATTATATTTAATGACCAGGGAAGGGCTAATCTCACTATTGACTTTATGTATAATAAAAATAAAAAGACAGGAACTGTTGCGCTTAGCGGCACCTGGAAACAAAACACGAACACTTATAAATCATTTCGCCGAGATATTGAATATACGTGGATCGAAAATTATGACACTTTGCATCTTACCTCTACCAAAATAAATAAATTTGATATTATCGATCAAATTTCAGATGATAATCTGGCACAACTCCTGCCTGATTTTTATATATTCCCGGGAAAAATGATAAGCTATAATGTTCAAAAACAGAACAATCATGATTTTCTTTTAAGCATTGGCAATAGAGCAATTATGTATTGCGCAAGGTAACAAAACAACTTGATGCTGCATCTGTAATTAAAAGTCAAAACAACAAATGTAACATTTCAGGCATTGGAATATAATCTTTATATATTCTTTTAGCCATCTTCATCTCTGACGGTTCATGCGGCAATCCCCTCCCCCATTCAAATTACATCCGTCATTAAAAAATCCTTCCGCACTCCACTATGACAATAATGGTGCAAAAATAAACGCTGATCCGCACAGAGATGTTTAATATGGCAAATCAACATAATAGTTTTTAATAAATAAAATTACTCTTGCAATAATTCTTTCACACCAGATTGTCAGTCGACGAATAACTATTCCTCACAGCCTATCATTTTATCTTAAATGAACAATTACATTAAATTAAGAAATGTGATAAGCAGAACTTTATCAATGATTTTCAATGGGTTATATACATACATGATTAACAAATCATTAATTAAGAATATTTCAGATTACAATCACATCAAGCTAATATAAATTAACTTAAACAATCATGATGAATTTCGTTAAATAAAATATATGAATATCAGTTATATCTGTTACTCATGCAGGATGCCAAAAACCACAAACTTAATAGAGGTGAGCTAATGGATTTAGAAAATAAGTTCTCATATCATTTCCCTGATGGAATCATACTTACAGAAGATGGCATTCTTACAAAAGGGAATGAGGAATTTTACATCCCGCCGAAAGAACTCGGTGTATTATTTGTATTGCTTGAATCGGCGGGAAATGTTGTATCCAAAGATGCGATCATCGAATCTGTATGGAAAAATGTAATTGTAAGTGACGAATCCCTTACACGATGCATCTATTCATTAAGATGTATTTTTGAAAGAATTGGCTACAACCGTTGCATTGAAACCATATATAGAAAAGGTTATCGATTCAGTGGGCAAGTATTCAAGATAAAAGAAAATCAAGATAATGCTCCAGGCAGCACTATTGCTTTATTTCCATTTACAATATCTCACAGTAGTCAGGATCCATTAGCGCTTAATCAGGAACTTGTACAACTAATCTCAAATAAAAAAACAGATGATCTCTATATATATCCAATGACTGCAACCCAGTATTGCATAGATAATAAATCTCAGACAGCCTTCCTGGCCAGGTTCAAACCCGATTATTTTGTCACAGGAAGAATCAGCAAATATGATGCTTCAAATAGTTTATATATTGAAGTAATCGATGCAAAAAGTTTTTATCTTATTGCCAGTACACATCTTCAGGCAGATGACATACAAAAAATCTCACACTTTATAATTAGCAACTTATATCTGGCAATGAAGAAACCTAAAGTAGAACCAGGTTTTATGTCCCGACACGTACCTTCTGATGAAAATATTTTATCAGCCGAAATGTCTGCCGGGAAAAATGAACTGAATGAATTCACGCCTGAAAGCATTGCCAATGCAATAACTATATTTGAAAGCGTTAAAAATAAATCTAATGCTCAGTCAATAACCAATGAATGCTATTGCCTGTTGGCTGAATGTCATATGTCTATGGCACTTCATGGTCTATACGAACTTAAACATGCAACTCAAAAAGCATTGGCCTTTATAGATAAGGTATCTGATAAAAATATTTTCGATGGGAATATTTTAGGAATTATGGGACTGATAACCGGTCTTTCCGGACAAACGACTGCATCACGCATTTTTTTTGACCATGCACAGACACAAGTATTAGATGTAGCCTCCTTGTATTACTATAAGACACTGGTAAATATATATAACGAAAGAATTGAAGATGCTATCGCTTGTATAGACCAGTCACTGCTACTTGAACCCAAAAGACATAAAGCCGCTATAATAAAAAAATGCATTGATGTATATGTTTCTACAACACACAATGAAAGAAATGCGTTCTCTTATCACGGAACAGAGAAAGAATATCATTTAGTTATTATCAATAACATTCAAAAATTGAAGCAATTGACAAAAGTTAACAGCATTATTGATTTTAATGCTCAATATGAGGTCGCTTGATCTGCAATAAATATCATAAGCAGAATAGTGCTCTATATTTTGAGCTATACACTCTATTTTTATAGGGGATATTGGATTTATCTACATCTGACGTGAACGTATCAACAATAACGGAAGAATTCGATGACTACGGAAAAAACTGAGAAAGAGAAAAGTAAGAAACTGGAGCGGGCGAAGGGAATCGAACCCTCGTATAGAGCTTGGGAAGCTCTCGTTCTACCATTGAACTACGCCCGCTTCGAGATGCGTAAGGCATTATAAACCTTACGCTCTCCTAAGCAAGTGCCTTGCTACTGACTGCTGATTAATTCGCCATCAGCACTTTGGCTTGCTACCCTGTGGCGGCAAGTAGCGCAAAGGATCTATTGCCGTAGCACGGTAGCGAATCTGGAAATGTAGCCGCACGGATTCCGCATCAGTACTTCCCATAGTTGCTATCTTTTGCCCAGCCTTAACACTTTGCCCATTGTTCACCAACATCGTGTCGTTATGGGCATAAGCAGTAATGTAATCTTCACTGTGTTTAATCATTATAAGATTACCGTAACCACGCAGCTGATTACCCACATATACCACTTTCCCGGCACCTGCAGCGTATATTGGCGTCCCGCGTGCCGCCGCAATATCAATCCCTTTATTGCCACCATCTGCCATTGAGTAAGGCATAATAACCTTTCCGCTCGTTGGCCATAACCAGCAACGTTGCCCAACCGGCGGCCATGAAGATTTCGAAACGGCCGAAGACGGTGTCACTGACGCTGTTTTTGTCGTCGATTTGCCGGTGGATTTGCGCGTGCCGTTACTACTTTTTTTCGCCCCACCCAGTTTCAGCTTTTGGCCGATTTCTATGGTATAGGGGGGGGAGATGTCGTTGAGTCGGGCTAGCTCTTTTACGCTGGTTCCCGTGGTGCGCGAAATACGATAAAGCGTATCCCCCCGTTTCACGGTGTAAACGGAGCCGGAATACGTTCCTGTATCTGATGATTTGCTACCCGAGCAGCCAGCCAGAAGCAGCCCTACCGATAACAGCATCACGATACCCAGAGTTTTTTTATTCAGGCGTCCTGCGCTCAAAATCTTTCCTCGCTAAAAAACAAGACGCTATATCATAGCAGCCCCCCGTCAGATCCCCAATCCATTGCGTGGGAACAGGCATGTACGAATCAATAACTGTTAAAGAATCAATTAGCACCGTTGGCAAACATCGGAACCATCCTGATTGACCTCTAATACTCATTTATCACAATGATTTTTATCACGCTCATATTGATAAACTGCACTCACTTTCTTTGCTGATAAAAATGCATCATCCGTAGCGTTTTTTTAACGACATCACACTTCCCCCCTCCCCTCGTGTTTATAGTCGTTTCTGGCGTAATTCTTGCCTGCAAAGACTTAATCATTGCCATAAGAACCAAATGTTCAAATCAAGGGGATTTCTATGGAAGCGCGGGAAGCAACCGCTACAGGTGAATCATGCATGCGCGTCGATGCCATTGCGAAGGTCACCGGGCGGGCACGATATACTGACGATTATGTTATGGCGGGCATGTGTTACGCGAAATATGTACGTAGCCCAATAGCACATGGTTATGCGGTGAGCATTAACGATGAACAAGCCAGAAGTTTACCAGGCGTACTGGCCGTATTTACCTGGGAAGATGTCCCTGATATTTCCTTTGCCACGGCGGGCCATGCCTGGACTCTGGATGAGAATAAACGCGATACTGCCGATCGCACTCTGTTAACACGCCACGTCCGCCATCATGGAGATGCGGTTGCTATTGTCGTTGCCCGTGATGAACTCACAGCGGAAAAAGCAGCGCAACTTGTTCACATCGAATGGCAGGAATTACCCGTCATTACCACGCCAGAAGCGGCACTGGCAGAAGACGCTGCGCCAATCCATAGCGGCGGCAATTTACTGAAACAAAGCACGATGTCGACAGGGAATGTCCAGCAAGCAATCGACGCCGCCGATTATCAGGTGCAGGGGCATTATCAGACGCCGGTCATTCAACATTGTCATATGGAAAGCGTGACCTCATTGGCGTGGATGGAAGACGATTCACGAATTACCATCGTTTCCAGCACCCAAATCCCGCATATTGTCCGCCGCGTTGTCGGTCAGGCGCTGGATATTCCCTGGTCGTGCGTGCGGGTTATCAAGCCCTTTGTCGGCGGTGGTTTTGGTAATAAACAAGATGTACTGGAAGAGCCGATGGCGGCATTTCTGACCAGTAAACTCGGCGGCATTCCGGTTAAAGTTTCCCTAAGCCGCGAAGAATGTTTTCTGGCGACCCGCACTCGCCACGCTTTTACCATTGACGGACAAATGGGCGTCAACCGCGATGGTACGCTAAAAGGCTATAGCCTGGATGTTCTGTCTAACACCGGCGCTTACGCTTCACACGGTCATTCCATCGCTTCTGCGGGCGGCAATAAAGTTGCTTATCTCTACCCGCGCTGTGCCTATTCTTATAGCTCAAAGACTTGCTATACCAATCTGCCCTCAGCGGGTGCGATGCGTGGTTATGGCGCACCGCAGGTGGTTTTTGCTGTTGAATCTATGCTGGATGATGCTGCCGAAGCGCTGGGTATCGACCCTATCGAAATTCGTTTACGCAACGCCGCTCGTGAAGGCGATGCAAATCCGCTCACAGGCAAACGCATTTACAGTGCCGGATTACCAGAGTGCCTGGAAAAAGGGCGGGAAATATTCGAATGGGAAAAGCGCAATGCGGAGTGCCAGAAGCAACAAGGTAATCTGCGCCGCGGCGTTGGCGTCGCCTGTTTTAGCTACACCTCTAACACCTGGCCTGTCGGTGTAGAAATCGCTGGCGCGCGCCTGTTGATGAATCAGGATGGAACCATCAACGTGCAGAGCGGCGCGACGGAAATCGGTCAGGGTGCCGACACGGTGTTCTCGCAAATGGTAGCTGAAACCGTGGGCGTTCCGGTCAGTGATGTACACGTAATTTCGACGCAAGATACCGATATTACGCCATTCGATCCCGGCGCATTTGCCTCACGTCAGAGCTATGTTGCCGCGCCTGCGCTGCGCAGTGCGGCACTGTTATTAAAAGAGAAAATCATCGCTCACGCCGCAGTAATGCTGCATCTGTCGGCGATGAATCTAACCCTGATAAAAGGCCATATCGTACTGGTTGAAAGGCCGAAAGAGGCGTTACTGTCGTTAAAAGACCTGGCAATGGATGCGTTTTATCATCCTGAACGTGGCGGGCAACTTTCTGCCGAAAGCTCGATCAAAACCACCACGAACCCACCTGCGTTTGGCTGTACCTTTGTTGATCTGACAGTCGATATCGCGCTGTGTAAGGTCACCATCAACCGCATCCTCAACGTTCATGATTCGGGCCATATTCTTAATCCGCTGCTGGCTGAAGGTCAGGTACACGGCGGGATGGGGATGGGCATCGGCTGGGCGCTTTTTGAAGAGATGATCATCGACGCGAAAAGTGGCGTGGTGCGTAACCCAAATTTACTGGATTACAAAATGCCGACCATGCCGGATCTGCCACAACTGGAAAGTGCGTTTGTCGAAATTAATGAACCACAATCTGCATACGGACATAAGTCACTGGGTGAGCCGCCAATTATTCCTGTTGCCGCTGCAATTCGTAATGCGGTGAAGATGGCTACCGGTGTCGCAATCAATACGCTGCCGCTGACACCAAAACGGTTATATGAAGAGTTCCATCTGGCAGGATTGATTTGAGGATAACATCATGTTTGATTTTGCTTCTTACCATCGCGCAACGACCGTTGCCGATGCAACCAACCTGCTGGCTCAAAATCCGCAGGCCAAACTGCTCGCCGGTGGCACTGACGTACTGATTCAACTCCACCACCACAATGATCGCTATCGCCATATTGTTGATATCCACAATCTGGCGGAGCTTCGGGGTATTACGCTGGCGGAAGATGGTGCACTACGCATCGGCTCTGCGACGACCTTTACTCAGTTAATAGAAAATCAGTTAACGCAACATCATCTCCCGGCATTATGCGCTGCGGCTTCGTCTATTGCCGGCCCGCAAATCCGTAACGTCGCGACCTACGGCGGAAATATTTGCAACGGCGCCACCAGCGCAGATTCAGCAACACCAACACTGATTTATGACGCGAAGCTGGAAATCCATTCACCGCGTGGGGTTCGTTTCGTCTCGATTAATGGTTTTCATACCGGACCAGGCAAGGTTTCCCTTGAGCATGATGAAATTCTGGTCGCGTTTCATTTTCCTCCGCAGCCAAAAGAACACGCAGGTAGCGCACATTATAAATATGCCATGCGCGATGCGATGGATATTTCAACAATCGGGTGTGCCGCTCACTGTCGATTGAACAACGGCTACTTCAGCGAGTTGCGTCTGGCATTTGGTGTTGCCGCACCAACGCCGATTCGCTGCCAACATGCCGAACAGGCTGCACAAAATGCGCCATTAAACCAGCAAACACTGGAGGCCATCTGCGAATCTGTCCTACAGGATGTCGCACCGCGTTCTTCATGGCGAGCAAGTAAAGAGTTCCGTCTGCATCTCATTCAGACGATGACCAAAAAAGTGATTAGCGAAGCCGTCGCTGCGGCGGGGGGAAAATTGCAATGAATCACAGCGAAAGTATTACTATTGAATGCATCATTAACGATATGCCTTTTCAGCTTCACGCCGCGCCAGGTATGCCGCTTTCGGAACTGCTCCGCGAACAAGGGCTGCTTAGTGTCAAACAAGGATGCTGCGTTGGTGAATGCGGTGCCTGTACGGTGCTGGTTGACGGAACCGCGATAGACAGCTGCTTATACCTGGCCGCATGGGCTGAAGGAAAACAGATCCGCACGCTGGAAGGCGAAGCGAAAGGCGGCAAACTTTCTCATGTACAACAGGCTTATGCGAAATCTGGCGCTGTACAGTGTGGTTTTTGTACGCCGGGGCTGATTATGGCCACTACGGCAATGCTGGCAAAACCTCGAGAGAAACCGTTAACCATTACGGAAATTCGCCGTGGCTTGGCCGGGAATCTGTGTCGCTGTACCGGATATCAAATGATTGTGAATACTGTTCTGGACTGTGAAGAAACGAAGTAAAACGCAATCCGGCCTGAATTCAGGCCGGATTTTTTGATGACTATGCGCTTAACAATTCATATTTCTTAATTTTACGATAAAGCGTGGCGATGCCAATACCAAGCTCATCAGCGACTTGCTTCTTACTGTTATGCCGTGAGAGCGCTTCGCGAATCATCTGCTTTTCCATCTCCTCCAGCGCTGTGCCGCCAGCATCATCAAGAGCCAAATGTGCCTCGCTGGCTTCTGGCATCTCACTTTGCTCCGCCGTACCGTTATTAACCAGATTTGGTGGTAGTAGCGTACTGTCGATGACTTCGCCCGAAGGAACGACGTTGACCAGATACTCCATCAAATTACTTAACTCTCGCAGGTTTCCTGGCCAACGATGCTTACGCAGTAACTCAACAACATCGGGAGCAATACCCGGGTAAACCGATCCCAGACGACGGGTATGGAGATGTAAAAAGTAATGCACCAGCAGTTCAATATCTTCCTGACGCTCACGTAGCGGTGGCAGAGTGATAGGAATAACGTTAAGTCGGTAGAAAAGATCTTCGCGGAATTTACCTTCGGCTATGAACTGAGCCAGATTCTGGTTTGTTGCAGAAATGATGCGGATGTCGACCTGTATTGGGCTACTGGCGCCAATAGGCAGGATCTCACGCGCTTCAATCGCCCGCAGCAGTTTTGCCTGAAGCATTAAAGGCATATCGCCAATTTCATCAAGAAACAGCGTTCCCGTGTTTGCTGCCTGAATCAGCCCTGTTTTACCGTTGGCAGAAGCGCCAGTAAATGCGCCTTTAACATAACCGAACAGCTCACTCTCCAGAAGCTGCTCCGGAATCGCCGCGCAGTTGATAGCGATAAAGGGTTTGTTCCGTCGCCCACTCAACTTATGAATAGCACGGGCCACCACTTCTTTTCCGGTCCCGCTTTCACCAACGACCATGACGCTGGAGGGGCTAGGTGCGATGCGGCTAATCAGCCGTTTTAATTGCCGCATAACACGGCACTCGCCAACCAATTGTTCAATATGCGGTTCATCAGATGCATTTGCCACGGAAAAACTGGTATGGGATTGGTGAAACGCCATTAAAAATAGCTGTCGTCCCTGAATGTTATGCAACTGACCAATTATCAATTCACTTTTATCATCCCACGAGACAATATGTTGCATATGTCCATGAGTAAAATTACTCTCAAATGTTAATGGCCTGAAACGGATAAGTTTCCCAACCATATTATTTTGCACAACGCCAAGTGTTTTTAATGCAGTCTGATTAACGAACTGAACACGATTTTCCTCATCAATAACTAATACACCTTGATCCATATTATCGATCATGGTAGCAAATATTTTACTGATGTTATCTCCCGGCCCCTGATCTTCCAGGAGTTTCGAGACAAAAATAGTCGATATATGGCGAACGTAATCTGAAAATTCGCGTAAATTATCACTGATATGTTCTTGTTGCTCATGAGTAACCGCAATCAAACTTATCACTCCGACACAACGATCCTGCAGAATAACGGGCGTCCCCAGGAACGCCTTCTCACGACAACTCTCTTTACTGTCGCAGCCTTCACAAAGGGGATCGAAGCGAGAATGTGTCACGACCTTTTCGGTTTTCGTTTCGAGGACATAGCGGAGCAAGCGTGAGTTGCCACTCAACTGGCGACCAAGAAATTTCCCGTATGCGCCGGTTCCAGCGACGCGACACAAGTTTTCATCAACGATCTCAACCTCAAGCTGCAAAACGCTGGCTAGCATTCTGGCAAAACGCTGAATTGTTGGTTGAATTTGCATCAAAACTGACTGCGTATTAGCAAGCTCCATAGCTTTACCTTCCAGAATCACTTAAAAGTCGATCATTGAAGACGTTGATGGTTCACAGATCATAACGATATTAACTCAGGCAAAAATCGCTTTGCTAAAAACATAAGATTTTTATCACTTTCTAATGAAATTATGGAAGTGATATCACATTTCTATATCAATATGAGAATTACGGGAGTGAGTTTATCAAACTGACGAGTTTTCACCTGTCCCTTTATCTTATTTCTGATACTTAGCAGCAAATAAATAACTGCGTTAAAAAAGCCAAACGTTTCCGTATATTTTTAACTTCCGTAGTGTGGCGATAATTTGTGATCAATCCCACATATCCCCTGTCAGATTAGCGTTTCGTGACCGCGTAGATAATTCTGGCATGTTTATTGTTAGTCCCTGGTATAGCTGTGAAAACACCAATCACTTTGGCAAGTCACAGTGAAATAAACCACTTTGCCTGTCATTCCACTACCGGGACTTTATGATGAAAACTGTTAATGAGCTGATTAAGGATATCAATTCGCTGACCTCTCACCTGCACGAGAAAGATTTTTTGTTAACGTGGGAACAGACGCCAGATGAACTGAAACAAGTACTGGACGTTGCCGCAGCATTAAAAGCACTGCGTGCTGAAAACATCTATACCAAAGTCTTTAATAGTGGATTAGGTATTTCCGTATTCCGCGACAACTCCACTCGTACCCGCTTCTCTTATGCTTCTGCGCTTAACCTGCTCGGCCTTGCACAGCAGGATCTTGATGAAGGTAAATCACAGATTGCGCACGGCGAAACTGTCCGTGAAACCGCTAATATGATCTCCTTCTGCGCTGACGCTATCGGTATTCGTGACGATATGTATCTGGGCGCGGGTAACGCCTATATGCGTGAAGTTGGCGCTGCCCTCGACGACGGCTATAAGCAAGGCGTACTGCCGCAGCGCCCGGCTTTAGTTAACCTGCAATGTGATATTGACCATCCGACTCAATCAATGGCTGACCTGGCATGGTTACGTGAACACTTTGGTTCACTGGAAAACCTGAAAGGTAAAAAAATCGCCATGACATGGGCATACTCCCCAAGCTATGGCAAACCGCTGTCTGTACCACAAGGCATCATCGGTCTGATGACCCGCTTCGGTATGGATGTCACCCTTGCCCATCCAGAAGGTTATGACCTGATCCCGGATGTCGTTGAAGTCGCTAAAAACAATGCTAAAGCATCCGGCGGCAGCTTCCGTCAGGTAACAAGCATGGAAGAAGCATTCAAAGACGCTGACATCGTTTATCCGAAGTCCTGGGCACCTTACAAAGTGATGGAAGAGCGTACTGAACTGCTGCGCGCTAACGATCACGAAGGACTGAAAGCGCTGGAAAAACAGTGTCTGGCACAGAACGCACAGCACAAAGACTGGCATTGTACTGAAGAGATGATGGAGCTGACCCGCGACGGCGAAGCCCTGTATATGCACTGCCTGCCAGCCGATATCAGCGGCGTATCCTGCAAAGAAGGAGAAGTCACTGAAGGCGTATTCGAAAAATACCGTATCGCGACCTACAAAGAAGCCAGCTGGAAGCCATACATCATCGCCGCGATGATCCTGTCCCGTAAATATTCCAAACCAGGCGCACTGCTCGAACAACTGCTTAAAGAAGCGCAAGAACGCGTGAAATAACCCCCTCGGGCCGATCGACAGGTCGGCTCTCTATTTCCAGAGGCCAAAAGGATAGGATATGTCCGTTTTCTCATTGAAGATTGATATCGCCGATAACAAATTTTTCAACGGCGAAACATCACCGCTCTTTTCGCAAAGCCAGGCAAAACTGGCGCGCCAGTTCCACCAGAAAATTGCTGGCTATCGCCCAACACCGCTTTGTGCGCTGGACGATCTCGCAAACCTTTTTGGTGTGAAGAAAATTCTCGTTAAGGACGAATCAAAACGATTCGGTCTGAACGCCTTCAAAATGCTCGGCGGTGCGTACGCCATCGCTCAATTATTGTGCGAAAAATATCATCTTGATATCGAAACGCTGTCATTCGAGCATCTGAAAAATGCCATCGGCGAAAAAATGACATTTGCTACAACGACCGACGGCAACCACGGGCGCGGTGTTGCCTGGGCAGCACAGCAACTCGGTCAGAACGCGGTAATTTACATGCCGAAAGGTTCCGCTCAAGAACGCGTTGACGCCATTCTGAACCTCGGAGCCGAGTGCATCGTCACTGATATGAACTATGACGATACCGTTCGCCTGACCATGCAACACGCGCAGCAACACGGCTGGGAAGTGGTGCAAGATACCGCCTGGGAAGGTTACACCAAAATTCCAACCTGGATCATGCAGGGCTACGCCACTCTGGCAGATGAAGCCGTCGAGCAAATGCGTGAAATGGGCGTAACACCAACTCACGTTCTGCTGCAAGCCGGTGTCGGCGCTATGGCCGGCGGCGTACTAGGTTATTTGGTGGATGTTTACACCCCGCAAAATCTGCACAGCATCATTGTTGAACCTGACAAAGCGGACTGTATTTATCGCTCCGGCGTCAAAGGTGACATCGTCAACGTTGGCGGCGATATGGCCACGATTATGGCGGGCCTGGCTTGCGGCGAACCTAACCCTCTGGGCTGGGAAATCTTACGTAACTGTGCAACCCAATTTATCTCCTGTCAGGACAGCGTTGCCGCATTAGGTATGCGCGTGCTGGGTAATCCGTACGGCAACGATCCACGCATCATTTCTGGTGAATCTGGCGCTGTCGGTTTGGGCGTTCTCGCGGCTGTTCATTATCACCCGCAACGTCAAAGCCTGATGGAAAAACTGGCTCTGAACAAAGATGCCGTCGTCCTGGTTATCAGCACCGAAGGCGACACCGACGTGAAGCACTACCGCGAAGTTGTCTGGGAAGGCAAACACTCTGTAGCACCTTAATCACCCTATTGGAACAACTCCCCGCCAAATGGGGAGTAAAAAATCTGGAGAAAAATAATGGCTAAGAATATTCCATTCAAACTGATTCTTGAAAAAGCAAAAGATTACCAGGCAGACATGACTCGCTTCCTGCGCGATATGGTTGCTATTCCCAGTGAAAGCTGCGACGAAAAACGTGTAGTACATCGTATTAAAGAAGAGATGGAAAAAGTCGGCTTCGATAAAGTTGAAATCGATCCGATGGGTAACGTTCTCGGCTATATCGGCCACGGTCCGCGTCTGGTTGCAATGGACGCTCACATCGACACCGTAGGCATTGGTAACATCAAAAACTGGGAATTCGACCCGTACGAAGGCATGGAAACCGACGAGCTGATCGGTGGCCGTGGTACTTCCGACCAGGAAGGCGGTATGGCATCAATGGTTTATGCCGGTAAGATCATTAAAGACCTCGGTCTGGAAGATGAATATACCCTGCTGGTCACCGGTACTGTGCAAGAAGAAGACTGCGACGGTCTGTGCTGGCAGTACATTATTGAACAATCCGGCATTCGCCCGGAATTTGTGGTCAGTACCGAACCAACCGACTGCCAGGTATATCGTGGTCAGCGCGGTCGTATGGAAATTCGCATTGATGTTCAGGGCGTTAGCTGCCATGGTTCAGCACCAGAACGCGGTGATAACGCCATTTTCAAAATGGGCCCGATTCTTGGCGAATTACAAGAACTGTCCCAACGTCTGGGCTATGACGAATTCCTCGGCAAAGGTACTCTGACTGTTTCCGAAATTTTCTTCACCTCACCAAGTCGTTGCGCAGTAGCAGACAGCTGTGCCGTTTCCATCGACCGTCGCCTGACCTGGGGCGAAACCTGGGAAGGCGCGCTGGATGAAATCCGCGCCCTGCCTGCGGTACAGAAAGCCAATGCTGTCGTTTCTATGTACAACTACGACCGTCCGTCCTGGACTGGCCTGGTTTACCCAACCGAATGCTACTTCCCGACCTGGAAAGTGGAAGAAGATCATTTCACCGTTAAAACGCTGGTGAATGCCTACGAAGGTCTGTTTGGCAAAGCACCGGTCGTTGATAAGTGGACGTTCTCAACTAACGGCGTATCCATCATGGGCCGTCACGGCATTCCGGTCATCGGCTTTGGACCGGGTAAAGAACCTGAAGCGCACGCGCCAAACGAAAAAACCTGGAAATCTCACCTGGTGACCTGTGCCGCTATGTACGCTGTAATCCCGTTAAGCTGGCTGGCAACAGAATAATTACTCTTCACCTATTTCCCTCCGGTTCGCCGGAGGTTTTTTTGGAGTTTGCTATGCGCGTATTGATCAAAAACGGCACTGTCGTTAACGCAGATGGACAAGCCAAACAGGACTTGCTGATTGAAAGCGGTATTGTCCGCCAGTTAGGCAAAGATATTTCGCCGCAACTCCCCTGTGAAGAAATTGATGCCACTGGCTGTTACGTTTTCCCTGGCGGCGTAGATGTCCATACACATTTCAATATTGATGTCGGCATCGCGCGCAGTTGTGATGATTTTTTTACCGGTACCCGCGCAGCCGCGTGTGGCGGTACAACAACCATTATTGATCATATGGGATTTGGCCCGAATGGCTGCCGATTACGCCATCAACTGGAAGTTTATCGTGGTTATGCCGCCCATAAAGCGGTCATCGACTACAGCTTTCACGGTGTTATCCAGCATATTAATCACGCCATACTCGACGAAATTCCGATGATGGTAGAAGAAGGGCTGAGCAGTTTTAAACTCTATTTAACCTATCAATACAAACTCAACGATGATGAAGTCCTACAGGCATTACGCCGCCTGCATGAATCCGGCGCGCTGACCACTGTACACCCAGAAAATGACGCCGCAATCGCCAGTAAGCGAGCGGAGTTTATCGCCGCCGGGTTAACCGCGCCGCGCTACCACGCCTTGAGCCGACCTCTGGAATGCGAAGCCGAAGCCATCGCCAGAATGATTAACCTGGCACAAATTGCCGGTAACGCCCCGCTCTATATCGTGCACTTGTCTAACGGCTTAGGTCTGGATTATCTGCGCCTTGCTCGCGCGAATCACCAGCCAGTCTGGGTTGAAACCTGCCCGCAATATCTCCTGCTGGACGAACGCAGTTACGATACAGAAGATGGCATGAAGTTCATTCTTAGCCCACCGCTGCGCAACGTTCGCGAGCAGGACAAGCTGTGGTGTGGCATCAGCGATGGTGCGATTGACGTGGTGGCGACCGATCACTGCACCTTCTCGATGGCCCAGCGCCAGCAAATTTCTAAAGGCGATTTCAGCCGCTGCCCAAATGGCTTGCCCGGTGTGGAAAATCGCATGCAGTTGCTGTTCTCCAGTGGCGTAATGACGGGACGTATCACACCGGAGCGTTTTGTTGAATTAACCAGTGCGATGCCCGCAAGGCTGTTTGGCCTGTGGCCACAAAAAGGATTATTAGCACCCGGTTCCGATGGCGACGTGGTGATTATCGACCCACGCCAGAGCCAACAAATTCAGCATCGCCATCTCCACGACAACGCCGACTACTCTCCCTGGGAGGGCTTTACCTGTCAGGGCGCGATTGTCAGAACCTTATCCCGTGGTGAAACGATTTTCTGTGACGGCACCTTTACAGGCAAAGCCGGACGAGGACGTTTCCTGCGACGCAAACCGTTTGTCCCTCCCGTGCTCTAACCACTGCCAGGGATCTATACACAATCAAGAATGATGAGTGAGGAAAAATGAGTAAGAAAATTGTTCTCGCCCTCGGCGGGAATGCGCTGGGCGACGATCTGGCCGGACAAATGAAAGCGGTAAAAATTACGTCTCAGGCAATTGTTGATTTAATTGCCCAGGGACATGAAGTTATCGTCACTCATGGTAATGGACCACAGGTAGGCATGATTAACCAGGCATTCGAAGCCGCTGCAAAAACTGAAGCGCATTCACCGATGCTGCCAATGTCTGTCTGTGTTGCGTTGAGTCAGGGATATATTGGTTACGATCTGCAAAACGCCTTAAGAGAAGAACTGCTTTCTCGTGGCATTAATAAACCCGTTGCAACGCTGGTTACCCAGGTCGAAGTCGACGCTAACGATCCGGCCTTCCTCAACCCAACCAAACCGATCGGTTCGTTCTTTACCGAGCAGGAAGCAGAGCAACTGACAAAACAGGGCTATACCCTGAAAGAAGATGCGGGTCGCGGCTATCGTCGTGTCGTTGCTTCGCCTAAGCCGGTAGATATTGTTGAAAAAGAGACAGTTAAAGCGCTGGTAGATGCAGGACAGGTTGTGATCACCGTTGGCGGTGGCGGTATTCCTGTGATTCGAGAAGGTAACCATCTGCGCGGTGCCAGTGCGGTTATCGATAAAGACTGGGCCAGCGCCCGTTTAGCAGAAATGATCGATGCCGATATGCTGATCATTCTGACTGCGGTAGAAAAAGTGGCGATTAACTTCGGTAAAGAGAATGAGCAGTGGCTCGATCGCCTGTCATTGGCCGATGCAGAACGCTTTATCGAAGAAGGGCATTTTGCAAAAGGTTCTATGCTGCCGAAAGTGGAAGCCGCCGCATCATTTGCCCGCTCTCGCGCAGGTCGCGAAGCACTGATTACCGTGTTGAGCAAAGCGAAAGAAGGGATTGAAGGAAAAACCGGAACGGTGATTTCTCAGTAATTTATTGGCCGGGTGGCGATGCCATTCGGCCAAAGATTGTTAACAAAGAGCGCGTTATTGATGCCGGATGCGGCGTCAACGCCTTACCAAGTCTACAAAACATCTAATATTCAATGGATTGAAAAGCACTTGTAGGCCTGATAAGCGCAGCGCATCAGGCAATTTAGCGTTTATCATCAGTCTCAAGGCCGGGCGGTAATACCATCCGGCCATTTTCATTTAAGCTACTTCCAGCACTTCTTTCGTCGCTTTAACGCCCTGATGCATCAACATCATTAACGCCTCAAGTACGCCACCACCAATCGCTCGGGCTTTGTCAGAAACGCTGGTGAAATCAGCCGTTTCACCACGAGGATCGATATCACCGATTTTAAAGCCACCGACCACCGCCAGCCCGTCATTAAGTAAACCACGCACCATTCCCGTCAGCGGCGCTTTTATTTCATGCTCGCCAATCCAGGCAATAACATCGCCCTCTTGCACCAGATCGCCTAACTTCACGTTGGAACGCATGATACCTGCCGCCGGAGCGCGAATAACTCGCCGGGTGGTATGCCCCATAATATTGCCAGGAACGCCAGTGTTCTCCTGTGCGCAACCTGAGTAAATAACCTGTCCCAACCAATGCCCACGATTTGTTTCAATCACTGCATGGCAATCTTTTCCTGCGGTAAAACCCGGCCCAAGCGCAATTGTCACCGGAGCCATATCCATACGCGTACCTAAATTCTGTTTCGCCAGAATAGCGTCCACCACACAAAGTGGTTTCAGCTCATCAAGCAGTAAACAGTCGGGGTCTACCATCACGGGAATAAACCCGCGTTCAGTCAGTTTCATCGCCTCTGCAGAGCTGGTTGCCAGTCGGGCGGTGACGCCTTCAACCGCCATTTCGTCATCGAACACGGCCTGGGCAAACGCCACGGTACAGCGAATCACCGTCGGTTTTTCCACTTCCAGCATGATCACTTTAAAACCAGCATGATACAGACGCAGCGCCACACCACTGGCGATATCCCCCGCGCCGCGAATCACCACCAGCTGGTGTCCGGAAGGATGAGAAGGTTTCATCATCAGCCCACCCGGCGCGTGATTTTTCACCTGTAATATTTCTGCCAGAACGCTGATAGCGATCTCCTGCGGCGTTTCCGCACCTATGTTGTAACCAACGGGCGCATGTAAACGAGCAATATGTTCTTCAGCCACGCCTTTCTCACGCAATTGACGCAAGAAAAGCTGAACCTTGCGGCGACTAGCCAGTAAACCCAGCCATGCAATGGGCTGTTCAATGAGTTTATCGAGGGCTTCACGATCCTGATTATTCGTGGCAATCAGGACAAAATTATCAGGGCGAATCTCCAGTGCTTCCACTGCCGCGCCAAACGACTCAGCATGAACAAGCGCAGTTGATGGCGGGAAAAGTTCAGGATTCAGGCTTTCGCGATAAATATCGGCAACAGCAATATCAAAACCCAGCAGTGCTGCGCTTTGGGCTATCGCCCGGTTAACATGCCCCGCGCCGATCAACACCAGCCGGGGTCGCATACCATGTACGCTGATAAACACTGACATTGCGCCTCCGCAATCTGACCCGACGGCATCCGCGCCGTTACGCGCCATGCGTCCATGGAATAATCGCGGCTTACGTTCCTGCAATGCCTGAAGCGACTCTTCAATCACCTTCCGCTCAACCATTCCGCCACCAATTGTACCGACGATAGAACCATCGGCGCGCACTAACATTTGTGCAGAATGGCGGGGAGTAGAGCCTCGGCTATCTACAATTTGCGCTATTGCAAAAGGACAATTTTGCTCTTCGAGTTTTGCAGCCTCTGTGAAAATATTCATACCAACCTCAATGGATATCCTTTCAGTAACCCGGAAAGCCCGGGCCGCTAATTCACAAATCTGCGCGCGATTGCAGGATGTTCTTGTATATCGCCCAGCCAGATTGCCTCTACGTCATGTTGTTGCAGCGGCTGAAGTAGCTCGCTTTGCGCAATCGCATTCTCACATTGAGAAAAACGGTTAATGAACCAGATTCGCCGACAGCCTTGCGGTACGTTTTTAAACGCGCCCTGCGGGTGACGAACCAGCGCAATGAGATCGCTCAGTTGCAAGGTCGTCCCTGACGTCAGCCCAGTAATATCGGCAAACTGCGACCAGCGATGGACATTTTCCGCACCAACTTTCGCGCCCAAAACATGCCCGCCCATCACAGCAATCACGCAGCAACTGCTTTTCGGTATGCAAGGTTCGTGCTCATCCGGCGCTTTTAACGGCATTCCACGTGAGCCATCTGCCTCAATGAGAATTACGTCACACTCTGGTCGTTGCACCAGTGCATCGATCGCTTCTGGCGTAAATCCCTGCACTTTTCCCTTGTTCGCTTTCCAGCGGTGAAAACAAAATGAAATGGGGGATGTAAGAGACGCATGAGGAAGCATGGCGGGATCACGGCAGAAAACCACGGGCCAGTGTGAATCTGGCATAAACATATGTGTAGTCGTAGTGATCAACACGCGCCTACCGATGGACTGAAATAACTGCGCCAGCCAAAAAAGCAGACTGGTTTTCCCCCCGGCGCCAACAACAGAAATCACAGTGGGGTGTTTCTGCGCGCCTAAATCAATGAATAACGCCGATAGGTCAATTATACTTTTCACGAGTCTTCATGGACCTCTCTGGGGTAAGTACGCATTAATCAGGGAGTAACACATTTTCAGGCGTTATTAGCCCATATAATAATGGAACCACTATGTCAGCCATCGACTGTATTATTACCGCGGCCGGATTATCATCAAGAATGGGGCAATGGAAAATGATGTTACCCTGGCAACAGGGAACAATTCTTGACGCGAGTATCAAAAATGCGTTGCAGTTTTGTAGCCGAATTATTTTAGTCACTGGTTATCGCGGTAATGAACTGCATAATCGCTACGCAAGCCATAGCAACATTACTATTATCTACAATCCAGATTATGCGCAGGGGTTACTGACTTCGGTAAAGGCCGCAGCGCCAGCGGTACAAACAGAACATTGTTTTCTCACTCATGGTGATATGCCAACCATCAATAGAGATATTTTCCTAAAAATCTGGAGTTTACGAAACAACGGAGCCATACTCCCGCTCCATAATGGTACACCTGGCCATCCGATTTTAGTGTCAAAATCCTGCCTGATGCAGGCGGTCAAACAACCCAATGTTACCCATATGCGCCAGGCATTACTCATGGGCGAACATTATTTCGTCGAAATGGAAAATGAAGAAATAATTTTAGATATTGATACTCCAAATGACTTTATTAATGCGCAAAAAAAGCATACTAAAATTTAGAAAAGCCAGTTAAACGATTGCGTTCAAATATTAAATCCACTCAGTACGTCTTTATCATAATGATACAGAATCACTGATTTTGAGAAATGAGAAAAAGTGATAAAACTCCTGACAACAATAATACCCAGGAGTGATTTTAATTCTCATTTGACACCTGTGAGATCATTCACAAAAGTCCCTTAAGTTTCGAGGCGCTTCACATTTTTTTATATTTCCTGGCGAACATGGCAAGAGTGGTGTGATTGTTGCTCTATCCCCCTAAACCACCGGATTTCTCAATACCGGTCACTCAATGATATCTGTGTAAGCTAAGGAGAGGGTTATGGGGGATATTATGCGTCCCATTCCGTTTGAGGAACTTTTGACGCGCATATTTGATGAATACCAACAACAACGCTCAATCTTTGGTATTCCCGAGCAACAGTTTTACTCACCCGCAAAAGGTAAATCTGTCGGTGTTTTCGGTGAAACCTGTGCGACACCAGTCGGCCCCGCCGCAGGTCCGCACACGCAACTCGCACAAAACATCGTCACTTCCTGGCTGACTGGCGGACGCTTCATCGAACTTAAAACAGTACAAATCCTCGATCGTCTGGAGCTGGAAAAGCCCTGTATCGACGCCGAAGACGAGTGTTTTAACACCGAATGGTCCACCGAATTTACCCTGCTTAAAGCGTGGGATGAATACCTCAAAGCCTGGTTCGCCCTGCATCTTCTCGAAGCTATGTTCCAGCCGTCCGAGTCCGGTAAATCATTCATCTTTAATATGAGCGTCGGTTACAACCTCGAAGGCATTAAACAACCACCCATGCAGCAGTTCATCGATAATATGATGGACGCGTCTGCACATCCGAAGTTTGCACAATACCGCGATACGCTTCATAAACTACTCCAGGATGACGCATTTTTAGCCCGCCACGGTTTGCAGGAAAAACGTGAAAGCTTGCTGGCCTTATCGGCACGTATCCCCACCAGCATGGTACAAGGCGTTACCCTCTCCACGATGCACGGCTGCCCTCCACATGAAATCGAAGCCATTTGCCGTTACATGCTGGAAGAAAAAGAGCTCAATACCTTCGTGAAACTCAACCCGACTTTATTGGGTTACGCGCGAGTGCGCGAGATTCTCGATAGCTGTGGTTTCGATTACATTGGCTTAAAAGAAGAGTCATTTGATCACGATCTCAAGCTAACCCAGGCGCTGGAAATGCTGGAACGCCTGATGGCGCTGGCGAAAGAAAAATCGCTCGGCTTTGGCGTCAAACTGACTAACACCCTCGGCACCATCAACAATAAAGGCGCACTGCCTGGCGAAGAGATGTATATGTCCGGGCGTGCGCTGTTCCCGCTCTCCATCAATGTCGCTGCAGTTCTTTCCCGCGCCTTTGACGGCAAACTGCCTATCTCTTATTCCGGTGGCGCCAGCCAGTTAACTATCCGCGATATTTTCGATACGGGTATTCGCCCGATAACCATGGCAACTGACCTGCTGAAACCTGGTGGCTATCTGCGCTTAAGCGCTTGCATGCGCGAACTGGAAGGGTCAGACGCCTGGGAGCTTAACCGTGTTGACGTCGAACGGTTGAACAGGCTGGCAGCAGATGCGCTAACTATGGAATACACCCAGAAACACTGGAAGCCAGAAGAGCGTATTGAAGTGGCAGAAGACCTGCCACTGACCGACTGCTACGTTGCCCCCTGTGTTACTGCTTGTGCCATCAAACAGGATATTCCGGAATATATTCGCCTGCTGGGCGAACATCGCTATGCCGACGCGCTGGAACTTATCTACCAACGCAACGCCCTGCCCGCGATTACCGGCCATATTTGCGATCACCAGTGCCAGTACAACTGTACTCGTCTGGATTACGACAGTGCGTTGAATATCCGCGAACTGAAAAAAGTCGCCCTGGAAAAAGGCTGGGATGAATATAAGCAACGCTGGCACAAACCAGCCGGTTCTGGTTCTCGTCATCCGGTTGCTGTAATTGGCGCCGGTCCGGCGGGTCTGGCTGCAGGTTACTTCCTTGCCAGAGCAGGCCATCCGGTCACGCTGTTTGAACGCGAAGCTAACGCGGGCGGCGTGGTGAAAAATATTATTCCTCAGTTCCGTATCCCGGCTGAGTTAATTCAGCACGATATCGATTTTGTTGCCGATCACGGCGTGAAATTTGAGTACGGTTGCTCGCCGGACCTGACCGTCGAACAATTAAAAAATCAGGGCTTCCACTACGTTCTGATTGCCACAGGTACTGATAAAAATAGCGGTGTGAAACTGGCGGGCGACAACCAGAATGTCTGGAAATCTCTCCCCTTCCTGCGCGAGTACAACAAGGGTACTGCGCTCAAGCTTGGCAAACATGTGGTGGTTGTCGGGGCGGGTAACACCGCAATGGACTGCGCCCGTGCGGCATTACGCGTGCCTGGCGTTGAAAAAGCAACCGTCGTTTACCGTCGTTCACTGCAAGAGATGCCAGCATGGCGCGAAGAGTATGAAGAAGCACTGCACGATGGCGTGGAGTTCCGTTTCCTGAACAATCCTGAACGTTTCGATGCTGATGGCACCTTAACGTTGCGCGTCATGTCACTTGGCGAACCTGATGAGAAAGGTCGCCGCCGCCCGGTAGAAACCAACGAAACGGTAACACTGCACGTAGACAGTTTGATTACCGCCATTGGCGAACAACAGGATACTGAAGCCCTGAATACGATGGGCGTGCCGCTGGACAACAACGGCTGGCCAGACGTCGACCATAACGGTGAAACCCGCCTGACTAATGTCTTTATGATCGGCGACGTACAGCGCGGACCTTCCTCCATTGTCGCGGCTGTCGGCACAGCTCGTCGGGCATCGGATGCCATTCTTAGCCGGGAAAATATCCGTTCACACCAAAGCGATAAATACTGGAACAACGTCAACCCGACGGAAATCTACCAACGTAAAGGCGATATCTCTGTCACCCTGGTGAACAGCGATGATCGTGACGCGTTTGTCGCTCAGGAAGCCGCACGTTGTCTTGAATGTAACTACGTTTGCAGCAAGTGTGTGGATGTCTGCCCGAACCGCGCCAACGTGTCAATTGCGGTCCCTGGATTCCAGAACCGTTTCCAGACACTGCACCTGGACGCCTACTGCAACGAATGCGGCAACTGCGCCCAGTTCTGTCCGTGGAACGGTAAACCGTACAAAGACAAAATCACCGTCTTTAGTCTGTCGCAAGACTTTGATAACAGCAGCAACCCAGGCTTCCTGGTGGAAGATTGCCGAGTACGCGTGCGTCTGAATAACCAAAGCTGGGTGTTAAACATCGACAGCGAAGGCCAGTTCAACAACGTACCGCCAGAGCTGAACGATATGTGCCGCATCATTAGCCATGTCCACCAGCATCATCATTATCTGCTGGGCCGCGTGGAGGTGTAATCATGTTGATTCTGAAGAATGTCACCGCAGTACAGCTACACCCGGCGAAAGTGCAGGAAGGCGTCGATATCGCCATCGAAAATGATGTGATTATCGCTATCGGCAACGCCCTGACACACCGCTACCCTGAAGCCAGCTACAAAGAGATGCATGGTCGGATTGTAATGCCGGGGATTGTCTGCTCGCACAACCATTTTTACTCGGGGCTTTCCCGCGGAATTATGGCAAACATCGCCCCCTGCCCGGACTTCATCTCGACGCTGAAAAACCTGTGGTGGCGGCTCGATCGCGCCCTTGATGAAGAATCTCTCTACTACAGCGGACTGATTTGTTCACTGGAAGCAATCAAGAGCGGATGTACATCGGTTATCGATCACCATGCTTCTCCGGCGTATATCGGCGGGTCGCTCTCAACGCTGCGCAACGTATTTTTAAAAGTTGGCCTGCGCGCGATGACCTGTTTTGAAACCACTGACCGTAACAACGGCATTAAAGAGTTACAGGAAGGGGTAGAAGAAAATATCCGCTTCGCCCGTCAGATTGATGATGCGAAGAAAGCGGAAACCGAGCCGTATCTGGTAGAAGCGCATATCGGCGCTCACGCTCCGTTTACCGTGCCAGATGCTGGGCTGGAAATGCTGCGCGAAGCAGTGAAAGCTACCGGGCGAGGTTTACACATTCACGCCGCTGAAGACCTTTACGACGTTTCTCACAGTCACCACTGGTACGGCAAAGACCTGCTGGTACGGTTGGCAGAATACGATCTCATCGACAGCAAAACGCTGGTTGCTCACGGACTTTATTTGTCGAAAGAAGATATTGCTCTGCTCAATCAGCGCGATGCGTTCCTGGTGCATAACGCCCGTTCAAACATGAACAACCATGTCGGCTACAACCATCACCTTAGCGACATCCGCAATCTGGCGTTGGGAACCGACGGCATTGGTTCAGACATGTTTGAAGAGATGAAATTTGCCTTCTTTAAACATCGCGATGCGGGTGGTCCGCTATGGCCTGACAGTTTTGCCAAAGCCCTGACTAACGGCAACGAACTGATAAGCCGCAACTTTGGCGCGAAATTTGGCCTCCTGGAAGCCGGTTATAAAGCAGATTTAACCATTTGCGATTACAACTCGCCGACGCCGCTGCTGGCAGAAAATATTGCCGGACATATCGCCTTTGGTATGGGGTCAGGCAGCGTTCACAGCGTGATGGTCAACGGCGTGATGGTCTATGAAGATCGTCAGTTTAACTTCGATTGCGATTCCATTTATGCGCAAGCCAGAAAAGCCGCTGCCAGTATGTGGCGTCGTATGGATGCATTGGCATAAATGACAAAAACCCTCTTCCTTCCGGGAAGAGGGTTAAATAAGGAAAGAAGATGATTGAACAATTTTTCAGGCCCGACTCTGTCGAACAGGCGCTGGAACTGAAGCGCCGCTACCAGGATGAAGCCGTCTGGTTTGCCGGCGGCAGCAAACTCAACGCCACGCCAACCCGCACCGATAAAAAGATTGCCATTTCCTTACAGGATCTGGAACTGGACTGGGTTGACTGGGATAACGGCGCACTGCGTATTGGTGCAATGTCTCGCTTACAGCCACTGCGTGATGCGCGCTTTATTCCTGCGGCACTGCGCGAAGCACTCGGTTTTGTTTACTCTCGCCATGTTCGTAATCAGTCGACTATTGGTGGCGAAATCGCCGCCCCGCAGGAAGAATCGGTGTTGCTTCCCGTTCTGCTGGCTCTGGATGCTGAACTGGTTTTTGGCAATGGTGAAACACTGTCCATCGAAGAGTACCTGGCCTGCCCATGCGATCGCCTGCTAACCGAAATCATCATTAAAGATCCGTACCGCACCTGTGCGACTCGCAAAATTAGCCGTTCCCAGGCTGGATTAACGGTAGTGACGGCAGCCGTAGCGTTAACCGACCACGACGGTATGCGAATTGCGCTGGATGGCGTCACCAGTAAAGCACTGCGTCTGCACGATGTCGAAAAACAAAATCTGGAAGGCTATGCACTTGAACAGGCTGTCGCCAACGCCATTTTCCCGCAGGAAGATTTGCGGGGCAGCGTAGCCTATAAACGCTATATCACGGGAGTTCTGGTAGCCGACCTGTATGCCGACTGCCAACAGGCTGGGGAGGAAGCCGTATGAATATCCACTTTACTTTAAATGGCGCGCCCCAGGAGCTAAAGGCCAATCCTGGTGAGAACGTGCAAAAGCTGTTGTTTGGCATGGGTATGCACTCTGTGCGCAACAGTGATGATGGCTTCGGTTTTGCCGGTTCTGACGCGATTCTTTTTAACGGTAATATCCTTAACGCCTCCCTGTTGATAGCAGCACAGTTAGAAAACGCAGACATTCTCACCACTGAATCCTTAGGCAAATGGAATGAATTAAGTCTGGTTCAACAGGCAATGGTTGATGTTGGCGTGGTGCAGTCCGGTTATAACGATCCGGCTGCGGCTCTGATTATCACCGATCTTCTCGATCGCATCGCCACACCAACCCGTGAAGAGATCGACGACGCGCTTTCTGGCCTGTTCAGCCGCGATGCTGGCTGGCAGCAATACTACCAGGTCATTGAACTGGCGGTTGCACGTAAAAATAACCCACAGGCTACGATTGATATCGCCCCGACTTTCCGCGATGACCTTGAAGTTATTGGTAAACATTACCCGAAAACCGACGCTGCCAAAATGGTGCAGGCGAAACCCTGCTATGTTGAAGACCGCGTAACCGCTGACGCCTGCGTCATAAAAATGTTACGTAGCCCACACGCTCACGCACTGATTACCCATCTGGATGTCAGTAAAGCCGAGGCTTTACCGGGCGTTGTTCACGTTATTACTCACCTGAATTGCCCGGATATCTACTACACACCTGGTGGTCAGAGCGCACCGGAACCGTCACCGCTTGACCGCCGTATGTTCGGCAAGAAAATGCGTCACGTCGGCGATCGCGTGGCTGCGGTCGTCGCTGAAAGTGAAGAAATTGCGCTCGAAGCACTGAAGCTCATCGACGTTGAATATGAGGTGCTTAAGCCAGTAATGTCGATTGACGAGGCAATGGCGGAAGATGCGCCTGTCGTACACGATGAACCGGTGGTGTATGTTGCTGGTGCGCCAGATACTCTGGAAGACGATAACAGCCATGCAGCCCAGCGCGGCGAGCATATGATCATCAACTTCCCTATCGGTTCTCGCCCTCGCAAAAATATCGCCGCCAGTATTCATGGTCATATTGGTGATATGGACAAAGGCTTTGCCGACGCCGATGTGATCATTGAACGAACCTATAATTCAACTCAGGCACAACAGTGCCCGACTGAAACACACATCTGCTTTACCCGCATGGACGGCGATCGTCTGGTTATCCACGCGTCCACTCAAGTACCGTGGCACCTGCGTCGCCAGGTTGCGCGTCTCGTGGGCATGAAACAGCATAAAGTTCATGTCATTAAAGAACGCGTAGGCGGCGGTTTTGGGTCTAAACAGGACATCCTGCTGGAAGAAGTGTGCGCCTGGGCAACCTGCGTGACCGGGCGTCCGGTACTGTTCCGCTACACCCGTGAAGAAGAGTTTATTGCTAACACCTCTCGTCACGTCGCGAAAGTTACCGTAAAACTGGGGGCCAAAAAAGATGGTCGCCTGACGGCAGTGAAGATGGATTTCCGCGCCAACACAGGTCCTTACGGCAACCACTCACTCACCGTACCGTGTAACGGACCGGCGCTGTCGCTGCCGTTATATCCGTGCGATAACGTCGATTTCCAGGTCACCACCTACTACAGCAACATCTGCCCAAATGGTGCTTATCAGGGTTATGGCGCACCGAAAGGTAACTTCGCTATCACTATGGCATTAGCAGAACTGGCTGAACAGTTGCAGATCGACCAGCTGGAAATTATCGAACGTAACCGGGTACACGAAGGGCAAGAGCTGAAGATTCTCGGCGCAATTGGCGAAGGTAAAGCGCCGACCTCCGTTCCTTCTGCTGCCAGCTGCGCACTGGAAGAGATCCTGCGTCAGGGGCGTGAGATGATCCAATGGTCTTCACCTAAAGCGCAGGAAGGTGACTGGTGCGTGGGTCGTGGCGTCGCCATTATTATGCAGAAATCAGGTATCCCTGATATCGATCAGGCTAACTGCATGATCAAACTGGAATCAGACGGTACATTTATCGTCCATTCTGGTGGTGCCGACATCGGTACGGGTCTGGATACTGTAGTCACTAAACTGGCGGCCGAAGTGCTGCATTGTCCACCGCAGGACGTGTATGTTATCTCCGGTGATACCGATCATGCGTTGTTTGATAAAGGCGCGTATGCCTCGTCCGGCACTTGCTTCTCAGGCAACGCCGCACGTATGGCAGCGGAAAATTTACGCGACAAAATCCTTTTCCACGGCGCGCAAATGTTGGGTGAGCCACTGGAAGATGTTCAACTGGCAACGCCGGGTGTCGTTCGCGGCAAGAAAGGCGAAGTCAGTTTCGGGGATATTGCCCATAAAGGCGAAACCGGTACTGGCTTTGGTTCACTGGTGGGAACAGCCAGTTACATCACGCCTGATTTCGCCTTCCCGTATGGGGCAAACTTCGCTGAAGTGGCCGTCAATACACGTACCGGTGAAATCCGCCTGGATAAATTCTACGCCTTGCTGGACTGCGGTACACCGGTCAATCCAGAGTTAGCGTTGGGACAAATCTACGGTGCCACCCTGCGTGCTATCGGCCACAGCATGAGCGAAGAAATCATTTATGACGCCGAAGGTCACCCGTTAACGCGTGATTTACGCAGTTACGGCGCACCGAAAATTGGTGACATTCCGCGTGATTTCCGTGCCGTGCTGGTACCGAGCGACGATAAAGTTGGTCCATTCGGGGCGAAATCGATATCGGAGATCGGCGTGAACGGTGCAGCACCGGCAATTGCTACCGCCATTCACGATGCTTGCGGCATTTGGTTACGCGAATGGCATTTCACACCGGAGAAAATACTCACCGCACTGAAAAAAATATAAATAATAAATGGCCGCTTCGGCGGCCAGTTTCCCTTGTATTAAAGATAACTAATTAGTAACTGCGAAAATGAGATAAGCCGTTCTCAAGGCGTCCTGCGCCCCAAATTCGTGGGAATTTATTTTACTGATTCAGATGATCAAATTTACTTTATAAAGGAGTGAAGGGATGTCTGATATAAACCATGCAGGCTCTGACCTTATATTTGAACTGGAGGATCGCCCTCCTTTTCATCAGGCTATCGTTGGTGCCATTACTCATCTATTGGCAATTTTCGTCCCAATGGTAACACCCGCGCTAATTGTGGGGGCGGCCTTACAACTTTCCGCAGAAACCACTGCCTACCTGGTTTCTATGGCGATGATCGCTTCTGGTATTGGTACCTGGTTGCAGGTAAATCGCTATGGAATTATAGGTTCAGGTTTACTCTCTATTCAGTCAGTCAATTTTTCATTTGTGACAGTCATGATTGCGCTGGGTAGCAGCATGAAAAGCGACGGTTTTCATGAAGAGTTAATCATGTCGTCACTCCTCGGCGTCTCCTTCGTTGGTGCCTTTCTGGTGGTCGGAGCCTCTTTTATTCTTCCTTATTTACGCAGAGTAATTACTCCCACTGTCAGTGGTATTGTTGTACTGATGATCGGCTTAAGCCTGATTAAAGTTGGCATTATTGATTTTGGCGGTGGTTTTGCCGCCAAGAGCAGTGGCACGTTCGGCAACTACGAGCACCTTGGCGTTGGTTTACTGGTGCTGATTGTGGTTATTGGCTTTAACTGTTGTCGCAGTCCGCTACTACGTATGGGCGGAATCGCCATTGGTTTGTGCGTGGGTTATGCGGTTTCATTATGCCTTGGCATGGTGGACTTCAGCAGTTTACGCAATCTCCCCCTCATTACTATTCCCCACCCTTTCAAATACGGATTTAATTTCAACCTCCATCAGTTCCTGGTGGTCGGCACCATTTATCTGCTTAGTGTACTGGAAGCAGTAGGGGATATCACCGCCACAGCAATGGTTTCCCGCCGCCCTATCCAGGGAGAAGAATATCAGTCACGCCTGAAAGGCGGCGTGCTGGCAGATGGTCTGGTTTCGGTTATCGCCTCCGCCGTCGGTTCACTACCATTAACCACGTTTGCACAAAATAACGGTGTTATTCAGATGACCGGTGTCGCCTCTCGTTATGTCGGGCGAACCATCGCGGTAATGCTGGTTATCCTCGGATTATTTCCGGTGATCGGTGGCTTCTTCACCACTATACCCTCGGCAGTTCTGGGTGGTGCAATGACGTTGATGTTTTCCATGATTGCCATTGCGGGTATCCGCATCATTATTACCAACGGATTAAAGCGCCGTGAAACACTTATTGTCGCCACTTCTTTAGGTTTAGGACTTGGTGTTTCTTATGACCCCGAAATTTTTAAAATATTACCCGCCTCAATATATGTATTAGTTGAAAATCCTATTTGTGCCGGAGGCCTAACTGCGATTTTATTAAATATTATCCTCCCTGGTGGCTACCGACAGGAAAACGTTCTGCCGGGTATTACCTCAGTGGAAGAAATGGATTAACAGTAAAGGAGTCAATGATGTCAGGGGAACACACGTTAAAAGCAGTACGAGGCAGTTTTATTGATGTCATCCGTACGGTCGATAATCCAGAAGAGATCGCTTCTGCGCTGCGATTTATTGAGGATGGTTTATTACTCATTAAACAGGGGAAAGTGGAATGGTTTGGTGAATGGGAACAGGGCAAGCATCAAATCCCGGACACCATTCGCGTCCGTGATTATCGCGGCAAACTGATTGTACCGGGCTTTGTCGATACGCATATCCATTATCCGCAGAGTGAAATGGTCGGTGCCTATGGCGAGCAGTTACTGGAATGGCTGAATAAACACACCTTCCCTACTGAGCGCCGTTATGAGGATTTAGAGTACGCCCGCGAAATGTCGGCGTTCTTCATCAAGCAGCTTTTACGTAACGGAACCACCACAGCGCTGGTGTTTGGTACCGTCCATCCGCAATCCGTTGATGCGCTTTTTGAAGCCGCCAGTCATATCAATATGCGCATGATTGCCGGTAAGGTGATGATGGACCGCAACGCACCGGATTATCTGCTCGATACTGCCGAAAGCAGCTATCACCAAAGCAAAGAACTGATCGAACGCTGGCACAAAAATGGTCGTCTGTTATATGCCATTACGCCACGCTTCGCACCAACATCTTCACCTGAACAGATGGCGATGGCACAACGCCTGAAAGAAGAGTATCCAGACACGTGGGTACATACCCATCTCTGTGAAAACAAAGATGAAATTGCCTGGGTGAAATCACTCTATCCTGAACATGATGGTTATCTGGATGTTTACCATCAGTACGGGCTGACAGGGAAAAACTGCGTCTTTGCTCACTGCGTCCATCTCGAAGAAAAAGAGTGGGATCGTCTCAGCGAAACCAAATCCAGCATCGCTTTCTGCCCAACTTCAAACCTCTACCTGGGCAGTGGTCTATTCAACCTACAAAAAGCCTGGAAGAAAAAAGTCAAAGTGGGCATGGGAACTGACATTGGTGCCGGAACCACCTTCAACATGCTGCAAACGTTGAATGAAGCCTACAAAGTATTGCAGTTACAGGGATACCGCCTCTCCGCGTATGAAGCGTTTTACCTTGCCACCCTTGGTGGCGCGAAATCTCTGGGCCTTGATGACCTTATCGGCAACTTTTTACCCGGCAAAGAGGCTGATTTTGTGGTGATGGAACCCACGGCCACACCACTACAGCAGCTGCGCTATGACAACTCTGTTTCTTTAGTCGACAAATTGTTCGTGATGATGACGTTGGGCGATGACCGTTCGATCTACCGCACCTACGTTGATGGTCGTCTGGTGTACGAACGCAACTAATAATAAAACCTTAAACATCCTCGTGAGGACATCATTATGTCTGGAGACATCCTACAAACACCGGACGCACCAAAGCCACAGGGCGCGCTGGATAGCTATTTTAAGATTACCGCTCGTGGCAGTACCGTTCGCCAGGAAGTTCTGGCAGGCTTAACCACATTTCTGGCGATGGTTTACTCCGTTATTGTCGTACCGGGAATGCTGGGTAAAGCAGGCTTTCCTCCCGCCGCGGTGTTTGTCGCCACCTGTCTGGTTGCGGGCTTCGGTTCCTTGCTGATGGGATTGTGGGCCAATTTGCCAATGGCGATCGGCTGCGCCATCTCCTTGACGGCATTTACCGCATTCAGTCTGGTTCTCGGACAACAAATTAGCGTTCCTGTCGCACTGGGCGCGGTCTTCCTGATGGGCCTCATCTTCACCGCCATCTCCGTAACCGGTATACGAACCTGGATCTTACGCAATTTACCAATGGGTATCGCCCACGGAACAGGCATCGGTATCGGCCTGTTCCTGCTGCTGATTGCAGCTAACGGCGTTGGTATGGTTATCAAAAACCCGATTGAAGGTTTACCGGTAGCGCTCGGGGCATTTACCTCTTTCCCTGTGATGATGAGCTTGCTGGGATTAGCGGTAATTTTTGGTCTGGAGAAGTGCCGCGTACCTGGAGGGATCTTACTGGTAATTATCGCCATCTCGATAATCGGCTTAATCTTTGATCCCGCGGTGAAATACCACGGTCTGGTGGCGATGCCGAGCCTGACTGGAGAAGATGGTAAGTCGCTAATTTTCAGCCTCGACATTATGGGTGCACTCCAACCAACAGTTCTCCCGAGTGTACTGGCACTGGTGATGACCGCCGTATTTGATGCCACCGGCACCATCCGCGCAGTAGCCGGTCAGGCGAATCTCCTGGATAAAGACAACCAGATAATCAACGGTGGTAAAGCCCTGACCAGCGATTCCGTCAGCTCGATATTTTCTGGGCTGGTGGGTGCTGCGCCTGCGGCGGTCTATATCGAATCTGCTGCAGGAACCGCAGCGGGTGGCAAAACAGGTCTGACAGCGACTATTGTTGGCTTACTGTTCCTGTTGATTCTGTTTTTATCACCGTTATCGTTTCTGATCCCCGGTTATGCCACAGCTCCCGCACTGATGTACGTGGGCCTGCTGATGCTAAGTAACGTCTCAAAACTGGACTTCAATGACTTTATTGATGCGATGGCGGGCCTGGTTTGCGCTGTCTTTATCGTCCTGACCTGTAATATCGTCACCGGCATTATGCTGGGCTTTGTAACTCTCGTAGTGGGTCGTGTTTTTGCTCGCGAATGGAACAAACTCAATATTGGTACTGTCATCATAACTGTCGCCCTGGTCGCGTTTTACGCGGGTGGTTGGGCTATCTAGAAGAACCTCCGCGCCATACAGCGCGGAGTTTTGTCAGAGTGGATTATTGCCGCTGGCAGCAATACGCTGCTGGCGGACTCGCCTGAGTTCTCCTTCGGTTAACAACTGCAACGCCTGCGTCGGGCAAGATGCAACGCAAGCCGGCCCCTCTTCCCGCTGTTCGCAAAGGTCACATTTCACGATTTCTGGCCGAACATTTCCCGGCCACATTTGAATTGTGATCATCCCAAACGGACACGCGCTGACGCAACTCTGGCAGCCGATACAACGGGCAGAATTTGCCTGCACCACCTGCTCACCCATCGTCAGCGCCTGCACGGGGCAGGCCCCAACGCAAGGCGCGTTTTCGCACTGGTGACACATCACCGGAGCACTAATTCGATCCAAACGCTGCACCTTTAAGCGAGGCAAAAAGAAGCTGGCATTTAAAGTCTGCTCTGACGGATGGGCTACAACACAGGCTACTTCACAAGTGCGGCAGCCAATACAGTCAGCCGGATTAACGATAATTAACGATTTCATCACGATGCCTTCGTATCAAACATAGTTAACATATCGCGCGCCGCCTGCCGTCCTACCGCCATTGCAGTGACAACAAGATCCGCACCATGAACCGCATCCCCCCCGGCAAAGACCTTTTTCAGATGCGTCTGAGTAGCGAAATATCCCGCGTCACCGGTTTTAATCCGTCCCCATTTATCGAGTTTTATTCCACTCCCCTGTAACCACGGCATTGCATGTGCCTGAAAACCAAACGCCATAATCAGAACATCGGCGGGCAGTTCAAACTCAGAGCCCGCCACCGGACGTGGACGACGGCGCCCATCTGGTCCCGGCTCGCCCATTGCGGTACGAATCAGGCCCACCGCAGTTAAACGCCCATCATCGTCACAAGCAATATATTGCGGCTGAACATTGAACTGAAACTCAACGCCTTCCTCGCGCGCGTTGACTACCTCTTTACGCGAACCGGGCATACTGACTTCATCACGGCGATACGCGCAGGTCACGCTGGCAGCATTGAGGCGGATGGAAGTGCGCAAACAATCCATTGTCGTATCGCCGCCACCTAAAACCACGACGCGTTTACCTTCAACATCCGTCAGCGGATACTCTTCAGACTCCGGCAGTCCCATAAGCTGGCGGGTATGGGCAGTCAGGAACGGTAGCGCCTGAATGACGCCCGGCGCATCTTCATGCGGCAGATCTGCACGCATCATGCCGTAAGTCCCCACGCCGAGGAAAACAGCATCATATTCCGCCGTTAATTCGTTGAAAGAGATATCGCGGCCAATTTCACAATTGAGATGAAAGTCGATTCCCATTGCGGTGAATATCTCCCGCCGCTGGCTTAATACCATTTTATCGAGCTTGAACGGAGGAATGCCAAATGTCAGCATACCGCCAATTTCTGGATGGCGATCAAAGACATCAACATGAACACCCGCCCTCGCCAGAATGTCGGCACATCCCAGTCCCGCGGGTCCTGCGCCAATCACCGCCACTTTTTCTATGCGGGGAACAACCTGGCTGACATCAGGACGCCAGCCCATCGCCAGCGCAGTATCAGTAATATAGCGTTCCAGATTACCGATAGAGACTGCGCCAGAGTGATCTTTTAAAGTACATGCGCCTTCACAAAGCCGGTCCTGCGGACATACCCTACCGCAAATTTCCGGTAATGAACTGGTCTGGTGGCAGAGTTCTGCCGCTTCAATAATCTTCCCTTCCTGCACCAGGCGGACGTAATCAGGGATAGCGTTATGCAGCGGGCAATGCCAGTTACAGTTGGCTTTTTCGGCGCAATAGACACAACGGTCGCTTTCATACGCCGCTTGTTTTTGATCAAGGCCGCAATAAATTTCGCCAAAGTGGGTCTTCCGCTCGCTTGCTGTAACTTTATCCGCCCCTTTGCGTGGAGTGACAGGGAGCAATGCCTCGCGACGCGATGATTGTGGTTTTTCCGATGCTTTTCCCTCCGCCGTTCTGCGCTGTCGCAGCGTTTTCATCTGCTGCAAGCCGTTCTCATCCATCAGCCGCAACGCCTGGGTTGGGCAGACTTCAATACAGGCTTGCACGCCGGAATTGCGCTGGTTACAAAGGTCACATTTCTGCGCAATAGCATCGACCATCTCAATTACCCCAAAGGGGCAAGCGATTGCGCATCTTTTACAACCAATGCATTTTTGTTCATCCAGTTGCACGCTATCGGGCTGAAAAGTCAGGGCATTTACCGGGCAAGCCGTAACGCAGGGGGCATTGTTGCAATGATGGCAAGCCACTGGATTTGCAGCCAGACCTTTCCCAACAACGTGGATACGGGGTCGAAAATCACCATGACTCTGCGGCCAGTTTTCTTGATTATGAGCCACCGCACAGGCAATTTCACAGGCATGACAGCCTATACATTCCGCAGCATCAGCAGCAATAAACTTGTTCATTTGCATCCCTTTCATTTGATGAGTTATGTCTTCTCAAATGTCGCAATGCAATAAACGGGCGTATATGAGGAAACGAGTCAGTTTTAATTATAATTTTGTGAGAGATATCAAATTATCGCCCCTCAATCTGTGCCGTTTTCAAGATTTAAACATCGCCGTTCAAAAAAATGCCATTCGGATAAAAAGTATTAAATACGAGAGTGCGACATGCCAGAATGATTAATGAAATATCAATATGAGAAAATTAAAGATAATTTCATTGTCTATTTTTATTCTCATTTTCTCGGTTTAATCCCGATTATGTGATTGCCCCCGCATTTCCATCTTGTAACGTCCCCTCCTTGTGAAAACTGGCATCCCACGAGCATGTCATTAAAGAGTTTTAGTGAACGTAAACGGTTGCTTTTTACTCTGGCGAGCGAAAGGAGAAAGACTGATGAGCGCCATAGATTCTCAAATTCCCTCATCTTCAGGGCAAGACCGCCCAACGGATGAGGTGGACCGCATATTATCACCAGGAAAGCTGATCATACTCGGTCTGCAACACGTCCTTGTTATGTACGCGGGCGCAGTCGCCGTCCCACTGATGATTGGTGACAGACTCGGACTCTCGAAAGAAGCTATCGCAATGCTGATTAGCTCCGATCTCTTTTGCTGCGGTATCGTCACATTATTGCAATGTATCGGCATTGGTCGCTTTATGGGGATTCGCCTGCCGGTGATTATGTCGGTGACTTTTGCGGCTGTAACGCCAATGATTGCCATTGGGATGAACCCGGATATCGGCCTGCTGGGGATTTTTGGTGCCACTATCGCCGCGGGTTTTATCACCACATTATTAGCGCCACTTATCGGTCGCTTGATGCCTTTATTTCCGCCACTGGTTACCGGTGTGGTTATTACTTCTATCGGGCTTAGCATCATTCAGGTGGGTATTGACTGGGCCGCCGGAGGTAAAGGGAATCCGCAATATGGTAATCCCGTTTATTTAGGTATCTCCTTTGCCGTCTTAATTTTTATCTTGCTCATTACTCGCTATGCGAAAGGATTTATGTCCAACGTCGCCGTATTACTGGGGATTGTATTTGGCTTTTTACTTTCGTGGATGATGAATGAAGTCAATTTATCCGGGCTACATGATGCTTCATGGTTTGCGATTGTTACGCCGATGTCGTTTGGTATGCCGATTTTCGATCCCGTTTCCATTCTGACCATGACCGCAGTGTTAATCATCGTATTTATTGAGTCGATGGGGATGTTCCTGGCATTGGGGGAAATTGTCGGTAGAAAACTTTCTTCGCAAGACATTATTCGCGGGCTACGCGTAGATGGCATAGGGACAATGATTGGCGGCACGTTTAACAGCTTCCCGCATACTTCCTTTTCGCAAAACGTTGGCCTGGTCAGCGTGACGCGCGTTCACAGTCGCTGGGTGTGTATCTCTTCCGGGATTATATTAATCATGTTCGGGATGGTGCCCAAAATGGCGGTGCTGGTGGCTTCCATTCCGCAATTTGTACTAGGCGGTGCAGGATTAGTAATGTTCGGTATGGTGCTGGCGACGGGGATCCGCATTCTGTCGCGCTGTAACTACACCACCAACCGCTACAACCTGTATATCGTGGCTATTAGCCTTGGCGTGGGTATGACCCCGACGCTTTCTCATGATTTCTTTTCTAAGTTACCGGCCGTACTGCAACCGTTGCTGCATAGCGGCATTATGCTCGCAACCCTTAGCGCCGTTGTGCTGAACGTCTTTTTCAATGGTTATCAGCATCATGCCGATCTGGTGAAGGAATCTGTCTCTGATAAAGATTTAAAAGTCAGAACAGTGCGTATGTGGCTTTTGATGCGCAAGCTAAAGAAAAATGAGCATGGTGAATGATATGAACCTATTAATACGCACTATATTCAGTCTGTTATTACTCTTAATGATCTCCATTCCTGTCATTTCTGACTGCGTGGCAATGGCTATTGAAAGTCGCTTCAAATATATGATGCTGATTTTTTAAATGACCTTTCTCTGTCAGCATCCGCTCAAAACGGGCGGATGCCGATAAACACTCACTTGGTTAATCATTTGACTCTTCAGTTATCTATAATGACGAGTGATTAGAATTACATGTGAGAAATTATGCAAACGGAACACGTCATTTTACTGAATGCACAGGGAGTCCCCTCGGGTACGCTGGAAAAATATGCCGCACACACGGCAGACACCCCCTTACATCTCGCGTTCTCCTGCTGGCTATTTAATGCTAAGGGACAACTGCTGGTTACCCGCCGCGCACTAAGCAAAAAAGCGTGGCCAGGCGTGTGGACTAACTCGGTGTGCGGTCATCCGCAACTGGGCGAAAGCAATGAAGAGGCGGTAATCCGCCGTTGCCGCTATGAACTGGGCGTGGAAATAACGTCACCCGAATCGGTTTATCCAGACTTCCACTATCGCGCCACTGACCCGAATGGCATTGTCGAAAATGAAATGTGTCCAGTCTTTGCCGCACGAATTACCAGCGCGTTACAGCCCAACGGTGATGAAGTGATGGATTATCAATGGTGTGATTTATCAGATGTTTTACGCGCTATTGATGCTACGCCGTGGGCATTTAGTCCGTGGATGGTGATGCAGGCGGCAAATCACGAAGCCAGAAAACGATTATCTGTATTTACCCAGATTAAATAAAAAACTCCGACGGTTGCCGAGGTAACAGATTGCTGACAATGTGCTCGCTGTTTTATGCCTGATGCAGCGTGAACGCCTTATCTGGCCTACAAAATCGTGAAAATGCAATATATTGCAGAGGCGATGTAGGCCTGATAAGCGTAGCGCATCAGGCAATTTTGCATTTGCCAAAAGTCATAACCCCGACATTTGCCGGGGTTGTGAGCATAACGTAATGCTTATTTTACCGGACGCATCGCCGGGAACAGAATAACGTCGCGGATGGTATGGCTGTTGGTGAACAGCATAACCATACGGTCGATACCAATACCCAGACCTGCTGTCGGCGGCAAACCATGTTCCAGTGCGGTGACGTAATCTTCGTCGTAGAACATTGCTTCGTCGTCGCCTGCATCTTTCGCGGCAACCTGATCCAGGAAGCGCTGCGCCTGATCTTCTGCATCGTTCAGCTCGCTAAAGCCGTTACCGATTTCACGACCACCGATAAAGAACTCAAAGCGGTCAGTGATTTCCGGGTTAACGTCGTTACGACGCGCCAGCGGAGAAACTTCTGCCGGATATTCAGTAATGAAGGTCGGCTGAATCAGATGTGCTTCTGCCACTTCTTCGAAGATCTCGGTAACGATACGGCCCAGACCCCAGCTCTTCTCAACATGGATGCCGATAGATTCAGCAATCGCTTTTGCAGAGTCGAAGTTGTCCAGATCCGCCATGTCGGTTTCCGGGCGATATTTCTTGATCGCTTCACGCATGGTCAGTTTTTCGAACGGTTTACCGAAGTCCAGCGTCACGTCGCCGTAGGTCACTTCCGTCTTACCGAGAATATCCTGTGCCAGAGTACGGAACAGCGATTCGGTCAGCTCGATCAGATCTTTGTAATCCGCGTAAGCCATGTAGAGTTCCATCATGGTGAACTCTGGGTTATGACGTACGGAAATACCTTCGTTACGGAAGTTACGGTTGATTTCGAATACACGCTCGAAGCCACCGACCACCAGACGCTTGAGGTACAGTTCCGGCGCGATACGCAGGTACATGTCGAGATCCAGCGCGTTATGGTGGGTGATGAACGGACGCGCAGCGGCACCGCCAGGGATCACCTGCATCATCGGCGTTTCAACTTCCATAAAGCCGCGGTTCACCATGAACTGGCGAATACCGGACAGAATTTGCGAACGCACTTTAAAGGTGTTACGGGATTCATCGTTAGAGATGAGATCCAAATAACGCTGACGATAGCGCGCTTCCTGATCCTGCAAGCCGTGGAATTTATCCGGCAGCGGACGCAGTGCTTTGGTCAGCAGACGCAGCTCGGTACAGTGGATAGACAGTTCGCCGGTTTTGGTTTTGAACAGCTTACCTTTCGCGCCGAGGATGTCGCCGAGGTCCCATTTTTTGAACTGCTCGTTGTAAACGCCTTCCGGCAGATCGTCACGGGCAACGTACAGCTGAATGCGACCGCCAACGTCCTGCAGGGTAACGAAAGACGCTTTACCCATAATACGGCGGGTCATCATGCGGCCAGCAACGGCAACTTCGATGTTCAGCGCTTCCAGTTCTTCGTTCTCTTTACCGTCGAATTCTGCGTGCAATTGGTCAGAGGTATGATCGCGACGGAAATCGTTCGGGAAGGCAATCCCCTGCTCGCGCAGGTTCGCCAGCTTCTCACGACGCGTTTTCAGTTCATTGTTAAGATCGACTACCGCGTCAGCGCCCTGTGCGTTTTGTTCAGACATGTTGGTTCCTCATAACCCTGCTTTCAAACTTGCTTCGATAAATTGATCCAGACTGCCGTCCAGCACGGCCTGCGTGTTGCGGGTTTCTACCCCAGTGCGCAGATCTTTAATGCGGGAGTCATCAAGGACATAAGAACGAATCTGGCTGCCCCAGCCGATGTCGGACTTGGTGTCTTCCATCGCCTGTTTCTCGGCATTCTTCTTCTGCATCTCCAGTTCATAAAGCTTCGCTTTCATCTGCTTCATGGCCTGGTCTTTGTTCTTGTGCTGGGAACGGTCGTTCTGGCACTGGGTCACGATCCCGGTCGGGATGTGAGTAATACGCACCGCAGATTCGGTACGGTTAACGTGCTGGCCACCCGCGCCGGACGCGCGATAAACGTCAATGCGCAGATCCGCCGGGTTGATTTCGATATCAATATCATCATCAACTTCCGGGTAAACAAACGCGGAGCTGAACGACGTGTGGCGACGACCGCCGGAGTCAAACGGGCTCTTACGCACCAGGCGGTGAACGCCGGTTTCTGTACGCAGCCAGCCGTAAGCGTAATCGCCGGAGATTTTGATAGTCACGGATTTAATACCCGCCACTTCACCTTCCGACTCTTCGATGATTTCAGTTTTGAAACCGCGCGATTCCGCCCAGCGCAGATACATACGCTCAAGCATGCTCGCCCAGTCTTGCGCTTCCGTACCGCCAGACCCCGCCTGAATATCGAGGTAGCAGTCGGCGCTGTCATATTCGCCAGAGAACATACGGCGGAACTCAAGCTGCGCCAGTTTTTCTTCCAGGGCGTCGAGTTCAGCAACGGCTTCGTTAAAGGTTTCTTCGTCGTCAGCTTCTACAGCCAGTTCCAGCAGACCAGAAACATCTTCCAGCCCCTGTTTCATTTGGTCGAGGGTGTCGACAACGGCTTCGAGGGAGGAACGCTCTTTACCCAGCGCCTGTGCGCGTTCGGGTTCGTTCCAGACATCCGGCTGTTCCAGCTCGGCGTTTACTTCTTCCAGACGCTCTTTCTTGGCGTCATAGTCAAAGATACCCCCTAAGAACGTCGGAGCGTTCCGTGAGGTCCTGAATGCGATTATTTACCGGATTAATTTCAAACATGGTCTGATTTCTTTTATTGAGCTAGTCAAAATGCGGTGATAAGAGCGGGATTGTACCGAATCCACGCTCTTTTTTATAGAGAAGATGACGCTAAATTGGCCAGATATTGTCGATGATAATTTGCAGGCTGCGGTTGCCGCGAAACTCGTTAATATCGAGCTTGTAAGCCAGTTGCACTTCGCGCACGCCGTTATCCGGCCAGAGGGCGGTATCGACATTAAAAGCAATACCATCCAGCAGTGGACCGCCGCCGACCGGTTCGACCATCACCTTCAAATGACGCTCGCCTACCAACCGCTGTTGCAGCAGGCGGAAATGGCCATCAAACAGTGGTTCCGGGAACATCTGCCCCCACGGGCCAGCATCACGTAGCAGCTGCGCCACTTCCATGGTCATCTCTTCAGCGCTTAACGGGCCGTCGGAGACGACTTCACCCTGTAATAATGCGGGGTCCAGCCACTCAGTAACCAGTTCGCCAAACCGTTGTTGAAAGAGTTCGAATTTATCCTCTTCCAGCGACAGGCCTGCCGCCATCGCATGGCCGCCAAACTTGAGCATCATGCCCGGATAGAGCGTGTCTAAGCGCTCCAGCGCATCGCGCATATGCAGCCCCTGAATGGAGCGTCCAGAACCTTTCAGCGTACCATCACCCGCAGGCGCAAAGGCGATAACCGGACGGTGAAAACGCTCTTTGATGCGCGAAGCCAGAATACCGACAACGCCCTGATGCCATTCAGGATGATACATTGCCAGCCCGCCGGGCAGCGTGTCGCGACTTCGCTCCAGTTTCTCGCACAGAGTCAGCGCCTCAACCTGCATTCCCTGTTCAATCTCTTTGCGCGTCTGGTTTAGCGCATCGAGTTCATTTGCCAGCACACGTGCTTCGCCGATGTTATCGCACAGCAACAGCGCCACACCGACGGACATATCATCCAGTCGCCCGGCAGCATTGAGACGTGGCCCCAGCGCAAAACCTAAATCGCTGGCGGCGAGTTTTTGCGGATCGCGGTTTGCCACTTCCAGCAGCGCTTTAATCCCTGGGCGGCACTTCCCGGCGCGGATTCGGCTCATGCCCTGCCAGGTCAGGATACGGTTATTCGCATCCAGCGGCACCACGTCCGCCACCGTCCCGAGCGCCACCAGATCCAGCAATTCCGCCAGATTAGGGATTGCAATGCCACGGTCATCAAACCAGCCCTGATCGCGCAAAAAGGTGCGCAGCGCCAGCATCAGATAAAATGCGACGCCTACGCCTGCCAGTGACTTCGATGGAAAGCCGCAGTCACGCAAGTTAGGGTTAATAATGGCTTCCGCCGCGGGTAACGTATCGCCCGGCAAATGGTGATCGGTAACAATAACCGGAATGCCCAGCGTGCGAGCGTGTTCAACGCCCGCGTGAGAGGAAATGCCGTTATCCACCGTCACAATCAACTGCGCGCCACGGGCATGCGCTTGCTCAACCACTTCCGGACTTAAGCCATAACCGTCTTCAAAACGGTTCGGCACCAGGAAGTCGATGTTGGCGCAGCCAAGCGAACGCATCGCCAGCACGCTAAGGGCGGTACTGGTGGCGCCATCGGCGTCGAAATCTCCGACCACAATTATCCGCGTTCCTTCGCGAAAAGCGTTGTAAAGGATCTCAACGGCCTTTTCGACGCCGCTCAGTTGCTGCCAGGGCAGCATCCCTTTAACACCGCGTTCCAGTTCCTGCGCGCTACGCACGCCCCGGCTGGCGTATAAACGACGCAGCAAGGGCGGCAGATCAGCAGGCAGGTCTGCCGTTTCATCGATTTCACGGCGACGAAGTTTTATCTGTTGTTTCACGCGAATTATTTACCGCTGGTCATTTTCTGGTGTTCGTCGAGGAATTCTTTCATGTCTTTCGGCGGCTGGTAGCCCGGCACCAGAGTACCGTTGCTCAGCACAATTGCCGGAGTACCACTGACGCCAAGCTGGACGCCAAGCGCGTAATGGTTGGCAATATCCACGTCGCAACTGGCTGGCGCGACGCTTTTACCCGCCATCACATCATCAAACGCTTTGTTTTTATCTTTCGCACACCAGATGGCTTTCATTTGTTGCTCAGCCTGGCTCTCCAACCCCTGGCGCGGGAAAGCGAGATAACGCACGGTGATCCCCAGCGCGTTGTAGTCTGCCATCTGCTCATGCAGCTTGTGGCAGTAGCCACAAGTAATATCGGTGAACACGGTGATGACGTGTTTTTCCTGCGGCGCTTTATAAACAATCATATCTTTTTCAAGCGCGTTCAGTTGCTTTAACAGCATCTTATTGGTGACATTGACCGGAGCCGTGCCACTAACGTCATACATTGGCCCCTGAATGATATGTTTACCATCATCGGTGATGTACAGCACACCGCTGTTAGTCAGAACTGTCTTCATACCAGCCACGGGCGCGGGCTGAATATCGCTGCTTTTGATGCCCATTTTGGCTAACGTTTGTTGAATTGCCGCGTCATCCGCCTGAACAAAGCCTGAAAACGCCGCCAACAAAGTAAACAACATAAAACCTTTCTTCATAAATCTTCCCGTTCTTTTCAGACATCACGCCCGTGGGTGATGCTGTTGATGAAGTTGCCGCAGACGCTCGGTAGCGACATGCGTATAAATTTGCGTGGTGGAGAGATCGCTATGGCCCAACAACATCTGCACCACGCGTAGGTCCGCACCATGATTTAACAAATGAGTGGCAAAGGCATGACGCAACACATGCGGTGACAGCTTTTCGCTATCGATACCCGCCAGCACGGCATAATGTTTAATGCGGTGCCAAAAGGTCTGGCGCGTCATCTGCTGAGCGCGCTGGCTGGGAAACAGCACGTCAATCGACACACCGTTCAATAGCCATGGTCGCCCGTGTTCCAGATAGTTTTCCAGCCAGTAGACCGCCTCTTCACCTAACGGCACAAGACGCTCTTTGTTGCCTTTACCAATGACCCGTACCACGCCCTGGCGCAGACTAATGTCGCTCATTGTCAGCCCAACCAGTTCCGAGACACGCAGCCCGGTAGCATACAGCACTTCGAGCATGGCTTTATCGCGAAGCTCCAGAGGCTGATCGACTAAAGGTGCCTGTAATAATCTTTCAACCTGCGCTTCGCTTAAATCTTTCGGCAAACGCTGGGGCAATTTCGGCGAAGCCAGATGCGCACTGGGATCGTCTTCACGAAATTTTTCGCGATAAAGATACTGGAACAATCGGCGCACTGCACTCAGCAAACGCGCTGAACTGGTGGCTTTATACCCGCCCTCCAGCCGTTCTGCCAGTAATGCCTGCAAATCGTCACTTTGTGCCGTTGCCAGCGTCAGCCCACGATGATGCAACCACTCCACCATCATTGACAGATCGCGACGGTATGCGTTCAACGTATTTTCGGCGAGATTTTTTTCCAGCCACAGGGCATCCAGAAACTGCTCGATGCGTGCCAGATCTTGTTTCACTTGCGCCCCTTATCGTTACTCGTTTGATCCATTATGCCTTATTGTGCCGTGACTAAAGCGATTCTGATACACTAGCCGCAAAAGCCACAGCAGAATCGAGAAGCTTACGTTATGAATATGGGTCTTTTTTACGGTTCCAGCACCTGTTACACCGAAATGGCGGCGGAAAAAATCCGCGATATTATCGGCCCAGAACTGGTGACCTTACATAACCTCAAGGACGACTCCCCGAAATTAATGGAGCAGTACGATGTGCTCATTCTGGGTATCCCGACCTGGGATTTTGGCGAAATCCAGGAAGACTGGGAAGCCGTCTGGGATCAGCTCGACGACCTGAATCTCGACGGTAAAATTGTTGCGTTATATGGGCTTGGCGATCAGCTGGGATACGGCGAGTGGTTCCTTGATGCGCTCGGCATGCTGCATGACAAACTCTCGACCAAAGGCGTGAAGTTCGTCGGCTACTGGCCAACGGAAGGATATGAATTTACCAGCCCGAAACCGGTGATTGCTGACGGACAGCTGTTCGTGGGTCTGGCGCTGGATGAAACTAACCAGTATGACCTTAGCGACGAGCGTATTCAGAGCTGGTGTGAGCAAATCCTTAACGAAATGGCAGAGTATTACGCCTGATGTGACTGACGGCTTTGCGCATTAGCGTTGCCATCATGTTTACCTTTGCGTCTCTTGTTGCAACAAAATTCGCCGTAAATCCCGCCATTCGGCTTCGTCCATGCTGTCAGCTGCCAGCCATAAATGCTGCCGTTTACCGCTGTCAGAACGTAAACGCAGCATCATGCCGCTTTTAACCATCCACGGCGCTTTGACGATGCTCCACTCCTGCCCTTGCCAACGCAAACGCCCGTCCATCAACAGGCGAATCTCCCCCTGACGAGCATTAATACGCCGCTGGCTGCGAACGCAATCAAACACCACCAGCGAAAGCAACACCATCCATAACGGGGTGTAACTGAGCGGCCAGGGCATGAGTAAAATAACAGCGGCAACCAGCCCATGAATCAGCAAGGAAAGCCACTGTGCGCGCCAGGAGACGCGTAAATCAGATTGCCACAGGACCACGTTCCCGGTTCCGTGTCTGGATGAGTCGGACCATCATTTCCAGTTCTGCATCGGCCGGTTTACCGTGATTCATCAGCCAGTTGAACAGGTCCGGATCGTCACATTCCAGCAGACGAATAAAGATGCGTTTTTCGTCATCACTTAAGCTGTCGTACTCATGTTCGAAAAACGGCATGATTGAAATATCGAGTTCGCGCATACCACGGCGGCATGCCCAATGAATGCGGGCTTTGTTGTTAATGTCCATCTTCTTCCTGTCTCACGAAAATCCAGTACCAGGTTATTGTAACGTGTTTTTCGACTTCTTTTGCGGGAATATCGGTAAACACAATCGCGATCGCGAAATTAATCCGCAACAATTCAATGGCTTCATTTTTTTGGATGTCGCCTCGCAAAGCATATCAGAAGGCACAGATCGCGTAGTGAAAGCACTTGCATTGCCTCATAGCTCTTTTACCATTAGTCATTAATACGCCGTTTGTTACACAGGACTCCATTATGGCTTTTACACCTTTTCCTCCCCGTCAGCCTACGGCTTCTGCCCGTTTACCACTGACGCTGATGACGCTTGATGACTGGGCGCTTGCCACCATTACTGGCGCGGACAGCGAAAAATATATGCAGGGTCAGGTGACAGCAGACGTCAGCCAGATGACAGAAGACCAGCATTTGCTCGCCGCGCATTGCGACGCCAAAGGTAAAATGTGGAGCAATTTGCGTCTGTTCCGCGATGGCGACGGCTTTGCATGGATTGAACGCCGCAGCGTGCGTGATTCGCAGCTGACTGAACTGAAAAAATATGCGGTGTTTTCTAAAGTGACCATCGTGCCGGACGATGAACGCGTGCTGCTCGGTGTTGCCGGTTTTCAGGCACGCGCCGCGCTGGAAAATCTCTTCAGAGAAATGCCTTCGAAGGAAAAACAAGTAGTCAGAGAAGGTGCGACCACACTGCTATGGTTTGAACATCCGGCAGAACGTTTTCTGATCGTAACCGATGAAGCTACTGCCAATATGCTGACCGATAAACTGCGCGGTGAAGCGGAACTGAACAATAGCCAACAGTGGCTGGCATTAAACATTGAAGCGGGTTTCCCGGTTATTGACGCTGCTAACAGCGGGCAGTTTATCCCGCAGGCAACTAACCTTCAGGCGCTGGGCGGTATCAGCTTTAAGAAAGGCTGCTATACCGGGCAAGAGATGGTGGCACGAGCTAAGTTCCGCGGAGCCAACAAACGCGCGCTCTGGTTGCTGGCGGGTAGCGCCAGCCGTTTGCCGGCAGCTGGTGAAGACTTAGAGCTGAAAATGGGCGAAAACTGGCGTCGTACCGGTACAGTGCTGGCTGCGGTAAAACTGGAAGATGGTCAGGTAGTGGTTCAGGTCGTCATGAATAACGATATGGAACCGGACAGCATCTTCCGCGTGCGTGACGATGCGAATACACTGCATATCGAGCCGCTGCCGTATTCGCTGGAAGAGTAAATCGCTGTATCGCTTCGGGCATCTATTGCCTGATGCGACGCTGGCGCGTCTTATCAGGCCTTCAACTTGGTGCCTTTTTCACAAGTGGGAAGCGGCCCGTAGGCTGGATAAGGCGTTCACGCCGCATCCGGCAGTTGCGCTCCAATGCCTGAAGCGACACTTGTGTGTCTTTTCAGGCCGACAAAGGCACAGTCATTACGGCTGTCCAATATACAAATAGATCGCCAGGAAATGGCACACACTGCCGCCGAGCACAAAGCCGTGCCAGATGGCGTGGTTATAGGGGATGCGTTTGCAGACGTAGAAAATCACCCCAAGCGAGTAAACCACTCCGCCTACCGCCAGTAAGGTAACGCTGCCCGCCGCGAGCTTAACTGCCATTTCATAAATTACCACCAGCGACAGCCAGCCCATCGCCAGATATGTCACCAGAGATAAAATTTTGAATCGGTGCGCGATGGTCAGTTTGAACAGAATCCCCAGCAAAGCCAGGCTCCAGATAACAATCATCAACCCACGCGCTAACGGAGAATCCAGCCCCACCAGCAAAAACGGCGTGTAGGTTCCGGCAATCAACAGGTAAATTGCGCAATGGTCAAATTTCTTCAGCCACATTTTTGCCCGTTGATGGGGAATTGCGTGATAGAGCGTCGAAGCGAGGAACAGCAGGATCATACTGCCGCCATAAAGGCTGTAACTGGTTATCGCCGTGGCGCTGGCATTAAGATCCACCGCCTGAACCAGTAGCAACACCAGCCCAACGATACCAAACACCAACCCAATGCCGTGACTGATGCTGTTGGCAATTTCCTCTGCCAGCGAATATCCCTGCTTAATGAGAGGCTTCTGAACCATAACTTACTCCGGAGAAACGTACACGCACGTGAACACTTCTCCAGCGTAACTGAGAATAGTTCCAGTGAACACCTGTTAGCTAAAATAAATTCTGATTTGAGAGTAATCTCCGAAAAATCATGAAATTAAATGTCAAATTTCAACTAACAGGCGTGAGTTCAACTTAAAGGCATTTAAATTCAATTACATAAAACTGTGTCTGACCGGGATAGATATCGGTAATGACCGTTTTCAGTTCAGCCAGAGTCATATTTTCCTGTTGTGCATGTTTTTCTGTGAGAGTATCCAGCGTTACGGTTGAAGTTGCGATAACTTCAATGGTGCAAAAATAGCCGTTATCTTCAAAGCGCCCGACGCGAAGCACATCGCCCGTTTTAAAGTGCGATTCAGACTCGTCGCGGATGGTGATGGTTTTACGCCCAGCCAGAATGTCATCCTGGAAACGTTGAAAAAAAGTGATGTCGTTTGGCTGCATGGTACTATTTCCTGTAAGTATTGACTCATTTGGAGCCTATGATAGTGAAAAAACTCACCTTACCGAAAGATTTCTTATGGGGCGGCGCAGTAGCCGCTCATCAGGTCGAAGGCGGCTGGAACAAAGGCGGCAAAGGGCCGAGTATTTGTGACGTACTGACTGGTGGCGCACACGGCGTGCCGCGCGAAATCACCAAAGAAGTCTTGCCGGGCAAATACTATCCGAACCATGAAGCCGTTGATTTTTATGGTCACTACAAGGAAGACATCAAACTATTTGCCGAAATGGGCTTCAAATGTTTTCGGACTTCCATCGCCTGGACACGCATTTTTCCAAAAGGCGATGAAGCTCAGCCAAACGAAGAAGGGCTGAAGTTCTACGATGATATGTTCGATGAACTGCTGAAATACAACATCGAACCGGTGATCACCCTCTCCCACTTTGAAATGCCGCTGCATCTGGTGCAGCAATACGGTAGCTGGACCAACCGTAAAGTGGTTGATTTCTTTGTCCGTTTCGCGGAAGTGGTATTTGAACGCTATAAGCATAAAGTCAAATACTGGATGACCTTCAACGAAATTAACAACCAGCGTAACTGGCGTGCGCCGCTGTTCGGTTACTGCTGCTCCGGCGTGGTTTATACCGAGCATGAAAACCCGGAAGAGACGATGTATCAGGTGCTGCATCACCAGTTTGTCGCCAGCGCCCTGGCGGTGAAAGCCGCGCGTCGCATTAACCCGGAGATGAAAGTCGGCTGTATGCTGGCGATGGTGCCGCTCTATCCTTACTCCTGTAACCCGGACGATGTGATGTTTGCCCAGGAGTCGATGCGCGAACGCTACGTCTTTACCGATGTGCAGCTGCGTGGCTATTACCCGTCCTATGTGTTGAACGAGTGGGAGCGTCGCGGATTTAACATCAAGATGGAAGATGGCGATCTGGATGTGCTGCGCGAAGGCACCTGCGATTATCTTGGCTTCAGTTATTACATGACCAACGCGGTGAAGGCCGAAGGCGGCACCGGCGATGCGATCTCTGGTTTTGAAGGCAGTGTACCGAACCCATTTGTTAAAGCGTCGGACTGGGGATGGCAGATTGATCCGGTGGGTCTGCGCTATGCACTATGCGAATTGTATGAGCGTTATCAGAAGCCGCTGTTTATTGTCGAAAACGGTTTTGGCGCTTACGACAAAGTGGAAGAAGACGGCAGCATCAACGACGACTACCGCATTGATTACCTGCGCGCCCATATCGAAGAGATGAAAAAAGCGGTGACTTACGATGGCGTAGATCTGATGGGCTACACCCCGTGGGGCTGCATCGACTGTGTGTCGTTCACCACCGGACAGTACAGCAAACGCTACGGCTTTATCTATGTGAATAAACATGACGACGGTACTGGCGATATGTCGCGTTCACGTAAGAAGAGCTTTAACTGGTACAAAGAGGTAATTGCCAGCAACGGCGAGAAGCTTTAAGTCGATGAAGTACCGGATGCAATACTCGTTGCATCCGGTCAGATAACTTTCCTGTTTTATTTTCCACCCGCCAAATCGATAAAACTTCCCGTGACATAAGAGGCTTTATCACTTAACAGCCAGACGATGGCCTGCGCGACCTCCTCCGCCTGTCCACCGCGTTGCATGGGGATGTTCGACTTGACGCGATCTACGCGTCCGGGTTCACCGCCGCTGGCGTGCATTTCGGTATAAATAAACCCTGGCCGCACGCCGTTAACGCGGATCCCCTGCGCGGCAACTTCCAGCGATAGTCCGGTGGTTAACGTATCAATCGCCCCTTTCGATGCCGCGTAATCAACATATTCCCCCGGCGAACCCAACCGTGAGGCTACCGAAGAGACATTGACGATAGCGCCGCCACTGCCACCATTTTTAAACGCCATGCGTTTTACCGCCTCGCGGCAGCAGAGAAAATATCCCGTTACGTTGGTAGAAAGTACCCGGTTGATTCGCTCTGCGGTAAGGTTTTCTACGGTGCACTGGGTAAACAAGATCCCGGCGTTATTGACCAGCGCGGCTAGCGGTTCATCGTGCTGATCGATTGCTGTAAACATCGCGACGACCTGGTTTTCGTCGCTGATATCCGCCTGGAGTGCAAATGCCTTGCCACCGGCTTGCGTGATTAAGTTCACCACTTCCTGCGCCGCGTGGAGGTTTTGTTGATAATTAACCGCCACCGTATACCCTTCTTGCGCCAACAGTAATGCAGTTGCCCGCCCGATGCCGCGACTGCCACCGGTCACAAGTGCTGTAGCCATTTGTTTTTCCCAAAAAATAAAGGCGCCAAAGCGCCTTTCAAATTATTGATGACAAAGTACTTTTATTATGCCGGATGCGGCGTGAACGCCTTATCCTGCCTACAAGATCGTGCAAATTCAATACATTGCACAGACTATGTAGGCCTGATAAACGAAGTGCATCAGGCAATGTTGAGTTTGACATCAGTGTCAAAGGCGCCGAAGCGCCTTTAGAAGATAGTCGAATCAGTGAATTACTGGTATTCGCTAATCGGTACGCAGGAGCAGAACAGGTTACGGTCGCCGTAAACATCATCCAGACGTTTCACCGTCGGCCAGTATTTGTCTGCCACGCCTGCCGGGAATACTGCAACTTCACGGCTGTACGGATGCGCCCACTCGGCGACCAGTTCGCTCTGAATGTGCGGCGCGTTCACCAGCGGGTTATCTTCCAGCGGCCAGACACCGGCTTTCACCTGGTCGATTTCCGCGCGGATAGCCAGCATCGCGTCGATAAAGCGATCCAGTTCCACTTTGCTTTCAGATTCAGTCGGTTCAACCATCAGCGTCCCCGCCACCGGGAACGACATGGTCGGCGCGTGGAAACCGTAGTCGATCAGGCGCTTGGCAATATCCAGCTCGCTGATGCCGGTTTCGTCTTTCAACGGACGAATATCGAGAATACATTCGTGCGCCACGCGACCGTCGCGACCGGTATACAGCACCGGGAAGGCATCCTGCAGGCGGCTGGCAATATAGTTGGCGTTAAGAATTGCCACCTGGCTTGCTTTTTTCAGCCCTTCTGCGCCCATCATGCGGATGTACATCCAGCTGATTGGCAGGATAGAGGCGCTACCGAACGGTGCCGCAGAAACCGCGCCCTGACGGGTTAACATGCCTTCGATTTGCACCACGCTATGACCCGGTACAAACGGTGCCAGATGCGCTTTCACGCCGATCGGTCCCATACCAGGGCCGCCACCGCCGTGCGGAATGCAGAAGGTTTTATGCAGGTTAAGGTGCGAAACGTCCGCGCCAATAAAGCCCGGCGAGGTGATGCCAACCTGGGCGTTCATGTTCGCGCCATCAAGGTAAACCTGACCGCCGAACTGATGCACGACTTCACACACTTCACGGATCGTTTCTTCATACACGCCGTGGGTGGAAGGATAGGTCACCATGATACAGGAGAGGTTATCGCCCGCCTGTTCCGCTTTCGCGCGCAGATCAGTCAGATCGATGTTGCCGTTTTTATCACACGCCACAACCACCACCTGCATTCCTGCCATATGTGCAGAAGCGGGGTTAGTTCCGTGCGCAGAAGCCGGGATCAGGCAGATATCGCGATGCCCTTCGTTGCGGCTTTCATGATAATGACGAATCGCCAGCAGGCCCGCGTATTCGCCCTGTGCGCCAGAGTTCGGCTGCATACAGACGGCGTCGTAACCGGTCAGTTTCACCAGCCAGTCAGCCAGCTGCGCAATCATCTGCTGATAACCTTCGGCCTGTTCCGGCGGGCAGAACGGGTGCAGTTCTGCAAATTCCGGCCAGGTGATTGGGATCATCTCGGCGGCGGCGTTCAGTTTCATGGTGCAGGAACCCAGCGGGATCATCGCCTGATTCAGCGCCAGATCTTTACGCTCCAGCGAGTGCATATAGCGCATCATTTCGGTTTCGCTGTGGTAGCGATTAAACACCGGATGGGTGAGGATTTCGTCGTCGCGCAGCATCGCAGGCTGAATAGAGCGGCTGTCGTGAGCCACGTCTTTGTCCAGCGTGTCGATCTCCAGCCCGTGGTTATCGCCCAGCAGCACGCTGAAAAGCTGCATTACGTTTTCGCGCGTGGTTGTTTCATCAAGGGTGATCCCCACCGCGTTCAGAATATCGCTACGCAGGTTGATTTCAGCCGCTTCGGCACGCGCCAGGACGCCCGCTTTGTCGGCCACTTCCACACACAAAGTGTCGAAATAGTGCGCATGGCGCAGCTTCAGACCTTTTTGTTGCAGGCCCGCCGCCAGGATATCGGTCAGACGGTGAATGCGGTTAGCGATACGTTTCAGGCCAACCGGACCGTGATAAACGGCATACAGGCTGGCGATGTTTGCCAGCAGCACCTGGGAAGTACAAATGTTGGAGTTCGCTTTCTCACGACGAATATGTTGCTCGCGAGTCTGCATCGCCATGCGCAGCGCGGTATTGCCAGCTGCATCTTTCGATACACCGATAATACGGCCTGGCATTGAGCGTTTGTATTCGTCTTTCGCCGCAAAGAATGCCGCGTGTGGGCCACCGTAACCCATCGGTACGCCAAAGCGTTGCGCCGAACCAAAAACAATATCCGCGCCCTGTTTACCCGGCGCAGTTAACAGCACCAGCGCCATAATATCAGCGGCAACGCTGACCACAATTTTGCGTGATTTCAGTTCGCTGATAAGCGCAGTGTAGTCGTGAATTTCACCGGTAGTGCCAACCTGCTGTAACAGCACGCCGAAGACGTCCTGATGGTCGAGCACTTTTTGCGCATCATCGACAATCACTTCAAAACCAAAGGTTTCGGCACGAGTACGGACCACATCCAGCGTTTGCGGATGCACATCGGAAGCCACGAAGAAGCGGTTGGCATTTTTCAGTTTGCTGACGCGTTTCGCCATCGCCATTGCTTCGGCGGCAGCGGTGGCTTCGTCAAGAAGAGAAGCAGAGGCCATATCCAGCCCGGTTAAATCCAGCGTTACCTGCTGGAAATTGAGCAGTGCCTCAAGGCGGCCCTGCGAGACTTCAGGTTGATACGGAGTATACGCGGTATACCAGCCCGGATTTTCCAGCATGTTACGCAGGATAACCGGCGGTAACTGCACGGCGGTGTAACCCATGCCGATGTAAGACGTGAAGCGTTTATTGCGACTGGCAATAGCCTTGAGTTCCGCCAGCGCGGCGTATTCGGTCGCCGGTGCGCCAACCTGCGGCGGGGTCGCAAGCTGAATATCTTTCGGTACAATCTGGCCGGTCAGCGCGTTTAACGATTGTGCGCCAACGGCATTCAGCATTTCTTGCTGTTGCGCGGCGTCCGGTCCGATATGGCGTTCAATAAAAGCGCCGCTATTTTCAAGCTGGCTTAACGTCTGTGTCATGAGCGATGGTTCCTGAAACGTGCAGTGAATTGTGAACCTCTCTCCTTGCGAAGAGAGTGAGGGTGAGGCGTAAATTTCCCTCACCCTGATCCTCTCCCGCAGAAGAGGATTAAAGCCGTTACTCGTCTTCTAACAGTGCTTCGTATGCGGTCGCATCCAGCAGTGATTCCAGTTCGCTTTCATCGCTGGCTTTGATTTTAAAGATCCAGCCGCCTGCATACGGTTCGCTGTTCACCAGTTCCGGGGAATCGCTCAGTGCGTCGTTTACCGCCACGATTTCACCGCTTACTGGCGCATAAATGTCTGACGCCGCTTTTACTGATTCGGCAACCGCGCAGTCATCGCCCGCGCTAACCGTTGCGCCGACTTCCGGCAGGTCAACAAACACCATATCGCCTAACAGCTCCTGCGCGTGCTCGGTGATGCCAACGGTGTAAGTGCCGTCGGCTTCTTTACGCAGCCATTCGTGTTCTTTGCTGTATTTCAGTTCTGCTGGTACGTTGCTCATCAATCAATCTCCAAAAAAGTAAATCACGCGACGGCTTTGCCGTTACGCACAAAAACAGGTTTCGTCACTTTAACCGGCATTTCACGGTTGCGAATTTGCACAATCGCTGTTTCACCAATACCTTCCGGCACGCGTGCCAGCGCAATGCTGTAACCCAGCGTCGGGGAGAAAGTACCGCTGGTGATAATGCCTTCATGCTGGTTGCCCTGCGCATCGGTAAAACGTACCGGCAGTTCATTACGCAGCACGCCTTTTTCGGTCATCACCAGACCAACCAGTTTTTCTGTGCCATGTTCACGCTGCGCTTCCAGAGCTTCACGACCGATAAAGTCACGATCTGCCGGTTCCCAGGCGATAGTCCAGCCCATGTTGGCGGCTAAAGGAGAAATGGTTTCGTCCATCTCCTGACCATAAAGATTCATGCCCGCTTCCAGACGCAGCGTGTCACGCGCGCCCAGGCCGCATGGCTTAACGCCCGCTTCCACCAGCGCGCGCCAGAAATCGGCCGCTTTTTCATTGGGCAGCGCAATTTCATAACCCGCTTCACCGGTATAACCGGTGGTGGCAATAAACAGATCGCCCGCCTGCACGCCAAAGAACGGTTTCATCCCTTCCACTGCCTGACGCTGGGCATCATTAAACAGTGTGGCAGCTTTTGCCTGCGCATTCGGCCCTTGTACGGCAATCATGGAAAGGTCATCACGAACGGTAATTTCGATGCCGAAAGGTTCAGCGTGTTGGGTAATCCAGGAGAGGTCTTTTTCGCGGGTGGCGGAGTTAACAACGAGGCGGAAGAAATCTTCAGTGAAGTAGTAGACGATGAGGTCATCTATCACACCGCCAGAGGCATTCAACATCCCCGAGTAAAGGGCTTTGCCGCTTTTGGTGAGCTTCGCCACATCGTTCGCCAGCAGATAACGCAGAAACTCCCGGGTGCGGCTGCCGCGGAGATCGACGATGGTCATATGCGACACATCAAACATTCCGGCATCGGTACGTACCCCATGATGTTCGTCGATTTGCGAACCGTAATGCAGCGGCATCATCCAGCCGTGGAAATCCACCATGCGAGCGCCGCAAAGCGTGTGTTGTTCGTACAAAGGAGTCTGTTGTGCCATCTTGTCCTCATTGAATAAGCGGGGCTGACAACTTTTCGTGGTGAAATTGTCACCACGAAACCCAGCACTGGAGCCACTCCCGGTCCCCAACGCAATCGTTCTCTTTTCCCTGAACTTACCACCGAAACAGACGGTTAACCATAAGGAAAAATTGATCATCACATTAGCTTATGGTTAAAAACCGCAAAAATGACAACAGGACAAAAAACCAAATAACACGATACCAACAAACAAACATAACGAATTAATAAAACCGTTTTGAATAAAACGATATTAAGAACTAAAAAATTGTCAAAAATCACTAAAACAAAAATTAACGACATTAGAAAATATAATGCGAAATTGCGGGTGAAATTAGTTTATTTCAAATGAGGAAAACCTCCCGGCGAAAAAACCGGGAGATGAAAGTGTGATGGGTATCAAATAAACAACAGAGGAGAAATTTTTAACGCAGCCATTCAGGCAAATCGTTTAATCCCATTGCCTGGCGGATAAGTTGTGGTTTAACGCCAGGAAGCGTGTCGGCCAGTTTCAGACCAATATCACGCAGCAGTTTTTTCGCCGGATTGGTACCGGAAAACAGATCGCGAAAGCCCTGCATACCTGCCAGCATCAGCGCCGCGCTGTGCTTGCGACTACGCTCATAGCGGCGCAGGTAAATGTACTGCCCGATATCTTTACCCTGACGATGCAACCGTTTCAGTTCAGCAATCAGCTCTGCAGCATCCATAAAGCCGAGATTTACCCCCTGCCCCGCCAGCGGGTGGATGGTATGCGCGGCGTCGCCCACCAGCGCCAGACGGTGCGCGGCAAACTGGCGCGCATAACGCCCCGTCAGTGGGAACACCTGACGCGCGCTCTCAACCTTGCATAAGCCCAGGCGATTATCAAAAGCGATATTTAACGCGCGATTAAATTCGTCTTCCCCTGCCTGCTGCATCCGCTGCGCTTCCTCTGGCGACAGTGACCAGACAATCGAGCAAAGATGCGGATCGCTAAGCGGTAAAAAGGCCAGAATGCCTTCGCCATGGAAAACCTGCCGCGCCACCGCATCATGCGGTTCTTCCGTGCGAATGGTCGCCACCAGCGCGTGATGCTGATAATCCCAGAAAGTCAGCGGAATATCGGCCTTGTTGCGCAACCAGGAATTAGCGCCGTCCGCACCAATTACCAGACGCGCCGTTAACATGCTGCCATCTTTCAGCGTCAGGAAGGTTTCGTTTTCCCCCCAGGCGACCTGCTGTAATTCTGCGGGGGCCAGCAGGGTGATATCTGACGACTGCTGTGCTTTGTTCCACAGCGCGTAATGAATCACTGAGTTTTCAACGATATGCCCAAGATGGCTATAGCCCATGCTTTGATCGTCAAACGAGATGTGACCAAAACTGTCTTTATCCCACACTTCCATACCGTGATAACAGCTGGCTCGGCGAGAGAGAATGTCCTGCCAGACGCCAAGACGGGTGAGTAATTTTTCGCTGGCGGCATTGATAGCCGAAACGCGCAGTTGTGGTGGTGCATCTGCCGCCAGAGGTTCCGGTACGCGCTGCTCCAGTACGGCAACGCGTAAGCCGCTCCCCTGTAAGCCGCAGGCAACCGCCAGCCCCACCATGCCGCCGCCAACAATGGCTACATCAACACTTTGCATTGTTTATTCCTTAAAACCGCCTTCAACGCGCCACCCAACCGAGGGTGCGCTGCGCCAGCACATCGCGTGCCGGGGTGAATAATTCCATCGTCATCAGTCCGATGTTGCGCCCGACAACCAGCGGCGCCCAACGGTTGGCAAAAAGATGTACCAGACTGTCCGTGACGCCGATGGTTGCTTCGCGATCGCTCTGTCGACGCTGCTGATAACGGCATAATACGCCGTAATCACCAATGTCTTCTGCGCGCTCCTGCGCCTGGGTCAGGGTTTCCGCAAGGCTCATCACATCACGCATACCGAGGTTAAATCCTTGCCCGGCAATCGGGTGCAGGGTTTGCGCCGCATTGCCCACCAGCACGGTGCGATGGGTAATCGGTCTGGCGGCGCGGGTTAACGCCAGCGGATAAGCACTGCGTTTACCGGCGTGGGTAATTTGCCCCAGTCGCCAGCCAAAGGCAGACTGGAGTTCATGGCAAAACTTCTCGTCGCTCCACGCCAACACTTCTTCGCGCCGTTCCAGTGGATGACACCAGACCAGCGAACAGCGTCCTTCAGACATCGGCAACATCGCCAGTGGACCATGTTGCGTAAAGCGTTCAAAAGCGCGGCCTTCGTGCGCAACGGAAGTCGCAACGTTCGCAATCACAGCCAGTTGTTCGTAGGGCTCCTGCTGCCAGTCAACGCCGCACACAGTGGCTAACGCTGAATGGGTGCCATCAGCGGCTATCAGCACGCGGCCCGTCAGCGTCTCGCCACTCTCCAGCGTCACTTCAACGTTAGCTGGGGTACGAACAACATTAGCAATGCGATCCGGGCAATGCAGCGTTACGCCAGGTGCTTTGCGCAACAGCGCAAACAGCCGCTGCCCGACATTATGCAATTCGACAACCTGCCCCAGCGCCGCCAGTTGGTAATCTTCTGCGGCGAGGGTGACGAATCCGGCATGACCGCGATCGCTGACATGCACGGTGGTGATGGCGGTTGCGCAATCAGCCAGAGATTGCCAGACGCCAATGCGCGCCAGTTGCTGGCAGGTACCCGCCGCCAGCGCAATCGCTCGCCCATCAAAGCCCGGATGAGCATGTGACTCTGGCGCGGTCGCTTCAATCAAATGTACCGGCAGCGCCCCGTGACTTAACCGGGAAATAGCCAGCGCCAGCGTCGCGCCCGCCATGCCGCCACCGACGATGATTACGCTCATTGCTTTCTCGCAGCTGCCATCAACGCTTCAATTTCTTCCGGCTTTTTCACCACGCTGGCGGTGAGGTTTTCGTTGCCGTTTTCGGTAATCACAATGTCGTCTTCAATACGAATGCCGATCCCACGATATTGTTCTGGTACATCCGCATCCGGCGCAATATACAGACCAGGCTCTACGGTCAGCACCATACCCGGTTCAAGAATGCGCGAGCGCTCCTGGCCATAAACGCCCACATCATGGACATCCAGTCCTAACCAGTGGCTAAGGCCATGCATAAAGAAAGGACGATGTGCGTTCTGAGCGATCAGTTCATCGACTTCACCTTTGAGGATGCCGAGTTTTACCAGGCCGCTAACCATGATACGCACAACTTCCCCGGTGACTTCCTGAATGGAGGTTCCCGGACGATACAGACGCAAGCTGGTTTCGAGAGATTCCAGCACAATGTCGTAGATTTCGCGCTGGGCCTGGGTGAATTTGCCGTTGACCGGGAAGGTACGGGTGATATCGCCCGCGTAACCTTTATATTCACAACCAGCATCAATCAACACCAGGTCGCCGTCGCGCAGTTCACACTCGTTTTCGGTGTAATGCAGAATGCAGCCGTTTTCACCGCTGCCGACAATGGTGTTATAGGAAGGATAGCGCGCACCGTGGCGGTTGAATTCGTGGTGAATTTCGCCTTCCAGATGGTACTCGAACATCCCCGGACGGCATTTTTCCATCGCCCGGGTATGCGCCAGGGCGGTGATTTCACCCGCGCGGCGAAGTACGGCAATCTCTTCCGGCGATTTGAACAGGCGCATTTCATGAACAATGGGACGCCAGTCGATCATCGTTGCTGGCGCGGTGAGATTTTGCCGCGAGCCTTTACGCAGTTTTTCCAGCGCACTATTCACGATTTCATCAGCATATGCATATTCGCCCTGGGCGTGGTAAACCACATCCAGACCATTAAGTAGTTGATAAAGTTGCTGATTGATTTCGCTGAACGCCAGAGCGCGATCAACGCCCAGTTTCTCTGGCGCGGCATCCTGACCTAAACGACGGCCAAACCAGATCTCCGCTGTCAGGTCACGCACGCGGTTAAACAAAACGCTGTGGTTATGAGTGTCATCGCTTTTAATCAACACCAGCACCGCTTCCGGTTCATTAAAGCCGGTGAAGTACCAGAAGTCGCTGTTCTGACGATAGGGGTATTCGCTGTCGGCGCTACGGGTCACTTCTGGTGCCGCAAAAATCAGCGCGGCGCTGCCGGGTTGCATTTGCTCCACCAGGGCCTGACGGCGGCGCTGAAATTCCTGCTGAGATATCTCACTCATAACACTCTCCTTACGTTTTTTGTTTTTAGTGTAGAGTTGGTTTTTGTACTTCTGGTGCGGTCGGTTGCGGATGAGTAAAGGTGTCGTGGCATAACAGCGCGGCAACACGGACGTACTCGATGATCTCTTCAAGCGACATTTCCAGCTCTTCTTGATCTTCGTCTTCGTCGTAGCCCAGTTGCGCGATGTTACGCAGATCGTCAATGGCTTCGCCAGTTTCACCGGTCACTTTATCCAGCTTCGGCTGAGTGACGCCAAGACCGAGCAGGAAGTGATTTACCCAGCCTGCCAACGCATCAGCGCGATCGAAAACGCTAACGTCATCGCCATCAGGCAGATAAAGCTGAAAAAGGAAGCCGTCATCTTGCAAGGCATCACTGGTGGCAGAGTGCATTTTGCGCAATGCCTGGGCAAGTTCATGCCCGAAAGCCATACCTTCGTTCGTCAGGTCGTGAAGCAGCGGCAGCCAGGAGCTGTCATCATTACCGCCACATATCATCCCACTGATTAAACCATGCATCTCAGCAGGGGTCAGACCTGTCCCTTGTTGGTTCAGATACTGGTTCATTTCATTGTAACCAGGCATTTCGTTCTGTATTGACATAAGCATTCGGCATCAAAGGGAGGAAGATTCATGATATGCTATCACTTTGGACCCTGGTGGACCAGAAAAGGGCTTGTCTCATTGCACCAGGGTAGCTATAGTTTCGCCCCTTCGCAGACCAAAGGTCTGAAGGCGAAGGCAGCGCAGTCAATCAGCAGGAAGGTGGCATGTCTGCACAACCCGTCGATATCCAAATTTTTGGCCGTTCACTGCGTGTGAACTGCCCGCCTGACCAAAGGGATGCGTTGAATCAGGCTGCGGACGATCTGAACCAACGGTTGCAAGATCTGAAAGAACGCACTAGAGTCACAAATACTGAACAGTTGGTTTTCATTGCCGCATTGAATATCAGCTACGAGTTAGCGCAAGAAAAAGCGAAGACTCGTGACTACGCGGCAAGTATGGAACAGCGTATTCGGATGCTGCAACAGACCATAGAACAAGCGTTACTTGAACAAGGTCGCATCACCGAAAAAACGAACCAAAACTTTGAATGACACTTTCCGGTTTACTGTGGTAGAGTAACCGTGAAGACAAAATTTCTCTGAGATGTTCGCAAGCGGGCCAGTCCCCTGAGCCGATATTTCATACCACAAGAATGTGGCGCTCCGTGGTTGGTGAGCATGCTCGGTCCGTCCGAGAAGCCTTAAAACTGCGACGACACATTCACCTTGAACCAAGGGTTCAAGGGTTACAGCCTGCGGCGGCATCTCGGAGATTCCCTTCTTATCTGGCACCAGCCATGACGCAACTACCAGAACTCCCACTGACATTATCCCGACAAGAAATCCGTAAAATGATTCGGCAGCGTCGTCGTGCGTTAACGCCGGAGCAACAACGTGAAATGGGCCAGCTGGCTGCCATGCGGATGATGAGTTATCCCCCTGTTGTGATGGCGCATACGGTCGCTGTATTTCTCTCTTTTGATGGCGAACTCGACACCCAGCCGCTCATAGAGCAACTCTGGCGCGCAGGTAAGCGCGTGTATCTTCCAGTATTACATCCCTTTAGTGCCGGTAATTTACTGTTCCTGAATTACCATCCTAAGAGTGAACTGGTGATGAACAGGTTGAAGATCCACGAGCCAAAACTGGACGTGCGTGACGTGCTACCCCTTTCCCGATTAGACGTCCTGATAACGCCGCTGGTCGCCTTTGATGAGTTCGGTCAACGCCTCGGAATGGGCGGTGGATTTTATGATCGGACATTGCAAAACTGGCAGCACTACAACATGCAGCCAGTAGGTTATGCCCATGATTGCCAGTTGGTGGAAAAACTCCCCGTAGAAGAATGGGACGTCCCGCTGCCTGCGGTGGTTACGCCATCGAAAATCTGGGAGTGGTGAGGGCGACACACCTGCATCGCCCTGATTGACATCGTTGATTCTTTGACCTAATTTAGTGAGTAAGGGTAAGGGAGGATTGCTCCTCCCCTGAGACTGACTGTTAATAAGCTGGCAAACTTATCAGTAACAGTACAATCAGTATGATGACAAGTCGCATCATAACCCTTCTCCTTTAAGCCCTCGCTTCGGTGAGGGCTTTACCGTTACAGCCCTGTGCTGCCCCGTCATCGTAAATCCTCTTTGAATAAACACAACGCATTGATCTGGCTTTAATTTATTTCTTCGAGCAGGCTCGCAAAGGCGATTACACAGCGATGCAAATGCCGTAATTAGCGCGGTAAAAGGGATAAAAAAACGGGCAAGTCAGTGACCTGCCCGTTGATTGTCAGAGAAGGAAAATTAGTACAGCAGACGGGCGCGAACAGTACCCGGAATAGCTTTCATGGCCTGTAACGCTTTTTCAGCAACGTCTTCGTCAGCTTCAATATCAATAACGACGTAACCCATCTGGGCAGAAGTTTGCAGATATTGCGCGGCAATGTTGACGCCCTGCTCGGCAAATATTTTGTTCAGCGCAGTCAGCACGCCCGGGCGGTTTTCGTGAATGTGCATCAGACGGCGTCCACCATGCAGCGGCAGCGAGACTTCCGGGAAGTTCACCGCAGAGAGTGTGGAGCCATTGTCAGAGTACTTGATTAATTTGCCCGCAACTTCCAGGCCGATATTCTCCTGCGCTTCCTGAGTCGAACCGCCAATGTGTGGCGTCAGAAGGACGTTGTCGAATTCGCACAGCGGAGAGGTAAACGGATCGCTGTTAGTCGCCGGTTCCGTCGGGAACACGTCGATTGCGGCCCCTGCCAGATGTTTGCTCGCCAGCGCGTCACACAGCGCCGGAATATCGACCACCGTTCCGCGCGAAGCGTTAATCAGTAGCGAGCCGGGCTTCATCAGCGCGATCTCTTTCGCGCCCATCATATTTTTAGTAGACGCATTCTCTGGCACATGCAGACTCACTACATCGCTCATATTCAGCAGGTCGGAAAGATGTTGCACCTGAGTGGCGTTGCCCAACGGCAGTTTGTTTTCAATATCATAGAAGTAAACATACATCCCCAGCGATTCCGCCAGAATGCCCAGTTGTGTACCAATATGACCATAACCAATAATGCCCAGCTTTTTGCCGCGCGCTTCAAAAGAGCCTGCGGCCAGCTTGTTCCATACGCCACGGTGCGCTTTGGCGTTGGCTTCCGGCACTCCGCGTAATAGCAGCAGAAGTTCGCCAATCACCAGCTCAGCAACGGAACGCGTATTTGAAAACGGGGCATTAAATACCGGGATCCCGCGTTTTGCCGCAGCATTCAAATCAACCTGGTTGGTCCCAATGCAGAAACAGCCAATAGCGACCAGTTTTTCAGCAGCGTTGATCACGTCTTCGGTCAGATGGGTACGGGATCGCAAGCCGATGAAGTGGGCATCGCGGATGGATTCTTTTAATTGTTCATCATCCAGCGCGCCTTTGTGAAATTCGATGTTGGTGTAACCTGCCGCGCGAAGGCTTTCGAGCGCCTTTTGATGCACACCTTCTACCAGCAGAAACTTAATCTTGTCTTTCTCCAGCGATACCTTTGCCATTTACCCAATCCTGTCTTTGAAATGTTGTGTGCGGATTTGCGTCCGCCTTTCAACATATCAAAAAATAATATTGCGGCAATATGAACGTTTGCGTCGCGATGTTGAGGAAATATCACGCAAAGGTATTTCTTGGATGAATATGCTGGTTTAGAGGATTTATTTAGAGCAATCGACAATAGCCTGGTAAAAACGTGACACATGTCACCAAATTTAATGAAGAGAATTTTTTTAACGGGGGAGGTTCCCCCGTCAGATCATTTCACAATGGTTTTGACACCGTCAGGTGTGCCGATCAGCGCAACGTCCGCGCCACGGTTAGCAAACAAGCCAACGGTCACCACGCCAGGAATCGCATTTATAGCGTTTTCCATCGCGATCGGGTCAAGGATTTCCATGCCGTGGACGTCGAGGATCACGTTGCCATTATCGGTCACCACGCCCTGACGGTATTCCGGACGACCGCCCAGTTTCACCAGCTGGCGCGCCACTGCACTACGTGCCATCGGGATAACTTCTACTGGCAGCGGGAATTTGCCCAGAATATCAACCTGCTTGGAAGCATCTGCAATACAGATAAATTTTTCCGCAACCGAAGCAATGATTTTTTCACGAGTCAGCGCCGCGCCGCCGCCTTTGATCATTTGCATGTGGCCGTTGATTTCATCTGCGCCATCAACGTAGATGCCAAGGCTGTCGACTTCATTGAGATCAAAAACGTGAATGCCGAGGCTTTTCAGTTTTTCAGTGGAAGCATCTGAACTGGAAACGGCCCCTTCAATCTGGCCTTTCATTGTACCGAGCGCGTCAATAAAGTGTGCGGCGGTGGAACCTGTACCTACACCAACAATGGTGCCGGGCTGAACATACTGAAGTGCCGCCCATCCTACTGCTTTTTTCAATTCATCCTGCGTCATGATCGTTTCGCCTGTGGTATGAAATTTCACACGCATTATATACAAAAAAAGCGATTCAGACCCCGTTGGCAAGCCGCGTGGTTAACTCATCCATAAAATAACGGGCAATGTTGCTCTTCAGGAAAAAGATAGACAAGGGGCCTGATATTCAGCTCCACTGCATAAACCGTTGCACCAACTCTCCGTTCTCCCGCGCAGACGCAATGGGATTATTGGCCGATAAACCAACCTTTACAACACACGGCCTGGGTACTTCACAAAGGCTTAGAAAGCACGGTATTGCCAACCAAAATGTCCACTATGACCGCTTTTGTATGCGTTAAATACTCTGTAACCAAAGCAAAATTATGTCATAGTTCGGCATGAGAATATTTGAGGAGCAGGTTAGAGAAATGAAACGCCCGGACTACAGGACATTACAGGCACTGGATGCGGTGATACGTGAACGAGGATTTGAGCGCGCGGCACAAAAGTTGTGCATTACGCAATCAGCCGTCTCACAGCGCATTAAGCAACTGGAAAATATGTTCGGGCAGCCGCTGTTGGTGCGAACAGTTCCCCCGCGCCCGACAGAACAAGGACAAAAATTACTGGCACTGCTTCGCCAGGTCGAGCTGCTGGAAGAAGAGTGGCTTGGCGATGAACAAACCGGTTCCACCCCACTACTGCTCTCGCTGGCAGTCAACGCCGACAGTCTGGCAACCTGGTTGCTTCCGGCACTGGCTCCTGTACTGGCTGATTCGCCTATTCGCCTGAACTTACAGGTGGAAGATGAAACTCGCACCCAGGAGCGTCTGCGTCGAGGTGAAGTGGTCGGCGCGGTGAGTATTCAGCATCAGGCGCTGCCCAGTTGCCTGGTCGATAAACTTGGCGCGCTCGACTATCTGTTCGTCAGCTCCAAACCGTTTGCCGAGAAATACTTCCCCAACGGAGTAAGCCGTTCTGCGCTGCTCAAAGCACCAGTAGTCGCGTTTGACCATCTTGACGATATGCACCAGGCATTTTTGCAGCAAAACTTCGATCTGCCGCCAGGTAGCGTACCGTGCCATATCGTTAACTCGTCCGAAGCCTTCGTGCAGCTCGCTCGCCAGGGTACAACCTGCTGTATGATCCCACACCTGCAAATTGAAAAAGAATTGGCCAGCGGAGAGTTGATTGATCTGACGCCCGGGCTGTTCCAACGGCGAATGCTTTACTGGCATCGCTTTGCCCCAGAAAGCCGCATGATGCGTAAAGTCACTGATGCTTTGCTCGACTATGGTCACAAAGTGCTTCGTCAGGATTAATCAATCAGTTAACGCCTGATAGCACATATCAGGCGTTTTTCTTTTTTTCTTTTTTATTCTTTGAATAACGTCACAAAACAGACAAATCTCACACGGCAAAAAACGACGCCCCATTCCATTTTTTTTGCTGGCGACAAACCCGTATAAAAAGCTCACCGTAAGCGCAAACACCCTCATTTTTATTGCGTTTTATGGAGCAAATAATGTCAAACGTGCAAGAGTGGCAACAGCTTGCCAACAAGGAGTTGAGCCGTCGGGAGAAAACCGTCGACTCACTGGTTCAGCAAACGGCGGAAGGGATCGCCATCAAGCCACTGTATACCGAAGCCGATCTCGACAATCTGGAAGTGACCGGTACCCTTCCTGGCTTGCCGCCTTACGTTCGTGGTCCCCGCGCCACCATGTATACCGCCCAACCGTGGACCATCCGTCAGTATGCCGGTTTCTCGACAGCCAAAGAGTCCAACGCTTTTTATCGCCGTAACCTGGCTGCTGGGCAAAAAGGTCTTTCCGTGGCGTTTGACCTTGCCACCCACCGTGGCTACGACTCCGATAACCCGCGTGTGGCGGGCGATGTTGGCAAAGCGGGCGTCGCTATCGACACCGTAGAAGATATGAAAGTGCTCTTCGACCAAATCCCGCTGGATAAAATGTCGGTTTCGATGACCATGAACGGCGCAGTCCTGCCAGTGATGGCCTTTTATATCGTGGCGGCAGAAGAGCAAGGCGTTCCCCCCGATAAACTGACGGGTACAATTCAGAACGATATCCTCAAAGAGTACCTCTGCCGCAATACCTATATTTACCCACCGAAACCTTCTATGCGCATTATCGCTGACATTATCGCCTGGTGTTCAGGCAATATGCCGCGCTTCAATACCATTAGTATCAGCGGCTACCACATGGGCGAAGCCGGTGCGAACTGTGTGCAACAGGTGGCGTTTACTCTCGCCGATGGGATTGAGTACATCAAAGCAGCTCTCTCTGCTGGCTTAAAAATTGATGACTTCGCCCCGCGCCTGTCGTTCTTCTTTGGTATCGGCATGGACCTGTTTATGAACGTCGCCATGCTGCGCGCCGCACGCTATCTCTGGAGCGAAGCAGTAAGCGGGTTTGGTGCTAAAGATCCGAAATCGCTGGCGCTACGCACCCACTGTCAAACCTCCGGCTGGAGTCTCACCGAACAGGATCCGTATAACAACGTTATCCGCACCACCATTGAAGCGTTGGCAGCTACCCTTGGCGGAACCCAGTCGCTGCATACAAATGCCTTTGATGAAGCGCTTGGTTTGCCGACCGATTTTTCGGCTCGTATTGCCCGTAACACCCAGATCATTATTCAGGAAGAGTCTGAACTCTGTCGCACCGTCGATCCGCTGGCCGGTTCTTATTACGTTGAGTCACTAACCGATCAGATCGTGAAACAGGCCAGAGCCATCATTGATCAGATCGACGAAGCCGGAGGCATGGCGAAGGCGATCGAAGCAGGTCTGCCAAAAAGGATGATCGAAGAAGCGTCTGCTCGTGAACAGTCGTTGATCGACCAGGGCAAACGCGTGATCGTCGGCGTCAACAAGTACAAACTGGATCACGAAGATGAAACTGATGTCCTTGAAATCGACAACGTGATGGTGCGTAACGAGCAAATTGCTTCGCTGGAACGCATTCGCGCCACCCGTGATGATGCCGCCGTAACCGCCGCGTTGAACGTTCTGACTCACGCTGCGCAGCATAACGAAAACCTGCTGGCTGCCGCTGTTAATGCGGCTCGCGTTCGCGCGACGCTGGGTGAAATATCCGATGCGCTGGAAGCCGCTTTTGACCGTTATCTGGTACCGAGCCAGTGTGTTACCGGCGTCATTGCGCAAAGCTATCATCAGTCGGAAAAATCAGCCTTCGAGTTTGATGCCATTGTTGCGCAAACGGAGCTGTTCCTTGCCGACAATGGTCGTCGCCCGCGCATTCTGATCGCCAAAATGGGACAAGATGGACACGATCGCGGAGCGAAAGTCATTGCCAGCGCCTATTCCGATCTTGGTTTCGACGTTGATTTGAGTCCCATGTTCTCCACGCCGGAAGAGATCGCCCGCCTGGCAGTGGAAAACGACGTTCATGTGGTGGGCGCATCCTCGCTTGCAGCAGGACATAAAACGCTGATCCCGGAACTGGTTGAAGCCCTGAAAAAATGGGGGCGCGAAGATATTTGCGTGGTCGCCGGTGGCGTTATTCCGCCGCAAGATTATGCCTTCCTGCAAGAGCGTGGCGTGGCGGCGATTTACGGTCCTGGTACTCCCATGCTCGACAGCGTGCGTGATGTGCTGAACCGGATTAGCCAACATCATGATTAACGAAGCCACGCTGGCAGACAGCATTCGACGCCTACGTCTGGGTGAGCGAGCCACGCTCGCCCAGGCCATGACGCTGGTTGAGAGCCGTCACCCTCGCCATCAGGCACTCAGCACTCAACTGCTTGATGCCATCATGCCGTTTTGTGGTAACGCCCTGCGACTGGGCGTTACCGGCACGCCAGGAGCAGGAAAAAGTACCTTTCTTGAAGCCTTTGGCATGTTACTGATTCGCCAGGGGCTTAAGGTCGCAGTGATTGCCGTCGATCCCAGCAGCCCAGTGACAGGTGGCAGCATCCTTGGGGATAAGACTCGTATGACCGAACTGGCGCGTGCCGATGCAGCGTTTATTCGCCCGGTTCCGTCATCTGGTCACCTTGGCGGCGCCAGCCAGCGGGCGCGGGAGTTAATGCTGTTATGTGAAGCGGCGGGTTATGACGTGGTGATCGTTGAAACCGTCGGCGTCGGGCAGTCAGAAACGGAAGTCGCCCGCATGGTGGACTGCTTTATCTCGCTACAGATTGCCGGTGGCGGCGATGATCTCCAGGGCATTAAAAAGGGTTTGATGGAGATGGCAGATCTGATTGTCATCAACAAAGATGATGGTGATAACCACACGAATGTCGCCATTACCCGCCATATGTACGAAAGCGCTCTGCATATTCTGCGCCGCAAATATGACGAATGGCAGCCACAGGTCCTCACCTGTAGTGCACTAGAAAAATGCGGTATCGATGAGATATGGCGCGCAATTATCGATTTCAAAACCGCACTGACTACCAGCGGTCGTTTACAACAGGTGCGGCAACAACAATCGGTGGAATGGCTGCGTAAACAGACCGAAGAAGAGGTGCTGCACCACCTGTTCACTAATAAAGTTTTCGATCGCTATTACAGCCAAACGCTATTAGCGGTCAAAAATAATATGCTCTCGCCGCGCACAGGTTTGCGGCAGCTCAGTGATTTTATCCAGACTCAATATTTTAATTAAGGGAATTTTTATGTCTTATCAGTATGTTAATGTAGCCATCATCAACAAAGTGGCGGTCATTGAGTTTAACTATGCCCGCAAACTCAATGCGTTAAGTAAAGTCTTTATTGATGACCTGATTCAGGCATTAAATGATCTCAATCGTCCAGAAATCCGCTGCATCATTCTGCGCGCCCCAAGTGGTTCCAAAGTCTTTTCCGCAGGTCACGACATTCATGAGTTACCGTCAGGAGGTCGCGATCCGCTCTCTTACGATGATCCGCTACGTCAAATTACCCGCGTGATCCAAAAATGCCCCAAACCAGTAATTTCGATGGTCGAAGGTAGCGTCTGGGGTGGCGCATTTGAAATGATCATGAGTTCTGATCTGATCATCGCCGCCAGTACCTCTACCTTCTCAATGACGCCAGTCAACCTGGGCGTACCGTATAACCTGGTGGGGATCCACAACCTGACTCGCGACGCGGGCTTCCACATTGTCAAAGAGCTGATTTTTACCGCTTCGCCAATCACCGCCCAACGCGCGCTGGCTGTTGGCATTCTTAACCACGTTGTTGAGGCCGATGAACTGGAAGATTTCACCTTACAAATGGCTCACCACATTTCCGAAAAAGCACCGTTAGCCATTGCAGTAATCAAGGAAGAGCTGCGCGTGTTGGGTGAAGCGCACACTATGAATTCAGATGAATTTGAGCGTATTCAAGGGATGCGCCGGGCGGTTTATGACAGCGAAGATTATCAGGAAGGTATGAACGCCTTCCTGGAAAAACGTAAACCTAATTTCGTCGGTCATTAATGATCCACGAACTAAGGAGCAAAGGATGAATATTACCCGGACAAGGATGACCGCCGATGAAGCGGCGGAAATTATCCAGCACAACGATATGGTGGCATTCAGTGGTTTTACCCCTGCGGGTTCGCCCAAGGCTCTTCCTGTTGCCATTGCCCGTCGCGCCAATGAACAACATGAGGCGAAAAAACCGTATCAAATTCGCCTGCTGACCGGAGCGTCGATTAGCGCCGCCGCCGATGACATACTCTCTGAAGCTGACGCCGTTTCATGGCGCGCACCATACCAGACATCATCGGGATTGCGTAAAAAGATCAATCAGGGATCGGTTAGTTTTGTTGATCTGCATTTGAGCGAAGTTGCGCAAATGGTCAACTACGGCTTTTTCGGCGACATCGATGTTGCGGTAATTGAAGCCTCAGCCCTCGCTCCGGATGGGCGCGTCTGGTTAACCAGTGGGATCGGTAATGCCCCGACTTGGTTGCTGCGCGCAAAGAAAGTGATCATTGAACTCAATCATTATCACGATCCGCGCGTCGCCGAACTGGCGGATATTGTGACTCCTGGCGCACCACCGCGGCGCAATAGCGTGTCGATCTTCCATGCGATGGATCGCGTCGGTACCCGCTATGTACAAATCGATCCGAAAAAAATTGTCGCCGTCGTGGAAACCAACTTACCTGATGCAGGCAACTCGCTGGATAAACAAAATCCTATGTGCCAGCAAATCGCCGACAATGTGGTCACCTTCTTGTTGCGTGAAATGGCGCAGGGGCGTATTCCACGGGAATTTCTGCCACTGCAAAGCGGGGTAGGCAACATCAATAATGCGGTAATGGCGCGTCTGGGGGAAAACCCGGAAATTCCTCCGTTTATGATGTATTCGGAAGTGTTACAGGAGTCTGTGGTTCATCTTCTGGAAACCGGCAAAATTACCGGGGCCAGCGCCTCCAGTCTGACAATTTCTGCCGATTCACTGCGCAAGATTTACGCCAATATGGATTACTTCGCCAGTCGCATTGTGTTACGTCCGCAAGAGATTTCCAATAACCCAGAAATTATCCGCCGCCTTGGTGTTATCGCTCTGAATGTCGGCCTCGAGTTTGATATTTACGGACACGCCAACTCCACGCACGTAGTCGGCGTTAATTTAATGAATGGTATCGGCGGTAGCGGTGATTTTGAACGCAACGCGTATCTGTCGATCTTTATGGCACCGTCGATTGCTAAAGAAGGCAAGATCTCAACCGTCGTGCCTATGTGCAGCCATGTTGATCACAGCGAACACAGCGTGAAAGTGATCATCACAGAACAAGGGATCGCCGACTTACGTGGCCTCTCTCCACTTCAGCGCGCGCGCACTATCATCGATAACTGCGCACATCCGATGTACCGTGACTATCTGCATCGCTATCTGGAGAATGCACCCGGCGGGCATATTCACCACGATCTTAGCCATGTTTTCGATCTGCATCGTAATTTGATCGAAACGGGCTCAATGCTGGGTTAATCGCTCGTACCGTCACGATCTTCAGCAATTTGCTGTAGCAGCGTGGCGGTATAGCGATGATTTTTCAGTGAATAAAGGTATTCCTGCATATACATTGGCGTATGCGGTGCATCAAAATATTTCAACGTAGCTGGGTTCACCAGCCGCCATGCAAAATGTGGGATCACCGTAAGAAAATGTCCGTGCTCAACGGCGCTGATTTTGGCCATAAAACTGTATGGGCGATAAATAATTGTTGGATTGATCCCACAAGGGCGCATGTTCGCATCTATCATCGCTTCATAATTAGCACGGTTTTGAAAGCGCATCTGTAACCAGGGCAACTCCTGTAATAACTCCTGCTCCTGACGCTCTTCATAACGGCGAGAAACGAGAAACCCCAGTCGCAGCGGCGGCAGTTCACTCATTGTTAGATTATCCAACCCGTGTACACGAGCGGAAACATGCTGCGGAGAGATAATAAAATCAAGCTGACGATAGAAGAGATTGTCGATAACCTCATTTTCGCTGAATTCAACCGGCTGGGCCGTCACGCCTTCGTACTTATCACCCAGGCTAATTAACTGATCAAAAATAATCGTCGGATAGGTATTATCGATACCAATCACAATTTCACGAGAACGACGTCCAGAATTATGAATTTCATTATCGATAGCAGAAAGCCGTTGGTAAACCGGGAAAAGCTTTTGATAAAGCTCCTGCCCGGCTTTATTAAGGCTGATGTTATTATCTTTACGGGTAAATAATGTATAACCAATTTGCTCCTCTAGCGCGGCAATACTTTTGCCGAACGGCGAAGCAGTCATATGTAACTTTTCTGCCGCTCGGGCAATATTATTGGTTTGCGCTAATAAAATAAAATTGCGCATCTTTTTCGAAATAAAAATATCCATCGCCGCTTCCTCCAAACATCCCTGTCCGCTTAACCGTTTCAGTAAGTTAATCCTTAATGAAATCGCAAGCAAAGATAGGTGCTTGCGTCATGGTTTTACAGAAAATTACAGAAAAAAGAGGCGATATCAGATAAAGACATTAGCCCGACAAATGAGTCGGGCTACAAGTATTATTGTGCGGCAGGTGTTTTAGCGGGTTGTTGATCCACTGGTTCTAACTGGAAGACCACATCGACCTGATCATCAAACTGAATAGCGGCCTGCTCGTAAGTTTCCTGGGCGGAAACCGGTGCGGCATCGGCTTTCATCATGCGTACCATTGGGCTGGGCTGATAATTGGAAACATGGTAGCGCACGCTATATACCGGCCCCAGTTTGCGATTAAAGCCGTTCGCCAGCTCCTGAGCCTGATGAATCGCGTTATCAATCGCTGCCTTACGCGCTTTGTCTTTATAGGCATCTGGCTGTGCCACGCCCAACGACACAGAACGAATTTCGTTGAGTCCGGCCTTCAGCGCGCCATCCAGCAAGGAATTCAGTTTGTCTAACTGACGAAGCGTGACTTCCACCGTTCTCACGGCACGATAGCCTTTCAGGATACTTTTACCATCCTGGTAATCGTAGTCTGGCTGGGTACGCAAATTCGCGGAACTGATATCTTTTTTCGCGATCTGATTGAGTTCAAGGAAAGAAATATATTGCGCGACACGCTCATCCGCCTGCTTCTTGGCAGAAGCGGCATCCTTCGCCGTCACGTTAACTTCAATAGCAAGAATAGCGATATCTGGCACCGCATCAACGCTTGCCGTTCCTGAAGTGACAATGTGCGGACCATCCGGTAGTTCATTGGCCTGCACAGCCATCCCGCTGAAACCCATCAATGCCGCCAGGGCGATAACTTTGAACTTCACGTTAGTCTCTCCGTGTTAATTGACTTGCCCAAAATTCAGGACCTCTGGAGGCAAGCTTAGCGTCTCTGTTTTATTTTTCCATCAGATAGCGCCTAACTGAACAAGGCTTGTGCATGAGCAACACCCTCTTTCGCCAGTTGTAGGGCGATAATCCACATAACGCAGCCCACCACGAGATTGATAATGCGCTGCGCTTTGGCGGTACGCAAACGCGGCGCCAGCCAGGCGGCTAATAACGCCAGACCAAAAAACCACAGGAAAGAGGCACTGATCGTCCCGAGCGCAAACCAACGTTTGGGATCTGGCTCAAGTTGCCCGCCCAGACTGCCCAATACCACAAAGGTATCCAGGTAAACATGCGGATTCAGCCAGGTTACCGCCAGCATAGTGGCAATAATTTTCCAACGTCCCTGCTTCATCACTTCAGCACTAACCAGCTCAATATTGCTGCTCATCGCCGTTTTAAAAGCACCAAAGCCATACCACAGCAAGAAGGCCACACCGCCCCAGGTCACCAGCGCCAGCAACCACGGTGACTGCATCAATAACGCGCTACCACCAAAAATCCCGGCACAAATCAGGACCAAATCGCTTATCGCGCAGAGCAAAGCAATCATAATGTGGTACTGACGACGGATGCCCTGATTCATCACAAAAGCATTTTGCGGGCCAAGCGGCAGAATCATAGCAGCACCAAGTGCAAGACCTTGAAAATAATAAGAAAACACGTTGAACATTCCGAACTAATTATCTGATAAAGAGACTATAGCGCGGGATTGTTATTAGATAAAATTTATAATGCTAATAGCATATAAATAATTTTAATAAAAAAATAAATAATTCTATTCGGTAACTGATTTTAGGATAAAGATCTCATCATTCCCCATAACATAAACGGCGTTATGGCTCTCTTTCCTGCTAGCGTTGTAAAGGACTAACACTATGCAAGCCTATGATCTCACTCTTCTCCCCTACCCTATCCACGAAAATATGCCGCGCCAACAAGGTTGGTGCTTTGGCCTACCGCCAGGCATAACGCCCGAACAGTGGCCTCTGGATCCAAATAATGGTTTCCCACTGAATCATGGATTTACCCTGCTGTTGCCGGAAGATTATCGGATTTATGGGCCAGAAATTGTCGCGTTATCTTTCTTTGCTGTTGCGCCCGAGCACAACGATGGCGGAACACCCTGTACGGAAGAAATATTGGATGTGTTTGAGAATTTTGAATCCTGCATCCCACCCAAAGATCCAGACCTTTATGTTTTCTGGCAGGCAGAAAAGCAGCGACATCCACGGCTATTTCGGATGGAAGATATATTAGGCTGTTCTTATGCGGTAATTTTACTCACCCAGCACGAGTTCAACGGCCCATTTTGTGAGCCGCCTGAACTTATACCTAACCACTATCGCGACCAGCAAGATACGCCAGAATGGCTGACTATTGGCAGTGCGTTTAGTTATTTTCAGGCTAACGTCAGGCCAAAAGATACGCCTGAAAGCAATTTTGTATACCGTAAAATGGGCACCATTCCTGAGCAGTCACTGGCTTTCAATCTGGCGATTTCATGCGAGCCGCGCGCTTTTGATCCTAATGCGGGAATTAGCCCCACAGAAAGAAATAATACGGAATATCAGTCCATTCATTATTGTTCTAAAGATGCAGAGGGAAAGAGTAAATATGAAACTCACCAGTGGCATAGCGCTCATCAGCTTGATCATCTCGGTGGTTCAATGGCGCCCGTGCAGTCTATACCAAACGAAATGTCGCCTTATTATATTGAGTTTGAGGAGTATTTCGGCGGGTATAATTTTGGTGCGGGTAATGCCTGGCTGGACTTTAAAAATATGAAGTTTGATTTTAGTTGTTAAAGTTTACAGCTTTTAATATTAATGACGACAAATAAAATTACAGAAGGAACTGACATGATATTCAAACCATTCTTACTCTCTGTGTTATCAGGATCACTTCTGATATCTACACCCAATTTTGCCGCAGAAAAAATTCTACGCTATACCGATCATGAACCTTATGGCGGAATGCGTACCCAGCTAATTCAAAATACATTTTTTGCCGAAATTGAAAAAGAATCTCAGGGGCGTTTGAAAATCGAACCACACTGGAACGGTGAAACCGCCATCAGCTATGATGCACTGGCGACGATAAGCGATGGCAGTAAAGCTGATATGGGTATCGTGGTGCCGGAATACACAGCGAAACAATTGCCGCTTCATCAAATCTTCAAGAGCTTTGCTATTGGCCCGGATCATGGAGCCAGTCAGGTAGAATTTTTTCATCGCGTTTATGCAGAAATACCTGAGTTTAACGCTGAACTTGAGCGTAACAATATCGTGAATTTACAGTTTTTCCTTGGCTACCCGGTAGGTTTTTTCTCTACCAGGCCCATTGATAAATTGACTGTGCTTCAGGGAACCACCTGGCGAACAGCCAGTTTCTGGCATCGGGCTTATTTAACTCATACGGGAGCAAAAACCGTAACCTTACCGTGGAATGAGCAAATTACGACAGCAATCCGCGAGGGAAAACTCGATGGCTTAATGGTCAATCTTGATAGCGGATATGACATCCATGCTGAACGTGCTGCGCCGAATGTGTTGCTCTCCCCTTCTCTCTGGCTTGGTCATGTCTATCTGCTGGTAATGAATAAACAAACGTGGGAAAACCTTGATAAAAGAGATCGTGAGGCGATTCAACGAGCAGCCATTACAACCGAGAAAGCGCTGGGCAAGGCATTAGATAACAACCTGATCAGCATGGTAAAAACGCTTGAGCAGGACGGTGCACAGGTTCGCTATCTGAAAAAATCAGAGCTGGACGCCTGGCAGAAAGCAATTGGTTATCAGCAAGAGCAAACTCAGTGGGTAGAACAGCAAAATAATGAAGCCGTGGAGAAAGCCGGGGAAGTCATGCAAAAAGTTGCCAAGATACTAGATGAAACAATGCGTTAAATTGGTAGTGCGCCCATGAACTTCATGGGCGCTTCACATGATTAACGTGTTACCGCTTCGCTCTCTTTATTTTCTTTCACCCGCTTAAAGTTCACATCCATTTGCGGATACGGGAAACTGATACCAGCAGCATCAAATTCACGTTTAATACGTTCCAGCACATCCCAGTACACGTTTTGCAGATCGCCACTGTTGCTCCAGGCCCGAACGACAAAATTAATCGACGATGCGCCAAGTTCGTTCAGGCGTACGGTAATTTCACGATCTTTTAAAATACGATCTTCGGACTGAATAATATCGGTCAGGATCTGCTTAACCTGATCGATATCAGAATCATACGCTACGCCAATAATAAATTCGTTACGGCGCGCTGGCTCACGAGAGAAGTTAATAATATTACCGGCAATAATTTTACCGTTCGGAATAACAATTATTTTACCGTCTGCGGTACGCATGGTGGTGGAGAAAATCTGCACACTCTGCACAGTACCAGCAACGCCGCCGAGGTCAACATATTCTCCTGCACGGAACGGGCGGAACATAACCAGCAAAACGCCAGCAGCCAAGTTAGACAGTGAACCCTGCAAGGCCAGACCTACAGCTAAACCTGCGGCACCGAGTACGGCAATGACCGATGCGGTTTGTACGCCCACGCGGCCCAGTGCTGCAATTAACGTAAAGGCGATAATTGCGTAACGGATTAATGCAGAAAGAAAATCAGCAACGGTGGCATCTATGTTACGGGAGATCATCAGGCGATTCACCGCGTTGGAAATCATCCGCGCGATAATCAAACCAACGATGATGATCGCGAGTGCCGCCACGATGTTTACAGCATAACTCAGCAACAGCGCCTGGTTATTTACCAACCAGGATCCTGCGCCGTTTATGCTATCGACAACTTTCAAATCTTCCATTCAATATTCCTTTTCAACTGACTTAAATTGGAGAAACATACTCCGCCGCCTTACGACGGGCAGTCTGACAAGGGTAAACAATAAAGCATAATTTTGCCAAATAGATCACAGATTTCTTAAGTACATCACCTTGCTTTTGGCGAAAAAAGGTCCGCAGAGCGGGCCTCAGACAGATGACAATGTGCGCTTTGTCATGCCGGATGCGGCGTGAACGCCTTATTCGGCCTACAAAAACCTGCAAATTCAATATATTGCAGGATACGTGTAGGCCTGATAAGCGTAGCGCATCAGGCAATTTTGCTTTTGGCGAAAAAAAGACCCGCAGAGCGGGCCTCAGACAGATGACAATGTGCGCTTTGTCATGCCGGATGCGGCGTGAACGCCTTATTCGGTCTACAGAAATCTGTAAATTCAATATATTGCAGGATACGTGTAGGCCTGATAAGCGTAGCGCATCAGGCAATTTTGCTTTTGGCGAAAAAAAGACCCGCAGAGCGGGCCTTGAGATAAGCAGAAAGGAATATCTTACAGAACGTCGATCGCGTTCAGTTCCTGGAATGCTTTTTCCAGACGAGCGATCATCGAAGTCTGACCGGCACGCAGCCATACGCGCGGATCGTAGTATTTCTTGTTCGGCTGATCTTCGCCTTTCGGGTTGCCCAGCTGGCCCTGCAGGTAAGCTTCGTTCGCTTTGTAGTAGTTCAGAACACCTTCCCAGGTCGCCCATTGGGTGTCGGTATCGATGTTCATTTTAACTACACCGTAGCTTACGGAGTCTTTGATTTCCTGAGCAGTAGAACCGGAACCACCGTGGAATACGAAGTTCAGGCTGTTGTGCGGCAGATTGTGTTTCTTAGAAACATATTCCTGAGAATCACGCAGGATGGTCGGGGTCAGAACAACGTTACCCGGCTTGTAAACACCGTGTACGTTACCGAAGGACGCTGCGATGGTGAAACGCGGGCTGATTTTGCTCAGCTCGGTGTATGCGTAATCAACGTCTTCCGGCTGGGTGTACAGTGCAGAAGCGTCCATGTGGCTGTTGTCCACGCCGTCTTCTTCACCACCGGTGCAACCCAGTTCGATTTCCAGAGTCATGCCGATTTTGGACATGCGCTCCAGGTATTTAGAGCAGATTTCGATGTTCTCTTGCAGAGATTCTTCAGACAGGTCGATCATGTGAGAAGAGAACAGCGGCTTACCGGTAGCAGCGAAGTGTTTTTCACCCGCGTCCAGCAGACCGTCGATCCACGGCAGCAGTTTCTTCGCGCAGTGGTCGGTATGCAGGATAACCGGAACACCATAATGTTCAGCCATCTGATGAACGTGATGCGCACCAGAGATCGCACCCAGGATAGCAGCGCCCTGCGGAACGTCAGATTTCACGCCTTTACCAGCGATAAAGGAAGCACCACCGTTGGAGAACTGAACGATAACCGGCGCTTTAACTTTAGCAGCGGTTTCCAGTACGGCGTTGATGGAGTCAGTACCGACGCAGTTTACTGCTGGCAGTGCGAAGTTGTTTTCTTTTGCTACCTGGAAAACTTTCTGTACGTCATCACCAGTGATTACGCCAGGTTTTACGAAATCAAAAATCTTAGACATGTCTCTTGTCCTGTATCGTCGGGCCTTATACTCGCCATACCTCAAGTTGCTGTGCTGCAACTCGAATTATTTAGAGTATGAAAAAGTGCGTGCTTTAAAAGCGCGCTGCAACAAGGGCAGGTTTCCCTGCCCTGTGATTTTTTACTTCTTAGCGCGCTCTTCGAGCATCGCTACTGCAGGCAGTACTTTACCTTCCACGAATTCGAGGAATGCGCCGCCGCCAGTGGAGATGTAGGAGATTTTGTCAGCAATGCCGAACAGGTCGATTGCTGCCAGAGTGTCGCCGCCGCCAGCGATGGAGAACGCTTCGCTGTCTGCGATAGCGTTAGCCACGATTTCAGTACCTTTGCGGAAGTTCGGGAATTCGAACACGCCAACCGGACCGTTCCACAGAATGGTTTTCGCATTCTTCAGGATTTCAGCCAGTTCCTGAGCGGAAGCATCACCGATATCCAGGATCTGCTCGTCAGCTTTCACATCGTTAACAGATTTCAGAGTAGCCGGAGCGGTTTCAGAGAACTCAGTCGCTACGCGAACATCAGACGGAACCGGGATGTTGCAGGTGGTCAGCAGACGTTTTGCTTCGTCAACCAGGTCAGCTTCGTACAGGGATTTACCCACATCGTGGCCTTGTGCCGCGATAAAGGTGTTAGCGATACCACCACCAACAATCAGCTGGTCAGCGATTTTAGACAGAGAGTCCAGAACGGTCAGTTTGGTAGATACTTTAGAACCACCAACGATAGCCACCATCGGGCGAGCAGGTTCTTTCAGTGCTTTACCCAGCGCGTCCAGTTCAGCTGCCAGCAGCGGGCCTGCGCACGCAACGTCAGCGAATTTGGCGATACCGTGAGTAGAAGCCTGCGCGCGGTGAGCAGTACCGAATGCGTCCATTACGAACACGTCACACAGTGCAGCGTATTTTTTGGACAGGGTTTCGTCGTCTTTCTTCTCGCCTTTGTTGAAGCGAACGTTTTCCAGAACAACCAGTTCACCTTCAGCAACGTCAACGCCGTCGAGGTAATCTTTAACCAGACGAACCGGGTTAGACAGTTTGTCTTTCAGGTAGTTAACAACCGGCAGCAGAGAGAATTCTTCATTGTACTCGCCTTCGGTAGGACGACCCAGGTGGGAAGTTACCATCACTTTTGCGCCTTGTTTCAGGGCCAGTTCGATGGTTGGCAGAGAAGCACGGATACGCGCGTCGCTGGTTACTTTCCCGTCTTTTACTGGTACGTTCAGATCCGCACGGATAAATACACGTTTCCCAGCAAGATCCAGATCGGTCATCTTAATTACAGACATGGTGAATCCTCTCGTTGATTCTAAAAGTTTTGCAGACGCTGCTTGCGTCTTACCTGAAAGCAACAGTAGCCATAGCTAACGTCGTGTCGAGCATTCGGTTAGCAAAGCCCCATTCGTTATCGCACCAGACCAACGTTTTGATCAGGTGTGCGCCACTGACCCGGGTTTGGGTGCCATCGACAATGGCACTGTGCGGATCGTGGTTAAAATCTACAGAGACCAACGGTAATTCCGTATAGTCAACTATACCATGAAATGCACCTTGTGCTGCTTTTTGCAGCAACAGGTTGACTTCATTGGCTTTTACAGGTTTCTTCACCGTCACGCTTAAATCGATTGCCGTCACATTTATGGTTGGCACACGTACCGCAATCGCTTCAAAGCGATCATTAAATTGCGGAAAAAATCGTGTGATACCGGCGGCCAGTTTGGTATCGACCGGAATGATCGACTGGCTGGCTGCCCGGGTGCGGCGCAGGTCAGGATGGTATGCATCAATAACCTGTTGATCGTGCATGGCGGAGTGAATTGTAGTCACAGTGCCGGTCTCAATACCGTACGCATCATCCAACAATTTGATGACAGGAATTATGCAATTCGTGGTACAGGAAGCGTTAGAAACGATGCGGTGTTCCGCACGAAGTTGATCCTGATTGACGCCGTAAACAACGGTCGCGTCGAGATCGTTACTGCCAGGATGTGAAAAGAGCACTTTTTTGGCCCCGGCGGCAATGTGCGCTTCGCCATGCTCGCGGGTGCCGTATACGCCGGTGCAGTCGAGAACAACATCAACGCCTAGTTCACGCCAGGGAAGCGATTGCAGTGAACGTTCATGCAATACGCGGATGGCATCATCACCAACAAAAAGTTGATCACGTTCCTCACGGACTTCCCATGCAAAACGGCCATGACTGGTGTCATATTTCAACAAATGCGCCATGCCCGCAGCATCCGCCAGTTCGTTGATTGCCACCACGGTAATTTCCGCACGGCGTCCTGATTCATACAAAGCACGAACCACATTACGCCCGATGCGACCGAAGCCATTTATCGCTACGCGTACGGTCATAGATCTCCTGCAAGGCTTTCCCTGAGCAAATTTGCCAGACAGAGTAATCCAGCAAATCGTTCGGGGAAACCTTACCTGTCGCAAACTGCGACTGATTGGTTAATTGTCGAACATTTAATCGACTGAAACGCTTCAGCTAGGATAAGCGAAACATGGAATAAAAGGAATGATTGTCCAGTCAAAGAAGACAATTATCTGACTTGCGTCACGTTTTCCGGCCTGATGCGTTGGAATTTATTCCACTTTGCAGAATCACGAATAAGCGTAGCAAAATCTTTTCGTTGTGCCGTCACAAACCCTGACTTATATCAGAATATGACTGATGCAGCGTCGATATTATCCGCAATACGTCCGAGTTTCGGAGTACTCCAATGATGACATTGCCCTACCCATATTCTTCCTCCGCACGCTTTTACGCGCTGCGCCTGCTCCCCGGGCAGGAAGTTCTCTCCCAATTACGCGCCTTCGCGCAGCAACAACAACTCCACGCCGCATGGATTGCCGGTTGTACCGGCAGTCTGACTGACGTCGCCCTACGCTATGCCGGGCAAGAAAACACGGCCCTACTAAGCGGTAAGTTCGAAGTGATCGCACTGAACGGCACGCTGGAACACACTGGCGAGCATCTTCATCTCTGCGTTTCTGACCCACGCGGCGCGATGCTTGGCGGTCATATGATGCCCGGCTGTACCGTACGCACCACGCTTGAACTGGTGATCGGCAGCCTTGAGGAACTGGCGTTTAGCCGCCAACCTTGCGCGCTTTCTGGTTACGACGAGTTGCATATTTCCCCCGTTAAATAACTATTTGCAGAGAGGTTTTCTTATGGCGCGTCGCCACTTTTCCAGTCAGGCACTGGTGTTGATCGTTATATCTATCGCCATCAATATGATCGGCGGGCAACTGGCCAGCATGGTTAAATTACCTATTTTTCTCGACTCAATCGGTACGCTCATTAGCGCGGTACTACTTGGCCCGGTTATTGGCATGTTGACCGGCTTACTGACCAATTTACTCTGGGGATTGCTAACTGACCCGATCACCGCCGCATTTGCGCCCGTCGCGATGGTCATCGGCCTGGTCGCCGGTTGGCTGGCGCGGGCGGGTTGGTTTCGCACTCTGCCAAAAGTCGTTGTCAGCGGCGTGATTATTACGCTTGCGGTAACGGTCGTCGCTGTACCGCTGCGTACTGCGCTGTTCGGCGGCGTGACAGGAAGCGGGGCCGATTTGTTCGTTGCCTGGATGCACTCGATGGGGCAAAACCTGGTGGAGTCGGTGGCGATAACGGTAATGGGCGCGAACCTGGTCGACAAAATTCTCACGGCGGTGATTGTCTGGCTTTTGCTCCGACAACTGCCGATTCGCACCACGCGGCATTTTCCGGCAATGGCAGCCGTGCGCTAAATGCATCCGTTTACATCCTTAACGCTGTGGGCGCTGGCGGCCTGCACCACGCTTATCCTGCCCACACAGACAATATTGCCAGTCTATAGCGCGGCGACCTTTTTCTGCCTTGTCGCGTTAAAGGCCACGCGACGGCGGGCAAAATATGTCTCCTGGCTGATGTTCTCGCTGGGAGCCGGGCTGTGGCTGGTACACGGTGGCTGGCTAACAGAATGGCTTAGCGGCACGCCGCGTTCGCCGGAACGTTGGACGTATGCCATTACGCTTTGGTTGCGGATTCTGGCGATTGTTTCAACCTCGCAGTTGTGGATGCAATTCGTCCCCGTGCAACGTTTTATCCGCGCTTTGTTTGCTTCTCGACTGCCGCCGGGCGTCGCTTATCTGTTCGCCGGGCCGTTGTTGGTCGTTGAGCAGTTAAAACGGCAATTAGCGATTATTCATGAGGCGCAGCGCGCCCGCGGCGTGCCGCTGGATGAGGGCTGGTATCAGCGTTTACGTGCGATGCCCGCGTTAATTATTCCGCTAACACACAATGCGCTAAACGATCTTGCTGTCCGTGGTGCGGCGCTGGATATGCGGGCATTTCGGATCCACAACCGACGAACAACGTTATGGGCACCAGCCGATAGCACCCTACAACGCGTAGCGCGTTACACCATGATCTTGCTGATGCTGGCAGAATTCGGAGCGTGGCTATGGTTACGTTAGAACAGTTTCGCTATTGCCCGACACACTCAACAAATCCTCCGTTCTGTTATGACTTTCACTATGCCAAACCGGGGATGGTCGCGATCTTTGGTGACAACGGCAGTGGCAAAAGTACGCTGGCACAGCTGATGGCGGGCTGGTATCCGGACTTTCTGCCAGGAGAGATAGCCGGCACGGGGACGCTTCTCGGTACGCCCATTGGACAGATCCCGCTTAATGAGCAATCCGCCACCATCCAGCTCGTTCAGCAATCACCCTATTTGCAGCTCTCCGGCTGTACCTTTAGCGTGGAAGAAGAAGTTGCCTTTGGGCCAGAAAATCTGTGTCTTGCTGAAGAAGAGATTATGGCGCGGATTGATGCCGCCCTGACTCTGACCGAGTGCCAGCCGTTGCGCCATCGTCACCCGACAACACACTCCGGTGGAGAGACACAGCGCGTGGTCGTTGCCTGCGCCATCGCGATGCAGCCAAAGCTCTTAATTCTTGATGAAGCCTTTAGCCGCCTGACGCCGCAGGCCAGCGAAATGCTGTTGCAGCGCTTACAACACTGGGCGTTTGAACGTGGTTCGCTGATTATTCTTTTTGAACGTCATCGCACGCCTTTCCTGAACTACTGCCAGCAGGCGTGGCACCTGCAAAACGGAGCGATCCAGCCATTATGTTAACGTTAAATCAGGTAACTTATCGCTGGCCAGGTGCAGTAACGGATTGTCTTTTCGACATTTCTCTGCAACTCAAACAAGGTGAATGGTTGGCACTGACCGGCGACAATGGCGCGGGAAAATCGACGCTGTTGCGGATAATGGCAGGTCTTCTTACGCCCACAGCCGGTACGGTTATGCTGCAACAACAGGCGATGAAAAACCTGAAAAACCGCCAGCGCGCGGCAAAGATTGGCGTACTGTTTCAGGAAGCGGAAAACCAGCTTTTTCACAGCACCGTCGCCGACGAGATCGCATTTGGTTTGAAACTGCAAAAATGCCCGGCGGATGAAATCACTCAACGTACCAATGCTGCCCTGCAATGCTGTCAGTTAGCAGATGTTGCCAGTGCGCATCCGTTAGATCTGCACAGTGCGCAGCGACGGATGGTCGCCGTCGCCTGCCTGGAAGCACTCACTCCGCCACTATTGCTACTGGACGAGCCGAGTCGGGATTTTGACGAAAATTGGTTGAGCGTGTTTGAAAGCTGGCTGGAAAAGTGCCGCCAGCAAGGCACAAGCGTCGTAGCAATCAGTCATGACGCCGCATTTACCCGGCGTCATTTCTCTCGTGTGGTGCGACTGGAAGGCGGTGTAATCAGGAACGTTAATCCACCAGACGATATTCACCCGTAGCGGTCATCATTAAGGTCAAATTTGCAGGCAGGCTCTCTTCAAGCACCCGGCGAACATTCGGCCCGTCGGTACGGTCATAAAAAGCTTCTGCGTCTGCCAGCGATAACCCTCCCGCCAGCTTGCGCCCCACCAGCCGTTCACGCAATGCAGCTGCGGGCGCGTTGATAAAGATCGAAAAATCACAAAATTGCGCAAGCTGGCGCCACTTCTCATCATCCAGCAACAACCAGTTTCCTTCGACGATGATTATTGGTGCGGTAACGTGCAACGCATCTTCTACCGGATCATGTTTTTGTCGATCGTACTGCGGCCACGTACAATCCCCTTCCACGACCTGGCACAGATTTTCCGCCAGTTTCGCAACGTCGAATGTCTCTGGTGCACCTTTGAAGGGGCGTAATTGATGCGCATCCAGCCAGCTATTGTAATGGTGAAAACCATCCATCGGCAGCGTCTGGATAGTGGGTAATTCAGGGTCTTGTTGCGCGAGATATTCCCAGAAGGTAGTTAATGTAGATTTACCCGTCCCCGGCGGAGCGCAAAGAAAAACCACCGTACGTCGCTGCAGATTTACCGCCTGTAAGGCCGCCAGCATACGCAGCAGCGGTTTATGAACATTCTCAATTTCATCATCAGAGTACTGCGCCTGTACCTTTAGTCCATTCACCGTCAGTTCGATTTTCACGGCGTTAATTCCTTTAAAGTTGTCGTTACTGCCAGCGTCAGCGCCGTTTTGACCATCCCGCTAAAACGCGCCTCTGACCAGACGGCGAAATCGGCGAACTTCATCGCTTTCAACGCGTCATAGAGAGTCGCATTGCGAGTTATACTGTTGACATTGCTGATAAAATCCCAGGTTATATCATCGGTAAATCCGGGCGTTTCATCCTGTTCGTTCAGGTAATGCCAGAACTGGGAAAAGTGCGTGATATCGGCGTACAGCCATTTATCCATCTTCCCCAGCGCATAAATCAAACGCAGCGCAACATCAATATCATCAAGCGGGCCACTTTGGGCGAGCAACGGCTTCACTGCATATTCCACGATCTCTTCATCGTTATCGACAAACAGCGACGGCAGAAACTGGCGTATCCCCTGGAGCAAAATGGCATGCGCAGTTTTCATAAATGACAATAAATTGTCCTGTGCATCCAGTTGCTCAAGCACATCATCTTCTGTCAGCGTCGCCATTCGTCTTCCGATAGATCACCATCAATGCAGGGAGTCTATTATATTACACGTTTGGTCCGCGCCGCCGATCAGTAATGTCTGCGTCCGCACCCCATTCGCCGTTTGTTGGATACCGTTCACCAACTCGCCGCCCGTCACGCCCGTAGCGCTAAAGAGGATATCGTTCCCCCTCACCAGTTCGTCGAGCGAGTACACACGGTTAACGTCACCTTGCAACGCTTGCGCTCCTGCTCTGCAATCTGCCGATTTTCCGTGTAATCCCCTTTAGCCTGACAAAAGTCAATCAGCTCGGCCTGCATATCCCCGCCTAATGCTTTAACGGCACAGGCAGAAATCACGCCTTCTGGCGCACCGCCGATGGTGTACATCACATCGTAAGGATTATCCTGCCAGCAGGTCAGCACGCTGGCGGCAACATCGCCATCCGGCAGGGCAAAAACCTTCACGCCCAGCTGTGTTGCCTCTTCAATCGCGGCACTCAGGCGCGGTTTATCCAGCGTAACCATGCGCAGCTTGTCCAGCGGTTTGCCTAACGCTTTCGCCACGTTGCGCAAGTTGTCCGCCAGAGGCAAAGACAGATCAATCGCCCCGGCAGCCAGTCGATTAACAACCAGCTTTTTCATATACATATCGGGCGCGTGTAGCAGGCTACCTCGTGGGGCGAAGGCCATGACCGCCAGCGCATTGCTCTGCCCCATCGCCACCATCCGCGTGCCTTCAATCGGGTCAACCGCGATATCGACTTCTGGCCCGTCGCCTTTGCCCACCTCTTCGCCAATCCACAGCATCGGCGCATGGTCAATTTCTCCTTCGCCGATAACCACTCGTCCACGAAAAGCGACGTCGTTTAATGCCTGGCGCATCGCGGTGACCGCCAGGCCATCAATTTTATTTTTGTCGCCACAGCCGGTTTGCGGCCAGGCAGCTAACGCTGCCTGTTCCGTAACGCGAAATAATGGCCACGTCAGGGACATCATTGCGCGGCCTCCCCAATATCAACGCCAAATTGCGCCAGCAGATATTTCTCGGCCTGTTCATTCCAGATGCCGTGCGTTTCCTCAACCAGCCGCGCCAGCTCTTTAAACAGCGGATCGGTTTTGCCTTTTTCGGCAAAATCGGCAATGGCAGTGAGCGGCATGGTCACGCCGTTATAAATGAGTTTTTTACCGCCTGGGATATCCGGCAGATTGAGCACGGTTTCTGGCACCGCATCCAGCCCACCGATATGGGTCACCATAAACGACGGCTGCAACTGCCCCGTGGCGCTAAGGGCTATCGCCTCTTTCATGTCGTCCGTTGAACCGCCGGATGTACCGACGACGTGCGTGCTGTTGTAATGGACGTTGTAGAAATTAAACGGCACTTTGAAGTTTTTATCTGTCGGCCCGGCGAAGAAATTCAGACAACCATCTTCCGCCAGTAATTCATCAGCCATTTCAACGACAGCAGGCACCGCCGCATAAACAAAAATGTCATCGAACCCGGCATCTCCTGTTAGTCCCCGCAGCATCTGGACAGGATCGCTCATCCCTTTGGTATTCACATACACCAGCTCAATGCCTTTACTGGCTGCCAGCTCCACCGGCAGCAGCTTCTGTACCTGCGCCAGGCGTTTGTCGTCGATATCGACCACCACCACCCGCGACGGTTGTATGCCGCCGTTAATGGCATAATCGATAGCGCCAATGCCCATCGGGCCTGCACACGCCAGCAGTGCAATATTGCCGCCAGGTTTGACGCCCATGCGATGCTCATAAACATATTGCGTGGTGTGATAATTGGCATGATAAGCGCCAATAATGCAGCACATAGGCTCTGCCAGCGACGCCGCAGCAAAATAAGAGCCGTGATACGGTAATACGCAGCCCAGGTTAATGGCGATCTCGGGAATAATCATATAGGTGGCGTTACCGCCAAAATATTCGTAGCTGTAGCCCGCTGAATATCCGCTTGGTAACCCCATCGCCGGTTGCAATACAAAACGCTGACCTTTTTTATATTTGTCGGTGAGATTTTTACCTACTTCGACAATAACCCCGGCACATTCATGCCCGGTAATGACCGGATGATTTTCTAAATCGTCGGGTACGCGTTTATGTTCACTACCGAGTAACGCCGCTTTCCAGGTCGATAAACAGACGCTGTCAGAAATTACACTCACCAAAAGTTCGTTATCAGTAATTTCTGGCAATTCAAATTCGCGCAGACGGACATCCCGCTTGCCATAAATAGCAGCAACTTTGGTTTTCATTTTTACCTCTGCAATCAGTTTTTATGTTCGGCGGTTAATTGATTAAATAAAGTGTCAAGTTTTGGATCGCCAATATAGTTATTAATCAATATCAGCGGTTTATCCGTCACACGTTTCACGCGCCCTTCCAGACTGGCATGAGTGACAACGATATCCGCATCCGCAGGCACGTTTTCTATCGCGTAATGTTTTACTTCAATTGCCAGTCCTGCTTTTTCCAGGCGTTTACGGAAGGTGGTTGCGCCCATCGCGCTGGAGCCCATCCCTGCATCGCAAACAAAGGCAATACGCTTAACACGGCTTAACGAGAATGCGCCTTCCTGCTTCATTGCCTTAACCGCATTGGCTGACTCAGTAAATTCATCTTCGCTCTCAGTCTCCACTGTTTTTTCCATCTTCAGTATCAGGGAAGTGATGACAAAGGACACCAGCGTGCCTACCGTAACTCCGGCAATTGTCGCCAGGAACGAACCTTTCGGCGTCAGCGCCAGGTAAGCAAAGATAGACCCCGGACTAGGGCCAGCCACCAGACCACCGTCCAGTAAGTTAAACATCCAGGTGCCAGACATACCGCCCGCAATCATGGCGATAATGGTCAACGGCTTCATCAGCACATACGGGAAATACAGTTCGTGGATCCCACCGAGGAAGTGAATAATCATCGCACCAGGTGCAGAGCGCTTACTCATCCCTTTACCAAACAGAGTGAATGCCAGCAGCAGTCCTAAGCCAGGCCCAGGGTTGGACGCCACCATAAAGAAGATGGATTTACCGTTAACCGAAGCCTGTTGCATCCCCAACGGGTAATAGACGCCCTGATCTATCGCGTTATTGAGGAAAAGCACTTTCGCCGGTTCATTGATGACTGACAGCAAAGGCAGATAGCCTGCATGTACCAGTGCTTCAATACACTCTTTGACGAAAGTATTGGCAATTAACACCGCCGGGCCGATGACTTCAAAACCCAGCAGACAGAGAATCATCCCAGCAATACCTAATGAGAAGTTATTGATAACCATCTCAAAACCAGCAGGTATGCGTTTTTCCAGTGCCTTATCGACATATTTTATGACCAGCCCACCTAACGGTCCCATGATCATCGAGCCAAGGAACATCGGAATTTCAGCACCGACAATAACGCCAATCGTCCCTATTCCTCCCATGACAGCACCGCGTTTACCACCGACCAGATGACCACCGGTAGAACCAATCATCACGGGCAATAAATAGGTAATCATCGGGCCGACAATTTTGGCGAAATGTTCGTTAGGCAGCCAACCAGTAGGAATAAATAATGCAGTAATAAAACCCCAGGCAATAAAAGCACCAATATTGGGGATGACCATTGCCGTCAAAAAGCCCCCAAAAGCCTGGACCTTTGCACGAGCAGACTTGTTTTCCATAATATTATCCTGTAGAGGAGAGAGTAATTATCCGCGGCTGATAATGTCCGCTAATTGTTTTTCTGATGATGCTGTTAAGAGTTGTTCGAGTATTTCTTCTTCGCACAGTAATTCACTTAACGCCTGAATAGCGCCAATGTGCGAATCGGCATCGGCAGCAGAGAGTCCGATGAGTAATTTAATCGGTTCGTCATTTCCCGGAAAATAAACGCCTTGTTTAAGTAACGTCAAAGACATCCCGGTTTTAAGCGCCCCACATTCCGGTCGCGCATGAGGCATTGCCACGCCTGTTGCGAGAATATAATAAGGGCCATTGTTAATGGTGGAATCTTTAATTGCCTGAATGTAATTATCGCTGATATAGTTTTTATCCAGCAATGATACCATCGAGAAATCGATAGCTTCCTGCCAGTCTTTTGCAGAATGTATAACTGAGATTGATGATTCTGGAAAATAATCACTAAGCCGCATAAATTATCCTTATTTTATTTTTAGGGTACCGTCCGGCGGTAAAAATAAAATACGCGTGAGATTTAATGAAAGCAATTGGGTACGCGAGAAGAAAAACCCCATAAACCAAAATAATAAAACCTTAAATAACAACAATATGAAATTGATATTTTTAAAGTCAACTTTGTATTTGTTATGTTTATCACAAAATCAATATTTTGTTTGTTATTGTATTTGTGATGCATATCTCTATTTATTTATTGAATGTTCGAAAACATACTTTTCTAATGCAATGTTTTTTCGCTATACCCTTTTATAGATTCTGAATTCTCACCTGTCGGCTGTTTTCCCCTCACCTCATGTGACATATTCCCACACTTTACTCAAGGAAGATTGTCATGAAAGCACCTGTTTCTATAACCTCATTTCGCCCACAAAAATCTATTGCTATCGCCATTGGCGTGCTTGCCGTGGTTGTGCTGCCATTTCTCTCGTATTACACCGTTAATGAAGGTGAACGCGGCATTTTGCTGCGCTACGGAAAAATAGTAAAAGTCGCCGAGCCGGGTCTGGGTTTTAAGATCCCGTTTATGGAAAGCGTGGAGAAAATTTCCACGCGTAATCAGGCCGTGGTCTATCAGGGATTGCAGGCATACAGCCGCGACCAGCAACCTGCACAAATGACCGTGTCAGTCAGCTTCCACATTAAACCTTCAGAAGCAGGTGCTGTTTATACCACTTACAACACCATTGAAGCATTAAAAGATCGTCTGATTGTCCGTCAGTTGCCAACTCAACTGGAGAACGTTTTCGGCCAATATACCGCCATCAGCGCCGTACAGGATCGTACAAAACTGGTTCAGGATCTGCAAAATGCCATGCGCAAAGCCGTTGTTGGGCCAGTGGTAATTGACGGGGTCCAGATTGAGAATATTGATTTTTCTGACGCTTATGAAAAGTCGATTGAAGATCGAATGAAAGCGGAAGTCGCCATTGCCACTCGTAAGCAAAATCTGGAAACAGAGAAAATCCAGGCGCAAATTGCGGTAACTCAGGCCCAGGCAGAAGCAGACAGTAAACTGGCGGCAGCCAAAGCAGAAGCTGAGACTATTCGCGTAAGAGGCGCGGCAGAGGCTGAAACTATTCGTTTAAAAAGTGCGGCTGAAGCAGAAGCTATCCGCCTGCGCGGTGAAGCCCTGCGGGATAATCCCGGCCTTGTAGCCCTCACCACCGCCGAACGTTGGGACGGTAAGCTGCCCGATACCATGATCCCCGGCAGCACAGTTCCGTTTATCTCTACTAAGTAAAAAAAGGGCCGCTTTCGCGGCCCTTAAGAGTGATGGCAAAGGCAAAACTGCCTGATGCGCTACGCTTATCAGGCCTACATACTTCCTGCAATATATTGAATTTGCACGATCTTGTAGGTCGGATAAGGCGTTCACGCCGCATCCGACATGAACAACGCGCACTTTGCCAACAATCTGAAGGGCCGCTTTCGCGGCCCTTCTCACAAAGCATCTTACCGATTACAGCAACGCTTTTGCTTTCGCAACAACGTTGTCAACGGTGAAGCCGAACTCTTCAAACAGCAGCTCAGCCGGAGCAGATTCACCGAAGGTGGTCATACCGACGATAGCACCGTTCAGGCCAACATACTTGTACCAGTAGTCAGCAATGCCTGCTTCTACTGCAACACGAGCAGTAACCGCTTTCGGCAGTACAGATTCGCGGTAAGCCGCGTCCTGCTTGTCGAATGCGTCGGTAGACGGCATGGAAACCACGCGCGCTTTCACGCCTTCGGCAGTCAGTTTTTCGTAGGCAGCAACCGCCAGTTCAACTTCAGAACCGGTGGCGATGAAGATCAGTTCCGGCTGACCAGCACAGTCTTTCAGCACATAACCACCGCGCGCGATGTTTGCCAACTGCTCTTCAGTACGTTCCTGCTGCGCCAGGTTCTGACGGGAGAGGATCAGCGCAGTCGGGCCGTCCTGACGCTCAACGCCGTATTTCCACGCGACCGCGGATTCAACCTGGTCACACGGACGCCATGTAGACATGTTCGGGGTTACGCGCAGAGAAGCGACCTGCTCAACCGGCTGGTGAGTCGGGCCGTCTTCGCCCAGACCGATGGAGTCGTGGGTGTAAACCATCACCTGACGCTGTTTCATCAGCGCAGCCATACGTACGGCGTTACGTGCGTATTCCACGAACATCAGGAAGGTGGAGGTGTACGGCAGGAAACCACCGTGCAGGGAGATGCCGTTAGCAATCGCGGTCATACCGAACTCGCGAACACCGTAGTGGATGTAGTTACCCGCAGCATCTTCGTTGATTGCTTTAGAACCAGACCACAGGGTCAGGTTAGACGGTGCCAGGTCAGCAGAGCCACCGAGGAATTCCGGCAACAGCGGACCGAACGCTTCGATAGCATTCTGCGACGCTTTACGGCTGGCGATTTTCGCCGGGTTAGCCTGCAGTTTAGCGATGAACTCTTTCGCTTTAGCGTCGAAGTCAGACGGCATTTCGCCTTTCATACGGCGGGTAAATTCAGCGGCTTCCTGCGGATAAGCTTTCGCGTAAGCAGCGAATTTCTCGTTCCATGCGGATTCTTTCGCCTGGCCTGCTTCTTTCGCATCCCACTGAGCATAGATTTCAGACGGGATTTCGAACGGCGCATATTTCCAGCCCAGCTGTTCGCGGGTCAGGGCAATTTCAGCGTCGCCCAGCGGCGCACCGTGGGAGTCGTGGGTACCGGCTTTGTTCGGGGAACCGAAACCGATGATGGTTTTGCACATCAGCAGGGACGGTTTGTCAGTCACTGCGCGCGCTTCTTCTACTGCGCGTTTGATGGATGCCGCGTCATGACCGTCGATGTCGCGAATAACGTGCCAGCCGTAAGCTTCGAAACGCATTGCGGTGTCGTCGGTGAACCAGCCTTCAACGTGACCATCGATAGAAATACCGTTGTCATCGTAGAACGCAATCAGTTTACCCAGCTTCAGCGTACCCGCCAGAGAGCAAACTTCGTGGGAGATGCCTTCCATCATGCAGCCGTCGCCCATGAAGGCGTAGGTGTAGTGGTCGACAATGTCGTGGCCCGGACGGTTAAACTGCGCCGCCAGCGTTTTTTCCGCAATCGCCATACCGACTGCGTTGGCAATACCCTGACCCAGCGGACCAGTGGTGGTTTCCACACCAGCGGTGTAACCCACTTCCGGGTGGCCCGGAGTTTTAGAGTGCAGCTGACGGAAGTTTTTCAGTTCTTCCATCGGCAGATCGTAACCGGTAAGGTGCAGCAGGCTGTAGATCAGCATGGAGCCGTGGCCGTTGGACAGCACGAAGCGGTCACGGTCAGCCCAGGACGGATTCTGCGGGTTGTGTTTCAGGAAATCACGCCACAGGACTTCGGCAATGTCAGCCATACCCATAGGGGCGCCCGGGTGACCGGATTTGGCTTTCTGTACTGCGTCCATGCTCAGCGCACGAATAGCATTGGCAAGCTCTTTACGTGAGGACATTTTGACTCCAGATCGGATGATGAAGGGCACGCCCTTAACGACTTGACGACAGCGCGTTTTGGGCTACGCCGGAAAATTTGCCAACAATTTACCGCAAGCCGCGCGTCATGTACATGGAACATCCTTTTGCCGTTTCAGAAATCTCTGGATCATGCTCGCATGTTGCGCAATCTGCTCGCCCGTCCGCTGCGCTTTTTCTTATACTTAGGACGAGCGTCGATTCACCTGCAAACGGCGCATTTTTAGAATAATCCTGACCTTGTGCGGAAGAGAAAACATGAAAATTCGCGCCTTATTGGTAGCAATGAGCGTGGCAACGGTGTTGACCGGTTGCCAGAATATGGACTCCAGTGGACTGCTCTCATCAGGAGCGGAAGCTTTTCAGGCTTACAGTCTGAGCGATGCGCAGGTGAAAGCCCTGAGCGATCAGGCGTGCCAGGAGATGGACAGCAAGGCGACGATTGCGCCAGACGGTAGTGAATACGCTAAACGTCTGACCACCATTGCTAATGCGCTGGGAAATAACATCAACGGTCAGCCGGTAAATTACAAAGTGTATATGGCGAAGGATGTGAATGCCTTTGCGATGGCAAACGGCTGTATCCGCGTCTATAGCGGCTTAATGGATATGATGACGGATAACGAAGTCGAAGCGGTGATCGGTCACGAAATGGGGCACGTGGCGTTAGGCCATGTGAAGAAAGGGATGCAGGTAGCACTTGGTACCAACGCAGTGCGAGTTGCGGCGGCCTCTGCGGGCGGGATTGTCGGCAGTTTATCGCAATCACAACTCGGTGACTTGGGGGAAAAATTAGTCAATTCGCAATTCTCCCAGCGCCAGGAAGCAGAGGCGGATGATTACTCTTATGATCTTCTGCGCCAACGCGGCATCAGCCCGGCAGGTCTTGCCACCAGCTTTGAAAAACTGGCGAAACTGGAAGAAGGCCGCCAAAGCTCAATGTTTGACGACCATCCGGCATCCGCCGAACGCGCCCAGCATATTCGCGATCGTATGAGCGCGGATGGAGTTAAGTAAGGTCTGGTGGTGCCGAACCCTGGTCAGATAAGGCGTTCACATCGCATCTGACATTAATGGCACATTTGTTACCCCGTGCGCATTGCCGGATGCGATGCCTGACGCATCTTATCCGGCTTACGGGTGCCGAGCGTAGGTCGGATAAGACGTTCACGCCGCATCCGACATTAATGGCACATTTGTTACCCTGTGCGCATTGCCGGATGCGATGCTGGCGCATCTTATCCGGCCTACGGGCGCCGAACCCAGGTCGGATAAGGCGTTCACGCCACATCCGACATTAATGGCACATTTTACCCGTGCGCATTGCCGGATGCGATGCTGGCGCATCTTATCCGGCCTACGGGTGCCGAACCCAGGTCGGATAAGGCGTTCACACCGCATCCGACATAAATGGCACATTTGCTACCCCGTGTGCTTACTCGCCCTTTTTCGCCGCCTGAATATACAGCATCTCCAGCGCCAGCGTCGCCGCAGCCAGAGCGGTGATTTCCGACTGATCGTATGCCGGAGCCACTTCCACTACGTCCATCCCAACGATGTTGAGATCTTTCAGGCCGCGTACCAGTTTAATAGCACGATCGGAGGTCAGGCCGCCAATTACCGGCGTACCGGTGCCTGGTGCAAAAGCAGGATCCAGGCAGTCGATATCAAAGGTCAGGTAAACCGGCATCTCACCCACAATCTGTTTCACCTGGGCGATAACGTCATCCACGCTGCGATCGTTCACCTGGCAGGCGTCCAGCACGGTAAAACCGTTGTCTTTATCAAATTCGGTACGAATACCAATCTGCACGGAATGATTCGGGTCGATCAGACCTTCTTTCGGCGCGGTATAGAACATGGTGCCGTGGTCAAATTCACAACCGTTAGCGTAGGTATCGGTGTGGGCATCAAAGTGTACCAGCGCCATTTTGCCGAAATGCTTCGCATGTGCACGCAGCAGCGGCAGCGTAACAAAGTGGTCACCACCAAAGGAGAGCATACGCTTACCAGCAGCCAGCAGTTTCTCGGCGTGCGCCTGCAGCTTCTCGCTCATCTCACGGGCATCGCCGAATGCATATACCAGATCACCGCAGTCCACCACGTTCAGACGCTCACGCATGTCGAAATTCCACGGGAAGCGGTTGTGTTCCCAGGCCAGATTCGTCGAAACCTGACGGATAGCTGCCGGACCGTGACGACCACCCGCACGACCAGAAGTGGCCATATCGAACGGCACGCCAGTAATCACCCAGTCAGCATCGCTGTCATACGGCTGGAAGTTCATCGGCAGGCGTAAAAAACCAAAGGCGTTGGAAACCAGTGAGTTATCGTATTGATGACCTAAGGTGCTCATGGATGGACTCCTATTACAAAGTCGATATAAAAAAACCCTTCCGCGTCGTTAGGCCCGACGAGGAAGGGTTGGATTTGCGAAACACAAGTTTGTGCTAATTATCGCCCTAAATGGGCGAGGCATCAAGCAAGGTTACTATTTCCGACACGGTGGCGGCGCATAGCCATTGTTGTCCGCCGGAAACGCTTGTCCAGAGCACGGCGGCAGCTCGTTTTGCGCCGGGCCTTGTAATTCAAAGGCGGCAAAGCCGATTACACCGGTATTACGCACATCGCCTTGCGCCGAATTGGCTGCGTAGGAATCAGCAACGTTGGCGAACTGAAAAGCCGCTTCGGTATGTTTATCTTTGCGGAATCCTTTAATCGCTAACGAATCTCCGGCATTCACAATATAACCGTTGTTATTCAGCGAACCTTGCTTGCCGTTCAGCACATCCAGGCCATCAACCGTAGCAACGATCTCGTAGTTGGTGTTACGACTGTAATTGCGGACATATAATTGATAATTCATTCCTACTCTGGCATGGACAATATAGCGTGGTTCATTATTTGATGAATCATAAACCCGCGTAATAGGTAGAGAATTAAAATTACCATCGCGAATAGCATATTCCAGTTCGTTAATACGAATGCTATAAACGCGGTCGTAGCCGGAAGGAACATTAGTCGAATAACTAATAACGATCATCTCCGCCGGATCGCGCCAGGCTCGCTCAGCAGATACGCCCTGAACCGTTGAGTGCACATCCCCACCCCAGGCGGTGCCGACATTGCCAGATGCACTGCTATTATACTGCGCATTACTGGAACAACCAGCCAGCAGCACGATTAATGCCACCAACGCGCTACGTACTTTCCATTTTTTCATAACCGTTCCCTCTGCATTTAATTAATGCAGCGATTGTAGGGAGATTATTTAATAAGAAAAGCAGCTAAATTATTTTTAAGAATATATAAAAAGAAAGCGGGTCGATTTACGTAAATAAATCGACCCGCCAGCGGAATAATCTTAATTATTCATCTTCAAGATAGGTATAACCGTACAAACCTGCCTCGAACTCTTCCAGGAACTGTTGTTGCAGTTCAGCATCAAGATCGGTTTTCTTCACTTGATCGCGGAACTGGGTTAACAGCGTTTTCGGATCGAGCTGCACATATTGCAGCATGTCCGCCACGGTATCGCCTTCGTCAGACAGTTCCACTTCTACACTACCGTCAGGGAACACGAACACGTCAACCGCTTCGGTATCACCGAACAGGTTGTGCATGTTGCCGAGGATCTCCTGATATGCGCCGACCATAAAGAAACCGAGCATCGGCGGATTCTCCGGATCGTACTCCGGCATTGGCATTGTCGTGGCAATACCGTCACCATCGATATAGTGGTCGATAGCACCGTCAGAGTCACAGGTAATATCCAGCAGCACAGCGCGGCGTTCCGGCACTTGATCCAGCCCTTCCAGCGGCAGAACCGGGAACAACTGGTCGATCCCCCATGCGTCCGGCATCGACTGGAACAGCGAGAAGTTGACGTACATTTTGTCCGCCATACGTTCCTGCAATTCATCGATAATCGGGCGATGGGCGCGGTTTTGCGGATCCAGCTGCTTTTGCACTTCATGGCACATGCTCAAATAAAGCTGCTCAGCCCATGCGCGTTCTTGCAGGCTAAAGGTGCCGGAAGAGTAGCCGATATGAATATCGTGCAGATCCATCTGGCTGTCGTGCAACCATTCACGCAGAGAACGGCGAGTTCCCGGTTCGTGCATCTCCTGCCAGGTTTCCCACATGCTTTGCAGTGCGCGCGGCGCATCTTCTGCGGGCGCGGTCGGCACCGTATATTCGTTACGTTCCACGCCGATGATATTCGACACCAGCACGGTATGGTGCGCAGTCACCGCACGACCCGATTCGGTGATTACCGTCGGATGCGGCAGACCATTTTCTTCACACGCATCGCCAATCGCCCAGATGATGTTGTTGGCGTATTCATTGAGGCCGTAGTTCACCGAACAGTCGGACTGCGAACGAGTACCTTCATAATCCACCCCCAGACCGCCGCCGACGTCGAAGCACTGAATATTGACGCCCAGCTTGTGCAGTTCCACATAGAAACGCGCGGATTCACGAACGCCCGTGGCGATATCGCGAATATTCGCCATCTGCGAACCAAGGTGGAAGTGCAGCAGTTGCAGGCTGTCGAGACGCCCGGCTTCACGCAACGTTTCAACCAGTTGCAGTACCTGAGTCGCAGCCAGGCCGAACTTCGATTTTTCCCCGCCGGAGGACTGCCATTTCCCCGAGCCCTGCGAAGCCAGACGTGCACGCACGCCCAGACGAGGAACGACATTCAGACGTTCTGCTTCATCCAGCACAATGGCGATTTCTGACATCTTCTCAATGACCAGATACACCTTGTGACCCATCTTCTCGCCAATTAATGCCAGGCGGATATATTCGCGGTCTTTATAACCATTACAGACGATGACGCTACGGGTCATGCCAGCATGCGCCAGCACCGCCATCAACTCTGCTTTCGAGCCTGCTTCCAGCCCCAACGGTTCGCCAGAATGAATCAGGGACTCAATCACGCGGCGGTGCTGGTTAACTTTGATCGGATAAACGAGGAAGTAATCGCCGTTATAGCCGTAGGATTCCCGCGCACGTTTAAACGCGGCGTTAATGGAACGCAAACGGTGCTGCAGGATCTGCGGGAAACAGAACAGTGCAGGCAGACGCTGGCCCTGTGCTTCGCGGGTTTTCACCAACTGCGCGAGATCGACGCGAGCTTCCGGGACGTCCGGGTCCGGGCACACGCTGATGTGGCCCAGCTCGTTAACGTCATAGTAGTTATTGCCCCACCAGGCAATATTGTAAGTACGCAGCATCTTGCTGGCTTCCTGGGAGCTCATTGCAACCTCCTGCATGGAGCGTAGTACACCGTGTTCGCCCGCTGACGAAGGCAAACTCATAGACATGTCGTCAGACATAGCGAACCTCAAATTATTTTATTAAGTGTAAAACAGTTAACGACTATCGCAGCCTGAAACTGCGATAACAACCCATAAGCACATGGATTTTCCAGCAGTGTATGCTGACGCTCCGACTGCGCAACCGGTTTCTTTTTCATAACATTATTAAGCACATAACCGAACGTAAGTGTGACAGTTCGGCGAAACCACGAGAAAACTCTTGTTTTTACAAGAGCGCCCTTGTTCAGTCCTCAGTAACTGTAACCAGCTCTTGAATCCTGAGAAGCGCCGAGATGGGTATAACATCGGCAGGTATGCAAAGCAGAGATGCAGAGTGCGGGGAACGAATCTTCACCAGAACGGTGAGACAGGTTAAGCAGCAGACAACGGTTCATTATTTCGTATCACCTCCACGGCCGCCCGTTAAGACGAACCCACAAGCCAAAACTCTGATTTCAACCCGGCTGGAAGTGGCAACACGAAAGAAACGTCGTGTGCTTTTTATTTAAGCCGCGCGCCGCGTTTTATACCCCACAATGGCAGAAAATTGCAAAAGATAAATACGAAGAATGCCAGCATTGTCAGGAAAAATTTCCAGCCACGTTTCTAACAGAATGAGACACGATTCAAAAAAAAGTGGAAATCGGGTGAAGGATTGACCTAAAATAGCCATCCAGATGTTAATCCATCCATACTGATTAACACTCAGACTGCCAGTGTTTTTAACCTGTCGAGTCGTGGTAGGATCCGCTACCACAGAAAATCCACACAACAGTTTGAGCTAACCAAATTCTCTTTAGGTGATATTAAATATGGCAAAACACCTTTTTACGTCCGAGTCCGTCTCTGAAGGGCATCCTGACAAAATTGCTGACCAAATCTCTGATGCCGTTTTAGACGCGATCCTCGAACAGGATCCGAAAGCACGCGTTGCTTGCGAAACCTACGTAAAAACCGGCATGGTTTTAGTTGGCGGTGAAATCACCACCAGCGCCTGGGTAGACATCGAAGAGATCACCCGTAACACCGTTCGCGAAATTGGCTATGTACATTCCGACATGGGCTTCGACGCTAACTCCTGTGCGGTCCTGAGCGCTATCGGCAAACAATCTCCTGACATCAACCAGGGCGTTGACCGTGCCGATCCGCTGGAACAGGGCGCGGGCGACCAGGGTCTGATGTTTGGCTACGCAACCAACGAAACCGACGTGCTGATGCCAGCACCTATCACCTATGCACACCGTCTGGTACAGCGTCAGGCTGAAGTGCGTAAAAACGGCACTCTGCCGTGGCTGCGCCCGGACGCGAAAAGCCAGGTAACTTTCCAGTATGATGACGGCAAAATCGTCGGCATCGATGCTGTCGTGCTTTCCACTCAGCACTCTGAAGATATCGACCAGAAATCGCTGCAAGAAGCGGTAATGGAAGAGATCATTAAGCCGATTCTGCCCGCTGAATGGCTGACTTCCGCCACCAAATTCTTCATCAACCCGACCGGACGTTTTGTTATCGGTGGCCCGATGGGTGACTGCGGTCTGACTGGTCGTAAAATTATCGTTGATACCTACGGCGGCATGGCGCGTCACGGTGGCGGTGCGTTCTCCGGTAAAGATCCATCAAAAGTGGACCGTTCCGCAGCCTACGCAGCACGTTATGTCGCGAAAAACATCGTGGCTGCTGGCCTGGCTGACCGTTGCGAAATTCAGGTTTCCTACGCAATTGGCGTGGCTGAACCGACCTCCATCATGGTGGAAACTTTCGGTACCGAGAAAGTGCCTTCTGAACAGCTGACCCTGCTGGTACGTGAGTTCTTCGACCTGCGTCCATACGGTCTGATTCAGATGCTGGATCTGCTGCACCCGATCTACAAAGAAACCGCAGCATACGGTCACTTTGGTCGCGAACATTTCCCGTGGGAAAAAACCGACAAAGCGCAACTGCTGCGTGAAGCTGCCGGTCTGAAGTAATCTTTCTTCACCTGCTTTCAAAGGCCAGCCTCGCGCTGGCCTTTTTCTTTTACCTCTCCGCGGTGGATAGGCGTTCACGCCGCATCCGGCATTTGTGTCGGATTCGATGCTGCCGCATCTTATCCGACTTACAGACATCCCGCGCTCGTAGGCTGGATAAGGCGTTCACGCCGCATCCGGAAAAAAGCCGCCCGCACAATAACATCATTCTTCCTGAACACGTTTTACCGCAAATTATCATCACCACTGAAACCGATTACACCAACCACACCAGCCAAATATTTGTAATATTTTCATATTATTATTCAGTTTTCACGGTTGTTACATTTCTTTTCAGTAAAGTCTTAAATGCAGATAACTATGTTTAACCTATGATTATATAACTCAATTAATTTCATACACTTAAATTATAATCATAATGAATATTAGTGTAAGCGATTACACTGATGTGATTTGCTTCACATCTTTTTACGTCGTACTCACCTATCTTAATTCACAATAAAAAATAACCATATTGGAGGGCATCATGCCTGACGCTAAAAAACAGGGGCGGTCAAACAAGGCAATGACGTTTTTCGTCTGCTTCCTTGCTGCTCTGGCGGGATTACTCTTTGGCCTGGATATCGGTGTAATTGCTGGCGCACTGCCGTTTATTGCAGATGAATTCCAGATTACTTCGCACACGCAAGAATGGGTCGTAAGCTCCATGATGTTCGGTGCGGCAGTCGGTGCGGTGGGCAGCGGCTGGCTCTCCTTTAAACTCGGGCGCAAAAAGAGCCTGATGATCGGCGCAATCCTGTTTGTTGCCGGTTCGCTGTTCTCTGCGGCTGCGCCAAACGTTGAAGTACTGATTCTTTCCCGCGTTCTGCTGGGTCTGGCGGTAGGTGTAGCCTCTTATACCGCGCCGCTGTACCTCTCTGAAATTGCGCCAGAGAAAATTCGCGGCAGTATGATCTCGATGTATCAGTTGATGATCACTATCGGGATCCTCGGCGCGTATCTTTCTGATACCGCCTTCAGCTACACCGGTGCATGGCGCTGGATGCTGGGTGTGATTATCATCCCGGCAATTCTGCTACTGATTGGCGTCTTCTTCCTGCCAGACAGCCCACGTTGGTTTGCTGCCAAACGCCGCTTTGTTGATGCCGAACGCGTGCTACTGCGCCTGCGCGACACCAGCGCGGAAGCGAAACGCGAACTGGATGAAATCCGTGAAAGTTTGCAGGTTAAACAGAGCGGTTGGGCATTGTTTAAAGAGAACAGTAACTTCCGTCGCGCGGTGTTCCTGGGTGTACTGTTGCAGGTGATGCAGCAATTCACCGGGATGAACGTCATCATGTACTACGCGCCGAAAATCTTCGAACTGGCGGGTTATACCAACACCACAGAGCAAATGTGGGGGACCGTGATTGTCGGCCTGACCAACGTACTTGCCACCTTTATCGCAATCGGTCTTGTTGACCGTTGGGGGCGTAAACCAACGTTGACGCTGGGCTTCATGGTGATGGCTGTGGGCATGGGCGTACTGGGTACAATGATGCACATCGGTATTCACTCACCGTCGGCGCAGTATTTCGCCATCGCCATGCTGCTGATGTTTATTGTCGGTTTTGCCATGAGCGCGGGTCCGTTGATTTGGGTACTGTGTTCTGAAATCCAGCCGCTGAAAGGCCGCGACTTCGGTATCACCTGCTCCACCGCTACCAACTGGATTGCCAACATGATTGTCGGCGCAACCTTCCTGACTATGCTCAACACGCTGGGCAACGCCAATACCTTCTGGGTTTACGCAGGTCTGAACGTGCTGTTTATCCTGCTGACACTGTGGCTGGTGCCGGAAACCAAACACGTTTCGCTGGAACACATTGAACGTAATTTGATGAAAGGTCGTAAACTGCGCGAAATCGGCGCTCACGATTAATCTCCCCAGGCTTCCTCCCGTCGCGGAGGAAGCCACCTCTTGCAGTCATCTTTTCTTCGCTCTATCCTCTGCCGCTATGAAAACATCCCGTCTCCCTATCGCCATCCAACAGGCTGTTATGCGTCGCCTGCGGGAAAAACTCGCCCAGGCCAACCTGAAGCTGGGGCGTAACTATCCGGAGCCAAAACTTTCTTATACCCAGCGAGGCACATCCGCCGGAACGGCCTGGCTGGAAAGCTATGAAATTCGCCTCAATCCGGTGTTGCTGATGGAAAACAGCGAGGCTTTTATAGAAGAAGTGGTGCCACACGAACTGGCGCATTTGCTGGTATGGAAACACTTTGGTCGCGTAGCGCCACATGGCAAAGAGTGGAAGTGGATGATGGAAAGCGTGCTGGGCGTTCCCGCCCGCCGTACGCATCAGTTTGAACTGCAATCCGTGCGCCGTAACACTTTCTCCTACCGTTGCAAATGCCAGGAGCATCAGCTCACCGTACGTCGTCATAACCGCGTGATACGAGGCGAAGCCGTCTATCGCTGCGTTCACTGCGGTGAACAACTGGTTGCCCAATAACCAGCAGAACTATCAGGAATTTTACTGATCTGGCTGATTGCATACCAAAACAACTTTCGCTACGTTGCTCGCTCGTTTTAACACGGAGTAAGTGATGTACCGTAATTTGTCTGTGGCTGCGGTGGTACTGAGCGCAGCATTATCCGGCACGGCGTTAGCCGAAGGCATCAATAGTTTTTCCCAGGCGAAAACAGCAGCGGTAAAAGTCTACGCTGATGTGCCGGGAACATTTTACTGCGGATGTAAAATCAACTGGCAGGGTAAAAAAGGCATCGTGGATCTGGAGTCGTGCGGGTATCAGGTGCGCAAAAATGAAAACCGCGCCAGCCGCGTAGAGTGGGAACATGTTGTTCCCGCCTGGCAGTTCGGCCACCAGCGTCAGTGCTGGCAGGAAGGCGGTCGTAAAAACTGCGCTAAAGATCCGGTTTATCGCCAAATGGAAAGCGATATGCATAACCTGCAGCCCGCGATAGGTGAAGTGAACGGCGATCGCGGCAACTTTATGTACAGCCAGTGGAATGGCGGCGAGGGGCAGTATGGGCAGTGCGCTATGAAGATTGATTTCAAAGAAAAAGTTGCTGAACCGCCCGCTCATGCCCGTGGTTCCATTGCGCGGATTTACTTCTACATGCGTGACCAGTACAACCTGACACTCTCACGCCAGCAAACGCAGCTGTTTAACGCCTGGAACAAAATGTATCCGGTCACCGACTGGGAGTGTGAGCGTGACGAGCGCATCGCGAAGGTGCAAGGCAATCACAACCCGTATGTGCAACGCGCTTGCCAGGCGCGAAAGAGCTAACCTACACTAGCGAAATTCTTTTTGTTAACCCTACCCCACGCGCGCAACCGCGTGGGGAGACGACGCGGATATTTAACCATGCGTATCCCCCGCATTTATCATCCTGAACCACTCACCAGCAATTCGCAGATCGCGCTTTGTGAAGATGCCGCTAACCATATCGGGCGCGTCCTGCGTATGGCGCCAGGTCAGGCATTACAGTTATTTGACGGCAGCAACCAGGTCTTTGACGCAGAAATCACCAGCGCCAGCAAAAAAAGCGTGGAAGTTAAAGTGCTGGAAGGCCAGGTAGACGATCGTGAATCTCCCTTGCATATTCACCTTGGTCAGGTGATGTCGCGCGGAGAAAAAATGGAATTCACTATCCAGAAATCGATAGAACTTGGCGTAAGCCTCATTACGCCACTTTTTTCTGAACGCTGCGGCGTTAAACTGGATAGTGAACGTCTGAACAAGAAGCTCCAGCAGTGGCAGAAAATTGCAATTGCCGCCTGCGAGCAGTGTGGTCGTAATCGGGTACCAGAAATCCGTCCGGCGATGGATCTGGAAGCCTGGTGTGCAGAGCAAGATGAAGGCTTGAAACTCAATCTTCACCCGCGCGCCAGTAACAGCATCAATACATTGCCGTTACCGGTTGAACGCGTCCGCCTGCTGATTGGCCCGGAAGGCGGTTTGTCGGCAGATGAAATTGCCATGACTGCCCGCTATCAATTTACTGATATCCTGTTGGGACCTCGCGTTCTGCGTACTGAGACAACTGCGCTCACCGCCATTACCGCGCTACAAGTGCGTTTTGGCGATCTGGGCTAACGGAGAAGAATAATGATCAAGCTCGGCATCGTGATGGACCCCATCGCAAGCATCAACATCAAGAAAGATTCCAGTTTCGCTATGTTGCTGGAAGCACAGCGTCGTGGTTACGAACTTCACTATATGGAGATGGCCGATCTCTATTTGATCAATGGTGAGGCTCGCGCTCGTACCCGTACTTTGAGCGTCGAACAGAACTACGATAAATGGTACGAGTTCACGGGTGAGCAGGATCTGCAACTGGCCGATCTCGACGTGATTCTGATGCGTAAAGATCCGCCGTTTGATACCGAGTTTATCTACGCGACCTATATTCTGGAACGCGCCGAAGAGAAAGGAACGCTGATTGTTAACAAGCCGCAGAGCCTGCGCGACTGTAACGAGAAGCTGTTTACCGCCTGGTTCTCTGACTTAACGCCAGAAACACTGGTCACGCGCAATAAAGCGCAGTTGAAAGCGTTCTGGGAAAAACACAGCGATATCATCCTCAAGCCGCTGGACGGTATGGGTGGCGCGTCGATTTTCCGCGTGAAAGAAGGCGATCCGAACCTTGGTGTGATTGCCGAAACCTTGACTGAGCACGGCACCCGCTACTGCATGGCACAAAATTATCTGCCAGCGATTAAAGATGGTGACAAGCGTGTGCTGGTGGTGGATGGCGAACCAGTACCGTACTGTCTGGCGCGTATTCCACAGGGCGGCGAAACCCGTGGCAATCTGGCTGCCGGTGGTCGTGGCGAACCTCGTCCGCTAACGGAAAGCGACTGGAAAATCGCCCGTCAGGTAGGACCGACGCTGAAAGAAAAAGGGCTGATTTTTGTTGGTCTGGATATTATCGGTGACCGCCTGACTGAAATTAACGTCACCAGCCCAACCTGTATTCGTGAGATTGAAGCAGAGTTTCCGGTGTCTATCACCGGAATGTTAATGGATGCTATTGAAGCACGATTACAGCAGCAGTAACCCTGTTTAGCGAGAGGGATCTCGTTGAGACTATGAGTGACAGCGCCATACTTTCCACGCATACTGGGCGCTGTTGCTTTTTTGAACCAGGAAACAGAACCTCTGACAATGAATTTACAGCATCACTTTCTTATTGCCATGCCTGCTCTCCAGGATCCGATTTTCCGTCGTTCCGTGGTCTACATTTGCGAACATAATACCAATGGAGCAATGGGGATCATCATTAACAAGCCACTGGAAAATCTCAAAATTGAAGGGATTCTGGAAAAGCTGAAGATCACGCCGGAGCCGCGTGATGAATCTGTCCGTCTGGACAAACCGGTTATGCTTGGCGGCCCGCTGGCTGAAGATCGCGGGTTTATTTTGCATACCCCGCCATCCAATTTTGCGTCCAGCATTCGCATTTCAGATAACACGGTGATGACCACTTCCCGCGATGTGCTGGAAACACTCGGCACCGATAAACAACCTGCTGACGTGATGGTAGCCCTTGGTTACTCCTCTTGGGATAAAGGCCAACTGGAACAAGAAATTCTCGATAACGCGTGGTTAACCGCCCCGGCAGATCTGAATATTCTGTTCAAAACACCGATAGCCGACCGCTGGCGCGATGCGGCAAGGCTGATTGGTGTTGATATTCTCACCATGCCTGGTGTGGCAGGGCATGCCTGATGAGCGGAACATTACTCGCCTTCGACTTCGGCACCAAAAGCATTGGCGTAGCGGTCGGCCAACGCATTACCGGCACCGCTCGCCCGCTGCCCGCAATTAAAGCACAGGACGGTACCCCGGACTGGAACCTTATCGAGCGTTTACTGAAAGAGTGGCAACCAGACGAAATCATCGTCGGTTTGCCGCTGAATATGGACGGTACCGAGCAACCATTGACTGCCAGAGCGCGTAAATTTGCCAACCGTATTCATGGCCGTTTTGGTGTTGAAGTAAAGCTCCATGACGAGCGTCTTAGCACCGTGGAAGCACGTTCCGGTCTGTTTGAACAGGGCGGCTATCGGGCGCTCAACAAAGGCAAAGTCGACTCTGCCTCTGCGGTTATTATTCTCGAAAGCTATTTCGAGCAGGGGTATTAAGGCGATTTAAAAGCCAGCTGGAGTGTAAATAATATCATCGCGCCTTACGCCTTACGCCTTATTGCCGGATGCGGCGTGAACGCCTTATCCGGCCTACATGTGGCAGCGGTTGTAGGTCTGATAAGACGCGCAAGCGTCGCATCAGACGTTTATTGCCTTTGTAGGCCCGATAAGCTTGCGCATCGGGCGTGTTTACAATTCGTATCAGGCACAGCAACGTCACAAACGCCCTTCCCCCACCCGCTGCTGATAACTCTGCTGAAACGTTAACATCCCCACCTGCTGACCGGTTTGAATAACATGCGGCAACTGGTGGGTTTTCCCTTCGCGAATCAAATTCCCCACCGCAGGTGTGTTAATCAGTAATTCAAACAGCGCCACGCGTCCTTCCTGTTTATCCACTTCCAGCTTTTGTGACAACACCGCCCGTAAACTACCTGCCAGTTGATTACGCACGGGATCTTTTTCCTGCGCCGGAAACGAATCCACCAGTCTCTCAACTGCCTGCGCTGCACCGCGCGTGTGTAATGTCGCCAGCACCAGATGCCCGGTTTCTGCCGCCGTTAGCGCCAGACGTATTGTCTCGCTGTCACGCAGCTCTCCAAGCAAAATCACATCAGGATCCTCCCGCAATGCGGCCCTCAATCCCGATGCGAACGTCATACAGTGCAAACCAATTTCCCGTTGCTGGATCAAACATCGCTGGCTGGCATAGAGATATTCCACAGGATCTTCCAGTGTCAGAATATGCGCATCGGCATGTTGATTGAGATAGCCAACCATTGCCGCCAGCGTGGTGGATTTGCCGCTCCCCGTCGCCCCCGTCACCAGAATCAGGCCATTCTCGCTCTTGAGTAATTCCGGCAATACCGGTGGTGCGCCAAGCTGTTCGAGTTGCGGACAGTGCGAAGGTAACAGCCGTAACGCCAGAGATATGCCTTGCCGCTGCGCGAACGCACTGCCGCGCAATCGCTGGTTTTCCGCCAGCGACACGGCAAAATCCAGCTGACCATTCTCCAGCAATATTGCCCGCTGATCGTCATCCAGCCACTCCCGCAGTAGCTCTTCGACGTCCGGCGCATCAAACGGCGCAGCTTCCATTCTGCCGCGAATGCGCCATCGTGCGGGCCAGGCGCTGCACAGGTGTAGATCAGAGACGTTATGCTTTACACTAAGGGCCACAATTTCTTCCATATTCATACTAAGATCCTCGGAAAATGAACGATATTGCGCATAACCTGGCACAGGTCCGGGACAAAATCTCAGCGGCTGCAACGCGTTGCGGCCGTTCTCCAGAAGAAATTACGCTGCTTGCAGTCAGTAAAACAAAACCTGCGAGCGCCATCGCAGAAGCCATTGATGCCGGGCAGCGTCAATTTGGTGAAAACTACGTTCAGGAAGGGGTAGATAAAATTCGCCACTTTCAGGAGCTGGGCGTAACAGGATTAGAATGGCATTTTATTGGCCCGTTGCAGTCTAATAAAAGCCGCCTGGTGGCAGAAAATTTCGACTGGTGTCATACCATCGACCGTTTGCGTATCGCTACCCGCCTGAACGACCAGCGACCGGCAGAACTTCCCCCTCTTAACGTGCTGATTCAAATCAATATTAGCGATGAAAACAGCAAGTCAGGGATTCAACTGGCGGAACTGGACGAGCTGGCTGCTGCGGTCGCTGAACTACCGCGTTTACGTCTGCGCGGGCTGATGGCAATCCCTGCGCCTGACTCAGAATATGTAAGGCAGTTTGAAGTTGCACGCCAAATGGCTGTAGCATTTGCCGGACTGAAAACGCGCTACCCGCATATCGACACGCTCTCTCTGGGAATGTCAGACGATATGGAAGCCGCCATTGCGGCAGGTAGCACGATGGTTCGTATCGGCACTGCAATTTTTGGTGCGCGTGATTACTCTAAAAAATAAGGAATTAAAGGAACGCCATGAATACGTTGACTTTCCTGCTTTCAACGGTCATTGAGCTGTATACCATGGTGCTGTTATTACGCATCTGGATGCAGTGGGCTCATTGTGATTTTTATAACCCTTTCTCACAGTTTGTAGTGAAGGTGACACAACCGATTATCGGGCCACTGCGCCGCGTTATTCCGGCAATGGGGCCAATTGACAGCGCCTCACTGCTGGTCGCTTACATTTTGAGTTTTATCAAAGCCATCGTGCTGTTTAAAGTGGTGACCTTCCTGCCAATCATCTGGATTGCCGGTTTATTGATTCTGCTGAAAACCATCGGTCTGCTGATTTTCTGGGTCCTGCTGGTGATGGCGATTATGAGCTGGGTAAGCCAGGGTCGTAGCCCAATTGAATACGTGCTGATTCAGCTGGCCGATCCGCTGCTGCGCCCGATTCGCCGCCTGCTACCGGCAATGGGTGGGATTGATTTCTCGCCGATGATCCTCGTTCTGCTGCTGTATGTCATCAATATGGGTGTCGCAGAAGTGTTACAGGCGACCGGAAACATGCTGCTGCCGGGGCTGTGGATGGCGTTATGAGTGCCGTAACAGTTAACGATGACGGTCTGGTTTTACGGCTCTATATTCAGCCGAAAGCCAGCCGTGATTCTATTGTCGGTTTACATGGCGACGAGGTAAAAGTCGCCATTACCGCGCCGCCGGTTGACGGCCAGGCCAACAGCCATCTGGTGAAGTTTCTCGGTAAGCAATTCCGGGTAGCCAAAAGCCAGGTGGTGATTGAGAAAGGCGAACTTGGCCGCCACAAACAAATTAAAATCATTAATCCGCAACAAATCCCGCCAGAAATCGCGGCGTTAATTAATTAGGTATCCTATGCAAAAAGTTGTCCTCGCAACCGGCAATGCCGGTAAAGTGCGTGAGCTGGCGTCGCTGCTTAGCGACTTCGGTCTTGATATCGTGGCCCAAACAGACCTCGGCGTAGATTCCGCTGAAGAAACCGGCCTGACCTTTATCGAAAACGCGATTCTGAAAGCGCGCCATGCGGCAAAAGTGACCGGTTTACCGGCAATTGCCGACGACTCCGGTCTGGCGGTAGATGCGCTGGGCGGCGCGCCAGGGATTTACTCCGCGCGTTATTCCGGTGAAGACGCGACCGATCAAAAGAATCTGCAAAAACTGCTGGAAACACTGAAAGACGTACCGGACGACCAACGTCAGGCGCGTTTCCACTGCGTGCTGGTATATCTGCGTCACGCGGAAGATCCCACTCCGCTGGTGTGCCACGGTAGCTGGCCGGGCGTGATTACTCGTGAACCAGCGGGTACTGGCGGCTTTGGTTATGATCCAATCTTCTTCGTGCCTTCCGAAGGGAAAACCGCTGCCGAACTGACCCGCGAAGAAAAGAGCGCCATTTCTCACCGTGGTCGGGCGTTGAAACTGCTGCTGGACGCCTTACGTAATGGTTAAATTACCGCCGCTGAGTCTCTACATTCACATCCCGTGGTGCGTGCAGAAATGCCCGTACTGCGATTTCAACTCTCACGCGTTGAAAGGGGAAGTGCCGCATGACGATTATGTTCAGCATCTGCTTTGCGATCTGGACAACGATGTGGCTTACGCTCAAGGCCGTGAAATGCAGACAATCTTTATTGGCGGCGGTACGCCGAGCCTGCTTTCCGGCCCGGCGATGCAAACGCTGCTGGACGGCGTACGTGCGCGTTTGCCGCTGGCAGCAGATGCAGAAATTACGATGGAAGCGAACCCTGGTACGGTTGAAGCCGATCGCTTTGTCGATTATCAGCGTGCTGGCGTGAACCGCATCTCTATTGGTGTGCAGAGTTTTAGCGAAGAAAAACTGAAACGACTCGGGCGCATTCATGGCCCGCAAGAAGCGAAACGTGCAGCAAAACTGGCAAGTGGACTGGGGCTGCGTAGTTTTAACCTCGATTTGATGCATGGGCTGCCGGATCAATCACTGGAAGAGGCGCTAGGCGATCTGCGCCAGGCCATTGAACTGAATCCGCCGCATCTTTCCTGGTATCAACTGACCATCGAACCCAATACGCTGTTTGGCTCGCGCCCTCCCGTACTGCCGGACGATGATGCGTTATGGGATATTTTCGAACAGGGGCATCTGTTGTTAACCGCGGCAGGTTATCAGCAATATGAAACTTCCGCTTACGCCAAGCCCGGTTATCAGTGCCAGCACAATCTCAACTACTGGCGATTTGGCGACTACATCGGCATCGGCTGCGGCGCGCACGGCAAAGTGACCTTCCCGGATGGGCGCATTCTGCGTACCACCAAAACGCGTCATCCGCGTGGTTTTATGCAAGGAAGGTACCTGGAAAGCCAGCGTGATGTCGAAGCCGCAGATAAGCCGTTTGAGTTCTTTATGAATCGCTTCCGTCTGCTGGAGGCCGCGCCGCGCGTGGAGTTTAGCCAGTATACTGGCCTTTCAGAAGAGGTTATTCGCCCTCAGTTAGACGAGGCTATCGCTCAGGGATATCTCACAGAATGTGCGGATTACTGGCAGATAACGGAACATGGGAAGTTGTTTTTAAATTCGCTGCTGGAGCTTTTTCTGGCTGAGTAAATTTGTATTGCCGGATGCGGCGTGAACGCCTTATCCAGCCTACATGTGGCAACGGTTGTAGGTCTGATAAGACGCGCAAGCGTCGCATCAGACGTTGATTGCCGGATGCGGCGTGAGCGCCTCAGCCGACATGTGGCAGCGGTTGTAGGTCTGATAAGACGCGCTAGCGTCGCATCAGACGTTGATTGCCGGATGCGGGGTCAACGCCGCATCCTGCTACAAATCGTGCGCTATATCAAAACTTACTTAATCACCCCATTGCGCCGTAATGCTTCGGTATCTTTTTTCCAGCGATCGCAGGCCTTATTGATATCGTCAATTTTCATCAAAATCGCGACTTTTTTACTGTTTATTTCTGAAACCTTCATCGTTAACGGATATTGCCCTTTCTCGAGCGTTATCCAGTCATCCTGCAATTTACGGCTAAGTTTTTGTGATTGCAGAAAAGTCTGTCGCCGTTGTTCGTTGATATCGAAATCCCGTTTCTGCTGAATCGGCACTTCATAACACTCTTCACTCTGTTTATGACATGCCGCAATCGCCGGTTGATAAACCTCTTTGTCATATTTAACCGCGAACGCCTCGCTATCATTCTGTTTATTAAACTCATCCCGCTGTTGGTGAATTTTTTTAAAGGCGTCTTCGCGAGTCATTTGCTTGCCATTTGCATCTTTTCCCCAATATGCATCTGCTGCTTTCTGCGCCGCCACCATTTGCTTATCAAGCGCTTTTACATCCTTTTCCAGCGCAGGAATCGAGTTCTTCTGGGTATTCAACGCTGATTCAAGCTGACTAAAGCGATAATTGAAATCTTCGCTATTCACAATCAGGTACTTATTATTCGTTTTAATATCGTCGACCGCCCGCCCACTATCGCTGGCTGCCGCCTGAAAAGAGTAAAAGTTCACCGTCCAGCCAGACGCGGGCGTTCCTTTACTGGTTAACATCGCCGAGAATTTTACTGGTTTATCTTTCGTCCAGGTCTGTTCGAGCAGTTCGTAATCTGCCAACTGACCGACCCAGGTATAGAGATCGTCGCTGGAAGAGACATCGCCCTCCGCTGACCAGGTGGCCTGATTACCCTTGGCATCAAGATTTTTTAAGCTGATGGCATCAAGCTTGAGAATGCCGTGATACTGCTTTTTGAATTGATCTTTTAAGACATTTTCAGTTGGCGGTTCGCCATCGGCCCAGACATTACCAGTCATCAACATAAGCAGCGCCGTGCCAACAATCCATTGCTTTTTCACCCGAAAACCCTCGCGCGGAATAATTTATTCCAGTGATTATCATTAGGGTAATGAAAATTGGCAATGGACGTGAGTCTGAAGTGAATAAGCCCCGGCGCGATACCGGGGCGAGGTGATTAGTACTGATTGAAGATCTGCTGGATCTGCTGCGGATCTTTGGTTTGCGTCAGAGCCAGTTGCAGCAGAACGCGCGCTTTTTGCGGGTTCAACGTGCCAGAGGCGACGAAGCCGTATTTCGCATCATCCACTTCGGCATCCTGAGTGGTAGCGCCCGTCGGTACGCGGGAAGAACGCACTACCGCAGTGCCGTTTTTCGCGGCGGTCGCCAGAGTGTCAAACACGGATTTATACAGGTTGCCGTTACCCACACCAGCGCTCACGATGCCATCATAGCCCGCATCTACCAGGGCTTTAGCCGGAAGATCGGATGCGTTAGCGTAGTTATAAACAATGCCGACTTTCGGCAGTTCATTCAGCTTAGAGACATCGAACGGCGTGTCGCTGGTGTGCTTACGTGCCGGAGTACGCTGATAGTCAATCTTACCGTTGTGAATGTAACCCAGAGGGCCGTAGTTAACAGACTTGAAGGTCGCAACGTCGGTGGTGTTGGTTTTGGTGACATCCCGCCCATCCAGCACGGTGTCGTTCATCACCACCAGCACGCCACGGTTGGCGGAGGCTTTATCTGCCGCAGTTACTACCGCGTTATACAGGTTGAATGGACCGTCTGCGCTCATGGACGTGGACGGGCGCATTGCGCCAACCATCACCACGGGCTTGTCGCATTTCACCGTCAGGTCGAGGAAGTAAGCAGTCTCTTCCATCGTGTCGGTACCGTGGGTAATAACGAAGCCGTCAGTCTTATCACAGTCGGTGTTAATTTTTTTCGCCAGTGTCAGCCAGACATCATCGTTCATATCCTGGGAGCCGATATTAACGACCTGCTCGCCTTTAACGTTCGCAATGTCCTTCAGTTGCGGCACCGCATTGACCAGATTTTCTACGCCAACTTTACCCGCTGTGTAGTTAGATTTGGTTGCGGAGTCACCACCACCGGCAATCGTCCCGCCAGTCGCTAAAATGGTGATATTGGGTAATGCCAATGCTGCACCACTAAAACCCATAACCAGTGCGGCAAGTGCCGTCTTTTTGAAAAACTCCATTTCATTCCTCCAGTTACGTGAACGCTACGCATTATCCCTTAGCTTTGTATAGGAAATTTGACGTTAAACAATTTACTTTGTGAATAGATTTTGGAGATCTATAAAGTTAGAGGCAGGTAACAAAATGAAGAATTAAACGGCATAAAAAAGCATTATGCCGTCTTAAACTAGAGGATTATTTCAAATTCCCGACCAGGGCTTTACGGCTGTCTTCCAGAGTCACAACACGGCTACAAACATCTTTGCCAAATTGCTGGAAATCTTTTTCCTGCTTTTTCCACTCGGTCTGGATTGAGGATTGCAGTCCCCCCAGGCTTCCCAGCACATTCTGTAACGGGTTGCCGCCGCTTTTCAGCACCGCTTTCGCGCCCATTTCGTTAATGCTGTCCTGCAAAATTCCGCCCATCGCCTGATTCACTAACTGCTGACCTTCGGCGCGAACCTGATCAATGGCTTTATAGTGAAATGTCAGGCCATCGCTGCGCGTTTCGATAATGCGATTCATCTGTTCTTTCAGCTGCGCATCAAGTTTGGTCAGACGGCTGCGCATTTTGCTGCTTTCGCCCATCTCCTGAACGATAATTTTATCCAGCGCAACGCGTGCTTTCTCTACGCGGCTTTTCGCACCTTCATCAATCCACGGCAGCGTGCTGCGCAGTTCGGCCTGATAATCCTTCGCCTGCTCGCGCTGGGCGGCGTTCAGTGAATATTGCTTGCCGTTGTACATCACATTGCCGTCTGGCGTGATCACCAGATTGCCGTTTTCGCCCTTCACCTGCACGGTTTGCGGGCTGACAATCACATCGTCACGCGGCGTGACGCTGCACTGGTAGTCGGCGTGAGCGGTCATTGCCGTCACTGAAAGTGCTGCCGCCAGCAGCATTTTGCGCATCATAGTCTTCCCTCAAGAACAAATCAGGCCAGCATTTGCTGGCCCCAGATTGATAACAATGTACACGTTGTCCATGCCGGATGCGGCGTAAATGCTTTATCCGGCCTACTCGATCGTACATCTTTGTAGGCCTGATAAGCGTAGCGCATCAGGCAGTTTTGCATTTGTCATCGCCCGTATGCTTTCTTAGTCCCACCAAACATCGAAAAGTTCGCTGGTGCGTACCTCATCCAGTTTGCGCTCTTCCAGCCACTTACGCACAATCGCTTGATGCTCTTCGGTGCATTTGCCGATTTCCTGCATGCAGATCAGACCTTCCCAGGCCAGATACCCGCTGCCGTCAAAGGCCAGTTTGTTCGGTTCGATAACCTCGTTAATAAAGTCATCAACGGTTTTATCAATCTGCTCTTCCGATGTACCTTCCGGGAATCGCCATGCCACCGAAAATCCTAATTCCTGGAATTCGTCGATGTGCATTTTTTTACGCAGACGACGGCTACGGTTCTTTGCCATTATTTCACCCTCTCGAACATTAAGTCCCATACTCCGTGACCAAGACGATGACCACGTTGTTCAAATTTCGTCACCGGACGTGATGCCGGACGCGGTACGTAATCATTGCTCTCTGACAGGTTTTTATAACCGTCAATAGAAGACATCACTTCAAGCATATGTTCCGCATAAGGTTCCCAGTCGGTCGCCATATGGAATACGCCCCCCAGCTGCAGTTTGCTTTTTACCAGTTCGGCAAACGGCACCTGAACGATACGGCGTTTATTATGGCGCGCTTTGTGCCACGGGTCAGGGAAAAAGAGCTGCACCATGCGCAATGAATTGTCAGGAATCATTTTATGCAGCACTTCAACCGCGTCATGACACATCACGCGCAGGTTGCTTAAGCCCTCTTCATGCGCAGAAGCCAGGCACGCACCCACGCCCGGGGAATGCACTTCAATGCCGAGGAAGTCCTGCTCAGGGCGATCTTTGGCCATTGCCACCAGCGACGCGCCCATGCCAAAACCAATCTCAAGCGTCACTGGCGCTTCACGGCCAAAAAGCGCAGGGAAATCCAGCATATCTTCGCTGAACTCAACGCCCATCACCGGCCAGTAGTTTTCCAGCGCATGTTCCTGGCCTTTGGTCAGTCGCCCCTGGCGGCGCACAAAACTACGGATACGGCGCAGTGGGCGGCCGTTTTCATCAAATTCCGGTGAGATGACGTCGTTTTTCATAAAGATTTAGTCGCTTGTGAAAGTGTTCTGAAAACGGGCATTATCCAAAGTTAGTTGCCGGATGCAAGCATGATAAGGCCGTAGCTGCGGAAAGTTCCGGTTTACACCCCGCCGCGGCTGTGCTGCAATCTTGCCCCCAACAACAGTGAATTCGGTGACCATGCAAGCGTCGCAATTTTCAGCCCAGGTTCTGGACTGGTACGATAAATACGGGCGGAAAACGCTGCCCTGGCAAATTGACAAGACGCCCTACAAAGTATGGCTCTCAGAAGTGATGTTGCAACAAACTCAGGTTGCGACCGTTATCCCCTATTTTGAACGCTTTATGGCGCGCTTCCCGACGGTGACCGACCTCGCCAATGCGCCACTGGACGAAGTTCTCCACTTGTGGACCGGGCTTGGCTATTACGCCCGCGCGCGCAATCTGCATAAAGCGGCACAGCAAGTTGCTACCTTACACGGCGGTAAATTCCCGGAAACCTTTGAAGAAGTCGCGGCGTTACCGGGCGTTGGGCGTTCCACCGCAGGCGCGATTCTCTCGCTTTCTCTGGGTAAGCACTTTCCGATTCTCGACGGTAACGTCAAACGCGTGCTGGCGCGCTGCTATGCTGTAAGCGGCTGGCCTGGGAAAAAAGAGGTCGAGAATAAACTATGGAGTTTGAGCGAGCAGGTGACGCCCGCGGTCGGCGTGGAGCGGTTTAATCAGGCGATGATGGATTTGGGCGCGATGATTTGTACGCGTTCGAAGCCGAAATGCTCGCTCTGTCCGCTACAAAACGAATGTATTGCCGCCGCCAATAATAGCTGGTCGCTTTATCCGGGCAAAAAACCGAAACAGACGCTGCCGGAGCGCACCGGCTACTTTCTGCTGTTACAGCACGAAGATGAAGTATTGCTGGCGCAGCGCCCGCCGAGCGGATTGTGGGGCGGTTTATACTGTTTCCCGCAGTTTGCCAACGAAGAAAGTTTGCAGCAATGGCTGGCGCAACGGCAGATTGCTGCCGATAACCTGACGCAACTGACCGCGTTTCGCCATACCTTCAGCCATTTCCATTTAGATATTGTGCCTATGTGGCTTCCCGTGTCGTCATTCACCGACTGCATGGATGAAGGCAATGCGCTCTGGTATAACTTAGCGCAACCGCCGTCAGTTGGCCTGGCGGCTCCCGTGGAGCGTTTGTTACAGCAGTTACGCACTGGCGCGCAGGTTTAGCGCGTGAGTCGATAAAGAGGATGATTTATGAGCAGAACGATTTTTTGTACTTTCCTGCAACGTGAAGCAGAAGGTCAGGATTTTCAGCTGTACCCCGGCGAACTGGGAAAACGCATCTATAACGAGATCTCCAAAGAAGCCTGGGCGCAGTGGCAGCACAAACAAACCATGCTGATTAATGAAAAGAAACTCAACATGATGAATGCCGAGCACCGCAAACTGCTGGAGCAGGAGATGGTCAACTTCCTGTTCGAGGGTAAAGAGGTGCATATCGAGGGCTATACGCCGGAAGATAAAAAATAAAAACTGTGCCGGAGCACGTCTCCGGCAACTTGCATAAAAACAAACACAACACGCACCCGGAATGATGAAAAAATATCTCGCGCTGGCTTTGATTGCGCCGTTGCTCATCTCCTGTTCGACGACCAAAAAAGGCGATACCTATAATGAAGCCTGGGTCAAAGATACCAACGGTTTTGATATTCTGATGGGGCAATTTGCCCACAATATTGAGAACATTTGGGGATTCAAAGAGGTGGTGATCGCCGGTCCTAAGGACTACGTGAAATACACCGATCAATATCAGACCCGCAGCCACATCAACTTCGATGACGGTACGATTACTATCGAAACCATCGCCGGGACAGAACCTGCCGCGCATTTGCGCCGGGCAATTATCAAAACGTTGCTGATGGGTGACGATCCGAGTTCGGTCGATCTCTATTCCGACGTTGATGATATTACGATTTCGAAAGAACCTTTCCTTTACGGTCAGGTGGTGGATAACACCGGGCAGCCGATTCGCTGGGAAGGCCGTGCGAGTAACTTCGCGGATTATCTGCTGAAAAACCGTCTGAAAAGCCGCAGCAACGGACTGCGTATCATCTACAGCGTCACCATTAACATGGTGCCGAACCACCTTGATAAACGTGCGCACAAATATCTCGGCATGGTCCGCCAGGCGTCACGGAAATATGGCGTTGATGAGTCGCTGATTCTGGCAATTATGCAGACCGAATCTTCCTTTAACCCGTATGCGGTCAGCCGTTCCGACGCGCTGGGATTAATGCAGGTGGTACAACATACTGCCGGGAAAGATGTGTTCCGCTCGCAGGGGAAATCCGGCACGCCAAGCCGCAGTTTCTTGTTTGATCCTGCCAGCAATATTGATACCGGCACCGCGTATCTGGCGATACTGAACAATGTTTATCTCGGCGGAATTGATAACTCAACGTCGCGGCGTTATGCCGTCATCACCGCCTATAACGGTGGTGCAGGCAGCGTGTTACGCGTTTTCTCTAACGATAAGATTCAGGCGGCTAATATTATTAATACCATGACACCGGGCGATGTTTATCAGACGCTGACGACCCGCCATCCCTCTGCGGAATCTCGCCGTTATCTTTATAAAGTGAACACGGCGCAAAAATCTTACCGTCGCCGATAATTGCACTTATTGCCCCTTGACGATGTTCAGGGGCAAAAGTGTTATCTACATCACAATTATGTTTTGCAAAACGATATTATTTGCAATTATTTGCCACGGGTAACAAAAAAACAGTCCGCGAAGTTGATAGAATCGCATCATCTTGCACGGTCAAATGTGCTTTTTAAAACACTCATCCGCATTATGATGTGAGGAAATTAACATGAATCTTAAGCTGCAGCTGAAAATCCTCTCTTTTCTGCAGTTCTGTCTGTGGGGAAGTTGGCTGACGACCCTCGGCTCATATATGTTCGTTACCCTGAAGTTCGACGGTGCTTCCATTGGCGCTGTTTATAGCTCACTGGGTATCGCTGCGGTCTTTATGCCTGCTTTGCTGGGGATTGTGGCCGACAAATGGTTAAGTGCGAAATGGGTGTATGCTATTTGTCACACCATCGGCGCAATCACCCTCTTCATGGCGGCACAAGTTACCACCCCGGAGGCGATGTTCCTCGTGATATTGATTAACTCGTTTGCTTATATGCCAACGCTTGGGTTAATCAACACCATCTCCTACTATCGCCTGCAAAATGCCGGAATGGATATCGTGACTGATTTCCCGCCAATCCGTATCTGGGGCACCATCGGCTTTATCATGGCGATGTGGGTAGTGAGCCTGTCTGGCTTTGAATTGAGCCACATGCAGCTATATATTGGCGCAGCACTCTCCGCCGTTCTGGTGCTGTTCACCTTTACGCTGCCGTATATTCCGGTTGCTAAACAGCAAGCTAATCAGAGCTGGACGACGCTGCTCGGCCTCGATGCATTCGCGCTGTTTAAAAACAAGCGTATGGCGATTTTCTTCATCTTCTCGATGCTGCTGGGTGCGGAACTGCAGATTACCAACATGTTCGGTAATACCTTCCTGCACAGCTTCGACAAAGATCCGATGTTTGCCAGCAGCTTTATTGTGCAGCATGCGTCAATCATCATGTCGATTTCGCAGATCTCTGAAACCCTGTTCATTCTGACCATCCCGTTCTTCTTAAGCCGCTACGGCATTAAGAACGTAATGATGATCAGTATCGTGGCATGGATCCTGCGTTTTGCGCTGTTTGCTTACGGCGACCCGACTCCGTTCGGTACCGTACTGCTGGTTCTGTCGATGATTGTTTACGGCTGTGCGTTCGACTTCTTCAACATCTCTGGTTCGGTGTTTGTCGAAAAAGAAGTTAGCCCGGCGATTCGCGCCAGTGCGCAAGGGATGTTCCTGATGATGACCAACGGCTTCGGCTGTATCCTCGGTGGCATCGTGAGCGGTAAAGTGGTTGAGATGTACACCCAAAACGGCATTACCGACTGGCAGACAGTATGGCTGATTTTCGCAGGTTACTCCGTGATTCTGGCCTTCGCATTCATGGCGATGTTTAAATACAAACACGTTCGTGTCCCTGCCGGTACACAAACTGTTAACCACTAATTACGCAAAGAAAAACGGGGCGCCAGAAGGTGCCCCGTTTTTTATTCTTACTTCAACACATAACCGTATAACCGTTTCATTCCATCCGCATCGGTTTCGCTATAGACACCTTGTAGCTCCGGCGAAAATCCCGGCAGCAAATTCACGCCTTCTTCCAGCGCAAGGAAATAACGCTGGACCGCTCCGCCCCACATTTCTCCTGGCACCACGCAAAGCACGCCAGGTGGATACGGCAGCGCGCCTTCCGCCGCAATTCGCCCTTCGGCATCACGAATGCGCACCAACTCCACTTCACCACGAATATAAGCGCTATGCGCATCCTGGGGGTTCATCACCACTGACGGGAAACTCTGCTGGCGGAACATCGCTTTTTGCAGGTCTTTGACGTCGAAACTGACATACAGATCGTGCATCTCCTGACACAACTGGCGCAGGGTATAGTCGCGATAGCGCACCGGGTATTTGTTATAAACACTCGGCAACACTTCAGACAGCGGCGAGTCATCCTCAATATGTTGTTCAAATTGCGCCAGCATCGCCACCAGCTGTGCCAGCTTCTCGTGGCTTTCCGCCGGAGTTAATAAGAACAGAATGGAGTTGAGATCGCACTTCTCTGGCACAATGCCGTTCTCACGCAGATAGTGCGCCAGAATCGTCGCTGGAACGCCAAAATCACTATATTCGCCTGTTTCGGCATCGATACCCGGCGTGGTGAGTAACAGCTTGCACGGATCAACAAAATACTGATCCGCGGCATATCCTTCAAAGCCGTGCCACTTCGCCCCCGGCTCAAAACTGAAAAAACGGCGGTCGTTGGCTAACACTGACGTCGGATAATCCTGCCACAATTTGCCATCAACAACGGGCGGGATAAACGGGCGGAACAGCTTACAGCGCGCAAGAATCGCTTTCCGCGCTTCAATCCCTATCTCAACGCACTCAGCCCACAGCCGACGCCCACTCTCCCCTTCATGAATTTTGGCGTTAACGTCCAGCGCGGCAAACAGCGGGTAAAACGGGCTGGTAGAGGCGTGCAGCATAAAAGCATTGTTCAACCGTTTATGCGGGCAAAAACGCGCCTGTCCGCGGATATGGTTATCTTTTTTATGGACCTGCGACGTCTGTGAGAATCCCGCCTGCTGTTTGTGCACCGACTGAGTCACAAAGATCCCCGGATCGTTTTCGTTAAGTTCTAACAGCAGCGGCGAGCTATCTGCCATCATCGGGATAAACTGTTCGTAACCGACCCATGCAGAATCAAACAGAATGTAATCACACAGATGCCCAATGGTATCGATCACCTGGCGGGCGTTGTAGATAGTGCCGTCATAGGTTCCCAGCTGAATAATCGCCAGGCGGAACGGGCGCGGCAGTTCGGCTTTTTCTGGCGCAACGTCGCGAATTTGCTGGCGCAGATACTCTTCATTAAAACAGTGCGCATCAATCCCGCCAATGAAACCGAATGGGTTGCGTGAGGCTTCCAGATACACCGGCGTCGCCCCCGCCTGAATCAGCGCACCGTGATGATTCGACTTATGGTTGTTACGGTCGAAGAGCACCAGATCACCACGCGTTAACAGCGCATTCGTCACCACTTTATTCGCTGCCGATGTGCCGTTCAGCACAAAATAGGTTTTATCGGCATGAAAGACTTTGGCGGCGAATTTCTGCGCATCCTTTGCGGAACCTTCATGAATAAGCAGATCGCCCAATTTTACGTCAGCGTTACACATATCGGCGCGAAAGACGTTCTCACCAAAGAAATCGTAAAAATGGCGTCCGGCAGGATGCTTTTTAAAGAACGCACCATGTTGATGCCCAGGACAAGCAAAGGTGCTATTGCCCATCTCAACGTACTGGGTCAGCGTGTCATAAAATGGCGGCAGCAAATTCTCTTCATACTGACAGGCTGCGGATTCCAGCTCCAGCCACTGCTGCTCATTGCCGTTGATGATAGCCGTAACGCCCGCGGGCAATTCAACCGCATCTTCAGAATACAAAAACACCGGCAGATGAAAACCGGTGCGCTTAAGTAACGCAAGGATGCCGCTACGACTATCCGCAGCGGTAATGACGACTGCCGCGACGTCCGTAAAATCAGTATCTTCCAGCGCCACCACGCGGCGATGGGTAGAAAGTCGGGAAACCAGTTCACCACTGGCGGCAATACTCATTGATTTCATAAGCGCAAAACCCGTTTCGGGGAAGTAAAAATACCGGGCAAGGTGGAACCCCCGCCCCATGAGATGTGGGTCAAACTGGTCACCAGCTCCGACCGCCAGACATCAGTAAAAGCAGAAACGCTCTGATTTTACTGTTGCCCTGCAGTGAGCATACGTTAACGTCACCGCATAAAAAGCAGCGTCACAGAACAGGAGACATTTCGCGCGAAACGGCGATAAGCGAAAGAATGTAAGGAGGCGGCGTGCATCAAGCAAGCTCCGTACAGGAAGGAGAAAATTCGCGCAATCATGGCACTTTTCGCTAACGCGTGCAAGCCAGGACTTTGCGACCAGACAAGCAATCGACGGGGCAAAAAGTTCATAATAAAAACATCAAACAACACAATTAACAGGAACTCTTGTGGTCATCGGCCCTTTTATCAACGCAAGTGCAGTATTACTGGGTGGCGCCCTCGGCGCACTGCTTAGCCAACGCTTACCGGAACACATCCGCGTCTCTATGACGTCCATTTTTGGCCTGGCATCGTTGGGAATTGGTATTTTACTGGTGGTGAAATGCGCCAACCTTCCGGCGATGGTTTTAGCTACGCTACTCGGGGCATTAATCGGCGAAATTTGTCTGCTGGAAAAAGGCGTCAATACTGCGGTCGCTAAAGCGCAGAATCTGTTTCGTCACTCGAGCAAGAAATCTGCGCATGAATCTTTTATTCAGAATTTTGTCGCGATTATTGTCCTGTTTTGTGCCAGCGGCACCGGGATCTTCGGCGCGATGAATGAAGGGATGACAGGCGATCCGAGTATTTTAATCGCCAAGTCATTTCTTGATTTCTTTACAGCGATGATCTTCGCCTGTTCACTTGGCATTGCGGTATCGGTGATTAGTATTCCATTGCTCATCATCCAGTTAACGCTGGCGTGGGCTGCTGCGCTGATATTACCGCTGACCACACCGTCGATGATGGCGGACTTCAGCGCCGTAGGTGGTTTATTGCTGCTGGCAACCGGATTACGCATCTGCGGCATAAAAATGTTCCCGGTGGTCAATATGCTTCCTGCCCTCCTTCTGGCAATGCCGCTTTCCGCTGCCTGGAGCGCCTGGTTTGCATGACATTACGAGCGATAACGGCAAACTGATGATAGATTGTGCAGTCTGCCGTAAATTGAAGAAATTTGATTGACGAGACGAGGCGAATCAGGTTTAATGCGCCCCGTTGCCCGGATAGCTCAGTCGGTAGAGCAGGGGATTGAAAATCCCCGTGTCCTTGGTTCGATTCCGAGTCCGGGCACCAAATTTATAAGGCCTCGCTGCAAAGCGGGGCTTTTTCTTTTTCTGGCTACGGTAAATTTCAGATCGTTGCTACAGGTCATTCGTAATCGTTAACACCTTTTAATTTCAAAGCATTCTGTCGAATGTCGGCATATCTGGCGATGAGCTGTTTCAGATGCATCTCTGCCTCAGCCCCTGCGGCAGGTGGAAGTGGTTGTCCCGCCGACGACTGTTCCAGTATCCGCAGTTGCTCTTCAGCCGGTATGGATTGATTAAAAGACTGTATCGTTGAAAACACCACTGACTTCAGCTCACTGACCGTCATGTATTTCCCCTTATGCTCATCCAGTCCGTTTAGTCGCTCACTCAGTTTCTGTAGCGTAACCATTCCCTGATGCCAGCCATTCAAATTTCCTGTCGGCAACGCAGCGACATTAAATTGTTGCTGCCACTGCTGTATCAGGGGCTTTGCGCGCTCCGGCCATATCACCCGGGCCTGTTCGACAAGCTGCCTTTCCCGGGTTATGAGCCAGTCCGGCGGTAGCTTGTCCAGACGCGTAAGCTGCTGTTGTGTTTGCGTAATTAAAGCTTGTGGCAACGGCGATTGCTGACGCAATAAATCCAATTGTTCAGGCGTGAGTACTGCGGGTAACGGTGCCAGAGAGGCAGTAAACTGGGTTTGTAACGGGTCCGGCCGATGAAAAAACTGCCACGCCCATAGCGTTGCTGCACCTATCACCAGCATGGTACACATCCCACCGACAAAAGATTTCCATTTTTTTACTGGCTCAGGTATTGCCGGCAGTACCTCCACGTTCGGCTGTGTAACGTACACCCATTGCACTGCACTGTCTGGCGCCCGGATATCTTCAAACGAACGACCAGTATGGGAACCTGTTGTTATACCCACGTCATTCATGACCGGATCATGCGAAACGATACCCGACTGAATTGTCGCCCCTGTACAGATTGTGTCATCGCTGTTCTCCAGCCTGACAGCGTTGTTATGTATCAGGGTACGCAATGTATCCAGCTGACTGAGATGTCTGAGTTCCAGACGCTGTAAAACTGCCCCCAAACGGGTAAGCAGTTGCTCTGCCCGATACAGTTGGCTAAGGTCGCTGTATTTCAGCGGAAGTGAGCGCATCCGTTGTTGCAAACGCTGGCTCAGATTACTGAGGATCTCAATCCGAACATGGACAGGCTGTGGCCAAAGCACGCCCCACTGATGGCTTATCAGAGCCTCCAGTATTGCCAGCCCTTCATTCAGACCAAACAATCCGGCCAGCTGCGTACGGGCCAGCGTATACCAGGCCGCAGTCTGCAGCTCAACACCATTTTGCTCAAACAGTGAGAGACACAGTTTTTCAGCATAACGCCAGTTCACATCAGGACGTGCCGGATGCGTTAGCTTATTGAGTTCATCACACAAAGCGGCATAATCCGGTAACCTTCGCGGGTCACCGCCGGTTTTGATTCTACGTGGGGTAATGTCATTCATGACCAGTTATCCATCTGACGTACTTGCGGTTATAAAAGATGATCGTTTATGCAGCTTGGTGTTCTGCATATTCAGGGCGTAGCAGAGACTGACGGGGTTAGGGAGAAACGCTAAAACCAGACCTTAAATACGAGCTGCCGTGTCGAGATACTGCTGTTTCAGGTGTCTCAACAGGACTCGCCCTTCAGGCATAAATTCAGTGCCATAACGCACCAGACCAACATCTTTGAGTTCAGCGTCAATGGCATAGCACAGCTCGCCAGGGACTGCCTGTTCCAGCAGAACAACGGTTATTTTTTTCAGACGCGGCTCATATTTGAGCAGTACGGTAGATAACGTCCCCATCATTTCATGCGCCGTCCCCGGCATTCCCTGGAGAATTTTGGTCATATCCGGTAGACCATAGTCCGGCAGATGTGCCAGCGTGCCGGCACGACTGTTAAGAATGCGCTGCATATTGTCCAGTACTGAGAGGATTATCTGGTTCTGCTCGCTAACCTGATTCAGATCCAGACCTCCGGTAAAATTCCCAAACAGGGTTTCATATAGCGACGGACGCGGAGTGTCATTCATCTTTCAACGCCTTCAGAGTCAACCGTTCACTCCCTGCTTCAATGATTCTGGCTGAGTCCGGGTCAAGGTCGTCACGACTCAACACGATCCGCCAGGTGTTATTCACCGGATCCGGAGTGCCGGCCTTATCCAGGTCTAACATCGCTGCCCGGTCCGGATAACTTTGTGCAAACTCTTTCGCGGTTTCACGCAGGTAGCGCATTTCTGCGTCGTAATAACGCAGGGTTAAATCATCCATAAAATAGTTACTCAAAATATAGGAAACAATGTTTTCTTCCCCAAAAGTGGAAGTTATCTCACCACTTCGCGAGTAGTCAGAGACATAGGTTTTATCTCCTCATTTAAAATCTCAAATTCAGTAGTTATTTTTCTGAATGACTGACCAGATGAAAAAATGTGAGAAAGTACCTTGCTATAAATTATGAGCCACACTTATTCATCCTCCTTTTATCCAGCCAATAACTTTCTCTAACCACATAACACCGCGGCCCGCGCCGGATCGAGCTGAATCAGCCCGCCTAGCAATTTTTCCATAGCAGGCCCGAGGCGAATCTTGTCAGCCTCACTGCGGCTGGCTTTCAGTCTGAGGAGTTTCAGATGACGAGCCTGTACCTCAAACAGCAGCTCAGGTTCCCAGTCGCTAAGGGCCACTTCTGTGGCACGCTCACCCAGCTCTGCAAACAGGTGCACCGCGAGCTCATTTTTTCCGTACTGTTCTGCAATACGCCCCATTAGCAGGCGCAGCAGCCACTGCTGCCGCACAGTGGCGATGCCCGGTCGATGCTGTAACCAGCTCAGTGCCGCATCCGGGCTTTCGCTGTCCGCCAGCGCCACGGCTTCCGACTCCAGAGCCAGAATGTCGTCATTCACTTCGGCCATACGGGCGGAAGGCGTTTCTTTGCCCCACCCAGCGGTGGTATCCAGTACGCTCTGCTGGATCCAGTTCAGCGTCACTTCATCAGCAAACGGCGTACCGTCACTGAATGCCAGCGTCTCCAGCCCGGATAGCCGGGTCAGTAGCCCCTTCAGATCAGCGGCAATAATGTCAGCCACTATCTCCTTACCGGACTTCGTCAGCGCCTGATGGATATACCATTGCAGATCCAGCCACAGGTGGTTGGCACCGCGGGAAAAGGTACTGTCTGCCGTTTCCAGAATCTCAGCCCAGTTTTGCTGCAGGTACAGGCGTTTGAGCAGCGCTCGCTGGTCTGCTCTTGGGGGTTCGATGCGAGTTCGCCCCTGTGCATCTGGAGCCGGAATAGCCTGCAGGGTATCGTGACGCAGACTTTTCATCAGATGGTGCGCCGACAACCAGCCGTCGGGCTGTTCACGCAGGTATTCGCTAAGAGTGCGCGCCTGCGCCAGCAAATCCTGACCGGAAGTGATTCTCCCGATAGCAGGGGCATCGCTGTGGCTCGCCGTGGAAAGTGTCTCGGTAGTACTGGCGTTCTGCGGTACAACGGCATCCACTCCGCCCGCTTTCTGCAGTCGGTTTTCCAGCGCACCATACAGTGCGTTAAGTTCTGGGCGGGTTTCATCCGGCTCATTTTCGGTGAGCTGCGCTATCAGCAGCAGCGCACCGATGGTACGCAGCGCATCTTCCCTGACCACTTCCGGATACAGTGAAAGAGAATCCGTCATGCGTGAACCTGCCAGCCACTCCAGTGCTGCCTTACGGCTGCGGTTGCGCTGTGGGTGCAGTTGCACACCGAAGCGGTCTATCAGACCCGCCAGCAGTTCGAGCCCCTCAGCCAGCCCCTGCTCGCCTTCACGATGCAACCTGGCCCAGCAGTAATACGTCGCCACACGAATGTCTTTAGCGGTGGTGGTGAGCACTTTCTCCGCCAACTGGCAGATAAGCTCAGTATCCGCCCCGGAAAGTTTGTTGACCTCCTCGCGCATTTGCTGGAAGCCATCGTCATAACCAGGGTCATCTCCCACTGATGACTCTCCGGGTAACGGCTGCAGCCAATTGTTCCACTGCGCTACTCGCTCACGGGTCGCGTCAAGGAGTGTTGTCGGCTCTGTCTGACAGGCGCTAACCAGGGCATTTAACGTGCTCATCAATTGACCTCCGCTGCATCACGGTTCGTGCTGGCGACCGGGTCTGTCACTGCCACTTTCGCCGTACTGAAGATGGTACCTGTCAGACTCATAAGGTTCCTTCAGTCATATTTAAACTCCAGCACAACCCCTTCTTCATCATTCCACCCCAGTGTCAACGACGCTGGCTTTTGTTTCGCCGCCATATGAACCAGCAATTGCTGACTCAGCACCGGCAGAATTTGTTGGTTGAGTAAGCTGTCGACATTGCGCGCCCCGGTGTCCGGTAACAGGCAGGCTGCGGTCAGCGCGTCGTACAGACTTTCGTCAATCAGCGTGGTCAGGCCGTAGTGGCGCTGTAAGCGCTGGCTGACCTGGGAGAGTTTCATCTCCACAATCGTGTGCATGGCTGCTTCTGCCAGCGGACGGTAAATCACGGTCTGGAAACGGGCGAGCAGCGCAGGCTGGAAGTGGTCGCGCAGTATCGGGCGCAGCAGTTCGTGCAGGTCTGCCTCGGTGGCTTCCGGTTGTTCGTTCAGCAACTGCATCAGGTGGTCGCTACCAAGGTTGGAGGTCATCAAAATAACGGTATTACGGAAGTCGATTTCTCGCCCTTCGCCGTCGCGCATAAAACCACGATCGAATACCTGATAGAACAGATTCATCACGTCACGGTGCGCTTTTTCGACTTCATCGAGCAGCACCACACTGTACGGACGCTTACGTACAGCTTCAGTAAGAATGCCGCCCTGGCCGTAGCCGACGTAACCAGGTGGAGAACCTTTCAGCTGGGAAACTGTGTGTGGTTCCTGGTATTCCGACAGGTTAATGGTAATCAGTGATTTTTCGCCACCGTACAGCGCATCCGCCAGTGCCAGCGCGGTTTCAGTTTTTCCTACACCACTTGGGCCAACCAGCAGGAATACACCCTGTGGACCGTTCTCAGAGGTGAGGCCGGTTTTAGCGGCGCGCAGGCGCCGGGCGATGGCTTCAAGTGCTACATTCTGACCGACTACACGTTTGCCGATTTCATTTTCCAGGGTAAGCAGTTCAGTCTGTTCGTCTTTCATCAGCGAAGAAAGCGGCACGCCGGTCCAGTCGGCAATCACTGTTGCAACAGTGCGCACATCCACATCCACCGACAACAACGGATTGCCCTGCTGTAAACCGTTCAGCTCCTGTTGCAGGGCATGCGTTTCGCTCTGACGGGAAATGTCCTGGCGGCATTCCCGTAGTTGTTCAGTAAGTTTCAGTTCCTGGCCGTACTGGGTTTCAAGTTCGTGGAGTTCAACGATGACGTTTTTCTCTTCCTGTTCGATTGCCGTCAAGCGTTCACCGTGGTTTTGATTACCGACGGTAATATCTTCCTGTAGCGCTTGTCTCTCCATTTCAAGAGAGGTAATCCGGGAACGGATACGGGTCAACTGTTCGGGTACGGTGTCGAGACTCATACGCACGCGAGCGCTTGCAGTGTCGAGCAGGTCAACGGCTTTGTCCGGGAGTTGACGGCCAGTCAGATAACGTCGGGATAACGTAACGGCAGCGCACACCGCATCATCAGTGATGTGCACATTATGATGTTCGGCATAACGGGATTTCAGGCCACGCAACATCAGACAAGCCGTGTCGTCGTCCGGCTCGTCAACTTTCACCATCTGGAAGCGGCGTTCGAGTGCGGCATCGCGCTCAAAGTATTGTTTATACTCAGACCAGGTCGTCGCGGCGATGGTACGTAACTCACCGCGCGCCAGGGCTGGCTTCAGCAGATTGGCAGCATCAGCACCACCCGCCTGGTTACCTGCGCCGATGATGGTATGGGCCTCATCGATAAACAGCAAGACAGGTACCGGAGACTGCTGTACAGCATTAATCACGTTTTTCAGGCGCTGCTCAAATTCCCCCTTCACTCCCGCCCCCGCCTGCAGCAGCCCGAGGTCAAGAGTGCGTAGCACCACCGGTTTGAGGGATTCAGGGACATTACCGTCAGAGATTCTGAGCGCCAGACCTTCTACCAGTGCGGTTTTCCCGACACCTGGCTCACCGACCAGGATTGGGTTATTTTTTCGGCGACGAGAAAGAATGTCCACCATCTGGCGGATTTCACTATCGCGGCCAAATACCGGATCAATTTTGCCTTCACGCGCCTGGGCGGTGACGTCATGGGTGAATTTATCCAGCGCATTCTGCAGCGCCGGACTCAGTTCCCCTTCTTTCATCTCACTCCCGACTGGACGCCCGATAAACTCCACGTCCCCACCATGGCTCCCCGTGAGTTCGGCTTCCTGCTGTACCTGCGCACGCTCGTCTGACTGAGCATCCAGTAGCGGGCGCAGGCACTCCAACTGGCTCTGGCCCAGAGTCAGCAATGGCCACAGACCATCGCAGCGCACCAGCTTCTGGTTAGCCACCAGCGCCATCAGCAGGTGGTGACTTCGAATCTGTTCTTCTCCCGCCAGTGAGGCAATCAGCCAGGCTTGTTGCATCAATACCTGGATATTTTCTGAAAGCTGCGGGCGATGGCGCACCGAGCGCGGTTGTTTGTCGAGCCAGGCAAGTAAATCTTGCCAGAGAGTGTCCATGTCCCACTCGTAGCGGCGTGCCAGCACTGTGAGATCCCCCTCGCCCTGCTCAAGAAGTTTCAGCAGCCAGTGCTCTGGCAAAATTTCCGCATGCGCGCGAATCTGACAGAGTGAAGCCGCGCCTTCCATCGCACGGGCGCAATAAGGATTCAGACGTCGCAGCAAAATGGCTGGATTTTCCATGAATATCTCTCTTTGTCGGTTTCTGAACACACTACCGCCCCTCGCTGTTTTCCGTGAGGAAGACCAAAGCGCATACGGTCGTGCTGACAGATTGTGGAGTTTTTGCTGAAAGCCCGTTGGCTTCAGACGTTCAGCAAAAACAAAAAACGGACAGAGAAACTCTGTCCGCTCGTGGCTTAGGCGGTGGCGCGTTCGTTCCAGGAATCGGAATGAATGATGTTGCCGTCTTTGTAGGTCCAGGTGATTTTTTCGTAACGCAGTTCAATGCGCTCAAGGTGGTTGTGCTTCTCTTTAGAAGGATCCTTGATGTCATACATTTCAGGATTCACCTTCACCACTTTCACGTTCTCAAGTTTGGTGTTGAAGTACTCCACTTCCTGGCCTGCGTCGTTGATTTTGTACCACTTGAATTCGGCAGACTTGAGGGTCTGACCGGTGGTCACTGCCTTGTACAAGTACGGGCTGGAGGAGTCGATTTCCTTGGTGAACAGGAACGGGGTATGGATACGGGTGCCGGTCAGTTTGCCTGTGTTGTTATCAGTCGGGATGTACAGGTTGTGTTCCTGAGCCACGACTTCGATGCTGCCTTCACGATCCTGAACGTCAACAGACCCTTTGATGTCCGCGCCGCCATCGTCCTTCAGCCAAAGATAAACAGGTATTGCCATGGAATTACTCTCCATTATGTTGTGATGCGCCATCATCCTGCGATGACGCCAGGGTGTGTCCAGGTATCTGACAGGCATTAGCCTGCGGTACCAGACTGATTTCGACACGCCGGTTGAGCGCACGGCCCTCTGGGGTGTCATTGGTTGCGACCGGACGGCTTTCGCCATAGCCCTGTACCGCAAAACAGCTTTCCGGTACGTCACCGGTTTCATGCATCCAGACGCGCACCGCTTCGGCACGTTTCTGAGAAAGCGTCTGGTTTAGTTGTGCGTTCCCGGTGTTATCCGTGTGGCCAGCGACCACAATCAACCAGCCCGGTTTTGCTCTGACTCCCACCAGTGAATTAACCAACATTCTGGTGGACCCGGCCTTCAGCACCGATTTGCCGGAATCAAATAGCGACATACTGTCGAGGCGGATAATCTTCTGCCCCGGGACGATTTTTTGGATAACAGGTGAAGAGAACGACGGTGGTGCCAGGTCATCCATGACGGCTTCAATAACAGGTACAAGACGCAGTCCCTGATACAGTCCGAGGCGATAACGCACAGGCTCACCGCGACGATGCCAGTCATCCAGCAGTGCACCATCAGCGCGCAGACGCTGTTGGGCCTGGAGTTTAGGTTCTGCCGGTGTGTCAGTAAGATGGTGGTATAAGGCAAGGTGGTCGCCGACATTGCGACGGATAAATCACAAACCGGAGGAAGATTATCCGCCAGGTCGGTATCAACGATCGTGCCATCCTGGAAACGTACCACCAGACGGGTAGCATTTAGCCGTGACAGCGCCAGGGCGGCGGTGTCAAATTCAGCATTCACCACGCCCCAGGGATGGGAAATCCCCATCCTTGCAACGGTATCGGCAATGTGCGCATTCCAGCGGGCCTGCTGCTGGAACTGTTGCGGGGCCAGCGCAGCCCCGTCCTCCCAAAGTGGGCGAAAAATTTTCATCCTTGATTTCCCCTCGCCTTACGACTTGGCTTTTGGCATCTGGGAAACCAGTGATAGGTTGATGTCCATCCCTTCCACCTGGAAGTGGGGGATAGCAAAGAGTTTCACGCGGAAGAAGCCTGGGTTATCCCCGATATCTTCCACCAGCACTTTCGCGTCACGCAGCGGGTGAGAAGCCTGCAAGTCATCGCCCGGATCGGTCATTTCTGTCACAAGACCACGAACCCAGGTATTAAGCTCCAGTTCCAGCAGACGACGATCCTTGGTTGTACCAATGTTTTCCCGTTGAATCAGCTTCAGGTAATGAGCGATTCGCGACAGCAGGAAGATGTACGGCAAACGCGCATTGATGCGGCTATTAGCAGTGGCATCAGCAGTGTCGTAGAGCGCAGGTTTTTGCGTGGAGTTCGCCGAGAAGAAACAGGCATAATCGCGGTTTTTGTAGTACGACAGGGGAATAAATCCAAGATTTGCGAATTCAAATTCGCGGGTTTCCGGGATCATCACCTCTGACGGAATTTTGACCTGATTACCCGTGCCGAGATCATACAGATGAATGGGCAAGTCCTGCACTGCACCACCGGCCTGTGGGCCACGGATTTGCACGCACCAGCCGTTGTTGATGAAGCTTTTCACCATGTTGGCCGCAAAAGCGAAGGAGGCATTGGTCCACAGGTATTTATCGTGATCCGGGCCTTTCACTTCTTCAACATAGTTAAAACTACGTACCGGTACTGTGTCCGGGCCATACGGCAAACGGCCGAGCACGCGAGGCATGACCAGCCCCATGTATCGGGAGTCGTCCGTATCCCTGAAACTTTTCCATTTAATGTACTCGGCGCGGTCAAAGTAGTTACCAATATCTTTGATGGCTGCGACCTCTTCCATTGACTCTTTCAGGAAAAATTTCGGCCCCGCAGAACCGATAAAGGGCATATGTGCCGCAGCAGACACTTTTGACAAATTACGCATCAGCGCCACGTCCTGCGCAGAAGCATCAAACTCGTAAGAGGAAATCAGCGCGGCAATCGGCTCGCCGCCCGGCGTGTCATACTCATCGATGTATGTGTGTTTGTACAAACCACTCTGGATAATTTCCGGGCTATCTTCAAAATCCTGGCGCAGGTCTTCTTTAGAGATATCCAGCAGTTCAACTTTCACGTTCTGGCGGAAATCGGTTTTATCAACCAACGATTTCACGCCCCGCCACAGGCTTTCTACCGCCTGAAAGGCCTCGTGATGCATAACTGCATCAAGTTGACGACTTATCTGGAAATCCAGTTCAGCGATATGGTGGTCAATCAAATTTTTGTCGAGCTTTTCAACTTTAGAGCCGGATTTAGTCAGACATTCCAGGAACACTTGCATCCCGGCCGTTAAACGTTCATCCGCGGTTGCATCCGACATCGCCTGTGCATCCTGCCAGATATCCAGTGCACTCAACTCTGAGACTGGGCTCAGATTAATTTTTTCAAACAGGGACGCATAAACTCCATTTGCCACAGGACGTTCAAGGACCACACTCTCGCCAGCAGTGGCATTCTCATTATTTACAGACATCAACATATTCCTTATTAATCCGTTAAATCGTCATGATCGTTATGGCTGTTTTGGGGCCAGGGCTGAGAGTTCGGCTCTGAGTTCTGCGCTTAATGCCGGGTCCAGCAGAATATTTTCCAGTTCTTTGCGGAAAGCCTGGTTATCCAGAAGATTTGCTTTTAAATCACGAAGTAAATTACGCATGGAAAGCATGGCCTTCAGCTGTGGTATTTGCCGGGAGACTTGTTCCGGGGAAAAATCCTTTATACTGCGGAATGTCAGTTTGATGCTGTCTTCGCTATCGTCATCAGCAAGCGTATTTTTAACGATAAGATTTACTTTTGGGGAATAATCAAAAAGGACTGCGTCAAAGTTATTTTTGTTAAGATTAACTTTTTTACGCTCTGATAATGGCGCGGATTCCTGACCATTACTAAAATCACCCGCAATAAGTAGCTTAAGGGGTAATTCCATTTTTTTGCTTGCGCCACCTGTATGCAGTTCTAATTTTAGATTAATACGGGCCTTCGGGATCTCCCGCTGGAAGCTGTCACTCATAGTTCCCTCACGTAATTCAGTTAAAGTCAAATTAACAACAATATTTCCTTAACCGAATACTAGGGCAATATCAATTTCAAAAAAACAATATAGATCAATAAATTGAATATAAAAAACAATAAGAAATATGCCAAAAAACAAGAATAATTTTAGACATATCAAGCAATTAAAAAACGACTTTATACATGTTCTGAATTATATTTTCATTACGTAACTACATTATTTTTTATACCCTAACCCAGATTATACGAAGTGCGAAATGCTGACTTATTATATAACAACATTCTTCATGATCCTCAGGCGGCAGCCCTGAGTGTTTTTGCGATGTAATATCGAAGTAATTCGTTTGTATATAAAATCTATTACTATAGTAAACCGTGAATATTCACCATGCACTGGCATTTCCTCTTTGCACGCTCCAGCTTAAAGTCAAACCAGTTTCTATTATGTTAAATACCGTAGAAAGAAGATTTACTTATTAATATTTTTATTTCAGGTAATCGGAATTTTGCATTTTTGCATGCAGAAGCACCTTCAGGAATACTCTGATTAAGCATAAACATTGATGCAGCGCAGCAAATTATTTATTTTCACCACTTATATTCACATAGACATTGTAATTGCACAGTAAAAGTAGGTACTTATGCGTAATGGAGTATTTCGGATTAGTAAGTATTTGGTTGTTATTACTGCGATATCCTGTATGTATACCGGATTTGCATTTGCAACGAACGTCACATTGAACTCTGTCCAGGTAAAACATCTGAATAGCGTTATCAATCGTGAGGTAAAAGGGAAGAATGACCGTAATTTTGTCAATAACAACTGGACTGAAGCTCAGCGCGTAGCCGAATTTATTTGCCGACCGCTCGCACTAAAAGAGCTGCAGAAGCAGTACCCCGACGTAGATAAGGTTATTTTCGATCAGGGAAAACATAATATGCAGCGACTGCTCTCACCTGCACTACTGACAGGCAATGGCCAGTACCGCAGGGGGATTAGCTGGACGCCGTTTCACTACGAATGTCAACTGTCAGTAAAAACCGGGGAAGCAACAGGATTCAGGCTGACGAGAAACAGAGCCCTGACCATGGCTCCTGGGCCAGTTATCCGATCTGAAGGAGCCAACCAGTGAAAAATATACTTACGGCATTTCTCATCATTACGTTGCCTGTTTTCTCTGTCACGGCAGCCAGTTTTGACTGTCGGCTGGCCCGCAGTGCGGATGAAAAAGCGATTTGTGCATCGCGTACCCTCAATGATATGGATGTGGAGATGAGCGTTAAATACAAATTTCTCCACGGGCTTTACGCAATGGGTGCCGCCGGGGAACTAAAAGAATCACAGGCACAGTGGCTGGCAGAACGACGCCGTTGTGGCAGTGACAAACCCTGCCTGAGAGAAATATACAGAAAGCGATTAACAACGTTGAACCATCTTTATGACGCGATTAACAAACCACTCTGAATCCAGAGTGGGCTCGTTGGTTGTTGGAAGTGCCTTCATGCGAGGCACTTCCTTATCAGTCTGCACAGTTATTGGTTAGCGAATGATAATCCCCGTCATTATTTTTTAATTTAATAATAGTTTCCACGGAAAATATATACGGTGATAAATGCGTCTCTGTTTGATTTAAAAACATATTTATCGCCATAAATAATCAAGCGCAAAACTATCATGCTAGTCAATATTCACCGCAAAAAATTTGTCATTCTCTTCTGCTTTACAGGGGGATTGTCAATCTGTTTATTAACTCAACTTAAATAGTTAATCACAAAATATCATCGCCATTACTGACGTGTTTTATTTATTGATAACAGTGACATACGTTCTTTTTTTATAAGCAAACAATCAATCACTAAATTGTTTTTCGACTTAATAGTTAATCGCGAAACATTTTAATGATTGATAAAAATCCTAAATTCCTTGTTCATAATGTAGGTGTGTGTTAAATAGGTGGGCAAAATTTGGTTCCCCCTTCTCGCCTGTAATATTGCAGCATCTTCGCACTTCCACGAGACATTGCGACTTAATAAGAAGGTGATAAGCCCTACATAAGCACATGGGCTGACCATGGTTTTATATTCATTAAAACACTTTGTTATAACCAATTGATTTAACATCAATAATTTATTGTTGGTTCGGGTTTGTTGTGACTATGGCATTATTTCCGAGCAAAGGAGTTGATATGTCTGAAAGACATTTACCTGATGACCAGAGCAGTACTATCGATCCATATTTAATTACCTCGGTTTGCCAGACTCTGGCAGAACAAGGTGCTGCATTACAAAATTTGTCCAAACAGCTGGATTCCACTCAATACCAACGTGCTCTTGAATTGATAATTAATTGTAAAGGACACGTTATTCTTTCGGGAATGGGTAAATCAGGGCATGTTGGTCGAAAAATGTCTGCGACTCTGGCCTCTACGGGTACGCCGAGTTTCTTTATTCATCCCGCAGAAGCTTTCCATGGCGATCTGGGCATGATTACGCCTTACGATCTTCTGATCCTTATTTCTGCCAGCGGTGAAACAGACGAAATCCTGAAGCTCGTCCCGTCACTGAAGAATTTCGGCAACCGAATTATCGCCATTACCAATAATGGAAATTCCACGCTGGCGAAAAATGCCGATGCCGTGCTGGAACTCCACATGGCGAATGAAACCTGCCCGAATAATCTTGCACCAACAACGTCTACCACGCTGACTATGGCGATCGGCGATGCGTTGGCGATTGCCATGATCCACCAACGCAAATTTATGCCGAATGATTTTGCACGCTATCACCCGGGCGGTTCATTAGGCCGTCGCCTGCTGACCCGCGTTGCGGATGTCATGCAACATGATGTCCCTTCGGTTCATCTGGATGCACCCTTTAAAACGGTGATTCAACGTATCACCAGCGGTTGCCAGGGAATGGTGATGGTAGAAGACGCAGAAGGCGAGCTGGCGGGCATTATCACCGACGGTGACCTGCGTCGCTTTATGGAAAAAGAAGATTCTCTGACATCCGCCACGGCGGCGCAGATGATGACGCGTGAACCGCTGACGTTGCCAGAAGAAACCATGATCATCGAAGCGGAAGAAAAGATGCAAAAACACCGCGTCTCGACGTTATTGGTGACCAACAAGGCGAACAAAGTCACTGGTCTTGTGCGCATTTTCGACTAATTAAGCAACAGGGCGCGAGAGTTAACTCTCTCATTGAATTTGCGCCCCACTGAAACTCTGATAATCGTTACATGTTGATGAAAGTGAAGTCTGCCGTATCCTGGATGCGTGCTCGTTTGTCTGCCATCTCACTGGCAGATATCCAAAAACACCTGGCGAAAATCATCATTCTGGCACCGATGGCAGTGCTGCTGATCTATCTGGCTATTTTCAGCCAGCCTCGCTATATGAGCGAGTCGAAAGTCGCCATTAAACGCTCAGATGATTTAAACAGTGGCAGCTTAAATTTTGGTCTGCTATTGGGTGCCTCTAACCCGAGTTCCGCAGAGGATGCGTTATATCTGAAAGAGTACATCAACTCTCCAGATATGCTGGCAGCGTTAGATAAGCAACTGAATTTTCGCGAAGCGTTTAGCCACAGCGGGCTCGATTTTCTTAATCATCTTAGCAAGGATGAAACCGCAGAAGGCTTCCTGAAGTACTACAAGGACCGTATCAACGTCTCGTATGACGATAAAACCGGATTGCTCAATATTCAGACGCAGGGCTTTAGCCCGGAGTTTGCGCTTAAGTTTAACCAGACCGTGCTGAAAGAGTCAGAGCGCTTTATCAATGAGATGTCACATCGCATCGCGCGTGACCAGCTTGCCTTTGCGGAAACGGAAATGGAAAAGGCACGCCAGCGTCTGGACGCCAGCAAAGCGGAACTGCTCTCTTATCAGGACAACAACAACGTTCTGGATCCACAGGCACAGGCACAGGCAGCGAGCACGTTAGTGAATACGCTGATGGGCCAGAAGATCCAGATGGAAGCGGACCTGCGGAACTTGCTGACGTATCTGCGCGAGGACGCCCCGCAAGTTGTGAGTGCGCGTAATGCGATTCAGTCATTGCAGGCACAAATCGATGAAGAAAAAAGCAAAATCACAGCGCCACAGGGTGACAAGCTAAACCGTATGGCGGTGGATTTTGAGGAAATTAAATCAAAAGTAGAGTTCAACACCGAGCTCTACAAACTGACGCTGACCTCCATTGAAAAGACCCGTGTAGAAGCGGCTCGTAAGCTCAAGGTGCTGTCTGTGATCAGTTCGCCACAGTTGCCGCAGGAATCCTCTTTTCCAAACATCCCTTATTTGATCGCCTGTTGGTTACTGGTGTGCTGCCTGCTGTTCGGCACCCTGAAACTGTTGCTGGCTGTTATTGAAGATCACCGAGATTAACGCTGTCGCTGAATGAGTTTGTGATGAAATTATTTAAATCAATTTTACTGATTGCCGCCTGTCACGCGGCGCAGGCCAGCGCGGCCATTGATATTAACGCTGACCCAAACCTGACAGGAGCCGCACCACTGCCCGGTATTCTGAGCGGACAAAAGTCGGATACGCAAAACATGAGCGGCTTCGACAATACCCCGCCGCCCGCACCGCCGGTGGTAATGAGCCGTATGTTTGGTGCTCAACTTTTCAACGGCACCAGCGCGGATAGCGGTGCGACGGTAGGATTCAACCCTGACTATATTCTGAATCCGGGCGATAGCATTCAGGTTCGCTTGTGGGGTGCGTTCACCTTTGATGGTGCGTTACAGGTTGATCCCAAAGGTAATATTTTCCTGCCGAACGTTGGTCCGGTGAAAGTTGCTGGCGTCAGTAACAGTCAGTTAAATACCCTGGTCACATCCAAAGTGAAGGAAGTGTACCAGTCCAACGTCAACGTCTACGCCTCCTTATTACAGGCGCAGCCAGTAAAAGTGTACGTGACCGGATTTGTGCGTAATCCTGGTCTGTATGGCGGTGTGACGTCTGATTCGTTACTCAATTATCTGATCAAGGCTGGCGGCGTTGATCCAGAGCGCGGAAGTTACGTTGATATTGTGGTCAAGCGCGGCAACCGCGTGCGTTCCAATGTCAACCTGTATGACTTCCTGCTGAACGGTAAACTGGGGCTTTCGCAGTTCGCCGATGGTGACACCATCATCGTTGGGCCTCGTCAACATACGTTCAGCGTCCAGGGCGATGTCTTTAACAGCTACGACTTTGAGTTCCGCGAAAGCAGCATTCCCGTAACGGAAGCGTTGAGCTGGGCGCGCCCTAAGCCTGGGGCGACTCACATTACGATTATGCGTAAACAGGGACTGCAAAAACGTAGCGAATACTATCCGATAAGCTCAGCGCCAGGCCGTATGTTGCAAAATGGCGATACCTTAATCGTCAGCACTGACCGCTATGCCGGCACCATTCAGGTGCGGGTTGAAGGCGCGCACTCTGGCGAACATGCCATGGTGCTGCCATATGGCTCCACCATGCGTGCGGTTCTGGAAAAAGTCCGTCCGAACAGTATGTCGCAGATGAACGCGGTTCAGCTTTATCGCCCATCAGTGGCCCAGCGTCAGAAAGAGATGCTGAATCTCTCGCTGCAAAAGCTGGAGGAAGCATCTCTTTCCGCCCAGTCCTCCACCAAAGAAGAAGCCAGCCTGCGAATGCAGGAAGCGCAACTGATCAGCCGCTTTGTGGCGAAAGCGCGCACCGTGGTTCCGAAAGGTGAAGTGATCCTCAACGAATCCAATATTGATTCTGTTCTGCTTGAAGATGGCGACGTCATCAATATTCCGGAGAAAACATCGCTGGTTATGGTTCATGGCGAGGTGCTGTTCCCGAACGCGGTGAGCTGGCAGAAGGGAATGACCACCGAGGATTACATCGAGAAATGTGGTGGCCTGACGCAAAAATCGGGTAACGCCAGAATTATCGTCATTCGTCAGAACGGTGCGGCAGTCAACGCTGAAGATGTGGATTCACTCAAGCCGGGCGATGAGATTATGGTTCTGCCGAAATATGAATCGAAAAACATTGAAGTTACCCGTGGTATTTCCACCATCCTCTATCAGCTGGCGGTGGGTGCAAAAGTGATTCTGTCTTTGTAAGGAATTGAAATGAGCAAAGCAGTTATTGTCATTCCGGCCCGCTACGGCTCCTCGCGCCTGCCGGGTAAGCCACTGCTCGATATTGTTGGCAAACCGATGATCCAGCATGTTTACGAGCGTGCGTTACAGGTGGCGGGCGTTGCGGAAGTTTGGGTGGCAACAGACGACCCGCGCGTTGAACAGGCCGTGCAGGCGTTTGGCGGGAAAGCCATCATGACGCGCAACGATCATGAATCCGGCACCGATCGGCTGGTCGAGGTAATGCATACGGTGGAAGCAGATATCTACATTAACTTGCAGGGCGATGAACCCATGATTCGCCCACGGGATGTAGAAACGCTGCTACAAGGAATGCGTGACGATCCCGCGTTGCCAGTGGCAACGCTATGCCACACGATTTCTGCCGAAGAAGCGACCGAGCCAAGCACGGTAAAAGTGGTGGTAAATACCCGCCAGGATGCACTTTATTTCAGCCGTTCGCCGATTCCGTATCCGCGTAATGCTGAAAAAGCGCGCTACCTGAAACACGTCGGTATTTACGCTTATCGTCGCGATGTGCTGCAAAACTACAGTCAATTGCCAGAGTCCATGCCGGAACAGACGGAATCACTGGAGCAGCTACGGTTGATGAACGCGGGGATCAACATTCGCACATTTGAGGTTGCCGCAACCGGTCCGGGCGTCGACACCCCGGCATGCCTTGAAAAGGTGCGCGCTCTGATGGCGCAGGAACTGGCCGAAAACGCATGATTGGCATTTACTCGTCTGGCATCTGGCGTATTCCGCATCTGGAGAAATTTCTGGCGCAACCGTGCCAGAAACTTTCTCTGCTGCGTCCTGTTCCGCAAAACGTCGATGCTATCGCCGTGTGGGGGCATCGCCCCAGCGCGGCGAAACCAGTCGCCATCGCCAAAGCCGCGGGAAAACCCATCATTCGTCTGGAAGATGGATTTGTGCGTTCGCTGGATCTTGGCGTCAATGGCGCGCCGCCGCTTTCTTTGGTGGTGGATGATTGCGGCATTTACTACGATGCCAGCAAGCCTTCGGCGCTGGAGAAACTGGTACAGGATAAAGCCGGAAATGCGGCATTGGCTGATCAGGCCAGAGAAGCGATGCACACCATCGTGACCGATGATTTGTCGAAATATAACCTGGCGCCTGCGTTTGTGGCTGATGAGTCAGAACGTACAAACATCGTTCTGGTTGTCGATCAGACATTTAATGATATGTCAGTGACGTATGGTAATGCGGGTCAGAATGAGTTTGCCGCCATGCTGGAAGCCGCGATTACGGAAAATCCTCAAGCCGAAATTTGGGTGAAGGTGCACCCAGATGTACTTGAAGGAAAGAAAACAGGTTATTTCGCCGATCTGCGCGCCACGCAACGAGTACGTTTGATTGCCGAGAATGTCAGCCCGCAGTCGCTGTTGCGACACGTTTCCCGGGTTTACGTCGTGACCTCCCAATACGGCTTTGAAGCCTTGCTGGCAGGAAAACCAGTGACATGCTTCGGTCAGCCCTGGTATGCAGGCTGGGGCTTAACCGACGATCGTCATCCGCAATCCGCTTTGTTATCTGCCCGACGCGGTTCTGCCACGCGGGAAGAACTTTTTGCCGCAGCATACCTGCGTTACTGTCGCTATATCGACCCGCAAACGGGGGCCGCGAGCGATCTGTTTACCGTGCTGCAATGGCTACAATTACAACGTCGACATCTGCAACAGCGTAACGGCAATTTATGGGCGCCAGGCTTAACGCTGTGGAAGTCGGCAATCCTGAAACCTTTCTTGCGAACGGCGACAAACCGGCTGAGTTTTTCACGTCGCTGTACTGCGGCCACCGCTTGCGTGGTATGGGGTGTAAAGGGAGAACAGCAATGGCAAGCCGAAGCGCAACAAAAATCACTGCCGTTATGGCGAATGGAAGATGGTTTTCTGCGTTCATCCGGGCTTGGCTCTGACCTGTTGCCGCCGCTATCGTTGGTGCTGGATAAACGCGGGATCTACTATGACGCCACGCGCCCCAGCGATCTGGAAGTGCTGCTGAATCATAGCCAGCTAACGCTGGCGCAGCAGATGCGAGCTGAGAAGTTGCGGCAACGACTGGTTGAAAGCAAACTGAGCAAGTACAACCTGGGGGCCGATTTCTCTCTGCCTGCCGAGTCCAAAGGTAAAAAAATCATCCTGGTACCGGGTCAGGTAGAGGACGATGCCTCTATTAAAACAGGCACTGTCTCGATTAAGAGCAACCTTGAGTTATTACGCACCGTACGTGAACGTAATCCGCACGCCTACATTATTTATAAACCGCACCCGGATGTACTGGTGGGGAATCGTAAGGGCAATATTCCGGCTAAATTGATCGCTGAACTTGCTGATTATCAGGCACTGGACGCAGATATTATTCAATGCATCCAGCGCGCAGATGAAGTGCACACCATGACATCATTGTCCGGGTTTGAAGCGTTATTACATGGCAAGCAAGTTCATTGTTACGGCCTGCCCTTCTATGCCGGTTGGGGGTTAACCGTTGATGAACATCACTGCCCGCGCCGCGAGCGCAGATTAACGATAGCAGACTTGATCTATCAGGCGTTGATTGTTTATCCAACCTATATCCACCCAACACGGCTACAACCTATTACGGTTGAAGAAGCTGCGGAATATTTAATCCAGACGCCGCGCAAGCCGATGTTTATTACCCGAAAAAAAACGGGGCGAGTCATACGCTATTACCGCAAATTAATTATGTTCTGCAAAGTCAGATTTGGCTAAACAATTTCATAGTTGACTATTATGCAAATTATTTATGCAAGACAACGCACTAACCATTTTATTATCGGGTAAAAAATATCTGCTTTTGCAGGGACCGATGGGACCTTTTTTCAATGACGTCGCCGAATGCTTAGAGTCATTAGGCCGTAACGCTGTGAATGTTGTGTTCAACGGCGGGGATCGTTTTTACTGCCGCAATCGACAATACCTGGCTTACTACCAGACGCCGAAAGAGTTTCCCGGTTGGTTGCGAGATCTCCACCGACAATATGACTTTGATACCATCCTCTGCTTTGGTGACTGCCGCCCATTGCACAAAGAAGCAAAACGCTGGGCAAAGTCGAAAGGGATCCGCTTTCTGGCATTTGAAGAAGGATATTTACGCCCGCAATTTATAACCGTGGAAGAAGGCGGTGTAAACGCATATTCATCGCTACCGCGCGACCCAGATTTTTATCGTAAGTTGCCAGATATGCCTGCGCCGCACGTTGAGAACTTAAAACCTTCAACGATGAAACGTATTGGCCATGCGATGTGGTATTACCTGATGGGCTGGCATTACCGTCATGAGTTCCCTCGCTACCGCCACCACAAATCGTTTTCCCCCTGGTATGAGGCTCGTTGCTGGGTTCGTGCATACTGGCGCAAGCAACTTTACAAGGTAACACAGCGTAAGGTATTGCCGAGGTTAATGAACGAGCTGGACCAGCGTTATTATCTTGCCGTTTTGCAGGTGTATAACGATAGCCAGATTCGCAACCACAGCAATTATAACGATGTGCGTGACTATATTAATGAAGTCATGTACTCATTTTCGCGTAAAGCGCCGAAAGAGAGTTATTTGGTGATCAAACATCATCCGATGGATCGTGGTCACAGACTCTATCGACCATTAATTAAGCGGTTGAGTAAGGAATATGGCTTAGGTGAGAGAGTCATATACGTGCACGATCTCCCGATGCCGGAATTATTACGCCACGCAAAAGCGGTGGTGACAATTAACAGTACGGCGGGGATCTCTGCGCTGATTCATAACAAACCACTCAAAGTGATGGGCAATGCCCTGTACGACATCAAAGGCTTGACGTATCAAGGGCATTTGCACCAGTTCTGGCTGGCCGATTTTAAACCGGATATGAAACTGTTTGAGAAGTTTCGTGGGTATTTATTGGTGAAGACGCAGGTTAATGGGGTTTATTATGGGAAATGGGTTTTTAATAAGATAAAAACAGAAAAAAAAGATTGTATTATGATATCAAAAAGAACATTACAATGAGTTGTATTAACATAAATACTTATTAATACTCACCCATAGTATAAGGCTCAATAAGTTATAATTAGAAAATGCAGGTGATTATAAAAAATAAATGGCATAGGTTATACATGAAGTAATAGGTTATATACTGGCAAGATTAATATGAGCACATCGTAATGCAGACTTGATGGCATTAGTATCAACTAATATTGAGTCAGGTGCAGGGAATGGTCTGTTATCATTAGTAAAATAAGAATTTCCTATGTAAAGACTTTCTTTATTTCTTAACGAGTTTATGTGCCATCGTGACCAGGAATCCCAATATTTCTGGCGATCCGGTGAAATTCCCTGAGAGGAATAACCTGTTGTAGGTGAATTCATTAACGAGTCGGTACGATGACTTCCTAGTGTCAAAGGCAATTTAATACGATGTATAGAGGAGGCACCAAAAATTAGCTGAAGTCGAGCAATAAATTCACTATCAGCACCCGTTTTAACGCAGTCCCAAACGCCCGCTTTTTGCAATACCTCCGCCCTTCTAAACAGCAAAGAAGAAGGATTCAGTCGTTTTAGTGGATAAACCGCACGCGCATAGAAAATCCCATTATCTTGTAACCTTACCCAATCAGAAATTGAACAAATTAGTTTAGGGTTTAACAATAAAGGTGATATCTGTCTAAATAATTTTTCAGGATGGGACCAGTCATCTGAGTCATGGCATGTCACAAACTCTCCCTTAGCTTGTATTAAACCTATTCGTTTTGCAGCATATGTTCCAACATTTTGTGGCAGGCTAATAATTTTTATTCGACTATCTTTGAGTGCTAATCTCTGAAGACGAAATAGCGTATCATCAGTGCTGGCATCATCAACAATAATTAGTTCAAATGAACGATATGTTTGATTAAGCAATGATATTACTGCATTTTCTACCCGCCTGTCGGTATTGTATGTTGTCATTAAAATAGAAACCAGGGGGCCCGTTTGGACAGTATAAGGAACCGATGTAACAATATTACAAGGTGACAAAGGAGATGAGTTATCTGCAAGTGCGACCTGAGATAAACCAAAGTACGTATAGTATGCGTTAAGTCTATTTAAAGAGGTTTTTGGTGTTTCTCTCAAAGCATTATTTTGTAAGAGCAATATATCAGGGGAAGAAATAAGACTACTGGAATCAATCTGAGAAAGTGTTGATATGGCTTTTTGAGTTAACCCAACTCTTAACTGAAGAGCTGCATATAAATCTAAAGGATAATTATCTATATTATCTAATAATGATAATGAAAACGTAGGAGAGTATGATGCCAGGGCCTTTGCCAACTCAATCTTTTGATGTGTGTCCGTGAACTCATCTTTGAACTCCGTAAGTAATTCTGGAGTTAAACTTATGTCACCACAAGCAATTTTAGCTATTTTAATCGCTAATTTACACCGCCAATCTGGCGGTGTATCAGTGAGATTACACAATGACCAATACATATTAAGCTTATACATTGCCAATATACGTTTTGACTGCCAAAATCGGCAGTCATCTTGTATTGCAGCTAAAGCATGTACATATCTATTTTTCTTTAATAGCCATAAAAATTTTAAATTATTGAACATAATTAAGAGTCGACACCAAATAAATCTCGCGTATAAACCTTTTCACTTACATCTTCTAATTCTGACGTGCGGCGATTGGCTACTATAACATCAACACGTTCTTTAAAAGCATTAATATCGCGCTCAACATAAGAACCAAAGAAATAAGGCTCTTTTAGTACAGGTTCATATACAATTATCTCAATTCCTTTGGCTTTGAGTCGTTTCATTACACCCTGAATACTACTTGCTCTAAAGTTATCACTACCTGCTTTCATTATGAGGCGATAGATTCCTACAACTTTTGGCTTAAGACTTAATATATCCTCCGCAACAAAGTCTTTTCGGGTAGTATTGGCATCGACAATAGCCTGGATTAAGTTCTGCGGAACATCACGATAATTTGCGAGTAATTGCTTGGTATCCTTAGGTAAGCAATAACCTCCATAACCAAAAGAAGGATTATTATAATGTTGACCAATTCTAGGATCTAAACCAACACCCTCTATAATTTGCTTTGTATCTAAACCATGAACGGAGGCATAAGTATCCAATTCATTGAAATAAGCAATCCGCATTGCAAGGTAAGTATTTGCAAAAAGTTTAATGGCTTCAGCTTCAGTGCTATCCGTTAACAATATTGGAATATCTTTTTTTATAGCACCTTCACAGAGAAGCTCAGCGAACTTTCTTGCTCGTTCGCTACGCTCTCCGACAACTATGCGAGATGGATATAGATTGTCATAAAGAGCTTTACCTTCACGTAAAAATTCTGGGGAAAAGATAATATTATTCGTGTTTAGATCGCGTTTTAGTCGTTCAGTAAATCCGACGGGGACTGTAGATTTAATTATGATAGTTGCATTAGGATTTATACTTAGTACGTCACATGCTACTGATTCTACTGAGAGTGTATCGAAGTTATTATTAATGGGATCATAATTGGTTGGTGTTGCGATTATAACATAATCAGCATCTCTATAGGCTTCGTATTTTTCTGTTGTAGCATATAGGTTTAATTTTCTATTTGATAAAAAATTTTGTATTTCAGGATCACATATTGGTGACAACCTTTCATTAATTAATGAAACTTTATCAAGATCTATATCTAGAGCAATAACATCGTGTTTTTGTGAAAGCAATGTAGCAATTGACATGCCAACATAACCAACACCGGAGATTGTAATTTTCACAATTAACTCACAATTTTATTATTTATATTGCCTTTTGTTGACATTATATCAAGAAAAAGCTTAGGATTATGATAAATAATAGAATAATATACGTCAATTTTACCAAAACAAAAACATAATTTTTATATCTTACATTAAACTTCTTGAAATGTTTTGATTTTTGGCAATCCATTGACTTCAAGATACTCGTTGAAATTATTAAATAATTTATTTATGTTCTTGAAAAATTTGTCATAACTTATATATGACTTAATTTGACTTAATGACATGGAATTAATAGCATCTAAGTCAATACTTGGCAGATTAAAAAACTCAGTCAATTCTAGCGTTCTCGCATCGTGTGTTAGCCATAATGCAGGAACACCACTAAGAACAGAGGCCATATTCACATGGAATCTAGTTCCGAATGTATAATCTACACATTCTCGATTGAACTCATACCACGTTTTTGTATTTCTAAATAATCTATATTTTGTTTTTATATACAAATCTAATTGTTCTTTATTAAGTGAAGACTCATTATTATTAACCATTGATTTAAAGTAATATGGTAACTCAGCGTCTTTTTTCTCTTTAATGAGATCAATATAATATTGATGAGTGCGTTTATTTACTGGCTCAATAAAAAATGAATTGCTTAGTACTGCTCTTTCAAAAAGTTGTCTCTCTGATACTCGTGACAAATTTGTCACATTTATAGACGCTACATTAAAATCTCTTTTAGAATATTTTTCATAAAGGACGCGTAATGCTATTGGATCAGAAAATAAAGATGGACAGCCGGTAACAAACACATTTTTTATATTGGTGCACTTTTCTATTACTTTCTTTGTAAACTCACCTCTTACGCCCAGATACATTGATTTAAAAGACAAAAAATCCAATAATTCAATAGCCTCCTTACAAAGTTCTGCTTTATTTATATCCCGAACACTTGATTGAATACCAAGTCCAAAAACAATAATAGGCACATCATACTGCTTAAGAGAGTCAAGAAGCCTTTTGTATTTATCTGGACTTGGTTTTTCTAATGAAAGAGAGTTAGCAAGGGTAATAATCAAATGAGAGCATGTTTTATTTACAAAATCCTTAAAATTTGTTTCACCTGATAAAATAAAACTACTATCTTTGTAATGTACTGCCCTTGAAAACATCCTTAATGGTGCTTCAGCATGAACCATGTTCCCAGAGTTTTCTGGAATTAAAAGTGGAAAATCGACAGGAAGTTCAGGTAAGCAGCCTATAACGCCTATATTTTTCATTCTAACTTATCCGCCATATTAATTTTTACAATTGAATATTCCCTACTTGAATCATCACTATTAACGGGCTTAAAGAAATATGAATTTATACCTTGACGAGTCAAAGATTCATTTATAACTTTAAAGTGATTATTTTTTTGTGCACCTATTTTTTTTATAGATGTATTATCTCCATGCAATACCCTGTTATAACATATTTTATTTATATGTTTGAATGGCCCCACCTCGCTAAGTTTTAGATAAATATCATAATCAACAGCATTGCTAATCTGCTCATTAAATCCATCCGTTAAATTCCATGCCCTGGCTGTAAACATTCTAAAATGATGGCAAATCATTGCCGTAGTAAATTTCTCTCGCGAGAATTCTGGCCAGTTATAACCATTTTCAATCAACTTTCCTTGACTATCAACATTTCTGTTCGTTGTGTAGACACATACCAAGGATAGATCTCTTTTAAATTCATTTAAACAAAGTTCCACAGCATCAGGTTCGAGGTAGTCATCGGAGTCAAGTTGACCAATATAAAAACCACGGCACAATTTTACTGCTGCGTTGGAAGCAGCTCCAATTCCTTTATTTTTTTGTGTAATAAAACGTACTCGAGGATGATTTCCATAATGTTCTTCTAGAATTCTTAACGTGTTATCCGTAGAACCATCATTACAAATGCATACTTCCAGGTCAGTGATTGTTTGATTCAATGCACTATCGACACAACGTACAATATGGTCCGCACAGTTATAGGCTGGAATATAAATTGATACTAAAGGAACCTTCTTGAGTGTTGAGTTTTCTATTTTGTCCAGTTTTCTATAATAATATGGAACTTTTTCTTGTATTAATTGAATAGTGATAGATTTTCCAGTTGCTCGGTCTGTTTCATTTTCTTTACCTGGCGGTTCCTGATGATATGCCATTGCACCATCCACAGAACGGAAATAACATCCTTCTCTGTACAGACGGTATCCAAACTCGTTATCCTCACCTCCCCAGTGTGTGAATTCTTCATCAAACCAACCTGCACGCTCAAGCCATTTTTTTGCAAATGCTACATTGCCACCGCTGAAATATCGAAATGGAGTATTACAGAGTCTTAAATTATCTGTTTTCTCAAAATGTTCTAATCGCCAATCAACTGATTTACTTCGTTCAATTTTTCCCGCAACTTGGTTATTTGTAATAATTTCGGGTAGTTTCTCAAGCAAGCTTTCGTCTTCAAGGAACTCTAAATAATTATATTTAGTAGTGTCAATGTATTTTCTTGGACCGATCAGAGCTACATCATCATCTAATTCAAGTAACTCCATATAAGATTGTACCCAAAGAGGGTTTGGAGCCATATCGCAATCAAGTATAGCAACGAAGTTGTATCGCGCGGTTCTAAGCCCTAAATTTCTTACTGCACACAATTGATAGCCATAATCCTTCTGGCGTACATACTTAATATCAATTAGTTGCTCAAATTTTCTGATTATTTGTTCTATATTTTCTTTACTTCCATCGTCGGCAACAATTACTTCATAATTAAATTTTGTTTTTTGGTTACAAAGGCAAGCTAACGTTATTTCCAATATTTTTGAACGATTGAAGGTCGGTACGACAATACTGAGACCATCCATATTTTCATTCTTACCCTTCCCCTCTTTTACTGATTTTTTTTTGGATAGCCATTTAAAATCATTAGTACTTTCTGGTAATTGGAATAAGTTCAAATCTTTTGGCCAATCAGAAGGTACAGGATTTATAGTTTTCGTTTCTGCTGTTTCTGATTTTCTTATAGTTTCTTTATGATATTTTATTATTAATTCACTAATCTCCTTTTCATTTAATTTTTTAATATTAGAGTTTGAATACATGATCTGGGTTGCGGGGTCCCACTCAATATTTTTTTTTGCTTCGATAGTGTTAATGTCACCAAAGGCCTGCAATGCATTTTTACATAAAATTATATTTGCCTTAACCCAACTAGCATCATATATTTCACCTGCCTTCTCAAATAATGACAATGATTTATGATATTCACCATTCTTATACAATTTAATTGCTTCGTTTAAAATACTCATATCTTTATAACCACCTTAATTTCAGTATATCTATTGCAATTATTTTTTAACTATTGAGTTATTGTAATATTTTATCGATATGGTTGGTAAATTCATAAAGTGTATATTATTTTGAAAGATTTGAAACATATGAATAGGCCGAATAATATCATTTGCAATGGTATACATTAAAAAATAGTCATAAACAGCAGCGTAGATTTAAGCTTGTCTTTTGCGTTAACAATGTTCTGCCATAATTAATACCTCGGACAAAACAACGCCATGTCATTCTTTTTAGTATTAACTCAATTGATATTGAGTATCATTGTGGGCTTTGGCGACTGTTTAACTAATTAATAGTTATGTTTGCAATAATATACGTTACTAAATCATCACAAAAGAAATCATTATGCATAATGATTTTTTATATTTTACTTTATAACTTTATTCTTTTTGGCTTTCTTGAATTGGCGAACAGTTCTGTATATAGAAAATGGAAGAGTTATGAATCCGAAAATTGATCCTTTTTTCTGTACTAGTATTTTCCCCAACATATAAGATAAATGCTGTTTAACTCTATTCGCTTCATGAGCATCGCGGTACATGCACAGTGGTGGAAGATCACTTTGTTTTTCAGAAATATACTGCTTATGCCATATTTTTCGCTCCTTTACTATAGCTATTGGCATACTAATTACACCAAATATAGATTTAGAATGTTGAATCATGATAGCGCCGAGACGATATTCCAGTCCTTCTTTAATTCGCTCAGCTGCTCCATATAGTTCTGGAAATTGCTGTTGTTTCAGCTTTTGATTTTCCAAATAATATTGTTCTAGTTTTTCCTGAACTAGATGCAACTGCGTTAGCATCAAGTTTTTTTCTTTAGTAATTCTATCTAATTGTTGTTTTTGTAGATCTTGATTAGATTTTTCTTTCGCCAACTGATTATTAAGATCATCTAAATGTTTTTTTAATTCTTTAACATCAGAACTATCTTTCTCTTTAGTATTTTGGTTATATTCAATTTTATTTTTTAAATTATGGAATTCATTCTCAATAAATCGTAACTCTTTCTCTTTTTTACAAATAAAAGAAGTTTGTTTTTTTAATTTGCTTTTTAATTTTCGGTTTTTTGCATGCAGTTCTTTTTTTCGCGCATAATAATGTTCAAACTTTTCTTTCATCTGATTTAATTGTGATGAAAGTAGATAATGTGCCTCTGTTTGTTGAGCAAGGTCAATTTTATAGTCAATAAGAGAAGTTTTATAAAGTTGGTGCAGTTTTGAAATTATTTCTATTGTAATCAATCTTTGTTGAACCAAACCGGTCCAAATAGTATTGGGATTAAGTTTTTCCTCGTTACCTGAAAGTGCAGGGATATCTGCTTCTAATTGAAGCTTTCTGTAGAGACATTGACTCTCCGGATATTGAGTTAGTAGCATTTTTAATAAATAATCTTCAGCAATATTTTTATTGAAGAATTTATCACCTATTTTAATATCAATACCAGAAAGGGCCATAATTTCTTGTTTTGCCTCTTCATCTATTAATAAAGGTGATGCGGATGCTTGTTCGCTATAAGAATGAATACTTGTATTTATACACTCTTGAAAAGAGCATATATTTAGCGTTTTTTTTAGTACTGATTGTAATTTTTCTAGAAAACCTTCTGTGTTATTTTTAATTTGACCTGTGCTGATTAATAAACAGCGCTCCCGGTTTTTAGAATAAAAATCAAGCAAAGCAGTATTATAAGCTATCCAGTTATCAATTAAATGCTCTATCGTGTTATTAATAAATGACTCTTGACTATTAGCTGCTTGCTCCAGGACTGATCTTGGGTGATCATAAACCAGAATGAAAGTTAGGTTTTCATCGAGTGATGCCCAGTAATCTAACGTATAAATAGCATACGGATCTGACCATCCCCAGAAATTCCGCTCTAAATTATTAAGAAATAAGTCTAGAGCCATACCATGCCAGACAGCAGAGACCTGTAAAGGAGAAAATTCAGATATATTGGTAACTTCACTGATCTTGGGAGCATTATATGCTTTACAAATAATTTTAGTTATGTCTTGTGGACTTAGATTTTCTCGTTTTGATAAGCGCGGAATCCCCATTCCATATTGAAGAGAAATTTTTTCGACAATATCTAAATTTGAATTTGGGTGCCCAACTATAATTATTTTGTTCATCAACTTACTCTGCTTAATAAATTATGTGCATTTAATATATTTTTAATAGCAAATATTATATATCATTATAACCATTGGGATTTTTCAATTGCCATTGCCATGCGTCAGCTAACATTTGCTCTAAACTTCGTTTCGCTTGCCATTTTAAACATTTATTGGCTCTCAACGGAGATGACCAAGATTCAGCAATATCCCCCTCTCTCCTTTCCGTTATTTCATAAGGAATGGTTATACCTGATATTTTTTCAAAGCAAGAGATTAGTTCTAATACAGAATACCCTTTCCCTGTCCCCAAATTGAATGCATGGTAATTAGTTTGATGATTATTAGAAATATACGACAGAGCGGCTTCATGTCCCTCTGCCAAATCCATTACATGTATATAATCCCGTACACCTGTCCCATCTTTTGTAGGATAATCCCCCCCAAAAATCATAAGTTTTTCTAGTTTACCGATTGCAACTTGTGTTATATAAGGAACTAAATTACTCGGTATATCAGATGGGCTTTCTCCAATCATTCCTGATTCATGAGCACCTATTGGATTAAAATATCTCAGGCAAATGAAATTCATATTTCGGTATGTTCTTGCAATATCCCTAATCATTAACTCTGATATATATTTCGATGTGCCGTAAGGATTTAAAGTACCACCTATAGCACAATTTTCAGTAATAGGTATTATATTACCATTACCGTAAACTGTTGCAGAAGAACTAAAAATAAAGTTAGCAACGTTATTCTTGATGGCGAGATTAATTAGATGTAATGTTCCTAATACATTATTATTATAATAAAAATCTGGTTTTTTTAATGATTCTGCAACAGACTTTGCTCCAGCAAAATGCATTATACATTCAATCTTATGTTTTTTTATTATTTCAGAAACACTGTCTTCATTATTTATATTTAGCTCATATAATATAACTTTTTTTTTAGTGATAGCTTCAACCCGTACAATGGACTCTTTGGATGAATTACTAAGATTATCAATTATTATAACATTATGCCCTTTATTTAACAGGCATAAAGTCGTATGTGAGCCAATGTAGCCGGCCCCACCTGTAACTAATATATTCATTATTACCTCGAAATTAAATATCAGTGCTTATTTCTTTCTTTTTTATATTCCTCTATCCCGCCCTGAACATCTTCATGAAAACTAACCGCGTTATCATTTTTAAACACAATGGCCACATCACAAAAATCTTTCAATAAATTCATACTATGCGATACCATTAAAAAACTAGATTCTTTATGCCTTTCTTTAAACAATTGAGCGCACTTTTCTTTAAACCTGGCATCACCGACTGCGGTTACTTCATCGACGATATAATAATCAAACTTAAATGCCATACTTAAACCAAAGCCCAGGCGAGATCGCATACCTGAGGAGTAAGTTTTAATCGGCATATCAAAGTACTTACCGAGCTCGGCAAATTCTTCAACAAACTCAATTTTCTCTTTCAGTTCTTCTTGCTTCGCGTATAACCGCGCAACAAATTTTACGTTTTCGCGTCCGGTTAAACTTCCCTGAAATCCACCAGCAAGGCCGACTGGCCATGATATTGTTTTATTGGTGATGATCTTTCCACTGTCGGGGCGGTCAATGCCGCCAATCATTCTCAGTAACGTAGATTTACCCGCTCCGTTGCGACCAATAAAGGCAACGCTTTTTCCTGAAGGGATTTCAATATTTAAATCCTTAAAGACATAGTGTCGCCCCGTTGGCGTGCGATATGACTTCGTCAAATTCTCAATCTTAATCATGATGTCAGCATTGCCTCTTCACGCGTTCGGTATAACGCCAGACCGATGAACAGGGTGACCAGAGTAAACATTGCCAGGTAGTTCAGACTCACACCTTCGCTGATATAGCCAGGCATAACTGCCTCGCGGCTTAACTCCACGACATGCACTAATGGGTTCCAGAGTAGATATGACCAGTATTGCTTTGGAATCGAGTGTAGAGGGAACATGATGCAGGAGATGAAATACAGCGGCTTAAGCAGTATCGGCAGGACCTTTTGCATTTCAGGGAAGGTTTTGCCAACGACCATGAATATTAAGCCGACGCCACATGAAAGAATGATCAGCAGACTCCAGGTAAGCACAAGTTGTAAAAAGTTTGTTATTTCGAAATATTCGCCTGCCATCCAGACGATAAGCATGAGCAAAATATAAACAGTAACGTAAATCAGTGTCTCAAGCAGTGCGCGTGCAATGATCGTATCGATAGGTTTTACTGGTCGATAATTAAACAACCCCTGGTTCGCTTCAATAGCACCTACAGAACGTTTGCTGATACTGCTAAAGATAAAAAAGGGAATCAGGCCATTAAGTAAAAACACCGGGAATGAGATGTCTGGCATCGTGCGGTGCATAATGTAACCAAAAATGCCCAACAGTATCAGCAAATGCGCAGAGGGTTCGAGAATCGCCCACAGATATCCCAGACGGAACTTACCAAAGCGTGTTCGTATTTCTCGTAGAAATAATGCCTCTACGGTGACTTTCTGGACTTCAAATCCACTTCTTGCCATTTGGTGATGTGATCCTATTCTCTTCAGGTATGCTACCGCCCCTGGCTTAACAGCTACCAATACACTGGAGGTAATACTTGTTTGTGACTGGATAAAATTCACTCAGACGGTTTGACCTTTTTAATAGCCGCAAACAATTTCAGCAGAAATTATTTCCGCAGGGATAAATAGATCTATTTCCGTCTCGTTTCTTCTAATCCATTCTTCAGGCATGAATGTATTCGGTCTTCTGGTAATTTCAGAAAACTTGCCGTTTCAGAATGTAGAGTTAATTTCTCAGGAAATTATTTCTACCTCTTTTTGCTTAACCAATATGGCTTGAAAAAGACGTAAAGCAGCATGCGTTCTGGATTACTCCGGAACACACTTATTCAAAATGGGCCACTAATTTCGCAAGAAATTATTTTTTACTATTACTGTTAACTACTTGATTATAATACCACCTATGAATTTTATGCGTAACAACACCTGCAATCTGTCTCAAACCAGAACGCATGCGATTGATTACCAATAAATTGTTTAGCGAGAAACTATTTCCCTATTTAAAATTCACTCATGTACTTCTTATTTATATCTACAGCACCCTCTTCACAGCCATACTTGTGATTTATATCACATTTAAATGGTGTTATTTAAGTCGCATCAATAATCCCAGAGGTAATTATTTTCGTCGATTAAAATATACATCTTGATTATTTTGTGTATTTATTTTAACCAATGTCACAACCAACATCATCCCTCAGTAGATATACCTGAGCAGACTTTTCTTAAAATCGACGAATAGTTTCTTTGGAAATTATTATGCTTATTTGAAATTCCCTTTCTGATTATCTCCAGGAATTTTACTAATTTCCAGGCTACACAAAATACAGATCACACAAGAATTATCCTATATGTTTTGGCCTATCAATTGTTACCCAATGATTTATTGCAGCTATTAATAATCATAATGTGTCAAAACACTTAAGCAACTTTACAGTCTGAGAAAGGTGTCGATTCACAAGAACTACATGGTGAAAAACGAATTCCTACAGTATTGTCGAACATTCCGTGGTGGTCTGGAGGGAGATAATTCTTGCTACATCGGAACTCAGCCCGGTGAGCGGGTTTGACAGTTCCGCACTCACCATTGGGCTAAGGGTTATCAGGTGGGGTTAAGGAAATGGCAATACCTACCCCCGCCCAAACTCCAGTCGCTGCACATTCACCATCCCTGGCTTCTCTCCTGCGCTGACGTCAATTTGTGTCACCCGCAGCGCATACTTTTCATCCAGCGCGTTTAACCAGTTCAGCAGGTCATGAAACACCACAGGTTCTATCCAGACCTGAATATTCTCCCCGCGCTCGGCTATCCGCTTGATGACCACGGAGTGCGCGGAAGCACTGTCACTGATGACCCTCGATACCTGCGCAGGCGTTGTTGTAGCAGATTTTCGCGCCGCAATAATATCCGGCGCGGTGCTCTTCATCCGGGCGTTCATCGCCACCAGTTGCTGCAACATCGTCTCCTGTTGCTCAATCCGTTCGCTCAACGGCTGCCAGATGAGGACGTAATATCCGGCGCAAAACAGGAACACTGCCGCAGCCAGTAACATGCCTTTTTCACGCGGCGAACGCCCCGCCAGGTGTTGTGCCAGCCAGTGTTCGCCACGGCTTAACTGGCGTTCACGCCATTGCTGAAAATGGTGAATGATTTTATCGCGTAACATGTTATTTCCTCCGCAACGTTACGCCGCCGGAAACCGCATCACCCTCTTTCTGTAACACGTCCTGCTGCACCACAAAATCTGCCGCCAGCGCGGTACGCAGTTTGTCGAAGCTGGCAAAGTTCGCGGCCCGTAGCTGGAGGTGAAGTGTCTGGCGTTTTTGATCAAAGGTGAAACCGCGCATCTCAATGTCGGAAAGTGACGCTGATTTCAGGGTACTGGCAACCGCAGACAACCCGGCGAGCAGATCGGTATCGTCGCTCTGTGGGCGATATTTTTTCAGCGCCATCGTCACCTGAGAGCGCAAATTAACAATCCGTTTTTGCTCCGGGAACAGCGTTAAGAACTGTTTCTCCGCCTGGGCGTGACTTTGCGCCACCTGCTCGCTGACGCTCCATAATGTCACGCCCCGCTCCATTGCCAGCGCAACCAGAATCAGCAATACCGGCAGAATCATCACCCGCCAGCGCGCCCACTGTTTTCGGTAACTTACGCGAGGCTGCCACGGTCCTGTCAGCAGGTTCCCTTCTGGTTCGCTATAAGTGGTAATGGCTGACTGAGCCGTAACCGTCAGACGTCCGGCGTCTGCGCCAGCCCATGCAGATAGCTCTTCCGGCGCGATCCCGACCACGGTTAGTGAAATCGGTAAATCCTGCTTATTGAGCTGGGCGCGGAACATGACCGGAGCCAGCGCCAGCCCGGCGCTCCATCCCCGGCATTCATCGATGCGGCAAATAACACGTTGCGCATCGCCAGCCATATAGCCACAAGGAATGGACATCCAGTCCGGTGCAACGGTGGCGCGGGTAATGCCGTTTGCCTGCAACCACTGCGCAATGTTGCGCATATGCTGCTGGTGAATCACTGCCACGGTTGCCTGTTGTTGGTCGATTTTCAACGCGGCAAAATGCAGTTCGTCGATATCCTGGTTCAGCTCTTCTTCCAGTAAGGCGGGCAGAATAGTTGGTATCTGCTTGCGGGGGATATCAGGCAATTCAGCCTGCCAGACGCTGATCCATTCGCCGGGAATGTAGAGTCGAATCGCATCAGTTTGCAGCCATTGCTGAAGCTGTTCGTTAGCGACGTCAGGCCAGATGCCGTACTCCACATCGGCGGTACGGTGCTGCCAGCGGATGGGATCAGTGGCGCAAAGCGGGAAAAAAATCTCAAGCATGGAACTCACTCACTTTCTCCTGTCTGATGCCAGAGAACCGAAAAATGTTGTGGCCCCATGCGGACAATTAACGAGTTCATCGTCAGTTCAGTCTCATTCACGGTGATATCTGAACGCAGCCAGAAGTAATTGCTGTCCACGCTCAGGACGGTTTTTAGCTGTTTTTTAGTACGCTCATCGACGTCAGCGAGTAGCGGCTGTGCGAGAAACTGATCGACATCTTCCCAGCCCTTCGCCGGACGTTGTTGTAATAATGCCCGCGCCTGAACAGGGCTTAACCACGGGTCAAACAGTGCCTCAAGAATCACGCTTTGCGCGACGTCTAAGGTGTTGATGTTAATTTGCTGGCGGGTCATCGGCAGTGCACAGACCAGCGGTTGCAGTTTTTGATAGAGTCCAGCATCCATTCCCTGCACAACGCGCATTTCGCTGATATCGGCCAGCGGTTGATTGGCGGCGTAGAACGGCACCGAACGGGCGAGATACTCGCTGTCTTCACGGCCCAGACGCGTCTGCACGCTGCGGTCTTCGTCAATAAACTCCCACAGGCTTTCGGCTATCAGTTCGGCCCGATAAGCAGGCACATCCAGGCGCGAGATCAGGGCAATCAGTTGTTGTACCGCGAGCGGACGCGACGCCGTCGTCGGCTGAGCAAGGGCATTCAGGTTAAAGCAGGCCTGTGCGTCACGCAGAGTGACGGCGATTTGCCCCTGCGGCAGTGGGAATAAACGAGGGCCAGAAGCCCACGGTTGTGCCAGATGCACGCGCTTTTCATTTTTCAGGCTCAGACTGAGTGCGCTCAGCGCCAGGCTTTCTGCACTGGCGCTGTACCACAGCGCCTGCTGATACTCCTGCTGGCTGCGCGTTCGCCCAAGTTGTTGCTGCATCCGCCCGGAAAGTGTGATGGTTACCAGCATCATAACTGCCAGCAATACCAGCACCACGACCAGTGCCATTCCGCGTTTTGGTGGTGAGATGATCATGATAATTGCGGCCCGCGTAACAACCAGATGCGTTCAATATCGCCCCATTGCGGCGAATGCAGGGTCATACGCACCGCCACGGGGATCGCCTGAAGTGATGACCAGGTTTCCTGCCAGCGCGTGCCGTCGTAGAACTGCAAACGGAGCGAATCCGCCGGAATCAATTTTTGCATTGTCGGCTTCACACTGCCTGCTGCGTCGGTCAGCGGCCAGGATAACCGTTCGAGATAACCGTCATGAATGCGGTAACCGACGGTGAGCAGATTACTGCGCGGCAGACGCATCAACGGATTGACCACGCCGCCGCGCACAAAGCGCATCCCTTCACTCTCAGACGCCAGCACGCCAGCGCCAGCCAGTAACGCTGGTTCACGCTGGCCCTGCTCGCCTCTTACCGGACGCGGCATCATTTGTGTCAGATCGTGGGTCAGAAAACTCATCGTTTGCTGCATGAGGTTTAGTTTTTGATCGTGTCCGGCGACGGCACTATTCACGCGTGTGACGCCGTTTGTCACCTGCTGCGCCATCAGTGCCAGCGAGGCAAAAATGGCAATTGCCACCAGCATTTCCAGTAACGTGAAACCAGCGCGAGTCCTTCTCACTGTTGGCCTCCCACGGCGCTAAACCAGGCGCGTCGTGACTGAATCACCGACGAAAAGTCTTCGTGACGGCTGACTTCAATATCCACTGCCTGGAGCAGCGCGTTACCTGTATTCAGCGGTGTGGTTCGCCAGTACCAGCGGCTTCCAGCCATATCGCTCTCGCCCTGATGCCTGACAGCACGTTGTTCGCGGGTCATCAGGTAGAGCAATGCGGTCTGGTTTTCAGCTACCCAGCCCGCTACCGTTTTCTCCTCAAGCACCTGCTGACTGTTCAGCGCGCCGCTGGCAATCTGTAACACCGCCGTGGCAGCCAGCGCAAAAATCGCCAGCGCGAGCATCACTTCCAGCAAGGTAAATCCGCGCTTCATGGCATCCTCTCATCACATTGATTGAGGGATAACGCGCCATCGTGCGCCAGTTTTACCGCCCAACATGCGTTTTGCGCCGCCGAGTAGAAGCGCAGCGTAAACGGCGTACCGGGTTCAAAAGGCGAAAAACGGATCTGCGGCGTCTTCTTTTTCGCCTCTTTTTGCAGCTCCAGTTCAATATCGTGCAGCGTCAGGCGGCGACGTTGCAGCTCCAGCGTATATTCCTTCTGCCAGATATCACTTCCGGGTTGTAACAGCATCTGCACCTGTTTCGGCACCGTAACCTGTGCCGATAAGCGGGTCGCAGAAACGGGCAACCACTGCCCCTGACGACGCTGCATAAACTGGTATCCCGGCGGGTCGATTAGCACACCGAGTGTTTGCCCTTCGATCACTGCCCTGTCCTTAAACTGCGCAAAGCGAGTCAGAAAATCCTGCGCCGCTTTTTTCGCAGGCGGCTCCGAATCGGTCGCAAACGTCTGTACCACGCCCGCACTGGCAAGGCCGATAAGGAAAATCACCAACATGATTTCCAGAAGTGTGAATCCGCGTTCAGGCACTGCTTACTGAAACTCCTGCAAATTCCAGTTACCGATATCTGCGCCAGCGCCTTCCCCGTTTTCCTGACCATCCGCCCCCAGGGTATAAACATCAAACAGTCCTTTTTCACCCGGGCTGAGATACTGATAATCATTGCCCCACGGATCCTTTGGCAGTCGTTTGATGTATCCACCGGTACGGTAGTTGCGGGAATCCGCCATATTGGCTGGCTGCTGGATCAGCGCCTCAAGCCCCTGCTCGGTAGTCGGATAACGCCCGTTATCCAGTCGGTACATATCCAGCGCGTTTTCCAGCGCCACGATATCGCTGATGGCTTTTTGCCGATCCGCTTTCTCTTTGTTGCCCAACAGGTTAGGCACCACCAGACTTGCCAGGACGCCAAGAATAACAATCACTACCATCACTTCCAGCAGGGTAAAACCTGCCCGTGGTTTTTGTGTGCGGGATAACGAATTCATGTGATAACTCCGTAAATTACATTCCAACCATATTGTTCAGTTGCAGCATCGGCTCGAGGATGGCGATGACGATAAACAGCACCACGCCCGCCATCATCACCACCAGCGCAGGCTCAAACAGCCCCAACGCCAGCCCCACCTGGGTATCAAATTCCCGCTCCTGGTTAACTGCGGCCTGTTCAAGCATGGTTTCCAGCTCGCCGCTCTGTTCGCCGGAGGCGATCATGTACAGCATCATCGGCGGGAACAGGCGCAACTCCGCCAGCGCAGCGCGCAGACTGCTTCCTTCGCGGACGCGATCTGCCGCCAGCAGCAGTTGTTGCTCGACATAGCGATTTGCCGACACAGCGGCAGCGGTCTGAATGCCTTCCAGTAGCGGAACACTGCTGGCGGTGAGGATGCTTAATGTGCGGGAAAACCGCGCCGTATTCAGCCCGCGCGCAACACGCCCCGTCACGGGCAGGCGCAGCACGGTTTTGTCCCAGCGCAGGCGCATAGCAGGATTTTTGAGTAGCCGTTGCCCCAGCACCAGAAGCCCCAGCAATCCCGCCAGCCAGTAAACGCCGCTGGCCTGTAACGCGTCGCTCATAGCGATGAGCATTCGGGTGGAGGCGGGTAGCGCGTGTCCGAGATGATCAAACTGTTCGATAATTTTCGGCACTACCGCCGTCAGCAAAATAGTGACCACGCCCGTTGCCACCACCAGCAATACCAGCGGATAGAGCATGGCCTGCAACAATCGTGATTTCAGGCGCTGGCGCTGTTCGGTGTAATCCGCAAGGCGATTGAGCACCACGTCGAGATGCCCGGATTTTTCTCCGGCAGCCACCATCGAACAAAACAGGGAATCAAAGACGCGGGGATGTTCGCGCAGGCTGTCCGACAGGGTATAACCTTCCTGAATCCGGCTGCGCAGCGCCATACCGAGGCTTTTTACATGCAGTTTTTCACTTTGCTCACTGACCGCCTGTAAGCAGGTTTCCAGCGGCATTGCTGCCTGTACTAACGTTGCCAGTTGACGAGTGAACAGCGCCAGATCTGCCGCCGCCACGCGACGATGTGCGTGCCGCCGACGCTGCAACATTCCCCCTGCCGATGCATTCATCCGGGCTTCAATGTGCACGGGAATGAGGTCTTTACCGCGCAACAACTGGCGGGCATGACGCGCGGAATCCGCCTCAATCATGCCTTTGGTCTTGCGACCATTACGCTCCAGCGCCTGATAGTAAAACAGTGCCATTACGCCTCCATGGTTACCCGCAGAACTTCATCGAGAGAGGTTTCTCCGGCGAGCACTTTCTCAATGCCGTTGCTGCGGATACCCGCAGAGTGTTGCCGGACATAACGTTCCAGCTCCAGTTCCCCGGCCTGACGGTGGATCAAATCACGCAATGTGGCGTCCACCACGATCAGCTCATGGATGGCAGTACGTCCGCGAAAACCTTTGTGATTACAGGCGGGGCAGCCCTGCGGATGGTACAGCGTGACGGTTCGCGCATCGGTAATCCCCAGCAGGCGTTTTTCTTCGTCAGTGGCAGGCGCGGCCTGGCGGCAGTCGGTGCACAGCGTGCGAACCAGTCGCTGCGCCATCACGCCCGTCAAACTGGAAGAGAGCAGGAAAGGCTCAACGCCCATATCCTGCAAACGCGTGATCGCCCCCACCGCCGTGTTGGTATGCAGCGTGGAAAGTACCAGGTGTCCGGTCAATGACGCCTGAACGGCGATTTCTGCGGTTTCGGTATCGCGGATTTCACCGACCATCACCACATCCGGGTCCTGACGCAAAATCGCGCGCAGCCCACGGGCGAAGGTCATCCCGACGCGGGTGTTGACCTGCGTCTGACCGATCCCTTCAATCATGTATTCGATGGGATCTTCAACCGTGAGAATGTTGCGCGAATGGTTGTTCAGCTCCTGCAATCCGGCGTACAGCGTGGTGCTTTTGCCGGAACCCGTCGGCCCCGTAACCAGAAAGATACCGTGCGGTTTATGCAGTAGCTGGCGCAACTGCGCGGTCAGTTCGTAACTTAAACCCAGACGCTCCAGCGTCAGGCGGGCCTGGTTTTTGTCCAGCAGTCGCAGCACCACGCGCTCGCCCCAGGCGGAAGGCATGGTGGAGACACGCACATCAATCGCCCGACCGCCCAGCAGCAGCGCAATACGTCCATCCTGCGGTACGCGCTTTTCGGCGATATCCAGCCGCGCCATCACCTTGATACGCGATACCAGCAGCGAGGCCAGTTTGCGCCCCGGGCGCAGCATTTCATGTAATGTGCCGTCAACGCGAAAACGGATCACCAGACTCTTTTCAAACGTCTCGATGTGGATATCCGAAGCGCCTTCTTTAATCGCCTCTGCCAGCATGGCGTTGATCAGTTTGATGATCGGCGCATCGTCGTCGCTTTCCAGCAGATCTTCCGTTTCCGGCAGTTCTTCAGCAAGTGTAAAAAAATCCTCGGTGGAACCGAGATCTTCCATCAGCTGCCGAGCCTCGGAAGAGTCACGCTGCCAGACCGCATTCAGCCGCTGTTCAAATTCGGCTTCGTCGATTTGCCGCAGCGTAAAGGGCGCGTTCAGCCCCCGCTGCAGCTCCTGCAAAACAGAGAGCGACAACGGATGCACATGGAGGATCTCCAGCGACGCTTCGCACCACGCCACCAGGCTAAACCGACGGCTGAAACTGTAGGGCAGACGCACGGTGTTAGCGGTGGTTTCCTGTGCTTCAGGCACCATTAACGCGTTCTCCCGGCATTGAGGAACGCGCGTACTTCCGGCGGCAATGCCTGGTTTTGCGCTGGCAGTACCGGCTGCGCAGTGTGCGGCATCAGGCTTAAGCCTTGCTCATCACGATAGATCTGTTCGGCACGCATATAGTTATATTTACGCTGCGACACACCGTCTGCCGCCATACCGTCACGCAGAATGGTTGGACGGATAAACACCATCAGGTTACGTTTTTCTTTTTTATCCGCAGTGGATTTAAACAGGTTACCAATCAATGGGATATCGCCCAGCAGCGGCACTTTCGCCACGCTTTCTCCCGCCTGGTCGTCCATCAGACCGCCAAGCACAATCAGCTCACCATCGTTAGCCAGCACGGTGGTTTTCAGTTTGCGCTCACCAAACACGACGTCGAGGCTGGTCTGCCCTTCCACCTTCGAGACTTCCTGCTCAATCACCATCTGTACCGCGTTACCTTCGTTAATCTGCGGCGTGACTTTCAGCATGATGCCGACTTTTTTCCTCTCTACTGTGTTGAAAGGATTGCTGTTATTGGAACCAACGGTAGATCCGGTTAATACCGGAACATCCTGGCCCACCATGAAGAAGGCTTCCTGGTTGTCCAGCGTGGTGATGCTCGGCGTGGAGAGCACGTTCGAGCTGGAGTCGTTTTTAACCGCCTGTACCAGCGCCATCCAGTCGCCTTTCACCACGCCAACCGCCGTACCGCTAAAGCCAGAAAGAAGCTGGGCGAGCGTGGAGAGATCGCCGTTAGTATCCGGGTTAATGGTGGTGGCGCCGTTTTCACTGATCACCGTCGAGCCTTTCTGCGGTTTCGCCTGAGAAATGGCTGCCCCCAGCGTACCGATAGGGATCTGCGTACCGTTAGCAAACTGCATTAATCCGGCATCTTTCGACGCCCACTGCACGCCGAAGTTGATATTGCTGCCTTCGGCAACTTCCACGATCAACGCCTCGACATGCACCTGAGCACGGCGAATATCCAGTTGTTCAATCACGCTTTGCAGCGACTGCATGATGTCCTGCGGCGCAGTAACAATCAGGGCATTACTGTGTTTGCTGGCGGCGATGGAGACAACCTCACGCCCGCTACCGACCGTGCCTTCCGCCTCTTCTTTAGCCGCCGTGAGCGTGCCGCTGACCTGCTTCAGCACATCGACCAGATCTTCCGCTTTGCTGTATTTGAGATAGAACACCTGGCTGTTGCCGCTACGCTCCATTTCTGAATCCAGGCGACGGATCAGGCGGCGCATTTTGTCTCGCGTGGCGGGGTCACCACTGACAATCACGCTGTTGGTGCGTTCGTCGGCGACAATTTGAGATTTCAGCGTCGCAGGCTGGTTCTCGCCGCTATTTTTGGTCAGGCTTTCCAGCACGCGGGCGATTTCCGAAGCCGAGGCGTTATCCAGCGGGATCACCTCTTCGGTGCGATTACCCGCGTGATCCACGCGCTGGATCACTTCCGTCAGGCGCTCCACGACTGAGGCGCGTCCGGTGAGCATAATTACGTTGGAGGGATCGTAATTGACGACGTTGCCTGAGCCTGCGCTGTCGATCATCTGGCGCAGAATCGGTGCCAGTTCGCGTACTGACACATTGCGTACTGGCACCACTTTGGTGACCATTTCATCGCCCGCATAATTGTCGCTGCCTTCACCGACCAGCGGCAACGGCTCGACTTTTGCGGCGCTGGATTTCACCACCTTCAGCACGTCGTTTTCCATCGGTACGACGGCATACCCCTGTGCTTCCAGCAGGTTAAGGAATAGCTGGTAATACTGGCGTTCATTGAGGGGGGTCATGGTGCGAATACTCACTTTCCCCTGTACGCCCGGCCCCATAATGATGGTCTTATTAAGGTTAGCGCCGACGGTTTCGATGAACGATTTCAGGTCGGTATCTTTAAAATTGGCGGTGAAAGTGGCTTCTTCCGCCCAGACCGGTGAACTACATAATGCCGCTGCCAGCACCAGCGGCAGTAAACGCTTTTTTGTTTTGAGGCCAGTTGTCTTCTTACGCCAGACCGACAACGTAATATCACGCCAAAACACGATGAATGATTCTCCTGGATTAAATGCGGTTAGCGCAGCGCGATGGAAATGTCGTAGCGCGCACCCTTGCGTAAAACCGTAAGTTGAATGGAATCCATTGAAGGTAACTGCCGCATTAGAGCAATCATTGCTCGTGGATCAGTGAAATCCTGCTGATTTAGCGCAATGGCGATATCGCCTTCCCTGAAACCGCTGGCATCGAACAGAGAACGATCTGCCCCCGGCTTCACTGCATAACCGACAATTCCCTCCTTACGCACAGGCGTAAGCTGGATATAGTTAAAAATTTTCTGCGGATCTTTCGCCAGTGCCTGACGCACGGCAGTCGGGATCTCAACGGGCGCACTGACAGCAGGCTCAGCAACAGCTTGCTTTGCTTCGTCACTGGCGGCTTTTTTGTTGGTCGCAGCAATGGTGGAACGCTCCTCTTCTGCCAGACTCAGGCGCTCTATTTTTCCCTGATAGCGCAGCATCACATGGTCGCGGTTGATTTCCTCAATCACCGCGTTGTGAGAGCCAAGCCGTTCGCCCTGCAAATAAACCTGTTGTTTGCCGCCTTCTTCAATAACCGCGCCGGGTCTGGCACCAAAGGCGATCCCACGCAGCACCACATTAAGACGCGTTTCTGCCACAGGCGCAGGTTCGGGTTGTTTTACCGGCGCGGCGACAGGCTGATATTTGCCAAACCAGTTTTGCTGGCTGATTAATTGCGCGTCTTTTTTATCGAACGGTTTTGCATCCACACGGGTCGGTTTATTCGCCGATGGGGAAACCTCCGTATATTCCGCAGAAAAGGAGATATAACGCCAGAGTGAATACGCCATTTTTGCAGAAATAATAAGCAGCATCAGCCAGAACATCCCGCGTGCAATTTTGCGCAGATGCTCTTTGTCTGTATTAAGAGTTTGTCTCTGGCTAAGTGTGTGACGAATTTTTGTCAGCCATTGAATGAGATAAATTCGTGCGTCACGAAAAACAACCCGCGCCAATTTATATACCCGACGTTATGCTTTGACTATTCCACAGGTGGTACGATCCAGTTTCCGCTGATACTGGTTACCTGTACGTGTATCATTAATCGTTATGCTGTAATTAATTCCCTCGGTGATCATTAATTTCACCGTTGGGTCAGCGCACATTTGTCGTTGATAGCTGGTTAAAAAGGCGTCAGGCGTCTGCGTGGTCTGAGTACCCGCTTCGCTGATAATGGTCATTTTTACCGTCGTGCCGCTACTTTGCGCCAGCACTAAGGTATATCCCGCAGATTTAATCGGCAGGTTTTGGCTGATATTTTGCGCCTGTTTTTTCGCCAGTAAACTGGCGTTTTCATTATGGCTGGCGCAACCACTTAATAATCCTGTAACGCTCAACAATAGCGATATTAATACCCTCCCTGGCATTTGTTTTATCGACATGGTAAATAATCTCTAAGGTTATTAATAAGAGTTAAAATGTCACTTCGATAATGACGTGGTTATCATTAAAACAATGCCTGTAGATAAAGTGTTGCTATACCGCCCAGACTTAAACACGGTCCAAAAGGCAGTGTGGTTGATCCTCTTTTTGTAATAACGGCATATATCAGGCCGCAGCATGAGGCGATTAAAGCAACATTGGGCAGTGATAACGCCCCCACCCAGCCACCTAAGGCGGCGAACAATAATACATCGCCCATGCCTAATGCTTCTTTACGCAGAACTATTCCGGCTATCCAGCGCAGGGAGTAAAAAGCGATAAACCCCACCAGGACGCCAGTGACTGCGTCTTGTAGCGTGAGCGGACTCTGCTGCGCCCATGCCGCAATCAGCCCGGTCCACAATACGCCCTGAGTAAAAACATCGGGCAGCCATTGGTGATCGAGGTCGATGATGCTCGCGGCAATCAGCCAGGCGGATAATATCATCACCGCCAGCCCCCATCCACTTTCCGGCCACACCAGACTCGCCAGCAAAAAAGCGAGTGCCGTCAATAACTCCACCAGCGGATAACGCTTGCTGATTTTCGCCTGGCAGTCGCGGCAGCGCCCTTTGAGCATCAGCCAGGAGAGCAGCGGAATGTTGTCACGTATCCTGATGGTCTGCTGACAATGTGGGCAGTGCGAGCGTGGCAGCGCCAGGCTTATTTTTGACTGCGCACTCGGCATTTCACCATGAAACTCCGCCATTTGTTGGCGCAGCATGATGGGGTAACGCCAAATCACCACATTCAAAAAACTGCCGATGATCAATCCTCCGACGGTTGCCAGTATGGGCATCACCGCGGGGTATTGCTGAAAAACATCAAAATGCATGGTTAAAGGTTGTTTGTTGTAACTTGCCGGATGCGGCGTAAAACGCCTTATCCGGCCTACGGGTGTCTGCCAACGTAAATAATCGCGGCTTTCCCTCCAGGCCCGGTGCGCCTTATTTCATGCCGGATGCGGCGTGAACGCCTTATCCGGCCTACGGGTGTCTGCCAACGCAAATAATCGCGGCTTTCCCTCTCTGTAGGCCCGATAAGCTGGCGCATCGGGCATATGTGTTAACCCGATGCACCTTATTTCATGCCGGATGCGGCGCGAGCGCCTTATCCGGCATACAGGCTTACTCGGCTGACATCTTATGCTCGGTAACCTTATTAATGGTTTCCGGCCCTTGCTGCGGTTTCGGCAGACCAAGCGCAGCGAGCTTGTTGTAAGCCGACTGGCTCACACCGCCCTCGAAGCTCATCTCGCTAGCCCCCGGCAGCTGGTAAGCATTCGCGCCTGGATTCCATTTCTTAAAGAACTCCGAAAGATCCGTCTGAGCGACCCAGGAGGCACACAGCATCAGCGTGTCGGCAGCGTTACCGTTGGATTCGGCACAGTAATTCTTGCCACCAAAGGTCTTGTCGCCAACATCATCGCCGCGTGCTTTACGATGCATCAACTGGAACAGGTTCCAGCCTTTCATCCCTTCACGATCGCTGTAGAACTCTGGCAGCTTGCTATCTGGATACCATTTCTTGATATCAAAGTTTTTCTCTGCCCATTCCTTCAGCTGCGCGTACATCAGCAGACGGTCACCCGCACCGCCGCGCGCCCATGCCTGACCGTTGCTCTCGTCCAGATATTCCGGCGCGACGGTAATATCGTCAGCGACACGGTTCATCTTGCCGAGATAACGATCCTGCATGTACAGCGCCAGCACGTTGTTCGCCACTTCAGTTGCGCCCGGTACAGTCAGTGGTGTTTCTGCGGCGTTATGCCCTACTTCATGCCAGATCAGCCAGTCGTTCAGCGGCGTCGTCGGCAGCGTGGTGCTGTTCGTCGAGAAGCTGCTGTTCATTACCGGATAACCAGAGTGCGCATCACCGATGGAGATCTGCACATCGTTGGCGAAACGATGTTTATGTCCCGTCAATGCTTCATAGGTAAACATCCGGTGGTTACCGCTCGTTTCATCACGACCGTAGAAGTCATTCATCGAGCTGGCAAAGGTATCCAGTTCCTTAGCGAATTGTTCTACGCCATCCGTGAAATTGCTGGCCTCAAGGTTCTTCTTCGGCGTGGTATAGACGAACGACGCAGACTCCAGCTCGCCCAACGGCGCAGGGGAGTTCAGAGCGTTTTTCCATGCACCATCTTTATAGAACGGTGCTTTTACCACGCCAGTAAAGGTGAATTTGGCTGACTCATTCTGTGGGCTGTTGCCCTTGATATAAATCAGACCACCGTAAGGAACCGTAAACTTCACCGTACCATTAGCCTCCAGAGTATACGTTTTAGTCACTCTTGGCGGACGGTTCAGAGCAACTTCATGCTTCTCACGTCCGGTAAGGTCGTCGGCCAGCGCCACGGTGACAGTCACAGGAACGTCCGCATTGGACTTAATGGTGACCTCTTTTTGAGCCGGAGCCCACAGACCAGTAGACTGCATGTTACCCGCAAACCATTTGGTCGGATTCGAGTACAGGCTGATGGTTTCTGTAACCTCCTGCCCATCTGCCGATACCGCTCCCGGATACTTCTCGACATCAACTTTGATGTTCAGATCCCACCAGGAACGCCCCAGCATCAGGCGCGTCAGCGGTTTTTCCATATAGTTGAGCGGATAGCTCGGGTTCATCATGCCCGCTTTGCTGCCTTCACCGTAGATCATCTTGTTATCGATCAGCGATTGTTTCAGCTCTGCAGAACACTGCGTGCCGTTGGTGTAAGCATCGTTGGCGTAGCAGTTCAGGAACTCGGTGAACGTTTTAAAGCCCAGCTCGTCATCCTTGCTGCTGTCATAGCTATATTCAATTTCATTCCACAGCCAGACCGACATGTTCTGGTACAGACGTTCCAGATCGACGCTGCTCAGACGCTCACCTTTGCGACCATTGGTCCGGAAGTAGAGCTCATGCTGATACAGACGCTGAATGTTAGTGCCTAAATCCGCCGCCTGTAGCATCGCTTTCGCAGTGTCGGCGCTGAGATTCAGTTGCGTATAGCGCGGAACAAACATGCCAGTATTATTCTCTGGCGTTACAGGAACTCCCGTGCCCGGGCGGTATTCCAGACAGTTGACCTCATAGTGATATGCCGGGTCCTTACATTCCTTTAATCCAGGAAACGCCTCAAAGATTTTTGCCTTTGCCGCCTCCAGAGACTCTTTTGTTTTAAACTCCGCCTCATCGATAAAGGCATAGCGTTTGACCTGTTTGCCATCGACATCTTCCTGCCAGCTGGCCACTTCCAGTTTCGGTTTCTTATCAGGTTTGTTATCAATCTGATATTTCCAGGTAACTTTTCCTGTTTGGGAATCAATGGTGTACGGCAGTTCACCTTCCACAACCGGATAACGTTCATAAACCCAAATGCCAGTCGCTCGACGCTGGCGCACGCGGTCTGGATAACCCTGCGGATCGGTATTCACCACCGATTTGTTAAGCGCCATCGACAGACCTGCGGCATCAAGCAGACGTACAAAGCCTGATGCGCTCTCTTCCTTAAGATTGCTCATCACATTTTCCATGATCAGCACCGATCCGCCTTTGTTCAGATAGGCGATCAGATCCGTCACATCCTGCTGGGTCAGCTTCGGTTTGCTGGTATCTGCACGCAGAGGCACTGCATAGGGATCGCCAGACCACTGAGTCACATACTCAAAGCCATTGAGGATCAGCAGAGGAACTTCATCTGGATTCAGATTGCCATAACTGGTCAACGGTTTAACCGTGATACCTGCGAAATCCTTATGGAAAGCAAACGGAGCACTATTTCCTAATACCTGACCCGCTTTTTTGAAATAAACCGTATCCAGGTTAGTGCCCACGGTCATACTGCTCTTCGCATCCGGCAGCCAGCGTTCATTTGACAGATAGCGCAGTACGTTCTCCATGAAGTTCTTCATGTCGTCCGGATCGCTGTCGAGCGTACACTGTCCGTCTTTATTAACGCTCCCGTTCCAGCTGTAACCGTTCGGGCAACGTAAAATGCTGTTGTAGTGCGGGTTACCGATAACCATCAGTTTGCCCTCACCGACTTGCCCCAGCGAAATAAACGGCAGGTTGAAGGTCGCGGTATCGCGCGTGACGTTTTCTGGCACCACAAGAGAAGGCGCTTCAGTAATGTACGCCAGCTCGTTTTTATCCCAGGCGCGTTTTTCGCCGAAGGCCAGCCAGTAGTTTTTATCATTACGCGCCATCAGAATCGGGAAGGCCGCGTTGGAGATATTCACCACTGCCTGACCGCGCGCATTACCGGTGCTGCCATAGAAGTTGGTAGAGTCATGGAAGACGTGGAATTTCGTCACAGATTTGTAATCTTTATCCACACCCCACAGCTTGTTGATAACGCCCTGAATCTGACCTTCGTTAACATTGCGTGCTGTCAACGAGAACCAACGCTGAGAGTTGCAGCCCCCAAGGGAGTCACAAATCGCCGTATCAATCTCTTTAGCCTGCCCGGATTCAAACTGCTCAAGAAATTCGTTTGTCCGCTCAAAGGTTTGATCGCCTTCGCTCAACGCCTCGCCATTGGATAACGAGAGATTAATAATCTCGTTGATCACGTTGGGATACTCGGCAAAGACCTTACGCACTACGTCCGGCACTTCACGCTCATCATTTTTTCCGGCCTGGGAGTAACGATGAATAAGCTGATCAATATTCGCGCCGCGAACTTCGTCGCCCAGCTCAGTCAACGCAATGGTCGACTTATTGCCGCGTACTGAGCCCAGTTCAAAGGTGTCGATACCAAAGGAGATGGTTTCGCCCCAGCTGAAGTTGAATTTGCCGTTTTCGCCAGTCACGCCACGGCCTGAGCTGGTGTAGTAATTTACGCCAACCACACCATTGCCCATGCTATCTACCAGTCGGCCTTCGGAGAGAATGATTTCCGTAGGTTGATACTGATAAAACTGTTCCGCGTTAGCCGACACGAAGGAAGCGTTCAGATCCGGTTTTGTTCCCGGTGTGGTGACTGGCACGACCGGTGAAGTATGAGTGGATGGCGCTTTATCAGTCGCAGCATTGTTTTCCACCTCTTCATTGACCAGCTTTTTGAACTCTTCCGGTGCCAGATCGATTTGCTTATACAGCGAGTCGAAGCGTTTACTCTCGATCACCGAGGAGAACGTCAGACAAACCTGTTCTGTATTCGCCGGACAGCTGTTACTGGACGTTACCAGCGAAACCGCATTGCTTTTCTTGTCATCGGAGCCCGCCAGTTCTTGCGCATCCTCAAGGCTAAACGACACTTTTTCAACCGCACGCAAGCTACGCGCAGCTTCTGACTGAGTGTTGAAGGTGGCAATTGTCGTGTTACCTGCCACGCAAGTAACGTTCTCGCCAGGTGTAAAAGTAAAGCCGTCGCTGGATTCACCATTACATTTAGCACCGATTACCCGCTGGCTTCCGCCCAGGGTCAGATAACCTGTTTTCGTAGGAACAGGTTCTGGCTCCGGTTCTGGCGTTGGCTCTGGCTCAGGTGTCGGGTCCGGCGTAGGTTCAGGCTCCGGCGTCGGCTCCGGGTTTGGCGTTGGATCGGGTTTCACTTCCGGCAAAGACCCGGTTCCAGAATCTACAGGCGGGTTATCGGAGGAAGAACCTGAACCGCCGCCATCACAACCGGTTAATAAGGTTGCGCTTAAAATAGCCGCTAAAAGCGATTTTTTATATTTAAATTTCTTATTCATTAATAACGCAAGTGACAAAATATAGTTAAAAAATTCGTAACTGGGGAAATAGTTTTATGTTTTAGCTTCTCTAATAACTTCCTCCATTCTTAAAAAAACTGCATTATTGATAACGAAACAGGTGAAATTTATAAGAATATCCCCTATTCGATGTCAGACGGGGTATTTATAAAATGATTCAACAAACAAAAAAGTAACAATTATTCACAATGTAACTATCCCAAGTTGTTGATAGTTTTAACGATTGCGATTGCAAAAGCAACAGATAGCACGGTGTTTGCTCATCAAGCGAACACAATTAATACAGACTTGTTTTGCGTGACAAAAAAATAGATATTCTCACCCCCTTAATTATTTAGAGAGTTATCTGACCATGAAATATTATTTATGCCTGGATAATAAACAGCGAAATGATTTTGCAATTATTTAGCCAGGATAATGAAACGAGAATAGAAAGAAGCCGGATGATATTGACGATCATCCGGCATTATTGACTTACGAAACTAACATCCCGGTAAACACATACGCCTGCAACAGCGTGATAATGCCGATAACGCTGGCAAAAATCAGACTGTGCTTCACGGTGTAGCGGAACAGTTCAGATTCTCGGCCCACCATGCCCGTCGCGGCGCAGGCCACGGCGATAGATTGTGGGGAGATCATCTTGCCAGTTACGCCGCCGCTGGTATTTGCTGCCACCAGCAGAGTGTCAGAGACGTTGATTTGCTGCGCCGTGGTTGATTGCAGTGAACCAAACAGAGCGTTCGAGGAGGTGTCCGAGCCGGTAAGGAATACCCCCAGCCAGCCGAGGAATGGCGAAAAGAACGGGAACATCACACCAGTACCCGCCAGTACCAGCGCCAGCGTGGTGGACATACCGGAATAGTTGGTCACGAAGGCAAATGCCAGCACCATGCCAATCGACAGTATCGGCCACTTCAGGCTAATTAGCGTTTCTGCAAAGACGCCAATACCTTTCTTGATCCCCACGCCGAGGATGAAGATAGAGATAATCGCTGCAATAAAAATAGCGGTGCCGCCAGCAGAGAGCGGGTCGAATTTAAACACCGCGTCCATTGGCGTCGGCTGGGCGACAATGGGGGCCGCTTTCAAGACTTGTTGATGCAAATGAGGGATCTGGAAATTAATCACCAGCGAATAAAACGCGCCGCCCGGAGCAAATAACGCTTTAAACGGTTTCATGGTCCAGATGGTGACCAGTACCGTTAAGATTAAAAACGGTGACCACGCGCGAATGATTTGCCCCAGACTATATTCTGACGGTACCGGGCCGCCAGAAGACGGTTTATTCACCACCATCGCACCTGCGGATTGCCCCATGCTGATTGCCGTTTCGGTATTTTTCGGTCGCCAGACTTTAAGGAATAAAGAGAGTGAGACGATACTCACCAGCGCCGAAGTAATATCCGGCAGTTCCGGGCCAATGTAGTTAGAGGTAAAGAACTGAGTGACAGCGAAGCTTCCCCCTGCAACCAGCGCCGCGGGCCACGTCTCTTTCACCCCTTTCCAGCCGTCCATCATTGCTACCAGCCAGAACGGCACCAGTACCGACAGGAACGGTAACTGACGTCCCGCCATTGCGCCAATGTCGAACGGATCGATTCCCGTTACCTGACCGGCGACCAGAATTGGCACACCCAACGCACCAAACGCCACCGGCGCAGTGTTGGCAATCAGACACAGCCCCGCCGCGTATAGCGGTTTGAAGCCCAAGCCCACCAGCAGCGCACCGGTAATCGCCACCGGAGCACCAAAGCCAGCCGCCCCTTCCAGCAACGCGCCAAAGGAGAAACCAATCAGTAACACCTGCAAACGCTGATCGTCGGTGATGGAGATAACCGAGCTGCGGATAATATCAAACTGACCGCTGGCAACGGTTAATTTATACAGGAATACAGCCGCGACAATAATCCACGCAATAGGCCATAATCCATAAATAAAGCCATAGCCCGCAGCAGCAAATGCCATATCAATCGGCATTTTAAAGGCGAATATCGCAATCAGGATAGATAATATAAGGGTTATTGCTCCGGCGACATGTCCTTTCAGACGTAATACCGCAAGTGCAACGAAGAAGAATATTATTGGGATCAGGGCAACCAGAGCGGATAGCCCCAGTCCTCCCATCGGCATATACATTTGAGTCCAGGTAACCATATTGTTCAGTCTCTTATTATCTTTATATGCTTGATATGATTAAGGTTGTAATAAGCAAAAGAGGACTGAACTGTAAAATATAGGCGTTATACTTTACAGCAACAGTACGCTGCTAACGCAATTGCTACCTCTGGCATAACAAGTATATCGGGTAAGGGTTTCTGTTCCGCACACGCAGGCGCAGAGTATCGTTAAGATGTCCATATTGTTGTTTTAGGCCCGCTAGTAATGCGCTGCGGGTATTTAATTTTGTTAAACCCTGATAATCGCTCCGGTTATTTCCGGGATAAATGTACTACCGCAGTTACTATAATAGCCCCGACAATAAAACTTGCCGGGGCTTTTTTTGACGCTATTAATGACTTTCTTTTTCGCGTAAACGCCAGGCGTGTAATAACGGTTCGGTATAACCGTTTGGCTGTTTCACGCCGAGGAAGATCAAATCGCTGGCAGCTTTAAAAGCACACGAGTTAGCGAAATTCCCCGCCATCGGACGATAAGCCGGATCGCCAGCGTTTTGCTGATCAACCACCTTCGCCATGTTCTCCAGCGACGCCTGCACCTGCTCTTTGGTCAGGATGCCGTGGCGTAACCAGTTGGCAATATGCTGGCTGGAGATGCGCAGCGTTGCACGGTCTTCCATCAGCGCCACGTTGTGAATATCCGGCACTTTTGAACAACCAATCCCCTGCTCTACCCAACGCACCACGTAGCCCAGAATTCCCTGCACGTTGTTATCCAGCTCTTGTTGGATCTCTTGCGCCGACCAGTTAGCATTTTCAGCAACCGGAATGGTCAGCAGATCGTCCAGCAGCGGTTCAAATTCAGCATTGAACTCGGTCTGGGCAATGTTGGCTTGCACGCTCTGCACGTTGGTTTGGTGGTAGTGCAGCGCATGGAGCGTAGCGGCAGTTGGCGACGGAACCCAGGCCGTGTTTGCCCCGGCACGTAACTGGTCGCCCTTCTGGCTGTACATGTCTGCCATCAGGTCCGGCATTGCCCACATGCCTTTGCCGATTTGCGCTTTACCGCGCAGCCCGCAGAACAGACCGGAAAGCACGTTATTGCGCTCGTAGGCTTTGATCCACGGCGTCGATTTCATCTGGTTTTTACGCAGCATCGGGCCCGCTTCCATCACCGAATGCATTTCATCGCCGGTACGGTCGAGGAAACCGGTATTGATGAACGCCACGCGGTTGCGCGCCTGAGCGATACAGCTACGCAAGTTCAGCGAGGTCCGGCGTTCTTCATCCATAATGCCCATTTTCAGGGTATTCGGTGCCATACCGAGCATTGTCTCAACGCGGGAAAACAGTTTGTTGGCGAACGCCACTTCCTGCGGACCGTGCATTTTCGGTTTCACAATATAGACGCTGCCAGTGCGCGAGTTTTTCTGCACTTTTAAATCATAGAGGGCAATCGCGCCAGTCATGACGCCATCAAGAATGCCTTCCGGGATTTCATTGCCTTCGCTGTCCCAAATCACAGGAATGGTCATCAAATGCCCCACGTTGCGGATAAACAGCAACGAGCGTCCGTGCAGAGAAATTTCAGAGCCATCGGCGGCGGTGTACTGACGATCGTCATTCAGTTTACGCACGATTTGCCGACCGTTTTTCTCCATTTTCTCTTGCAGAGTCCCCTGCATCAGGCCCAGCAAGTTGCGGTACAGCAGGATTTTATCTTCCGCATCAACCGCAGCGACCGAATCTTCACAGTCGAGAATGGTACTGATGGCGGCTTCAACGATAACGTCGTTGATGTGCGCCGGATCGTCTTTGCCAATCCGCCCGTTGGCATCGATTTGCAGCTCAATATGCAGGCCGTTATTTTTCAGCAAAATGCAGGTCGGCGCAGCGGCATTGCCACGGTAACCGACAAACTGTGCCGAAGTACGTAACGTGGTTTCTTTACCATTTTTCAACTGGATACGTAATTGTTTGTCGACCACCTTAAACGCCACGACATCCTGATAGCTGCCGTTTTCCAGCGGTAGAGATTCATCGAGGAAACGCCGAACCCAGGCGATAACCTGCTCACCGCGCTGCGGATCGTAGCCGCTGACCATCGCCCCTTCCTGCGGGATGATGTCGCTGCCGTATAGCGCGTCGTACAGTGAGCCCCAGCGAGCATTCGCCGCGTTCAGCGCGTAGCGGGCGTTCATCGCCGGAACCACCAGCTGTGGCCCCGCCTGACTGGTGATTTCGCTATCGATGCCCGTGGTTTCCACCGTAACGTGGTCCGGCTGCGGCACGAGATAGCCCAGTTCACGCAGGAAAGATTTATAAGCCGCTTTGTCTTTTACCGGCCCCGGATTGCTGCGATGCCATTCGTCCAGCGCCGCCTGAATGCGATCGCGTTCTGCCAGTAATTGACGATTTTCTGGCGCCAGATCGTGAACGATCTCATCAAAATTGCGCCAGAACGCCGCAGCGTCCAGCCCTGTTCCCGGTAAAACTTCTTCATCCACAAAACGTTTAAAATTGGCGTCAATGCGTAAACGGCCCTGGGTTATGGTTTGATTCATTGTTTATCTCCTCGTTTTCGCTTATTTCGCCAACACCGCTGCTGCCGCTTTCGCGACCTGCGCATCCTGTGCTCCGGTTAAACCAGAAACGCCCACGGCACCAATAATTTGCCCATCAACAACAACCGGTACGCCGCCTTCCAGCGACGTCAGTAACGGCGCAGTCACGAACGCGGTACGTCCGTTGTTCACCATCTCTTCATAGCCCTTAGTTTCACGACGCCCCAGCGCGGCGGTACGCGCTTTCTCCTGGGAGATGTAAGCCGCAATCGGCGCGCAATCGTCCATGCGACTTAACGCCAGCAGATGACCGCCGTCATCGGCAACAGCAATGGAAACAGACCAGTTATTTTTCTGCGCCTCTTCCTGACCTGCGGCAATAATTGCACTCGCCATTTGCTGGCTAAGAATGACTTTAGTTTTCATTTTGTTATTCCTTTTCAAGGGCTTGTTCTACAATTTCAATCCAGTGACGCACAGAGGTTCGACCGGCGCTCGCCAGATGCGTCTGGCAACCAATGTTGGCGGTGACGATCATTTCCGGTTTGCCGCTTTCCAGCGCATTCATTTTGTTATCCCGCAGCTGGCGCGCCAGATCGGGATGCGTTAATGCATACGTTCCCGCCGACCCGCAGCACAGATGGCTGTCGGGAACGTCCGTTAAGGTAAATCCAAGACGAAGTAACACTTTTTCCACTTCGCCGTTCAGCTTTTGCGCATGTTGTAGGGTACACGGGCAGTGGAAGGCCAGCTTTTTATCGCCGCGAATTGCCAGTTTTTCCAGCGGTTCCTCGCGCAGAAGTTCGACTAAATCGACCGCCAGCTCACTGACCTGACGCGCTTTATCGGCATACAGCGCATCGTTTTTCAGCATCTGCCCGTACTCTTTGACAAACGCACCGCAGCCGCTGGCAGTCTGCAAAATTGCCTCGGCACCTGCTTCAATCGCGGGCCACCAGGCATCAATATTATTTCGCGCCCGCGCTAGCCCTTTCTCTTGCGCATTAAGATGATAGTCCACCGCGCCACAACAGCCTGCTTCATTAGCTGGCGTGACGCTGATCCCCAGACGATCCAATACTCGCGCAGTTGCCGCGTTGGTGTTGGGCGAAAGCGTAGGCTGGGCGCAGCCTTCCAGCATTAAAACCCGACGCTTATGGCGCAGCGGTGGACGCGGTTTAGCTTTCACCATTTCGGCGGGCAATTTTGCTCTTATCTGTTCTGGCAAAAACGGTCGCAGCACCAGCCCTACCTGCGTCAGCGCACGGAAGACCGCCGGACGCGGCACTACCTGGCGCAATCCTTCGCGCAGCATTCGCTCCGGCAGTGGGCGTTTCACCTTCTGCTCGACAATATCACGCCCGATATCCAGCAGAGTGTGATAGCGCACACCAGAAGGACAGGTGGTTTCACAATTGCGGCAAGTAAGACAGCGATCGAGATGCTCCTGTGTTTTAAGCGTGACTTCGTTACCTTCCAGCACCTGTTTAATCAGATAGATGCGCCCGCGCGGCCCGTCCAGTTCATCGCCCAGAAGCTGATAGGTTGGGCAGGTTGCGGTACAAAATCCGCAGTGAACACAGGCGCGCAGGATGCTGTCGGCTTCCTGCGCCCGCGCGTTCTGGCGCATCTCTTCGGTTAACCGGGTTTGCATAGTCTGCTCCTTAAAGTTCCGCGTACATGCGACCGGGGTTAAACACGCCGCAAGGGTCGAGCTGCTGTTTAAGCTGCTGGTGATAGCGGAATAAAGGAGCGGGTAGCGGGGCAAAGCCGCAATCTCCGGCACTAAAGCGGGTCGCATGACCGCCAGCGTTGCGGGCGATGCGATGGATTTGATTGTCATCGGCTGTCGATTTCAGCCAGCGTAACGCCCCGCCCCAGTCGATCAGTTGTTCGCCGGGTAAATCCATCATCGGCGCATCGGTGGGTAAGGAAATGCGCCATAAAGTGCCCGGTAATGAGAAGAACGGCAATTGTTGTTCACGCAATTGCTGCCAGAACTGACCCGCAACCTCTTCGCCACCCAGCAGTTCACGCGCTGCTTTTACCGATCCTTCGCCGCCCTCAAGGCGGATCCACAACGCATTGTCGAAGTAACATAAGCCACTAATGGGTAATGGCTGGAGTTGCCACTGGGCGATTTCGTCCATGGCTTCTTGCAGGCTGATTTCCCGACGCAGGCTCAAGGTGGCGCGCGGTCGCGGCAACACTTTCATTGAGATTTCAGTGAGCACGCCAAGACAACCGTAGCTTCCGGCCATTAATCGCGAGAGATCGTATCCGGCAACGTTTTTCATCACTTCGCCGCCAAAACGCAGATGTTTTCCTGTGCCGGTAATGATGCGCGTGCCGAGGACAAAATCGCGTACTGAACCGCTCCACGGGCGACGCGGCCCCGCCAGCCCGCAGGCGATCATCCCGCCCCAGGTGGCTTCTTCACCATAATGCGGCGGCTCGCAGGGGAGCATTTGCCCCGCACTTTCCAGCGCCGCTTCAATCGCCACCAGCGGCGTTCCGGCACGCGCGGTGATCACCAGCTCGGTCGGGTCGTAATTAACAATGCCGCGATGACAACGCACATCCAGCGTTTGCCCGGTGACAGGGCGGCCTAAAAAGGCTTTGCTATTGCTGCCCTGAATCACCAGCGGCGTTTTATTACTAATCGCCTGATTCACCTGTTCCAGCAGCGCCTGGCTGTAATCACACTCGCGTAGCATCAGAAACGCTCCAGTTCGGGGAAAGGTAAATGACCGTGATGCACGTGCATGGCACCAAATTCAGCACAGCGGTGTAGCGTGGGAATGTTTTTCCCTGGGTTCAGCAAACCATCGGGATCAAACGCCGCCTTGACTGCATGGAAGGTCGTGATTTCATCGCTGTTGAACTGAGCGCACATTTGATTGATTTTTTCGCGCCCGATGCCATGTTCTCCACTGATGCTGCCGCCAACTTCAACGCAGAGTTCGAGGATCTTCCCGCCCAGCTCTTCCGCGCGGGCAAATTCACCGGGTTCGTTGGCATCGAAAAGGATTAACGGGTGCATGTTGCCGTCTCCGGCATGAAAGACGTTGGCAACACGTAAATCATATTGCTGCGATAAACGGGCAATGCCTTCCAGTACGCCAGGCAGGGCGCGGCGCGGGATGGTGCCGTCCATGCAGTAGTAATCGGGAGAGATGCGCCCCACCGCCGGAAAGGCGTTCTTGCGGCCAGCCCAGAAACGTACGCGCTCTGCTTCATCCTGTGCCAGACGGACGTCAGTCGCACCCGCGTTCAACAAGATGTCGTTAACCCGCTCGCAGTCTTCCTGTACGTCAGACTCCACGCCGTCCAGTTCGCATAACAAAATCGCTTCGGCATCGACGGGATAACCGGCATGAATAAAATCTTCCGCCGCGCGGATCGACAGGTTATCCATCATCTCCAGCCCGCCGGGGATAATGCCATTGGCGATGATGTCACCAACCGCAAGTCCGGCTTTTTCTACCGAGTCAAAGCTGGCTAACAACACGCGCGCCACGGGCGGCTTCGGCAGCAGTTTTACCGTTACTTCGGTGGTCACGCCGAGCATACCTTCCGATCCGGTGAACAGCGCCAGCAGGTCAAAACCAGGCGAATCCAGCGCGTCCGATCCCAGCGTCAACGCCTCGCCTTCCAGCGTTTGCACTTCAATTTTCAGCAGGTTATGTACGGTCAGACCATATTTCAGGCAGTGGACGCCCCCCGCGTTTTCCGCCACATTGCCGCCAATCGAACAGGCGATTTGCGAGGAAGGGTCCGGTGCATAATAGAGATTATGCGGTGCTACGGCCTGGGAGATCGCCAGGTTACGCACGCCCGGCTGCACGCGCGCACGGCGCCCGACGGGGTTAATGTCGAGGATCTCTTTAAAGCGCGCCATCACCAACAACACACCTTTTTCCAGCGGCAGCGCGCCGCCAGAAAGCCCGGTGCCCGCGCCACGGGTCACCACCGGCACACGCAGGCGGTGGCAAACAGCCAGAATCGCCGTCACCTGTTCCATCTGCTTAGGCAGAACAACCAGTAATGGACGCGTGCGATACGCGCTCAACCCGTCACACTCGTAAGGAGTGATCTCCTCATCGGTATGCAGGATCTCCAGTCCAGGGACATGCTCACGCAGTGCCATCAGTACCGATGTGCGGTCGACATCGGGTAAAGCGCCATCAAGACGCTCTTCGTACAAGATGCTCATGAGTAGGGTTCGCTTTGTTGTGTTGTGTGGCAGCTGATTTTTGCGCGCTGCTTCTGTGAACAGTTATTAAGCGGGCTTTTCGTTTTCGTCTATCTCTTTAGCTACCGGTCAGACCATTTTTTTTCCAGCTCTGTGACTTCGCATTGGTTAACTTAATGTTAAATTGATGTAACATAATCACTTACGTGATGTGCGTGTTTTGCGAGTTAAGAACAGAAAAATTGGTCCTACCTGTGCACGAGGTCCGGGAATGAAAGATGAACGTCGCCCTATTTGCGAAGTAGTTGCTGAAAGTATCGAACGGTTAATTATCGACGGCGTGCTGAAGGTCGGGCAGCCGCTTCCTTCAGAACGTCGACTGTGTGAAAAGCTCGGCTTCTCACGCTCCGCACTGCGTGAAGGGCTGACCGTGCTGCGCGGGCGCGGGATTATTGAAACAGCGCAGGGTCGCGATTCTCGGGTCGCGCGGCTTAATCGGGTGCAGGACACCAGCCCGCTAATTCATCTGTTCAGCACGCAGCCGCGAACGCTGTACGATCTGCTTGATGTTCGCGCATTGCTGGAAGGCGAATCGGCAAGGTTGGCGGCTACGCTGGGAACCCAGGCTGATTTTGTTTTGATAACCCGCTGTTATGAAAAAATGCTCGCTGCCAGTGAGCACAACAAAGAGCTTTCGCTGATCGGACATGCACAGCTGGATCACGCTTTCCATCTCGCCATTTGTCAGGCTTCCCACAATCAGGTGCTGGTGTTTACGCTGCAATCATTGACCGATCTAATGTTTAATTCGGTGTTTGCCAGCGTGAATAATCTCTACCATCGACCACAGCAAAAAAAGCAGATCGATCGCCAGCATGCGCGGATCTATAACGCGGTGTTGCAGCGACTCCCGCATGTCGCCCAGCGCGCCGCCCGCGATCATGTGATGACCGTGAAAAAGAATCTCCACGATATCGAACTGGAAGGCCACCATTTGATTCGTTCGGCGGTGCCGCAGGAGATGAACAAAGGGGGGATGTGAGCAGCGTTTTCCCCCTATCCCCGAGGCGAGGGGGCTGTCTTGTGCGCTTAATGGGATCTGGAGTCAAATCTGCTTTTCATACAAGCGGTAACGCTTGTACGGCTCCGCCCCAATGCGTTCCAGCATGTTATTCATGCCTGTATTGGTTTCGAGGATCCATGACATTTCCAGCGCATCGATCTTCCGGCGAGCAAACGGATCATGTAAGGCTTCAATCAATAACAGAGCAATCACCGGGCCGATGCGGCTGAACTGATACTCGTCGCGAACCCCCATTAGCGGCACTCGCGCGGTCCGCACACCGCTGACTTTCAAGCGCCACAGCAATTTTGCCCAGCCGAAGGGAAAGAGCGATCCGTTCAGATCGGCAATCGCCTCGTTGATGTTCGGCAAGCCGACAATAAACGCGCAGGGTGCAGAATCAATCTCGGCGATGTAGATCATATCGTCCGGCACCAGATACTTAAGTTGATCGCCCATGGTCGCGAATTCATGTTCGGTAAACGGCACAAATCCCCAGTTGTGCTGCCAGCCGGAGTTGAAAATCTCACGCAGGATCTGCATCTCTTCGGCAAACCGCTGACGATTGATGCAGCGAATGGTCACCTTTTTGCGCACCTGATCCATCAGTTTCTTTAGCGCCGGAGAGAAAGTGAGATCGGTTCGCTGCATCCACCACGCCAGTAAATCAATGCCTTTGTGATAACCCAGTTGTTCAATATGCGCGGCATACCACGGTTTACCGTGCGGCATCATCGCACAGGGCGGTGTATCGAAACCTTCAATCAGTAATCCACTTTCCTGATTGATATTCAGGCTAAAAGGTCCGCTGATCTTGCTTGCACCTTGTGACTTCAACCACGCTTCCGCTGCGCCAAACAACGCGGCAAAAACCTGCGAGTCATCAATGGCGTCAATCATGCCGAAATGACCGGTATCTTCGCCGTAACGCTCGCGGTGTAAGGTATCGATTTGCGCGGTAATGCGCCCTACTACCTGCCCTTCTTTTTTCGCCACCCATGCCTGCCAGATGATATGGTCCGTCCCCGGATTTTTCGCTGACAGATGCTCGCTGCGTTCAATGAATAAAGGAGGGATCCAGTTCGGATCATCGGGATAAAGTGACGACGGAAAAGCGATAAATGCTTTTAAGTCGTTTTTATTTATTACTTTTTCAATTTTAATCATCAGCAGATCGCATTCCATATCTTAGTGGATAACAAATAATTAATGCTGAAAATAAACAGCAACGGACGGCACCTTAAAAATCCATTCGGTGAATACAAGAAATAATAAAATAATATTTATGAATAATTACAATAAACCAGAGCTACCATTAGCCGATCAACATGACTATTGTGGACTTAATGCGACCCGCCAGAGCATTATCTTAATATATTCATCAATTAAATATTATTCACAATAAACAGAATTAAGATTTAAAGCATTATTTAAATCAATGTTCAATATCACACCAATGAAAATACTATCTCATTTATCTTTTATGCATATATAATCCACCGCATTATTGTCACTTTATTTTTGATATCCAATTTTTTCGTGGTGTATATGTCCAATAAAATTTTTACGCATTCCCTGCCTATGCGCTATGCCGATTTTCCAACGCTTGTTGATGCTTTGGACTATGCCGCGCTGGGAAGCGCCGGAATGAGTTTTTATGACAGGCGTTGCCAACTTGAAGAAAAATTGGAATATCAGACACTAAAAGTGCGCGCCGAAACAGGAGCAAAGCGGCTGCTATCGCTGAACCTGAAAAAAGGCGATCGCGTGGCGCTGATTGCCGAAACCAGTAGCGGGTTTGTCGAGGCATTTTTTGCCTGCCAGTATGCTGGATTAGTTGCCGTACCATTGGCGATTCCAATGGGCGTCGGTCAGCGTGATTCCTGGAGCACCAAACTGCAAGGTTTACTGGCAAGCTGCCAACCAGCCGCGATAATCACTGGCGATGAATGGTTGCCGCTGGTCAATGCCGCGACGCATGACAACCCCAAATTACATGTTTTAAGCCACGCCTGGTTTAAGGCATTACCAGAAGCCGATGTTGCACTCCAGCGTCCAGTTCCAGACGATATCGCCTACCTCCAGTACACCTCCGGCAGCACCCGTTTTCCCCGTGGCGTTATCATCACTCACCGCGAAGTGATGGCTAATCTACGCGCCATAAGCCACGATGGCATTAAATTACGCCCTGGCGACCGCTGCGTCTCCTGGCTGCCTTTCTACCATGATATGGGGCTGGTCGGTTTTCTCCTGACACCTGTCGCCACGCAGCTTTCGGTGGATTATTTACGTACCCAGGATTTCGCCATGCGCCCGCTGCAATGGCTTAAATTGATCAGTAAAAATCATGGCACCGTTTCCGTTGCGCCGCCGTTTGGCTATGAATTGTGCCAGCGCCGCGTGAATGAAAAAGATCTCGCTGAACTGGATCTTTCCTGCTGGCGCGTCGCGGGTATTGGCGCAGAACCCATCTCAGCAGAACAGCTCCATCAGTTCGCTGAATGTTTCCGCCAGGTTAACTTTGACGATAAAACCTTTATGCCCTGCTACGGACTGGCAGAGAACGCGCTGGCCGTCAGCTTCTCCGATGAAGCCTCGGGGGTTGTGGTTAACGAAGTGGATCGCGACATCCTTGAATATCAGGGTAAAGCCGTCGCACCGGGTGCTGAGACACGCGCCGTATCGACTTTCGTCAACTGCGGTAAAACGTTGCCGGAACATGGCATTGAAATCCGCAATGAAGCAGGTATGCCAGTAGCCGAACGCGTAGTGGGCCATATTTGTATTTCTGGTCCCAGCCTGATGAGCGGCTATTTTGGCGACCAGACTTCGCAGGACGATATCGCGGCGACGGGCTGGTTAGATACCGGCGACCTCGGTTATCTGCTGGACGGTTACCTTTATGTCACTGGGCGTATTAAAGATCTGATTATTATTCGTGGCCGCAATATCTGGCCGCAAGATATTGAATACATTGCGGAACAGGAACCAGAAATTCATTCTGGCGATGCCATTGCGTTTGTTACTGCCCAGGAAAAAATCATTTTGCAGATCCAGTGCAGGATCAGCGACGAAAATCGTCGCGCCCAGCTAATCCATTCTCTGGCGGCACGGATACAAAGCGAATTTGGCGTTTCGGCGGCTATCGACTTGTTACCACCACACAGTATTCCGCGCACATCTTCCGGTAAACCTGCCCGCGCAGAAGCGAAAAAACGTTATCAGAAAGCCTATGCCGCCAATCTTCATGTGCAGGAATCCCTCGCAGGTTTTGCGCAATGAATCAAACGGTCGCGGTGACGGGCGCTACCGGGTTTATCGGTAAATATATTATCGATAATCTGCTCGCCCGCGGCTTTCACGTCCGCGCATTGACGCGTACTTCCCGTGCTCACCATAACGATAACGTTACCTGGGTGCGCGGTTCGCTGGAAGATACGCATTCACTTAGCGAGCTGGTTGCTGGTGCCGGTGCTGTGGTCCATTGCGCCGGGCAAGTACGCGGACACAAAGAGGATGTCTTTACTCGCTGTAACGTTGACGGCAGCCTGCGCCTGATGCAGGCGGCAAAAGAGAGCGGCTTTTGCCAACGTTTTCTTTTTATCTCTTCGCTGGCGGCGCGCCATCCCGAACTCTCCTGGTACGCGAAATCCAAACACGTCGCCGAACAACGACTGGCAGCAATGGCGGACGAAATTACGCTGAGCATTTTTCGCCCAACAGCAGTCTATGGCCCCGGCGATAAAGAGTTAAAACCACTGTTTGACTGGATGCTGCGTGGCCTGCTGCCACGGCTGGGCGCACCAGATACACAACTCTCTTTCCTGCACGTCACCGATTTCGCGCAAGCCGTAGGTCAGTGGTTAAGCACCGATTCCGTACAGACGCAAACGTATGAATTATGTGATGGTGTCGCCGGTGGCTATGACTGGCAGCGCGTGCAACAACTGGCCGCCGCCGCCCGTCAAGGAGCTGTACGGATGGTCGGCATTCCTCTGCCGTTGCTCACCTGCCTTGCAGATGTCAGTACCGCGTTGAGTCGCCTGGCAGGTAAAGAACCTATGCTGACCCGCTCAAAATTGGGTGAATTAACCCACGCCGACTGGTCGGCAAGTAATAACCGTATTTCTGAAGATATTAATTGGTTTCCCGGGATTAGCCTGGAACACGCATTACGCAACGGGCTATTTTGATTGTCTTGTTTAAAGGTGTGTTAACGTTTCTATGGTAAATCGTGAAATAGTAATGGATTACATCCTTTCCTGTTTACAGGATTTGGTCGAAAACGGTGTGGAAATTAAGCCTGACAGCGATCTCGTCAACGATCTCGGCCTGGAGTCGATTAAAGTGATGGATCTCTTAATGATGCTTGAAGACAGATTTGATATTTCCATTCCTATTAATATTCTGCTGGATGTCAAAACCCCTGTGCAATTAATGGAAACACTACTTCCATGGCTGGAGAATAAATAATGGGGCTATACGATAAATATGCGCGTCTTGCGGGCGAGCGACTGCAATTTAGCGATAACGGGTTAACGCCGTTTGGCACCTGTATTGATGAAGTGTATTCCGCCACCGAAGGGCGTATCGGCAATAAAAAAGTGATTCTGGCCGGGACCAATAATTATCTCGGTTTAACCTTTAATCATGATGCCATCGCCGATGGTCAGGCAGCGTTAGCGGCCCAAGGCACCGGCACCACCGGTTCTCGTATGGCAAACGGCAGTTATGCGCCGCACCTGGCGTTAGAGAAAGAGATTGCCGAGTTTTTCAATCGCCCTACCGCTATCGTTTTTTCAACCGGTTATACCGCTAATTTAGGTGTCATCAGCGCACTCGCCGACCATAACGCCGTGGTGTTGTTGGATGCCGACAGCCACGCCAGTATTTATGACGCCTGTTCTCTCGGCGGCGCGGAGATTATTCGTTTCCGCCATAATGACGCCAACGATCTGGAGCGTCGCATGGTTCGCCTCGGTGAACGGGCAAAAGAGGCGATTATCATCGTTGAAGGCATCTACAGTATGCTCGGTGACGTTGCGCCGCTGGCGGAAATTGTTGATATCAAACGTCGTCTCGGCGGATATTTAATTGTCGATGAAGCTCACTCGTTCGGCGTGTTAGGCGCAACGGGGCGCGGACTGGCTGAAGCTGTCGGCGTTGAAGATGATGTGGATATTATCGTTGGCACCTTCAGTAAAAGCCTGGCCTCGATTGGTGGTTTTGCCGTGGGTTCGGAAGCGATGGAAGTGCTGCGCTACGGCAGCCGTCCGTATATTTTTACCGCCTCCCCTTCTCCTTCCTGCATTGCGACCGTGCGCTCGTCGTTAAGAACCATTGCCACTCAACCAGAGCTGCGGCAAAAGCTGATGGATAACGCCAACCATCTGTATGACGGTCTGCAAAAACTGGGTTACGAGTTAAGCTCACATATTAGTCCGGTAGTGCCAGTAATAATCAGTTCGAAAGAGGAAGGTTTACGCATCTGGCGTGAGCTTATTTCGCTGGGCGTGTATGTGAATCTTATCCTGCCACCTGCCGCGCCGGCGGGCATGACGCTGCTGCGCTGTAGCGTTAATGCTGCCCACAGTCGCGAGCAAATTGATGCCATCATTCAGGCGTTTGCTACTCTGAAGCAGTAACGTGAGCCCGCCGTGGTGTTGCGCCACGGCGGGTTTAATGTTGACTGTCATACCAATACACCAGGCTCAACGCCACCAGCACAAACGCTATCGGTAAACCGAGCGCGGTAACGGGTGCGCTCAACGCAAATAGCAATCCCAGATTGACCATGATTTGATAGCTGATCCAGGTGAGTAAGCCAACGATGACGCCTACAGCGAGACGGCTACCCATCCCTGGCGAGCGCGGAGCGCTAAAAGTAAACGGTACAGCCAGCAAAATCATCGCCAGGGTTAAGATCGGTTGCCCCAGTTTTTCCCACAGTGCAAGGCGGTATTCACTGCTGGGTTGCCCGGTTTCCTGCAAATAATGGATGTAATGATTAAGCTGACGGACAGAAAAAGTATTCCCCGGCATCGATAACTCTTCAAGATTCATACTGGTGAAGGCCGATTGCCAGGCAAGATTATCTAATGTTTCCAGCGTTTCTTTGCCATTCAGCCATTTTTTATGATTCACACCATGCAGGATCCACGTTTTGTCGTCTTCAATGGTGGCGCTGCGTGCATAAATGTAGGATTCGAGCGAGAGATTGTCGCGGTAATGAAATATCTCCACGCCCACCGGCTGGCCCTGCTCGTTTAGCGATTTCACCGTCACAAATTCATTACCGCGCCTGGCCCACAGCATATTGCCGGTAATGTCATCGTCCTCCCCCAACGCGGTGGCAGTCGATTTGATTTGCAGCGCCTGTTGCTGCAATGGTGACGCCACCCACTCATCTATCGCGCCTAACGAAACAGTCCACGATATCCCGGCAACCAGCGCCACCAGTGCAATACGGAAGATAGAAAACCCCGTGCTGCGAATGGCGGTAAGCTCACTGTTTTTCGATAACTGCCCCAGGCCAACAATACCACCCAATAAGGCGATAAACGGCGAAAGTTCGACCAGTGTGCGCGGTAAGTTCATCAGCACCACCAGCACCGCCTGAGTCCAGCGATAACCGCCCGGACTGACATCATCCAGTTCGTTAATCAGGTTGAAGGTGGTAAAAAGCGGCAGCAATAGCCCTGCGGCGGCGGCAAAACCGAGAAAGAGGTAACGGATTAAATAGCGACTGAAAACATTCATCGGGAAAATTTCTGCAGCAAGGAGAAGTCGCGTGCGACCAGCATCAACAGGCCCATTAGCATGAGTCCGGGCACTAACCACAAACCAGGAATGAGGGGAATAGCGCCGTTAGCCACCAGCGTACGGCAGACGTCGCCGCCATAAAAAATGGCAACAAACAGCAACGTCAGTGGCAGTAACGTTGAAAATCGCCCTTGCCGCGGTTTTACCCGACTTAAAGAGATAGCCAGCAGAGCCATTAACAACGCTGTCAGGCCACGGCTTTGTCGCCATTGCAGTTCGGCATGATCGGCAGGAAATACAGAGCGCGCCAATTCCGCGACCGATTTCGCTTTACGTTTGACGTTGGCACTTTGATCCAGTGGATTGAGATGTAATTGCAGATTACGGTAGATCTGTTCGTTGTCGTCACTGCCCTGATGATCGAGTATATAAGCCGTGCCGGTATGCAACATAACGGTTGGCTTCTCCGGAGAGGGGTCAACAACATCAAGCGAACGGGCACGGAAAATGCGGGTTCGGTTGGCGGTAGAGGTGTAAATCAGCGCGTCAGTCAGGCGATTATTGTCTTGATCAACCGTCTGCGAAAGGATCATTCGTCCGTTATCGTTAGTGTTAAATTTCTTTGCCCGCAACTGGCGAACATCCAGCTCCGACTGCGACTGTTGTTCCAGTTGATAAATCTGCGCATAAGCCCAGGGCCGACCATACATCGACAACAGCGTGACAAAAATGCTTAATGGAATTGCCAGATACAGAACGGCTTTATACAAACGTGCGGGACTGGCGCCCGCCGCAGAGATAGCGGTAATTTCTGAGTCGGTATACATCTGCCCAAGTGTCACACCAACCGACACATACAGGCCCACTGGGAGTAACATTTCAAGCGCTATCAGCACGTTATAGAAAACAACATTAAGTACTACATCAAGCGCTAAAGTCCCATTGGCTGCTTCGGTCAGGTAACGCTGTGCAGAGTAACTGGCGAAGATAAAGATCAAAAAACCAACGATAATCAGCACCAGACGGCGTGTACCACGCATGATGTAGTGTTCAACCAGCTTCATCTCACTAACGCCCTCAATCCTTTGAGTTTTTTATTCATTGATCAGCTTCTGCGCCAACGCAATGACCTGATCAACCTCTTCTGGCGTCAGGCTGCCGTCCTTCGCCCACTGAATTTGCCCGTATTTATTCAGCACCAGAATGGTTGAACTCTGTTCCGGCAGTTGCCAGGCAACGCGCCCCAGACCGCTGCCGTCGATTACGAATTGCGCCCACGGATAACGACGTTTATTTTTTTCAATTTTACCTGTCACAAAATAGCCGGTGCCGAAGATGGCATCATCGGTGTTCACAATGGTGGTGGGCTGAAAACGATCCTGAGGAAAGTTTGCTGTTTCTACTGCTTTGATTAACAGAGAGTTCTTCTTCTTCGCTGACTTTCGTCCGGCGATATACTGAATAATGCGGACTTTTCCCTTCAGCTGCGTGCTGTTCCACTTTTGATAGTAAATTTCGTCATTTTTGAGCAGCAATTCACCACCGTCCTGAATATAAACAGGTGTAACCGGTTTTCCGATGACGAAATTGTGCGCAGTAGCGCCGAACGAGAAGAGTGAAAATATCAGCGCAGTAATCAGACGAGAGGGCATCATTACTCCGGTTATAGCGGAAAACGCGAAATCAGCAGTTCTAAGCGCTGACGAATATCGCTGTCGAGTGCCACTGGCGCATCATACGATTGGCGATTTTCCAAATCATCCGCCACCATATCGTCGTGCTTATCCCCCATCAGGCCATTAATGGCCGCCAGGAAGCGGGAAATCTGCAACGCCTCTGTATTTTCGGGATCAAGCGATCTTAGAGTGTCGTAATAAGAAACCTGCTGACTGATGATTTTTCGCACATCATGAAATTCCCTGCCGGTTAGCTGCGGCCTGGCAATAATTTCTTTCAGGATGCGCATTTGCTTCTGCCGATAAGCGATAAAACCATTAACGCTTTCTAGCTGGCTATGGCGTAATGAATAGTTCACCAGCCACCAGACAGGAGAGCTTAAATAAATCCGTAACAGGTTGCCGTAATACGACACAATATTTTTCTTACCGTTACGAAAACCATCCTGAAAACGCCCCAGAAAAACGGTCGTTTTGCCAAATAAAAAACCAGCCTGATGCTTCTTTAAATACAGCCGTTGCGCAAAACGCAGATGCTTGTAGCGCGCTCGCATGTATTTATACTGTTTGCGTTCTTCGTCGGTAAGAGGGTCACCTTTAGCCTGCTTCAGGGTCAGGTGGAGTAACGCCTTGCGATTGACTCCGTCCAACCAGAATCTCAGGCATAATGCATAATTATCATGAATAATTTCCGATGAACAACGCAGTGCGATCGTTGGTGGTAAGCTAACTTGAGCGTCAACAACATCATCTTCTTCGACCGCGATAAATAAACGCTCACTGACCTCAAGTGGAAAATATTTTTTCATCATTGGGATTTTTCTCCCACTGCGTTATAGGCCAATAAATGGCGTTGAAAGAACGCCTTCAATGTCGGAATTAACGAGAGCACCACATCAAGACATTGCCCACCGAAGTAAGCAAATGCTGCCCCCAGCACGCCAAACAGATGGCAGAACATGAACAGCAACACGATGTAGCCGATAGAGGCGATGGTTTGCGCCACGAGAAAGGCACGCTGTTTCCCCGCCATTAGCAATAATGACTCCTGTGGGAAGCCCAGCATCGAAATAACAATGGCTCCGAGCATCACCTGGATCAGGTCATACGCTTCGAGATACTTAACACCAAACACCAGTGAAATAAGTGGCTTGCCAACGATTAACACGGCCAGCGCCACCAGAATGCCAATCCCACCTGCCAGCAATCCAGACTTCACGCCCAGGAGCCACGGTCTGGTAGTTCGTGGATCTAAGCGCATGACTTCAGGGTAAAAACTCTTACCCAACAAACTGGCGGGCGTCCCGGCGGCATCGAAGAATGTCATGGCGATTTTAAATAACCCGGCAGCAGCTGGCCCTAATACGATCCCCACCAGTACCGTGCTACATGAATTACGCGCCGACCAAATGGAATGGGCAATGTTGGTTGACCAGACAAAACTCCATGCGCCTTTGATGTGTCGGGCAGACTCAAACAGATTCAATTTGAACGCGTTATGGATATTTCTGCGGCGTAATTCGCGCGCGGCAAACCACCAGTACATAGTGCCGCCAACCAGATTCGATGCGTACCAGGCGATAACAAATCCGGCAAAGCCAAAGTTAAAATACCAGGCTATTACGCTGCCCGCCGCACGCAGAAAAGGTTTCGTCGCCTGCTGTACAGCAATTAAGTCGAAGCGATCAACCGCACGCAAAATGCCGGTCGGCGTGGAGGAAGCCATTGAAGGAATGAGCGTGCAATAGAGCGCCGCCAGCCAAAAACTTTGGTCATCCAGACCTAATGAATGGGAAAGGAATGGCAGTAAGGCAATGCCGCCGACAATCGCCACCGCGCCGCTGACGATATCCAGCGAGAAGGAAAATGAGACGACATTGCGGAATTGCTGGGGATTATTGTTGGTTAATGCTGGCGTTCCGTACTGCACCACCAACTGCCATGTCTGAAACTTAATAAAATCACTAATCGACTTGGCATAAGACTGTATGACGACAAGTACGCCAAACATCGCTGGTGTCATCCCTTTACCGGCGCACGAAAGCGCCAGTAATCCCAGCAAGGCACTCACGACATTGCTGGAACCTAACCAGGCGCTGTTACGAATAATGGTGCGAAAGGCTCCATCTGCAAACCAATGTTTGATGTTAAAACCTGCCAATTCAGCCTGACCTTATCGTTGAAAAATGAAAAATATCCCACCTGCCTTAAGTCAAACTTCGGCGGTCAGAAACGATGGCAACCAGAGAAACCGCTTTCAGTGCCTGTTCCAGTACTTCGCTGTAGGGCGCTCTGGAATCAATCTCTAAAATTTTTGTGCCGTTATAGCCAATCTTCGACATGACGCCGATTTTGTCCTGCAGCTCGGCATAGTCATGGTCAGGCTTGCGGGAAATGGCAGTATCAATATCAATCCCCAAACGAATGATTAATTCAGGACGGTACTGCGCCATTTGTTGGTATAACTGTCGCTCGCGCTGCGCCAGAAATTGGTTGATTTTCCCGGTCGCGCGCTCGACGCCAATCCCCGGCCCGTCATAATAAAAACCGGAAATTTCCGCCTGCGGAAAGCGATCGCTGACCACCAGAACGCCGCTTTGCGCCAGTCGCTGGACCTTGCGCAGATTCGCCATTCTTCGCAGCGAGAAGCAGTACATAATCACCGCCGCCCAGAGCGCCGGAGAGCGAGTTTTCATGCTTTGGGTTTTAGAGGATTTGCCGCCAGTCGCCGCTCCAGCCAGACACCAACCAACGGTAATCGTTTGATTTTGTCACCGTCTTCGCCCGAGAGCAGCCCCAGATAGCGCCGCTCGGTTTGCCAGTGCTGTTGCAATGATTTCACCAGATCGGTGGTCAGCGTGGATTTGCCGGTGCCATCGCACCCGACCACCGCAATTAGCCCCGGAATGTAGCTGGGCCGCGGCGCGGTAGTGCTGTTAACAGCTTGCGTTTGTAGTGCATCCATTCTTTAAATCATCCCCTATCCATTTTGGTGATCAGGAAAGTGCGGCGTGAATTGCACGTAGTGACGCTTGCAGGATTTTATCGGCTGGTTGCCGACCATCCAGTTCAAGGATCCTGGCGCCGTTGAAAGTCAGTTGCGGCGTAACGGCGATTTTTTCCTGTAACGCCGCCAGTTGATGGTCAGGTTTACGCGAAAACGCGGTTTGTTCATCAATGCCAAGACGAATCAACAATACGGGCAAATAAGACGCCATCCATTGGTACAGCTTCAACTCGCGCTGCCTTAACATTTTTACCCAGCCATTACCGCCTTTAGTTTTAGCCAGTTGTGGGCCATCAAAACGAAAGCCAGGGACTTCAACCTGCGGGTAACGGTCGGTAATCAACAAAAAGCCATGCTGGCTTTTTCTCAACATTTTGCGAAACTTGTACGCCCGCCAGCAGGAAAGCAGATAGATAACCAGCGCGGTAATATTGCCGGGCGGTGTTGAGGGTTTTTCATGCACATGGGCTGCCTTACCCCGCAGATAACGCCCAAAAGGGGCGCCAATTATAGGGAGCTGTGAAATCCATTCGCCAATTCGTCCGGAAGACTGCCCAAGATAAATGTGTTCTGTTGGCATTATTGCTGCCAGTTCATTCACCAGGCTTGCCGTGAGGGTCGATTTACCTGAACCATCACATCCCACAATGGCAATAACACGCACTGGCATGGAATTAATTATTGACATATTACGTTGATTCACGAAAAACCCGGCAGCAAATAATGTATTGAATATTACGTGGTCCGTGCTCAGAATATCCGTTCAACCTTATTGTGACAATGGTTAATTGCGACATTGACCTGAATTACGCTTTCATTAAAACATATTAACCAGATAAATATTTGGGATGGATATTTAAATTTAAGGATATATTCATGCAGTCTATAACACCTCCATTAATAGCCGTTATTGGTAGTGATGGTTCAGGCAAGTCAACGGTTTGTGAACATCTCATTACCGTTGTCGAAAAATATGGTGCCGCAGAAAGAGTTCATTTAGGAAAGCAAGCCGGAAATGTCGGTCGTGCAGTGGTAAAACTGCCCTTAATGGGAAAATCGCTTAATAAATCAATTGAACGCAATAAAGTGAAAACAGCGAAAAAATTGCCTGGGCCAGTTCCGGCGCTGGTAATTACAGCGTTTGTCGCCCGCCGCTTACTGCGCTTTCGTCATATGCTTGCCTGTCGTCGTCGCGGGTTAATTGTTTTAACCGACCGTTATCCACAGGACCAGATTCCTGGCGCTTACGATGGTACGGTGTTCCCGCCTAACGTTGAAGGTGGTCGTTTTGTGTCATGGCTGGCAAGTCAGGAACGTAAAGCATTTCACTGGATGGCGAGCCATAAGCCTGATCTGGTCATCAAACTCAATGTCTCCCTGGACGTGGCCTGCGCGCGTAAGCCTGACCACAAACGAGAATCTCTGGCGAAGAAAATTGCCATAACGCCAAAGTTAACCTTTGGAGGCGCGCAACTGGTTGATATCGATGCCAATCAACCGCTGGAACAAGTGCTGGTTGATGCGGAAAAAGCGATAATGGATTTTATGACAGCGCGAGGTTATCACTAGTCAGAAGTGATAATGCCCGATCGCAGGACCGGGCATTAACAGGAAGGTTAGATAAGCTGCAATGCAATCCAGTACAGACTACCAGACAGAAAAATTGCCGCCGGTAAGGTAAACACCCACGCCATCAGGATACTGGTTACCGTTTTACGCTGTAACCCACCGCCATCTACCACCATCGTCCCCGCCACCGCAGAAGAGAGTACGTGAGTTGTGGAAACAGGCATCCCAATATAACTGGCAAGACCGATAGATACCGCCGCCGTCATCTGCGCCGCCATCCCTTGCGCATACGTCATGCCGCGCTTACCAATTTTCTCACCGATGGTCATCGCTACACGGCACCAGCCAATCATGGTGCCAATACCGAGTGCTAAAGCCACCGCCATGATTATCCACACTGGAGCATATTCAATGGTGCTTAACATATCGCTGCGCAGTTTTTTCAGCAGGCTCTGGTCTTCTTTGCTAACGCCTGGCAGTTTCGCCAGCTTCGCGGAGGTATCAGAGATGCAAAGCATAATACGGCGTAGCTGACTGCGTTGACTTACGTTTAACGGCTCGTAGCTTTCCATATTACCCGGCAGCATCGTTTTGACGCGCGCAATCGCATCAAAGGTATTTGCTGGATGACAGTGAAACTCCGTCGCTTGCGTGCCATCAGTCGATGCCGCAGGCAATGGAGGTTCCATCGCAATTAACTTCTGCGGCAGTTCAGGATGCTGTTGCAGATAGTGTTCGAAGTTAGTCACTGCATCGCGGGTACGGGTAATTTCATAGCCAGACGCATTCATATTGACGACGAAACCAGCAGGGGCAATCCCCACCAGTACCAGCATCACCAGGCCGATCCCTTTCTGCCCGTCGTTCGCGCCGTGCGAAAACGCCACGCCCGCAGCGGAAACAATCAGCGCAATACGCGTCCAGAATGGCGGCTTACGTTTGCCTTTTTTCTTTTTGCGATCTTCAGGAATGCGGTGAATACGGTCACGCTTTTTCGTCCCGCTCCAGAAACGGCGCAGCAGGAAAATCAGACCACCCGCAATGACCAGGCCGACGATGGGGGAGACAATTAACGAGGAGAAAATCTTGGTCACTTCACGCAGGTTTAACGCATCCATCACCGACGAGCCGGTCAATAGCGCGTTGGTTAAGCCGATGCCGATAATCGCGCCAATCAAGGTGTGCGAACTGGAGGCCGGTAAACCAAAGAACCACGTTCCCAGGTTCCAGATAATCGCCGCCAGCAGCATGGAAAAGACCATCGCCAGACCGTGGGTTGACCCCATATTCAGCAACAAATCAGTTGGCAACATATGGACGATGGCATAGGCGACGCTAAGTCCGCCAAGCAATACGCCAAAAAAGTTAAAAAATGCCGCCATCACCACGGCAAGTTGTGGCTGCATGGCACGAGTATAAATAACGGTTGCCACCGCATTCGCCGTGTCATGAAAACCATTGATTGCTTCGTAGAACAACACAAATGCCAGAGCAAGTAATAACAAAAGCCCTGTGTATATATCAAGGCCAACAAATAAATTTAGCATATATTAGATTACGCCATTTTGAATTTACGAACGGACGCATTATCAGTGACTTTAACGGCGTGGGCAAAGTGAAATATCATTTTTTAACGATAAAAAGAGTGTTATTTCTTTAGTATCAGATAATAAGTTGCTATTCAGAATTTTAAGAAATAATTAATGGCGAATCATTTCAATCATTAATATATTCATATTGTGAATTTATTAATTTAATATATTTCAATATTCAATATTTTGAGCATTCCATGAACGATTATCCGTGCTGATTATTTTTGATAATCAGCACGGGTTTGCGAAAAAGTCTATTACTCTTTCACCACAATTAACGGCTCAATATCACTCTCTTTTTTGATGACCAGAGATTCATCGCCGCGCAAACACGTCCCGCCGTAGTTGCCGCCCACGGTGAAGGTACATACCTGAATGTATTTACCGTCCACTTTTGGCAGGCACCACAGTTGCTGGTAGATATTTTTCTGCTCGGCAAATTTACCGCTGGTTTGGTCGAGCACCTCTTCATGATGGCTGACCAGGTCGATATTGCTACCACAGCGACCGGCAATCGGTTTCACGGCGTAACCGGTTTTCACCAGTTCATCATTAACAGTGAAATCGGTATCCAGCAGATAACGATGATGCGGGAACAGCGACCAGAGAATTGGCAGAATCGCTTTGTTGCCAGGGATCACCGTCCACAGCGGTTCAAAGACCAGCACTTCCGGACGCAGCAGAACGTCGATCAGGCGCACTTCATTTTGCGGATGACCGGTACGAATCGGTACTGCGGCAAACTCACGGTCGCTGACTTCGCGAATCTGATCAAACGCCGTTTCCCACGCCCAGGTCTTCCACACGCAGTTAACCAGTCGCCCTTCCCCATCAATCAGTTGTCCGGCAGCATCCCAGCCCAGTTCATCTAGCCCACGCAAGATACGCGTTTCAAAGCCCGCCTGTTGCAGCGCCTGCTCCATAAACTGCGCGTGATAGTTTTCCTCGATATCTTTGTCCTGCATGATATGGACAAACGGACGCGCGCGACTGTGTTTCCACGCGCCAGCCAGTTCGTTAATCAGCCCTTCCGCCGGATTGAAGCCGTTGCCTTTATAGCCCTGCTCCGCCCAACGTTCGAGGATCAAGCCCGCTTCAGTATGACAGGAGGCGGAGTCGGCGTTGTATTCATAGACCTTCAGGCCACGCTCATCCATACAAAAATCCATACGACCGGTGATCATATGGTGACGACGACGCTGCCAGGAGAGGCGCAAACGCGGCCAGAGGATTTTCGGAATATCGAACAGTGCCAGCAGGTTGTCATCTTTCAGCACTTTATCGGTAGCGTGAAGATACATCAGATGCAGCTCGTTGGTGGCTTTAACCAGCTCCTGTTCGGCGCTCTCCGTAATGGTGTAGTAATGATACGGATCCTGATTGATCACCTGACCGTTCGCCTGCACGTAGGCGTTTTGCAGCGGATCTTTTTCATCCAGCCATTTACCGTCAAACTGGCCATTGTCTTCCAGGCGCGCTCCGCTGATCTTCAACAAATCGCCTGCGATTTCCGGCTGCGGTAAGCTGTATTCAGTATCTTCCGTCTGGATCATCCAGCCCAGAATAGTGGTGTCATCGAAGGTGTCTTTGAGGGTATAGCAGCCGTTTTCTACTACCATCTCCAGCTCGCGCGTCCACTGTTGCCCTTGCGGCAACGGGGAATGAATCACGTTCTGTTCGGCAATACGGACTTTGTTGCCATGCAATTGGGTAATAATGGCGACATGGCCGGTGTCTTTAAATTCACCGCCTTTATCCCAGATAAGAAGCGCGCCCGCGACCGGCGCACGCGGCGAACCGTTAGGAAATGCCTGCAATGGCAGAATGTTGTCATTAACCACTTCACGCAGGAAGCGCAGCGAGAAAATCTCCCACGCCATGCCCACGTCAGTGAAGACCACACCGTAGTTCAGAAAGAGAAAACGGCGAGCAAACTCAACGCATTGCCATTTGTGGCCCATATATTCGTCGTCGATATAGCTACGGAATACGGCGTCATCTTCGTATTCCTGCGGATCGAGAGAACTGTAATCTGAAGAGTAGATTGCTACACCACCGGGGGCGTAGCCCAATAACGTCCCGAACGGGGCATCCTGGCTGGTCGTTCCTTTGCTCATCACTTTACCTTTAACAATACAACCTAAGCAGTTGGCGTAATTGTTGTGCTCTGATTACCTGCTCAGCGACATTAACCGGACAGAGGTTAGACTTATCATACACCTCAACGCAGCGGCTGGCGCAAAGGGTTAAAAAATTCACATTCTGTACAGCAAGTGACCTGCTACACTGCTTCAACACTACCACTCAGAAGGCAACTCACTATGGCAGACAATACTTATCAGCCCGCGAAAGTCTGGACGTGGGATAAATCCGCTGGCGGCGCGTTCGCCAATATCAATCGCCCGGTTTCTGGTCCGACACATGAAAAAACGCTGCCCGTTGGCAAACACCCATTGCAACTCTATTCGCTGGGAACGCCGAACGGTCAGAAAGTAACGATTATGCTTGAGGAGCTGCTGGCGCTGGGCGTCACCGGCGCAGAGTACGACGCGTGGCTGATTCGCATTGGCGATGGTGATCAATTCTCCAGCGGTTTTGTCGAAGTGAACCCGAACTCGAAAATTCCCGCTCTGCGCGATCATACGCATAACCCGCCAATCCGCGTGTTTGAGTCAGGATCGATTCTGCTTTATCTGGCCGAGAAATTTGGCTACTTCCTGCCGCAGGATCTGGCGAAGCGAACTGAAACGATGAACTGGTTGTTCTGGTTACAGGGCGCTGCGCCGTTCCTCGGTGGTGGTTTTGGTCACTTTTATCATTACGCGCCAGTGAAAATTGAGTACGCCATCAATCGCTTTACCATGGAAGCCAAACGTCTGCTCGACGTGCTGGATAAGCAACTGGCGCAGCATAAGTTTGTTGCGGGCGATGAGTACACCATTGCGGATATGGCGATTTGGCCGTGGTTTGGCAACGTGGTGTTAGGCGGCGTGTATGATGCCGCAGAGTTTCTTGATGCGGGCAGTTATAAGCACGTGCAACGCTGGGCGAAAGAAGTGGGCGAACGTCCGGCTGTGAAACGTGGGCGTATTGTTAACCGCACCAACGGACCGCTGAACGAGCAGTTGCATGAACGCCATGACGCCAGTGATTTCGAGACAAATACGGAAGATAAGCGCCAGGGGTAATGGTTACCGTTCGTCGCAGCAAGCCATCCAGACCAATGTAGGCCGGATAAGGCGTTCACGCCGCATCCGGCAATCAGGCACAATGCCTGATGCGACGCTCGCGCGTCTTATCAGGCCTACGAAAGCATCCGGCTTTAATCATCACGCGCTGGTAATGTCGTAATCCATTTGGCGCAGCGCGTCTAATGTGGCTTTGGCTTCATCTTCGTCGATGATGCTCATGGCAAATCCGACGTGCACCAGTACCCACTGGCCCAGCAGATCGGCAGGGTTACCTTCGCAAATCAGGGCGATATTCACGTCACGCTTGATACCACATACTTCAACCTGCGCAAGCTGGTGAATATCTTCACCGACAGCCAGCACCTGGCCTGGAACGCCAATACACATTGTTAACTCCGGTTATTCAACTTCAATACTTTTGACGATCAGCGAATCGCCGGTATCGACACGCAACCGCTCGCCGTGACAGAGCGGGCACTGCGCATCGTGCTGATGAATCTCCACCACCTGGCTGCAATCCCAACACCAGGCCTGGGCGGGTTTATAGACGATATGTAAATCGCACCCTTGCGCCACCGTTCCCTGGCAGACAATTTCAAAACTAAAACGGACGGCGCTCTCCTCAACGCAGGAGAGCGCACCAATTTCCAGCCACACGGCGGTGACGCGCTTAACATCGTGCTGCTCCGCCTGCCGTTGGATAATCTCAACGGCGCTCTGGCAAAGCGACAACTCATGCATTTTCGCCACTCCTGCGACCAAACAGCAGGGCGCGACGCCCTGCATGTGGTACATCCGGATTAGTGACTGGCAGCGAAAGGATCATTCGTGCGCAGTCATCCGTCAGGCGTTGGCCCTCTTCAATCGACATGCTGTGCGAAAGCGGCGACATCAGCGAACAGGAGAGGTATTGCGACACACCGTCCAGTTCGCCAACGGTAAAGGTCATAGTGCCATACGGCAGTTGCAGACCGATTTTTTCACTCACTTTGCGCAGCGGCCAGAGTTGATCCGGGCCGGGGAAGATAACTGCACTCAGCATCCACGGGGTGATCACACACCCCGTCCACTGACCTTCGAACAGCGTAAAATCAGAAACATACACCGGCATTGAAGGATGCAGAAAAGAGAGATCGTGCATCGAACGCCGGGCAATTTCTTCAAACGCTGCCTGTACTTGCGCCTTCGGGGAGGTCTGGAAACCTGCTATCTCTTCAGTCATGAATCGCCTCCCGTGGGATAGCTTCCACGCCAGATTCACGCAGCGCAGCCAGAACCTGCTCAAGCGCAGGTTCAATCATCGCTTCGACCGTCGGCGTCAAGCCGATGTGCGGCTCCAGTGATTCCGGAATTACGCCGACCAGGGTCAGCTTTTTCGGAAACTCGCCGGTGAAGCGCAGGGCCGACAAGACGTCGGCCAGGCCAAGCTGATGCGGAGAGATTTTGTTGGTAAACAACGCCGGAACTTCTTCATCCCGCAGGATCATCATCGTTCCCGGCGCGCTCTTCTTCGACACAATGGCATCCGCAATAATCAGATGATCGCGATTTGCCATGTCGCCAAGCAGCTCCATTCCCGCCGTGCCGCCATCGAGGATCTCAACATAATCCGGCAGAATGTATCGTTGCTCTAACGCTTCAACAATCCGCACACCGATGGCTTCATCGGTCAGCAAAATATTGCCGACCCCTAAGACTAAAATACGCATTACAGAACCTTCACTGAAACCACTTCGTTGCCGTCGGCATCCACTACGTGTACCGCACAGGCCATGCACGGGTCGAAGGAGTGAATGGTACGTACCACTTCCAGCGGTTTATTTGGATCGGCAACCGGTGTACCCACCAGCGACTGCTCGTAAGGACCGACGTCATCATTGAAGTTACGCGGGCCAGAGTTCCAGGTTGATGGAACAACTGCCTGGTAGTTGCTGATGATACCGTCTTTGATCACCATCCAGTGAGAGAGCATACCGCGCGGCGCTTCGAGGAAGCCAACGCCTTTAAACTCACCCGTTGCCGGAATGTTCGGCTTCACAAAGGTGGTGTGATCGCCTTTGCCGATATTGGTGATCAGTGCACTGTATTGGTTTTGCAGGATATCCTGCAATTCACAGCAGTGAACGGTACGACCAATAATACGGCCCAGCGTGGAGTGCAGCTGTGCCACTTCCAGCGTGTTGCCAGTCAGTTTCTGATAAATCGCAACGATTTCATTCAGTTTGTTCTGGGTAGATTCGCGACCTGCCGCCAGTTTCACCAGCATATTAGCCAGCGGACCCACTTCTACCGTTTTGCCGTAGAAAGTCGGCGATTTCACCCAGGAGTATTTACCGTCGTCAGACCAACCGTCGTAAGCCGGAATGGTGGTGCCTTCCCACGGTGCCTGTGGCGCTTCGTCCTTATACCAGGAGTGCTTCGCGCTTTCCTGAATTCCTTTGATCAGGTATTCATCGGAATGAGAAGTGATCGGACGATACGAGGACAGATCCGCATTCTCAATGTAGCCGCCCGGGAACAGGAAGCTGCCGTTTTTACTGTCGGTCGGGAATTCCGGCACGCTCAGGTAGTTCACCGCACCTTTACCGCGCGTCAGCCATTCCGGGTAGAACGCGGCGATAACTGCGGTATCAACCTTGTAAACCTGCTCAACAAAGTCGCTCAGCTTGTCGATGAAGGACTTGATGTACATCAGGCGCTCAAGGTTCAGCACGCCCAGACCGTCGAGGTTGATTGGGTTAGCGACCCCGCCTACCGCCAGGTTCTGAATGTGCGGCGTTTTACCGCCCAGCAGCGCCACGACGCGGTTAGCGTCACGCTGGCACTCCAACGCTTGCAGGTAGTGCGCTACCGCAATCAGGTTCACTTCCGGCGGCAGTTTCATCGCCGGGTGACCCCAGTAGCCATTGGCGAAAATACCCAACTGACCGCTGGCAACCAGATCTTTGATCTTGTTCTGAACTTTGGTGAACTCTTCCGGGCTGTTCAGATGCCAGGTCGAAACGCCTTTCAGCATTTCGGAGGCTTTGGTTGGATCAGCTTGCAATGCAGAAGTGATGTCCACCCAGTCCAGCGCCGAAAGCTGATAGAAATGAACGATATGGTCATGCGTGGTGTGCGCAGCCAGAATGATGTTACGGATGTATTGCGCGTTAACCGGAACGTCGATATTCAGCGCACTTTCTGCCGCACGGACGGAAGACAGCGCGTGAGTAGTAGTACATACGCCACAGATACGTTGCACAATCATCCATGCATCGCGCGGATCGCGGTTTTTCACGATCTCTTCCATGCCGCGCCACATGGTACCGGAAGCCCATGCTTTCGAAACGACGCCATTTTCGATTTCGCAATCGATGCGTAAATGCCCTTCAATTCGGGTTACCGGATCAATAGTAATTCTCTGGCTCATGCTTTGCTCGCCTCATGACGATTATGATCGTTTTGTTTTAAAGGAGGAAGTATCGGCAGTAGACGAATGAGTACGATGTAAGCGCAAATCTCAATAGCCACAAAACCAATAGAAATCAACAGTTCTTCCCAGGTCGGGAAGTAGGCGTAACCGCCGCCCGGGTTGAATGCCACCAGCGAATAGGTCAGACGCCAGGTTGCACAACCTAACAGCGCGCTCAGTGCCGACAGGAACAGCATGCGGGAATCATTACGCAGCTTCGCCACACGCAGAACCACCAGCGGGAAGAGCATCAGCAGGACTTCAATCCAGAACATCACGGAGTAGAAGTCACCGGCAAACGCTAACGACAGCTTGTCGCGATAGATAAGCTCGCCAAAGCGCAGCACGATGAAAATCGCCAGCAACACACTGATGGTGTTGGTCAGCTTGACGAACAGGCTCTTTTCATCTGGACCATTGCCACGCAGACCCGCCTGCACCAGTGAACCTTCAAAGATGACAATCGAGAAGCCCATGATGAACGCCGTCAGCAGCGAGAACAGCGGCAACATTTCATAGCTCTGCCACAGCGGATGCACCTTGTAGCCCGCCGAGATCATCAGCGACCCCATTGAAGACTGGTGCATAGTTGGCAGCAGCGCACCGAGCGCGATGATGAAGAACATCACCTTGTTCAGACGCTTGAGCGACACTTTCCAGCCCAGACGTTCAAACAGTGCCGGAGCAAACTCCAGTGCCATCACGCCGATGTAGATGGTCATACAGACCGCCGTCTCGAACAGTACCGAGTTCACGTTGAAGTGACCCGGAATGTAGAAGTACGGCAGGTTCCAGTAGCGACCAACGTCGATGGTGATCGACAAGCCACCCAGTGAGTAACCAAACAGACTCGCCAACAGCGCCGGACGCACCAGCGGATGGTATTGCCCACGGTTAAAGACGTATACCGCCCACGCCAGCGCCCAGCCGCCACAGGCAAAGCCGGTGCCGATCAACAGGTCAAACGCGATCCACACGCCCCACGGGAAGCCGCCGTTCAGGTCAGAGACAGAGCCCAGACCGAACACCAGACGCTTCACAATCAGGAGCATACAGATGACGATTAACGGTCCAAAAATCATGACCGGTTTACTGATGATTTTGCCGCCCAGCGGTTGTGGATCATGACTCATGATCGTCTCCTCCGTCGTGATGGTCGTTTTTGGTGTTGCGACGAACCAGCACGGTTAAGCCCGCCAGCACAGCCAGTGGTAGCATCATGCCTTTATACAGGGTGTGTTGAATATTTTCGGAACGCGCACCGGTAGAAAGATCGTCCAGTTTCGGCAGGTCGAGATTTTCATAAGGCACACCCGTCAGTACCAGAACCTGAGTACCGCCGCCCTCTTTCTCGCCGTACAGATGCGGATAATATTTCGGCACCGTGTGCAGGTAAGTGTCGCCAGATTTCAGCGTCTGACGCGGATAGTGGTATTCGCTGCCAGGCTTCAGCGCCAGACGTTTTTTCGCCTCCGCCATCAGCTCTTCACGCGTACCAAAAATCACCGCGCCCGCCGGACACACTTCTACGCAGCCAGGCAGACCGCCTTTATCGAGACGTTCCACACCTTTCTGGTTGCACAGTTCGCACTTATGCAGCGCACCAAACGGGTTGTTGTAGTCGTACTTCGGCACGTTGTACGGACAGGCAACCATGCAGTAACGGCAGCCGGTGCACACGTCTTTGTCGTAATGGACAATGCCGGTTTTCGGATCTTTTTTCAGTGCAGAAACCGGACACACGGAGACACAGTTCGGATCAACGCAGTGCATACACTGTTTCTTAATGTACGCGTAGCCGTTCTCCTCCTGGTCTTTGTTGACGCCCGTGCCGCTGGTCCACACCTGAATGATGTTATTGGTGTACGGCGACAGTTTGTCGTTGTTCGACCAGGTCTGTTCCCCTTGCGGGTTACGCTCAGGGAAGTTGATATCCTGACACTTGGTGACGCAAGCCTGACAGCCTACGCACAAGGTCGAGTCGTACAACATCCCCAGCGATCCCGGAATTGGCGGGCGGTTTTCAGCAGCCGCATGGCTGACAGATGGCAGTGCGCCCGTCAGCAATGCCCCGCAGGAGGCTGCTTTAATAAAATTACGTCTGTTCACGGTTATTCTCCCCGTGAGTCAGCGTTATCTTTCTTTTGCTGACGACCCAGTTCACGCACCGCCATCACGCTGACACCGGCAACCAGCCCAACCACACCGCCGAGCAAACCGATAGCGCCCGCAGAGACGTTGCCGCCTTCTTTAGCGTTGACGTCCGGTTTTTGTGAACGCGGAGTCTGGTTTTCGACGTTGGCAAGCTGATGGATGCCTTTATGGAAGCCGATACCTTCTTCGTTACAGCCGTAGCACGGGTGACCAATCGCCACCGGCCACACGCCGCCAACGTCGCAGAATTGCAGCGTTGAGCAGTTGCCGTAAGTTTCTGGCCCTTTACAGCCGAGGTGGTACAGGCACCAGCCTTCACGGTGGCCTTCATCACCGAACTCTTTGGCAAAACGACCAGCATCGAAGTGCGGGCGGCGTTCGCAGTGTTCGTGAATCAGACGACCATAGGCGAAGGTCGGACGGTTTTTATCATCCAGCTTCGGCGGTTTGCCGTAAGTGATGAGGTGCGCAACGGTCGCGAGGAAGTTGTGCGGGTTTGGCGGGCAGCCAGGAATGTTGATTACAGTTTTGCCTGGCAGAACTTCTTGCAGGCTGACTGCGCCGGTTGGGTTAACTCCAGCCGCGGCAACACCGCCCCACGCGGAGCAGGAACCGATAGCGATAATTGCTGCTGCGCCTTCTGCCGCTTTGCGGATGTGATCCACAATCGGCTCACCGGCAACCATGCAATAAATACCGTTATCTTTTAATGGGATGGAACCATCCACAACCAACACATACTGCCCTTTGTACTTCTCAAGTGCGTTGTGTTTGTTCTCTTCAACCTGATGGCCGAAGGCGGCAGAAAGCACTTCGTGATACTCCAGAGAGATAGTCTCCAGCACGAGGTTTTCTACCGTTGGATGCGTCGCACGAAGCAGAGATTCCGTACAACCGGTGCATTCCTGCGCGCCAATCCAGATAACCGGCGGGCGCTGCGGGTTAGTGACCGATTCGGCCATCTCTGCGGCGGCTTTGCTACTTAACCCCATGGTGGCGGCTAATGCTGCACAAAGCTTCATGAAATCACGACGATTAATGCCGTGAGAATGGATGAGGGTGTTATCTCCAGTCATTTATTGTTATTCCGTTGCGAAGACCTGGCATATATTTTGCCTCAACCGCAAAATCAATAATGCGATCGATGCGCCATTTACCACACATTTATTATGGTTATCATTACAATGATACTGCGGCGGGGCGCTAAAACGAAGGGAATAAGCATTAGTGTAATTAATTAAAGCAAGATAATACGTATGTTTGATCAATTTTCGAGGCGATAACCAGCCATAAAAAAGCGCAACGTAGAACAGGAATTATTCTCACGAAAGAAATCCATTACCATCTCTTTATCCAGCCCATAACGGCGCGTCAGAATACCCGCTTCCCAGGCGCTGAGCTGGCGATCGCCGGTCTTTTCATACATCCGGTGCGAGTAGCCTAATACAAAACCACGTTTATAATCGGCGCAAAATTTAGTCACATTAACTGCACTGTCGGCATGCGTTGCTTTTAATCCCGCCATTAAGCCTTTACCGAAATGGTTATTCATCGTTTACCTCAAACGCTATATATCAGTATATATAGCGATATTTTAGGCAAACTCCGACTTTTACGCACGCTATTTTTTCCTGCACATGTAGGACGTTATCCTTTAAGGGATAAACACTTCAGGAAAGATATTTATCGAACCATGTCAGCGTCCTTTGCCAGGCAAGATCGGCGGCTGATTTGTCATAACGTGGCGTGGAATCATTATGGAATCCATGGTTAACCCCCGGATAGATATACGCTTCATAGACTTTGTTATTGGCCTTCAACGCCGCCTCATAAGCGGGCCAGCCCTCGTTGATTCGGGTATCCAGTTCCGCGTAGTGGAGCAGTAAAGGCGCTTCAATCTTCGCCACATCGGCAGTGGGTGCCTGACGACCATAAAACGGCACCGCGCAGGCCAGTTCCGGATACGCCACGGCAGCCGCGTTCGATACGCCACCGCCATAGCAAAATCCGGTAATACCCACTTTGCCTGTCGCTTGCGGATAGCGTTGCATAAACTCAATTGCGGCAAAGAAATCATTCATCAGTTTGGTTGGATCAACCTGCTGTTGCAGCTCACGACCTTTATCATCATTACCCGGATAACCTCCAACGGAACTTAAGCCGTCAGGTGCCAGGACGATATACCCCGCCTTCGCCACCCGCCGTGCTACATCTTCGATATACGGATTCAGCCCACGATTTTCATGCACGACCACCACAGCGGGTGTTTTGTCGCTCATCTTCGCAGGCTTCACCAGATAACCACGAACCTCGCCGTGACCATTTGGCGAAGGATACGTGATGTACTCAGCGACAATCTCCGGGTCAGTAAACTCCACCTGGGTCGCCCACGCGTAATTTGGCTTGAGCAAATCAAACAACGCTAACGCCGTCATCCCGCCCACCGCGTACTTCGCTGCCAGGTTGAGAAACTCACGTTTTGATATTTTCCCATGAGCGTAATAGTCGTAGTAATCCAGCAACTCTTGCGGAAAATCTTTGGCGGTCAAACGCGGCATCGTTTTACTCCTCAGCTGTTGTTTTTTTAAGCAAAGCATAAGCGTGTGTTTTTGCCCAGTTTTTCGTCACTCTGTGAGCGATGCTACGGGATACGTCCTGGTAAATCGCTAGACTAGAAACATTGTTTCGAAATTGAATGGTGGAAAGGAGATGTCATGGTCTGGTTAGCGAATCCCGAACGTTACGGGCAGATGCAGTACCGCTATTGCGGAAAAAGCGGTTTACGCCTGCCCGCGTTATCGCTCGGTTTATGGCACAATTTCGGTCACGTTAACGCGCTGGAATCACAGCGTACGATCCTGCGTAAAGCGTTTGATTTAGGCATTACGCACTTTGATTTAGCCAACAATTACGGCCCGCCTCCAGGAAGTGCAGAAGAGAACTTTGGTCGTCTGTTACGGGAAGATTTTGCGCCTTATCGTGACGAGTTAATTATCTCCACCAAAGCTGGCTATGATATGTGGCCTGGCCCGTATGGCTCTGGCGGGTCGCGTAAATACCTGCTCGCCAGTCTCGACCAAAGCCTGAAGCGTATGGGGCTTGAGTATGTCGATATCTTTTACTCGCACCGTGTCGATGAAAATACGCCAATGGAGGAAACCGCCTCTGCGCTTGCCCATGCGGTGCAAAGTGGTAAGGCGCTGTATGTTGGGATCTCTTCATACTCGCCAGAGCGGACGCAAAAAATGGTCGAGTTGCTGCGCGAGTGGAAAATTCCGCTGTTAATTCATCAGCCTTCATACAATTTACTGAACCGCTGGGTGGATAAAAGCGGCCTGCTGGATACCCTGCAAAATAACGGCGTGGGCTGCATTGCCTTCACCCCACTGGCCCAGGGATTGCTGACCGGAAAATATCTCAACGGCATTCCTGAAGATTCACGGATGCATCGCGAAGGTCATAAAGTGCGCGGCCTGACACCGAAAATGCTCACCGACGCTAACCTCAACAGCCTGCGGTTATTGAATGAAATGGCACAGCAGCGCGGTCAGTCTATGGCGCAAATGGCGTTAAGCTGGTTGCTGAAAGATGAGCGAGTGACGTCGGTATTGATTGGAGCCAGCCGTGCGGAGCAACTGGAGGAGAACGTGGAGGCGCTGAATAATCTGACGTTTAGCACCGAGGAGTTAGCGCAGATTGACCAGCATATCGCTGATGGCGAGCTGAATCTGTGGCAGGCGTCGTCCGATAAATGACGTATTGATAACGGGCGCGAGAACCGCGCCCGAATCAGATCAGTGATTATGACGAGTTAGTCGGTCAAGATAGCCCATCACAAATGCAGAAAGCACAAACGTCAGATGGATAATGACGTACCACATCAGTTTGTTATCCGGGACATTTTTCGCATCCATAAAGACGCGCAGTAAGTGAATGGAAGAGATTGCCACAATCGACGCTGCCACTTTGTTTTTTAGCGACGTTGCGTCCATTTTCCCCAGCCAGTTCAGTTTCTCTTTGTTCTCGGAGATATCCAGCTGCGAAACGAAATTCTCATAACCGGAAAACATCACCATCACCAGCAAACCGCCAACCAGCGTCATATCCACCAGCGACAGCAACACGAGGATCAAATCTGATTCTGCCATTGAGAAGATATTCGGCAGGACGTGAATAATCTCCTGGAAGAACTTCAGTGCCAGGGCAACCAGCGCCAGCGAAAGGCCAAAGTACACGGGGGCAAGCAGCCAGCGAGAAGCATACATTGCATTTTCAAGAAAACGTTCCATACATTCCTGTCGTGTAGTTAAAACGGGCAACAGTATATCGCAATTGAGTTAACAGCACGCAACAGCAAATCAACATATACGTTAACCCGTTATCGCATAAATCCGAGGTTTAGGGATCTTCCTGGTTCCCTGATTACCGTGGCGCGTGCGTCTACCCTTAAAGGACGTTGAACCTGAAGGGAGAAAAGCGATGTCTCATTTAAAAGACCCGACCACACAGTATTACACTGGTGAATATCCCAAACAGAAACAACCAGCGCCCGGCATTCAGGCGAAGATGACGCCCGTGCCAGATTGCGGCGAGAAAACCTATGTCGGTAGCGGTCGCCTGAAAGATCGTAAAGCACTGGTGACAGGGGGCGATTCCGGAATCGGTCGCGCTGCCGCCATCGCTTACGCGCGTGAAGGGGCTGACGTGGCGATCAGTTATCTTCCCGTGGAAGAAGAAGATGCTCAGGATGTGAAAAAGATCATTGAAGAATGCGGACGCAAAGCCATTCTGCTGCCGGGCGATTTAAGCGATGAGAAATTTGCCCGTTCGCTGGTTCACGACGCGCATAAGGCATTAGGCGGGCTGGATATTATGGCGCTGGTCGCCGGGAAACAGGTTGCCATTCCTGATATTGCAGACCTCACCAGCGAACAGTTTCAAAAGACCTTTACCATTAACGTTTTCGCGCTGTTCTGGCTAACCCAGGAAGCAATTCCCCTGCTACCGAAAGGCGCCAGTATCATCACCACTTCCTCAATCCAGGCCTACCAGCCAAGCCCGCATTTGCTGGACTATGCGGCAACGAAGGCGGCAATTCTGAACTACAGCCGTGGCCTGGCAAAACAGGTCGCGGAGAAAGGTATTCGGGTGAATATTGTCGCGCCAGGCCCTATCTGGACAGCACTGCAAATTTCCGGCGGACAGACGCAGGATAAGATCCCGCAGTTTGGTCAGCAAACGCCGATGAAACGTGCGGGGCAACCGGCGGAGCTGGCCCCTGTATATGTTTATCTGGCAAGTCAGGAGTCGAGCTATGTCACCGCAGAAGTGCACGGCGTGTGTGGCGGCGAACATTTAGGCTAAAAAATACCCGGTTGTGTGATAGCAACCGGGCATCATTGTGCTTTTAACCTTGCCGGATACGGCGTGAACGCCTTACCCGGCCTACAAACTTATGAAAACTCAACACGTTGCGATAAATTTTGTAGGCCTGATAAGACGCGCCAGCGTCGCATCAGGCAATTCTCTTTACTTCGCTTTGGCTGTTTCTTCGCCGACCAGACCAATCTTCAGGTAACCTGCCTGATGCAGCTTATCCATTACCTTCATCAACATCTCGTAGTCGACGGTCTTATCTGCACGGAAGAAGATGGTGGTGTCTTTCTTACCTTCGGTTAACGCATTCAGCGCCGTAACCATCGTTTCATCGGTGACCGGATCGTTACCGATAAACATTGAGTTGTCCGCCTTCACCGACAGATAAACCGGTTTTTCCGGGCGCGGCTGCGGCGTGCTGGTAGAAGCAGGCAAGTTCACCTTCACATCTACCGTCGCTAACGGTGCCGCCACCATAAAGATAATCAGCAGAACCAACATCACGTCGATAAACGGCGTCACGTTGATATCATGCATTTCGCCGTTATCGTCGAGGTTTTCGTTAAGATGCATTGCCATCGGACATTATCCTGCGCGTAATTTTTGTGCAACACGAACCGGATGCGCAGCGGCGCTGGCTTCCAGATCCAGGTCACGGCTTTGCAGCAACAATACCTGCGCTGCGACATCGCCAAGCATCGCTTTAAAGCCGCCAATCTGGCGTGCAAATACGTTATAGATAACGACCGCCGGAATCGCTGCCACCAGACCGATTGCCGTTGCCAGCAACGCTTCTGCAATACCCGGTGCAACCACTGCCAGGTTGGTAGTTTGCGTTTGCGCGATACCAATAAAGCTGTTCATGATGCCCCAAACCGTACCAAACAGACCAACGAACGGCGAAATTGCGCCGATGGTAGCAAGATAACCGTTACCGCGGCCCATTTGACGACCTACTGCGGCGACCCGACGCTCAAGGCGGAAACTGGTACGCTCTTTAATACCTTCGTTATCGTCGCTGCCTTCCGACAGTTCCAGCTCATTTTGCGCTTCATTGAGCAAATGCAAGCTTAAGCTTTTGCTACCAAAATCAGCGGCGATATCGCTGGCCTGGTTTAAAGAGCGTGCTTCAGCCAGCAGTTGCTGCTCGCGCTTCAGGCGACGCTTCTGGTTGAAAAACTCTACGCTCTTACTGAAAAAGATTGCCCAGGTGACTACGGAGGCCAAAATAAGCCCAATCATCACGCACTTAACGACAATATCGGCGTGCTGATACATACCCCAGACGGAAAGGTCCGTCTGCATTAAATTATTACCCACTGTGTATCTCCAGGACGCAAGTCACAAAATCTGCGCACAATAATATCAAAACGACGTCGAATTGATAGTCGTTCTCATTACTATTTGCATACTGCCGTACCTTTGCTTTCTTTTCTTTGCGTTTACGCAGTAAAAAAGTCACCAGTACACCTTTTGCGAAATTTTTCTGCTTTATGCCAATTCTTCAGGATGCGCATAACCTCATTCGTGCTAGTTTAGACATCCAGACGTATAAAAACAGGAATCCCAACATGGCAGACAAACAACTTGATACTCAACTGGTCAATGCAGGACGCAGCAAAAAATACACTCTCGGCGCGGTAAATAGCGTGATTCAGCGCGCCTCTTCGCTGGTCTTTGACAGTGTGGAAGCCAAAAAACATGCGACGCGCAATCGCGCCAATGGCGAGTTGTTCTATGGACGGCGCGGAACGTTAACACACTTCTCATTACAAGAAGCGATGTGCGAACTGGAAGGTGGCGCAGGTTGCGCGCTGTTTCCTTGCGGGGCGGCTGCGGTTGCAAATTCCATTCTTGCTTTTGTTGAACAGGGCGATCATGTGTTGATGACAAATACCGCCTACGAGCCGAGCCAGGATTTCTGTAGCAAAATCCTCAGCAAGTTGGGCGTAACGACATCATGGTTTGATCCGCTGATTGGTGCCGATATCGTTAAACATCTGCAGCCAAACACTAAAATCGTGTTTCTGGAATCGCCAGGCTCCATCACCATGGAAGTCCACGACGTTCCGGCGATTGTTGCCGCCGTACGCAGTGTGGTGCCGGACGCCATCATTATGATCGATAACACCTGGGCTGCCGGAGTGCTGTTCAAAGCTCTTGATTTTGGTATTGATGTTTCTATTCAGGCCGCCACCAAATATCTGGTAGGGCATTCGGATGCGATGATTGGCACTGCTGTGTGCAATGCCCGTTGCTGGGAGCAACTGCGGGAAAATGCCTATCTGATGGGGCAGATGGTCGACGCCGATACCGCCTATATGACCAGTCGTGGCCTGCGTACACTGGGCGTGCGTCTGCGCCAACATCATGAAAGCAGCCTGAAAGTGGCTGAATGGCTGGCCGCACATCCGCAGGTTGAGCGAGTTAACCACCCTGCTCTGCCAGGCAGTAAAGGCCATGAGTTCTGGAAACGAGACTTTACAGGTAGCAGCGGACTATTTTCCTTTGTCCTGAAGAAAAAACTTAATGACGAAGAACTGGCGAACTATCTGGATAACTTCAGTTTATTCAGCATGGCCTTCTCATGGGGCGGGTATGAATCCTTGATCCTCGCGAACCAGCCAGAACATCTCGCCGCCATCCGCCCGCAAGGTAAGATCGATTTTAGCGGCACCTTGATTCGCCTGCATATTGGTCTGGAAAACGTCGACGATCTGATTGCCGATCTGGACGCCGGCTTCGCGCGAATTGTGTAACATTGCCAAATTTGGACAATTTTGCAGACATTTAATTGTGAATAGTCTTAAATTGTTGCGTCCGGGATCAAGGCGTCCCGGACGATTCAGGAGTACAATAGTCAAATTAAGGCTTAAACGCTGTTCCACAGGAAAGTCCATGGCTGTTATTCAAGATATTATCGCTGCGCTCTGGCAACATGACTTTGCCGCGCTGGCGGACCCTCACATTGTTAGCGTTGTTTACTTTGTCATGTTTGCCACGCTGTTTTTAGAAAACGGCCTGCTGCCCGCCTCATTTTTGCCTGGCGACAGCTTGTTGATTCTGGCTGGCGCATTGATTGCCCAAGGGGTTATGGATTTTCTGCCAACAATCACGATTCTGACTGCCGCAGCCAGCCTGGGTTGTTGGTTGAGTTATATTCAGGGACGCTGGCTGGGTAATACCAAAACGGTGAAAGGCTGGCTGGCACAGCTTCCGGCCAAATATCACCAGCGCGCCACCTGTATGTTTGACCGCCACGGTCTGCTGGCGCTGCTTGCTGGACGTTTCCTCGCCTTTGTCCGCACGCTGCTGCCAACCATGGCGGGGATTTCCGGTCTACCAAACCGCCGCTTCCAGTTTTTCAACTGGTTAAGCGGGTTGCTATGGGTCAGCGTGGTAACCAGTTTTGGCTATGCCTTAAGCATGATCCCGTTTGTAAAACGCCATGAAGATCAGGTGATGACGTTCCTGATGATCCTGCCGATTGCCTTGCTAACCGCTGGCTTGTTAGGCACGCTGTTCGTGGTGATTAAAAAAAAGTACTCTAGTGCCTGACGATTTCCTCCGTTCCCGGTGGCCATGCCGGGAACACATTTAACTCCCCTGCATCGCCCGCATTCTGGCTGCATCTTCTCCCGGCGTCACACCGAAATAACGTTTAAACTCACGGCTAAATTGCGACGCGCTTTCATAGCCGACGCGCATCGCCGCCGCGCTGGCCTTCATGCCGTCGTGGATTATCATCATTCGCGCCTTATGCAGACGGTAATTCTTCAGATACTGCAACGGCGAGGTACTGGTGACAGACTTAAAATTATGGTGGAACGCTGAAACGCTCATATTGGCTTCTGCTGCCAGTTGCTCAACGCTCAGGTTTTCGGTGTATTTATTCTCAATTCGTTTCAGCACGCGGCTAATCAGGCTGAAATGCGTCTGGCGACTTACCAGTGCCAGTAACGCGCCGCCGCAAGGCCCCGTCAGCACATAGTAAAGAATCTCGCGGATAATCTGTTTACCGAGAATGCGCGCATCCAGCGGTCGTTCCATCACATCCAGTAACCGCTCCGCCGCGCATAAAATCTCTTCGGACAATGTAGCGGAATTAATACCGCTGGCAGCCATCGACGGCTGGAAATGTTCATCTTCGCCAATGTCCATCAACAGCTCTTGTAACTGCAAAATATCGACATTGAGACGCACCCCCGCCAGTGGCACCTCTGGCGTGGCATAAGTTTCGCACTCAAACGGCAACGGCACCGTCAGCAGCAGGTATTCATTGGCGTCATAGCGAAACACGCGTTCATTGATATAACCGATTTTATGCCCAGAAAAGAGAATTATGATGCCAGGTTCATACATCACTGGCGTACGCGCACCGGGGTTCTCGCCATACAATAAGCGCACATCAGGCAACATATCCGACAAACTATTTTCTTTATCTTTCAGTCTATTAATTTTATCCGTCAGTAGGCGGCATATCTCTTCACGTTTCATATCGCGTAATTTCTTAGGAATAATGCGGCAATTTGATTGTGCGCAATTTTGTACCATTTCTCCAGTACTCTGGAGAAATAGGCAAGACATTGGCAGAAATGAGCATTGAGAGCCACGGCGCTGGCGACCACAATGAAAAACATCAGGCAGACCGATCTCTGCCCTCATATTGGCCCAGCAAAGGGAGCAAGTAATGAACAACTTTAATCTGCACACCCCAACCCGCATTCTGTTTGGTAAAGGCGCTATCGCTGGTTTACGCGAGCAAATTCCTCATGGCGCCCGCGTATTGATTACCTACGGCGGTGGTAGTGTGAAAAAAACCGGCGTCCTCGATCAAGTTCTGGATGCACTGAAAGGTATGGACGTGCTGGAGTTTGGCGGTATCGAGCCAAACCCGGCTTATGAAACGCTGATGAACGCCGTAAAACTGGTTCGCGAACAGAAAGTGACTTTCCTGTTGGCGGTTGGCGGCGGGTCCGTGCTGGATGGCACCAAATTTATCGCCGCAGCGGCAAATTATCCTGAAAACGTCGATCCGTGGCATATCCTGCAAACTGGCGGCAAAGAGATTAAAAGCGCTATCCCGATGGGCTGTGTGCTGACACTGCCTGCAACTGGTTCAGAATCCAACGCAGGCGCGGTTATCTCCCGTAAAACCACTGGCGACAAGCAGGCGTTCCATTCTGCCCATGTTCAGCCGGTATTTGCCGTACTCGATCCGGTTTATACCTATACCCTGCCGCCGCGCCAGGTGGCTAACGGCGTAGTGGACGCCTTTGTGCACACCGTAGAACAGTATGTGACCAAACCGGTTGATGCCAAAATTCAGGATCGCTTCGCAGAAGGTATTTTGCTGACGCTGATCGAAGATGGTCCGAAGGCCCTGAAAGAACCAGAAAACTACGATGTGCGCGCCAACGTTATGTGGGCGGCGACCCAAGCGCTGAACGGTTTGATCGGCGCTGGCGTACCGCAGGACTGGGCAACGCATATGCTGGGCCACGAACTGACCGCTATGCACGGTCTGGATCACGCACAAACTCTGGCTATCGTCCTGCCTGCTCTGTGGAATGAAAAACGCGACACCAAGCGTGCGAAACTGCTGCAATACGCTGAACGCGTCTGGAACATCACCGAAGGTTCCGACGACGAGCGCATTGACGCCGCGATTGCCGCTACCCGTAACTTCTTCGAGCAATTAGGCGTGCCGACACATCTTTCCGACTACGGTCTGGACGGCAGCTCTATCCCGGCATTGCTGAAAAAACTGGAAGAACACGGCATGACCCAACTGGGCGAAAATCATGACATTACACTGGAGGTCAGCCGCCGCATCTACGAAGCCGCCCGTTAAGCTTTTTACGCCTCAAACTTTCGTTTTCGGGCATTTCGTCCAGACTTAAGTTCACAACATCTCACCGGAGCCTGCTCCGGTGAGTTCATATAAGGAGGAACGTATGGCTAATCCAACCGTTATTAAGCTACAGGACGGCAATGTCATGCCCCAGCTGGGACTGGGCGTCTGGCAAGCAAGTAATGAGGAAGTTATCACCGCTATCCAAAAAGCGTTAGAAGTGGGTTATCGTTCAATTGATACCGCCGCAGCCTACAAGAACGAAGAAGGTGTCGGCAAAGCCCTGAAAAATTCCGCACTTAACAGAGAAGATCTGTTCATCACCACGAAACTGTGGAACGACAACCACAAGCGCCCCCGCGAAGCCCTACTCGACAGTCTGAAAAAACTCCAGCTTGATTATATCGACCTCTACTTAATGCATTGGCCCGTTCCCGCAATCGACCATTATGTCGAAGCATGGAAAGGAATGATTGAGCTGCAAAAAGAGGGATTAATCAAAAGTATCGGCGTCTGCAATTTCCAGATCCACCATCTTCAGCGTCTGATTGATGAAACTGGCGTGGCGCCTGTCATTAACCAGATAGAACTTCACCCGCTGATGCAGCAACGTCAGTTGCATGCCTGGAACGCCACACACAAAATCCAGACCGAATCCTGGAGCCCATTAGCCCAGGGCGGGAAAGGCGTATTTGATCAGAAAATCATTCGCGATCTGGCAGATAAGTATGGCAAAACCCCGGCGCAGATTGTTATCCGCTGGCATCTGGATAACGGTCTGGTCGTAATCCCGAAATCGGTCACCCCTTCACGAATTGCCGAAAACTTCGATGTCTGGGATTTCCGTCTCGACAAAGACGAACTTGGTGACATTGCAAAACTCGACCAGGGTAAACGCCTCGGCCCCGATCCCGACCAGTTCAGCGGCTAACGCACAAATTCTCCCGGTAGCGGTAATGTTCCGCTACCGGACTTTTCAGAAATCATTTATTCCCCTCGCCTCCCGCCCGTTGTTACTCTCCCCTGTTCAGGAACACCAAATATAAGGACATCATCATGCGGAGCTGGAAGCTCTTAAAGGAACAACTCATCTACACCAGGGATAAACGCAATGGAGAGGTGAAAAACAGATGAAAATAATGGTTCTGTTTTTGGCAGTCTTTTTAAGTTTTACCCTCCAGGCGCAATCCCCCTCGCTAACCGCTGAACAAACAGTCAGGCAGATTTATCAACACTATACCGGTGGGGCTAGTGTTCCTTATTTCGCTGATAACAGTGAGCAAGCAATAACATCAACGCGAATGCAAAAGGCACTAACCCTGAATGACAATCTCACACTGCCGGGTAATATTGGCTGGCTGGATTACGATCCGGTTTGCGATTGTCAGGATTACGGCGATCTGGTGTTAGAAAGTGTCGCGGTTACTCAAACGGATGCCGATCACGTGGATGCCCTTGTGCGCTTTCGTCCCTATAAAGACGATAAAGAAAAGACCACGCAAACACTGAAGATGGTGGCAGAAAATGGTCGTTGGGTGATTGATGATATTGTCAGCAATCATGGCAGCGTCTGGCAGTCGGTTAATGGTGAGAATGAAAAAATATTGGCGGTACTGACATCGCTACAAAAAGAGCAGCCTGAAGCCTTTGTCGCCGAGTTGTTTGACCATATCACTCATTATAGCTGGCCCTGGACGTGGGTTGTTTCCAACACCTATCGCCAGGCTGTTAATGCCTTCTATAAAACCACCTTCAAGACTGACAGTAACTCCGATGAAAATATGCAATTAGAGCGGCAATTTATCTACGACAACCCAATCTGTTTTGGCGAAGAGTCGTTATTTTCACGCGTTGATGAAATTCGTGTGCTGGAGAAAACTGCCGACTCCGCTCGTATTTATGTTCGTTTTGCATTGACCAATGGCAACAGCGAAGAGCAAGAATTTGTTTTACAGCGGCGTGAAGGTAAGTGGGAAATTGCCGATTTTATCCGCCCAGGCAGCGGAAGCTTACTTAAACAGATTGAAGCGAAGACTGCCGCCAGATTAGCTGAATAATTAACACCAGATAAAGGAAACTGGAAATGAATAATCAACTGTTACTCTTTTTTCTAATGTTCATACTCACAGGCTGCGTCAGTAATGAAAAAATCAGTCATGTAGAAAATGATATTCATCTGATAAATATAAAAATCGATCAACTCCAACAAGATATCGACGCTTTACGTCAGGAAATTCAGATAGCGAAAGAAGCGGCAGAAAAAGTTAACACACGGCTGGATGATGAAGGGAGATGGCCTGACGGAATTTGGGCGCACCCGCCACGGTGGTAATACTCCACTAAACGTCAATCAACTATTAACCATAACAATAAAAGACAGGGAGAAATAAATAATGAAAAAGACTTTCAGCGTGGGAATACTAATTCTGATAACCGGCTTATTAAGCGGGTGCGTCAATGAGCAAAAGGTCAATCAACTGGCGAGCAATGTGCAAACATTAAATGCCAAAATCGCCCGGCTTGAGCAGGATATGAAAGCATTACGCCCGCAAATCTATGCAGCCAAATCCGAAGCTAACAGAGCCAATACGCGTCTTGATGCGCAGGACTATTTCGATTGCCTGCGCTGCTTGCGTATGTATGCGGAATGATAAAAATATCCCCGGCAGCATTCAGTTACCGGGGATGTTTTTTTAACGTCCAACCGCCGCTTTAGGGCGTTTCTTCGCGCCAGCATTCACCGGACGAGATTGCGTAGACGACGCTTTTTTTGCCGTAGCAGGCGTCTGACGCTGGGTCGCCATCGGCGTATGTTTGGTCAACGCCGGACGGGTATTGCGGTTCTGACGGCGAGCTTCGCGCATCTCTTCAATGGTTGGCGCAGGCACTAAGCAATCGCGACGGCTGCCAATCAGATGCTTTTTACCCATCGCTTCCAGCGCCTGGCGGATTAACGGCCAGTTTGCTGGATCGTGGTAACGCAACAACGCTTTATGCAAACGACGCTGTTTGTCGCCCTTCGGTACGAAGACGTCTTCACTCTTATAACCAATCTTCGCCAGCGGGTTTTTGCCGGTGTAATACATGGTGGTCGAGTTAGCCAGCGGCGACGGGTAGAAGTTCTGTACCTGGTCGAGACGGAAACGATGCTTTTTCAGCCACAACGCCAGATTCACCATATCTTCATCACGCGTACCGGGGTGTGCAGAGATGAAGTATGGGATCAGATACTGCTCTTTACCTGCCTGTTTCGAGTAGGTATCGAACAGCTCTTTAAAGCGGTCATAGCTCCCCATGCCCGGTTTCATCATCTTCGACAACGGCCCTTCTTCGGTATGTTCCGGGGCAATCTTCAGATAACCGCCGACGTGATGGGTCGCCAGCTCTTTGATATAGCGCGGGTCTTCCACGGCAATGTCGTAACGCACGCCGGAAGCGATGAGGATCTTCTTGATACCTTTGAGATCGCGAGCACGGCGATAGAGATTGATCGTCGGTTCGTGATTCGTGTCCATATGCGGACAAATATCCGGGTAAACGCACGACAAGCGACGGCAGGTCTGTTCAGCGCGTGGCGATTTGCAGCGCAACATATACATGTTGGCAGTTGGCCCACCGAGATCGGAAATCACGCCAGTAAAGCCAGGAACGGTGTCGCGGATCGCTTCGATCTCATTGATGATCGAATCTTCGGAACGGCTCTGAATAATGCGCCCTTCATGCTCGGTAATAGAGCAGAAAGAGCAGCCGCCAAAGCAGCCGCGCATAATATTGACCGAGAAACGAATCATTTCGTAAGCCGGAATACGGGCATTACCGTAAGCCGGATGCGGCACGCGCTTGTACGGCAGCGCAAAGACGCTGTCCATCTCTTCGGTAGAAAGCGGAATAGCAGGCGGGTTGATCCACACATAGCGGTCGCCATGTTTTTGCATCAACGCGCGGGCGCAGCCTGGGTTAGTTTCGTGGTGCAGAATACGCGAAGCATGAGCGTATAGCACTTTGTCGCTCTTCACTTTCTCGAAAGAAGGCAGCAACACGTAGGTTTTTTCCCACGGTTTCGGGCGCGGCGGCTGCACGGTAACAGCTTTGGCTTCTTGTTTTTTCGGTGCCACTGGTTTGTTATCCGCGCACGGCAGGTCTTCACCATACGGATGCGGAATTGGGTCGATTTTTCCAGGTGTGTCGAGACGGGTGGAATCCACGCCGCTCCAGCCTAGCAGCGCCTCTTTCACGATTATCGCGGTATTACGCACATCGCGGATTTCACTAATCGGCTCGCCCATCGCCAGACGATGCGCCACTTCAACCAGCGGACGTTCACCGTTACCGAACATCAGCATGTCGGCTTTCGAATCCACCAGCACGGAACGGCGCACGGTATCGGACCAGTAATCATAATGCGCGGTACGGCGCAGACTAGCCTCAATACCGCCGAGGATCACCGGCACATCTTTCCACGCTTCTTTACAACGCTGGGTATAAACCAGTGTGGCGCGATCCGGGCGCTTACCCGCGACGTTATCCGGTGTGTAGGCATCGTCATGACGCAAACGGCGATCGGCAGTGTAACGGTTGATCATCGAGTCCATGTTGCCTGCGGTAACGCCGAAAAACAGATTCGGTTTACCCAGACGCATAAAATCGTCTTTGCTGCTCCAGTCCGGCTGGGCGATGATCCCAACGCGAAAGCCCTGCGCTTCCAGCATACGACCGCAAATCGCCATCCCGAAGCTTGGGTGATCGACATACGCGTCGCCTGTAACCAAAATGATGTCGCAGCTATCCCAGCCAAGTTGATCCATCTCTTCACGAGACATCGGCAAAAACGGTGCCGGTCCAAAACAGGCGGCCCAGTACTGCGGCCAGGAGAACAGGTCGCGATCCGGTTGGATCAGGGAGATAGAGCTCATTTTGCTTCCAGAAATGGTAAAAAAATAATCAAAGGCCGGGGATTATACGCTGTATCGCGCGCGGAAATGAAGTGGTGTTGATGAAAGGTTACGAAATACCCTGGTGAAGTTTTTCACTGCCGATCGAGGCAAACACATTTAAGGCTAGCGGTAGCGTGGCAACTGCCGCTACTATTTATGCCGATCAGCAACGTTCAGGTCATGTTGCACGACGATCAGCTAACCGAGGACACCCACAGTAAGGCAAGGTATGGAACAGGTTATTACAAAGCGCCGCTATTACGATATTGGTCTACAGATTGAAGAGCTGCTGTATTCAGGCGTATTTAAAGCCGGAGAGCGCTTACCTTCAGAACGTGAACTGAGCGAGCGGTTTAATACCAGCCGGACTACCATTCGTGAAGCTATCATTATGCTGGAACTCAAAGGCGTGCTGAATGTGAAGCAAGGGTCAGGGATCTTCTTTGTCGATTCCACCGATAAGCTCAATCAGAAATCATTAATGCCTTATTCAGAAATTGGCCCGTTTGAACTGTTGCAGGCGCGTCAGGTGATCGAGAGCAATATTACTGGTTTTGCAGCCAGCCAGATCAGCTTTAACGAATTACAAGAATTAAAGAAAATCATTAGCTTGCAGGAAAAGGCTATCGCAGCGGAAAGTGATAAATTTGAAGAGTTGGATCACCGTTTTCATAGCCTTATTGCCGAAGCAACGCAAAATCGGGTGCTGATCAAACAAGCGGCCGAATTATGGCGGGCAGTGCGCACAGAAAACCCCCGCTGGAAGAAGCTGAACTACAAATACCTTCACGAAAAGCATTTGCGTCTGCAATGGCTGGAAGATCACCAGGCTATTTTCCTTGCGCTGCAACAGAAAGATTCAGAGCTTGCCAGAGAAGCGTCCTGGAACCATCTGGAAAACAGCAAAAATGAACTGATCAAAATCTTCAAACAAGACGCTTCCATCAGCGACTTTGATGACTTTTTCTTCGCTCGTTAACCTTCATTAGTCCAGAGCTGACGTGAAAAATAACGCTGGCTCTGTGTTCCGCCCTCCACTGGTACACGCTCTCTTTTCAATTGGTCTAATAAATCGATTATCATCAGATATCTTAGATTAGCGGCAATTATCCCAAAAACTTACCTCTAAAAAACTTTCCTTTCAATTTATTCTTATAATCCATTGATACAGATATAAAAAACACCTTGTTGTTCTGTTTCGTACTTTTACCTTTCTCTGCAAGCGTGATGCATCTCTCTGTTTTTGGTCTAGTGAATTATGTAAATTGGTCTACACACACCAGCTACCAGGAGTAAGAGCATAATGTCAGGGAACGAAAGCATCGCTGTCGCCAACTATGATCAGGTAACCATCTGGCCTCGGGACAGGTTACAGGCAGATATTGTCCATATTGGTTTTGGCGCGTTTCATCGCGGACACCAGGCTGTCTACACGGATCTCACTAATCAGCTCTCGGACACCCGCTGGGGGATCTTTGAGATCAACCTGTTTGGTGATGCTCAACTGATTGAAAACTTAAATGCGCAAAATGGGCTGTTTTCGGTGGTGGAAACGTCTGCATCGCAATCTACCTCACGCCTTGTGCGTTCGGTGACTGGCGGTATTCATACCCCCGTGGATGGCATTACCGCAGCAATCCAGAAATTGACTGAACCTCAGGTAAAAATCGTTTCATTAACCATCACCGAGAAAGGCTATTGCCTCGATTCGCAAACGCGATCACTTGATCTCACCAATGGATTAATCAAACACGATCTACAAAATCCGGATGCGCCTCAGTCGGCTATTGGGTTGATCGTTTGTGCTTTGCAACAACGTAAAGCGGCAGGACTCGCCGCTTTTAGCGTGCTCTCCTGCGACAACTTGCCAGACAATGGGCATCTGACGCGAAATGCCGTTCTCGGTTTTGCCCGACAACTGGATCAGCCCCTGGCTCAGTGGATCGAAGAAAATGTCTCATTTCCAGGCACGATGGTAGATCGCATTGTTCCGGCAATGACCGAATCGCAATTCGCCTTACTGGAAACTAAAACCGGTTATGCCGATCCCTGCGGGATTGTCTGCGAATCATTTCGTCAGTGGGTGATCGAAGATAATTTTGTTCACGGGCGACCACAATGGGATAAAGCAGGCGCGATGTTTGTCAGCAATGTTCAGCCTTATGAAGAGATGAAGTTACGCATGTTAAACGGTAGCCATTCATTTCTGGCTTATAACGGCTCACTGGCAGGCTATGAATTTATCTGGCAATGCATGGAAGACGCTGATTTTCGTTCCATTACCCGCCAGTTGATGATTAATGAACAAGCCCGAACACTTAATCCAGACTTAAATATCGATGCCCAGGAATACGCCGACCTGTTAATTGAACGCTTTAGCAACCGTAATGTTGCACACCGTACCGGGCAAATCGCTATGGACGGTTCGCAAAAGCTTCCCCAGCGGGCGCTGACTCCCTGGCTCAAATTGCATCAGCAAAAGCAAAACAATGCAGGTCTGTCACTGCTCGTTGCTGGCTGGTTGCATTATGTCATTGAAGCTGTTGAGAAAAGCCAGTCTGTCGCTGATCCAATGAGTGAACAATTTCATGCGCTAATTAAGGAACAACAAGACGCATGGCAACAGGCGCTCGCATTACTGCACCTTAGCGCCATATTTGGTGAATTAAGCAATCATCAACCATTTATAAATGAAATAAAAATCGCTTTTGCGAATATAAAAAACAAAGGCATTAAGGCCACCATCAGCCAGTTATTATCGGATGAGCAGAAATGAAAACATTAATTTGTCAGCAGCCTGGCGTTATGGAATATGTGGAAAAGGATATTCCCACACCAGCAGATAATGAAGTGCTATTAAAAATCAAAGCTGTGGGTATTTGTGGTACTGATATTCACGCATTTGCCGGCAGACAGCCTTTTTTTAGCTACCCACGTGTATTAGGTCATGAAATATGCGCCGAAGCAGTTTCGCGAGGCAGCCAGTGCCAAACAGCACAATCAGGCCAGCGCTATTCCGTCATCCCATGCATTCCGTGTGGCGAGTGCGCAGCCTGTCGGGAAGAGAAAACGAACTGCTGCGAACGTGTTTCGCTGTATGGCGTGCATCAGGATGGGGGTTTTAGTGAGTACCTTGCGGTACGTGAAGACAACCTTGTGCCTCTCCCTGACGAGGTCAGCGACAGTGCCGGAGCATTGGTTGAATGTTTCGCCATTGGTGCACATGCCGTTCGTCGGGCAGAGATCAAGGCTGAACAAAACGTACTGGTGATTGGCGCTGGGCCAATCGGTCTGGCTACCGCAGCCATCGCTAGGGCTAAAGGGGCACATGTTGTTGTTGCTGATATTGACTGTCAACGTCGCCAGCACGTTGTGGATAATCTTGCTATTAATGCCTTCGATCCCACACAGGAAGGTTTTATTGCCGCGCTTAGTGAAGTGTTTGGCGGCGAACTGGCTTGCGTAATACTGGATGCCACCGGAAATAAAGCCTCAATGAGTCAGGATGTCAATCTTATTCGTCATGGCGGCAAAATTGTTTTTATCGGTTTGTATATTGGTGAACTCGTTATTGACGATCCGACTTTCCATAAAAAAGAGACAACGTTACTCAGTAGTCGCAATGCCACACGGGAAGATTTCGCATTGGTAATTGAACTGATGCGCAGCAATAAAATTCACGAAAACTTAATGAAAAACCAGGAGTTTAATTTCTTTAATGTTGGCGAAAATTACCAGCGTAACGTTGTAGAAAATAAAAATATGGTCAAGGGTGTGATCACTTTTTAAGGGAACAAAGATGACAACTGTTTATGTCGGTGAAGCAAATTTAAAATCACTGGTACACCACAAATTATATACTGCCGGGCTGGATACTAACACCGCACAACAAGTTACGGATGTTTTAGTACATGCCGATATTACCGGTGTGCATTCTCACGGTGTTATGCGTGTCGAACATTATTGCACTCGCCTTGCTGCCGGAGGGTTAAATAAAACCGCGCAATTTAGTATTGAGCAAATATCACCGTCAGTGGCCATTCTCGACTCTGATGACGGGATGGGGCATTCAGCATTAATTAGTGCCACAGAGCACGCCATCAAACTGGCACAGGAAGAAGGTCTTGGGTTTGTTAGCGTTAAAAACGCCTCTCACTGTGGCGCGTTATCTTATTTTGCAGAGATGGTCACCAACCAAGAATTGATTGCTATCGTAATGACGCAAACCGATACCTGTGTGGCTCCTTATGGCGGTGCCGAGCGCTTTTTAGGAACGAACCCCATCGCCTTTGGTTTCCCGGTGGAAAACAGCCATCCGATGATTGTTGATATGGCGACCAGTGCCACGGCTTTCGGCAAAATACTTCATGCAAAAGAAACCGGAAAACATATTGGTGAAGGACTGGCGATAGATAAAGACGGTAATGGCACCACTGATCCGCATAAAATTGAAAACCTGTTACCTTTCGGTCAGCACAAAGGTTCAGGCATTGCGCTGGCTATAGATGCACTGACTGGCGTGCTGATGAATGCGAATTTTGGTAACCATATTGTTCGCATGTATGGCGATTATGACAAGATGCGTAAGCTGGCAAGTTTGGTTATTGCCATCGATCCGAAAAAGCTCGGCAATCCTGTTTTTGCAAAAACCATGGCGCAAATGGTCACGGAGCTGCATGCCATTAAACCGGTTCCCGGCGTTGAAAAAGTATTAGCGCCGAACGATCCACAAATGCACTATAAAGAAAAATGTCAGCAGGAAGGCATTCCAGTTCCGGCAGGGATTTTCCATTATCTGACAACGAATTAATAACCACTTTTTATTATAACGATAGAAAAGCGCTGTATTTATCGTTTCTGTTATATTAACCAGGAGCAGGATATGAAAGCACTTCGTCCTCTGACGGCATCGCTTATGCTGTTGACCAGTTGTTTATTAATTTCCAATACCACACTGGCAAAAACAACATTAAAACTCAGTCATAATCAGGATAAAAGCCATGCTGTCCATAAAGCATTAAGCTATTTAGCTGATAAAACAAAAGAATATTCAAACGGTGAATTAGTTATTCGTATTTACCCAAATGCGACATTGGGTAACGAGCGCGAATCACTGGAGTTAATGAACTCAGGCGCATTACAGATGGTGAAAGTGAATGCTGCGTCACTGGAATCTTTCGCCCCGGATTACAGTCTTTTCAGCCTGCCTTTCTTATTCCGTGACCGTGATCATTATTATCGCGTTCTGCAAAGTGATTTAGGTAAAAAAATACTCAAATCATCAGAAAGCAAAGGCTTCGTCGGTATCACATATTATGACGGCGGAGCGAGAAGTTTTTACGCCAATAAACCAATTACTAAACCTGAAGATTTAGCAGGAATGAAAATCAGGGTTCAGCAAAGCCCCAGCGCCATTGCAATGATGAAAGCACTTGGCGGTGTCGCCACACCGATGGCTCAGGGAGAACTTTACACTGCGCTCCAGCAAGGTGTTGTTGATGGCGGAGAGAACAATACCGTTGTCTATTCTGATATGCGTCACGCCGAGGTGGCAAAAGTCTATTCACGTGATGAGCACACCATGGTGCCTGATGTGTTAATTATCAGCACCAATGTGTTGAATAAACTTGGCGACAAAGAGCGTACGGCATTATTAAAGGCAGCCGATGAATCAATGATGCAAATGAAAGATGTCATCTGGCCTGCCGCTGAAAAAGAAGCCTACGACAAAATGAAAGAGATGAACGCAACAGTGGTTGATGTTGATAAATCCGCTTTCAAAGAACGCGTAAAACCGCTATACGATGAATTCAAGGCGAAAGATGCACAATCGGCCAAAAACCTTGAGCAAGTAGAAAGTATGTAACCCTAATGGGCAGGTAATCCCTGCCCTTTCATGGAAGACTTATGCGCACACTCACTCATATTCTTAATAAGATCCTTTCCGGATGCTGCTGTATTATTCTCGCCATTATGGTGTTCTGCGTAACATGGCAAGTTATTGCTCGTTTTATTTTTAACGCTCCCAGCACCGTGCTTGATGAATTTACCCAGATTTTATTTATGTGGATGATTTTACTTGGCGGTGTATATACCGCTGGGTTAAAAAAACATCTGGCGATTGATTTGTTGGCTCAGAAACTTCCTGCGGCATCTGTTCTGACGCTTGACAGTTTTATCCAAATTATTATTACCGTTTTTGCAGTTATTTTTATGATCTATGGAGGAAACATTGTTGTTGAAAAAGCACAACATGTTGGACAAATTTCTCCTGTATTAAAATGGCCGATGGATAAGGTCTATTGGGTTATGCCTGCCAGTGGGCTTATTCTGGTCTGGTATTCAGTGATGAATATTATTGACAACTATCGTAAACGGAATTCTCATTAACGAGGGAAGTATGGACTTTGAATATATCTACCCCGTCTTAATTTTATTTGGCAGTTTTGCCGTCATGCTGGCAATAGGTGTGCCAATTACTTTTGCCATTGGCCTTTCTTCGCTGTTATCTATTATTACTGCGTTACCGCCAGATGCCGCCATTTCGGTTATTTCGCAAAAGATGACTGTAGGCCTGGATGGATTTACGCTATTAGCCATTCCCTTCTTCGTATTAGCCGGAAACATTATGAATACCGGTGGCATCGCCCGACGATTGGTTAACCTGGCGCAAGCATTAGTTGGGCGTCTGCCAGGCTCTCTGGCTCATTGTAATATCCTTGCAAACACGCTGTTTGGTGCTATTTCAGGTTCTGCTGTTGCGTCAGCCGCCGCGGTAGGTGGGATTATGTCACCACTGCAGGAAAAAGAGGGCTATGATCCGGCGTTCTCTGCGGCGGTTAATATTGCCTCTGCACCTATTGGCCTGATGATCCCACCGAGCAATGTATTGATTGTCTATTCACTCGCCAGCGGAGGGACTTCTGTTGCTGCATTGTTCTTAGCCGGATACTTGCCAGGCATTCTCACCGCTATTGCTTTAATGTTTGTGGCTGCACTTTATGCGCGACGTAACCATTATCCGGTGGCAGAACGCATCAATTTTCGTCAGTTTTTGCAGATATTTCGCGAATCAATTCCCAGCCTGATGCTTATTTTTATCATTATTGGCGGTATTATCGCAGGGGTATTCACGCCCACGGAAGCATCGGCAATTGCGGTAATTTATAGTTTAGCCCTGGCAATGATTTACCGGGAAATCACCATCAAGAAACTCAATGATATCCTGTTAGACTCCGTAGTAACCAGTTCAATTGTTCTGTTACTAGTAGGCTGTTCAATGGGGATGTCATGGGCCATGACGAATGCTGATGTTCCTGAGTTGATCAACGAACTGATTACCAGTGTTTCGGATAACAAATGGGTCATTCTATTTATTATTAATATCATTCTGTTGATCGTCGGTACCTTTATGGATATCACGCCGGCGATCCTGATATTTACACCTATTTTCCTGCCGATCGCCCAACATCTGGGGATAGATCCGATTCACTTCGGCATTATTATGGTTTTCAACTTAACCATTGGCCTTTGCACACCACCTGTTGGCACCATTCTGTTTGTGGGGTGCAGCATTGGTAAGGTCAGTATCGACAGGGCAATAAAACCATTACTGCCAATGTTTCTGGCATTGTTTGTAGTAATGGCAATGATTTGTTATTTCCCGCAGCTTAGTCTGATGCTGCCAGGATTATTTTCAACCTGATAAACAGACGGGCCTGAATGATTCAGGCCCGTCTGTTTACGTCTTTCCTCACCGTGACTGCATATCGCCAGGAGATTTAATTGGTCCATTACGGTATCGGATTGACCAACAGCTGCCCTATCGAGCCGCGATCGGCCATTTCCAGCGTCTGGCTATTAAAGTAGAACGGGAAGTGCGCCCAGGAAGGCTGACCGAAATAGACAAGCAGCTCCACTTGTCCGTCGACCCAAACGGTATCTTTCCAGCCTCTGTCTTCCGGGAACGGCATTGCGCCGTTAACGTTACGGATCTGGAACATCACGCCTTCAATATGGAACGCTTGCGGTTCGTCCGCGCGTACCGTCCAGCGCTCCCACGTTCCTTGCTGCGCGGTGACATCAATACGGTTGACGTCCCACAACTTCCCATTGATACCAGGATCGTCACCCAGGCTAATATCACGACTACGAATCGGTGAACCGGCCATAATTTCAGTCGGCAACAGGCGCATCGGCAGGCTGTCAGTGACCAGCGGCAATAGCCCAGTTGGGCGCAGCGTTAGCACCAGCGTAGAAACCAGAATGCTGGATGGCTCAAAGAAGCCACGAATACGATCAACAATACTCGCCGCTTCGCCACAGGTGATAGACACTTCATCACCGTTGCTCATATCCACCAGAATCTCACGACGCTCGCCCGGTGCCAGCGAAAGTTGCTTCACCGATACAGGAGCTGGCAGGAATCCCTGATCGCCTGAAATTACATGCAATGGGCGTCCGTCACTCATCTGTAGTTGATAGCGACGAGAGTTCGACGCGTTCAGCAGTCGCAAGCGCACCCAGCCACGCGAGACTTCAACGTACGGGCTTTGTACACCGTTAACCAGCAGCGTATCACCAACAAAGCCGCCGCTTCCCGGTTCGTTGTATTCTGGCGTACCAAAGTTATCCAGCCGTTTATCCTGAATAATGACCGGAAAATCATCCACACCATAATGGTTGGGAATAGGCAGCGACTTGCTGACTTCATCTTCCACCAGCCACATCCCGGCAAGGCCGTTATAGACCTGCTGAGCCGTGCGGTTGGGGGTATTGGCGTGATACCACAAGGTCGCGGCGTTCTGGCGAATGGGGAGTACGGGCGCCCAGTCAGCATTAGGCGACATCATCCGTGCCGGACCGCCCATCAGCGGGCCAGGTACCTGTAGCCCGGCCACCGTCATTGAGACATTTTCTGTCAGGCGGTTGCTGTAAATAAGCTTAACATCGTCGCCCTTCCAGACGCGGATAGTCGGCCCCAGGTAACGGCCATTGATTCCCCAGACCGACGCGCGCGTTCCTGGCGTAAATGACCAGTGCGCACGTTGTACAGTCATAAACAGCGGTTGCCCACGGCGAGATTCAAGCAGCGGCGGAACGGGTAGCGGTTGCTGTTGCCCGGCTGCGCTGGCCTTCAGGGGAACAGCGCCTGCACAAAGTGCAATCCCCGATGCCTGAATGAACTGACGCCGACTGAGTGACATATTTGCTCCATGTAAAACTGGCTAAAGTAATACCGTGCAGGAAAGTGTTCCCGCAAAAATACAGATTGCCGACTTAAACTTTTCCGGCGGCTTCGCGTTCTGCGACTTCTTTATCGAGCTCGGCGATTTTTTGTTCCATTATCGAACGACAATGGGCCGCCAGCTCGCGAACCTGATCTTTACCATATTGACTGACATCAATTGGCGGCAGCATTTCGACAATCACCAGACCGTTGTGTAGCCGGTTAAGATTAATCTTATTCGAAGTTGTAGAGACGCACACGGGAATAATCGGCACACCTGCTGCAATTGCCGCGTGAAATGCCCCGGTCTTGAACGGTAGCAGGCCGCGACCACGGCTGCGGGTACCTTCCGGGAACATCCAGATGGAAATACGGCGTTTTTTGAAGTGATTCACCACTTCCGCGATAGTGCCGTGTGCCTTAGTACGGTTGTTTCTGTCGATCAATAAGTTACCGGTTAACCAGTACAACTGCCCAAAGAAGGGGATCCACAGCAAACTCTTTTTACCTACAGTGACTGTCGGCGGCTGCACGATGTTTGATGCCGTCACCATGTCATAGTTGTTCTGATGGTTAGCAATATAGATAGCATTACCGTAGCTTTCGGCATCAGCAGGTTTGCGACATTCGACCTTCAGGCCGTACAGCGGCGCAAGACGACCAAACATATGCCCGAAGGTAGCCACATGCTTCGGATTACGCGGGCTGAAAAGGCAGTAAATGGAGCCGAATACACAGACTAAGATGCTGTAAATAACGGTAATAATAAGACGAAAGATATATAGCATAACACCCTCTGAAGATCTGAGAGACTGGCATTGTACGTCACCTGAAATCAGGTTAGGGCATTGTTAAAAGCCGCTCTCTGGAAAAACGTATTGTTAATCGCAACGCATGAATAAACAACGGTTTCAAGGGAATTTTTATTGTTTATACAGACTAAATGCGGCACCGGATGACGACTTCAACGTTTCATCCGGTTCACCTTTTTGACAGGAGAAGGTACGGCCCTCTCCTGCATTTTACTCTTCGCTGTCAGCACGCCGCGGGGAGTCAATCTCGACACGGTCAATACGCTGTAAACCACGCATCAAGGTGCCGCGACGGCCACGCTCACCGGTCACTTTCAGCAACTCTTCCGGCCGCAGTTTGATTTTGCGTTTCCCGACATGAATCGTCAGCGTACTTTGTGGGGGCAGGACATATAGATGTGCAAGACCATCCTCGCCACGAGCGGCTTCTGCCGACGGGATGTTAATGATCTTGTTGCCTTTACCCTTCGACAGTTGCGGGAGCTCACTGACCGGGAACATCAGCATACGTCCAGCCAGAGTAATCGCCAGCAACATATCGGAAGGATCCTGAATCACCACTGGAGGCATAACATGCGCATTTTCTGGGAGAGTAATCAGTGCCTTACCTGCACGGTTACGCGCCACCAGATCGTTGAAGGTACAGACGAATCCGTAACCTGCATCGGAAGCCATCAATAGTTTCTGATCGTCGCTTTCCATTAGCATGTGATCAACGGTAGCGCCTGGCGGCAACGTCAGTTTACCGGTGAGCGGTTCGCCCTGACCACGCGCTGAAGGCAGCGTAATGGGGTCGATGGCGTAGCTGCGTCCAGTAGAGTCTACAAACACCACAGGCTGGTTACTCTTACCTTTCACCGCAGCTTTAAAGCTGTCACCTGCTTTGTAATTCAGACCAGGGGCGTCGATATCATGACCTTTGGCACTACGCACCCAGCCCATCTGCGACAACACAATGGTAACCGGCTCAGACGGCAGCATGTCGTGCTCGCTCATCGCTTTCGCTTCTTCGCGTTCCTGCAGCGGCGAACGGCGATCGTCGCCATACGCTTGTGCGTCGGCCTGTAGCTCTTTCTTCAGCAGGTTATTCATTTTGCGCTCGGAAGCCAGAATGCCCTGCAACTGATCGCGCTCTTTTTCCAGCTCGTTCTGCTCACCGCGAATCTTCATCTCTTCCAGTTTGGCGAGGTGACGCAGTTTCAGTTCGAGGATGGCTTCGGCCTGGGTTTCCGAGAGATCAAAACGCGACATTAGCGCCGGTTTCGGTTCATCTTCATTACGAATGATGTCTATCACATCATCGATGTTGAGAAACGCCTTCAGCAAACCTTCCAGGATATGCAGGCGCTTGAGGACTTTCTCCAGACGATAGTTCAGACGGCGGCGTACGGTATCACGACGGAACACCAGCCATTCGGAGAGGATTTCCCGCAGGTTTTTCACCGCCGGACGCCCATCCAGACCGATCATATTAAGGTTAATACGATAGCTCTTTTCCAGATCGGTGGTGGCGAAGAGGTGATTCATCACCTGCTCCATATCCACGCGGTTGGAACGCGGCACGATCACCAGACGGGTCGGGTTCTCGTGGTCAGATTCATCGCGCAGATCGTCAACCATCGGCAGCTTCTTGTTGCGCATTTGCGCAGCAATCTGCTCCAGCACGCGCGCGCCAGAAACCTGATGCGGTAGTGCGCTGATAACCACCGCGCCATCTTCTTTCTTCCACACCGCGCGCATCCGCACAGAACCGCGACCGTTTTCGTAGATTTTGCGGATCTCCGCTCGGGAGGTAATGATTTCCGCTTCGGTCGGGTAGTCCGGCCCCTGCACGATATCCAGTAACTGGTCGAGCGTGGTATTGGGCTGCTCAATTAAGGCGATTGCCGCCTGCGCGACTTCACGCAGGTTGTGCGGCGGAATATCCGTCGCCATGCCGACGGCAATGCCGGTGGTGCCGTTAAGTAAAATATTCGGCAAGCGGGCGGGGAGCATTTTCGGCTCTTGCAACGTGCCATCGAAGTTTGGCACCCAATCCGCCGTTCCTTGCCCCAGTTCACTTAATAAAAGCTCGGAATATTTCGACAGGCGGGATTCGGTGTAACGCATTGCTGCGAACGATTTCGGATCGTCCGGCGCCCCCCAGTTCCCCTGCCCGTCCACCAGCGGATAACGGTAAGAGAATGGCTGCGCCATCAGCACCATCGCTTCATAGCAGGCGCTGTCGCCATGCGGATGGTATTTACCCAGTACGTCACCGACAGTACGAGCCGACTTTTTAAATTTGGCGGTCGCATTCAGGCCCAGTTCTGACATCGCATACACAATGCGGCGTTGAACGGGTTTCAGACCATCACCAATAAACGGCAACGCACGGTCCATGATCACGTACATGGAGTAGTTTAAGTAGGCGTTCTCCGTAAACTCATGCAGCGCAAGGCGCTCTGCCATATCGCTCATTAATTCTGATTCCTCAACTTATTCGCCAGCCTTCAAAGGGGCAATATTGCTGGAGATACTACATTATCTGCCGCGTCGAGTCACAGGAGATCAGCGTCATTAGCGCCGCCGGACGTGCTCCGGCGGCGATAAAGGCATCAATGTGCCTTGATATACAACTCTTTGCTGTAGACATAATCCTGAGGATTATGCAGCGGGAAACCGCCAACGTAGGGTTTAAGCAGTTTGATCAGCGGTTGATAGTAGATGGGAATGAGCGGAGCCTGCTGGTTGATAATGGCCTCGGCCTGTTGATACAGCGCATTACGTTTCCCCGCATCGGTGGTTTGCGCCGCCTGATTCAATAACGCGTCATACTGCGTGTTTTTCCAGTGACCGACGTTCTCTTCACTATCGCTTTTAAGCGTGTTCAGGAAAGTGGAAGCATCATTATACGTCGCATCCCACGACTGCCGCGACAACATGAAATCACCGCTACGCCGGGCATCAAGATACGTTTTCCACTCCATCGTGCGCAGCGTCACCTGTGCGCCAAGCCATTTTTTCCATTCGGAAGACAAGGCTATCGCCGTTTTCTCATGCAGATCGTATTTGTTGTAGAACAGTTCAAAGCGTAGCGGGTGAGAGGCGTCGTATCCCGCCTGTTTCAGCAATGCTTTTGCCGTCGCCACGCGCTCACTCATTGGCTGTTGCAGTTCATCGAACGTCGGCGCGTTAAAGCCTTCAACTTCTGGCGGCGTCAACGTAGTTGCAGGGGTTCGCAGCCCAAGTACCTTTTGCGCGATTAACTGTCTGTCGACCGTCAAATATAACGCCCGCCGCACACGCACGTCGTCAAACGGCGTTTTCTGCATATTGAAGTTGTAATATTCGCTGTTCAGACGCGGGATAATCTGCAACTCGCCTGGCAACGATTTTTCGATAGCAGGAATTTGCTGCGCCGGAACCCAGGTCAGATCAACCTCTCCCGCGCGATAACGGTTATAACCAGTGACCGAATTATCCAGCGCCAGATACTCGACCTGCTGCAAAACGGTATGCTCTGCATCGCGGTACTTAGAATTTTTGCGAGCAGTAATCTTTTCGTTAACGACCCACTTATCAAGCACAAAGACACATTTGGCTCACAAGATTCCCCATCACACCAACGGCACATAAACATCCGTTTCCAGTCGCTGCTCTGTCATCCCTTCGGCAAGATTGGTGTAGTGAAACAGGAGCGGTGCTTTACGCATTTTCTCACCACTTTCAGGAAGCCAGCGGCGAATGATGGCCCAGATGGTATGAGATATGTTATCCAGGTCGCCAACATGGCGGGCTACGGCATAACGTCCCGAAGTAAGTTCACCATTACTCACGCCATAACGATTATCCGGAATCGGTTCGTTAACGCTGCCGCAGATATCAAAGCGAAATGCTTCAGGCGCGGTGGTGGCAGGATCGTCCCAGGCGACGCCAAAAGTCTGGCTTTGGTTAACAGGAGAAAGCCCCGTCTCTTTGCGCCACATGATAAATTTTGCCACGCTGTAGTTGAGCAACTCAGGGCTACAGCGATGTGGCAACATCGCCACGCGGGTTGAAGGGAAATCGATAATGTTTACATCCAGTGTCAGGTTTGTCATTTTGCCTCCCTGCGAAATTATTCCCGGGAACGCGTCCCGGGAGCGGTAAAATTACGGGTTTACTTTGCGGATCTGTTTAACGTCAATTTCAACAGAGTTCCAGTCTTTATCCACTTCGCCCTGAATCTCAACCGTATCTTTCGGCGTTACCGTCACACCGTTCCAGCGTTTGTGGTCGATATCTACATTGATGGTGCCGCTGGCATCTTTGAACAGATACAGATCGTCAGAGATGCGCTCAACGATATTGCCACGCAGAGTTACCCAGGTGTCGTCACGCAGAGATTTCGCGTTTTCTACGTTAGTTACGCTGCCGTTCGGCCCCTGGAATCCTCCGGTCTGACTTTGTGTTGCCGATGGGCCAGAAAAACCCCCCTGCTCTGCTGCCATTACCGGTGCGCTGCACAGGGCTATTACTGCAATTGCTGCTGCGAATTTTTTCATGTTTGTTACTCCCTTTAATGTCTGTTTCCGAGTATTAAACAAGATAGTCCTTAACAACTTCTTAAGGAAAAAAAAGAAAATTTAGGGCTGTACAGAGCACGTTACAACACGGTTTACTTGCAACAAATACAGTTATCGCAGGGATGAAAAGATGCGAATTTTACTGATAGAAGATGACATGCTGATTGGCGATGGCATCAAAACAGGTCTGAGTAAGATGGGTTTTAGCGTCGACTGGTTTACGGAAGGCCGTCAGGGAAAAGAGGCGCTTTATAGCGCGCCTTATGACGCGGTGATCCTTGATCTCACCTTACCGGGAATGGATGGTCGCGATATTTTACGCGAGTGGCGGAGTAAAGGTCAGCGTGAACCGGTACTGATTCTCACCGCTCGCGACGCTCTGGCCGAACGCGTGGAAGGTTTGCGCCTGGGAGCCGACGATTATCTGTGCAAACCTTTTGCATTGATAGAAGTGGCCGCCAGGCTGGAAGCTCTGATGCGCCGAACCAACGGCCAGGCCAGCAACGAGCTGCGCCACGGTAACGTCATGCTCGACCCCGGCAAACGTATCGCCACGCTGGCTGGCGAACCCTTAACGCTGAAACCAAAAGAATTTGCCCTGTTGGAATTACTGATGCGTAACGCTGGTCGGGTACTGCCACGCAAACTGATTGAAGAAAAACTGTATACCTGGGACGAAGAGGTCACCAGCAATGCCGTTGAAGTGCATGTGCATCATCTGCGGCGCAAACTTGGCAGTGACTTTATTCGTACCGTTCACGGTATAGGCTACACATTAGGTGAGAAATGAAATTTAACCAACGTCTTAGTCTGCGAGTCAGGCTGACGCTAATCTTTTTAATTCTGGCCTCGGTGACCTGGCTGCTTTCCAGCTTTGTCGCCTGGAAGCAAACAACGGATAACGTCGATGAACTGTTCGACACCCAACTGATGCTGTTTGCCAAACGGTTAAGTACGCTCGATCTCAACGAGATTAACGCTGCGGATCGCATGGCACGGACACCAAATAAATTAAAACATGGTCATGTGGATGACGATGCGTTGACCTTTGCCATCTTTACCCACGACGGCAAAATGGTGCTCAATGATGGCGATAACGGAAAAGACATTCCCTACAGCTATAAACGTGAAGGATTTACTAACGGTCAACTGGTAGATGAAGATGATCCCTGGCGTTTTGTCTGGATGACGTCGTCTGATGGTAAATACCGCATCGTTGTAGGTCAGGAATGGGAATACCGTGAAGACATGGCGCTGGCGATTGTCATCGGACAACTGATCCCGTGGCTTATCGCCCTGCCCATTATGTTAATCATCATGATGGTACTACTGGGGCGTGAACTCGCACCGCTGAACAAACTGGCGCTGGCGCTACGTATGCGTGACCCTGACTCGGAAAAACCACTCAATACTACTGGCGTACCCAGCGAAGTAAGTCCACTGGTCGAGTCGTTGAATCAACTGTTCGCCCGCACACATGCGATGATGGTCCGTGAGCGCCGCTTTACCTCTGATGCAGCTCACGAACTGCGCAGCCCATTAACAGCACTGAAAGTACAAACCGAAGTCGCACAGCTTTCTGACGATGATCCGCAGGCACGGAAAAAAGCACTGATGCAATTACATTCGGGGATCGATCGCGCCACCCGCCTGGTTGATCAGTTGCTCACCCTGTCGCGGCTCGACTCACTGGATAACCTTCAGGACGTCGCGGAGATCCCGCTTGAAGACCTCCTGCAATCGTCGGTGATGGATATTTACCATACAGCGCAGCAGGCAAAAATTGACGTGCGGCTGACGCTCAATGCCCACGGCATCAAACGTACCGGACAACCACTATTGCTAAGTCTACTGGTACGAAATCTGCTGGATAACGCAGTACGTTACAGTCCACAGGGCAGCGTGGTGGACGTCACTCTAAATGCAGATAATTTCACCGTAAGAGACAACGGCCCCGGTGTGACGCCAGAGGCGCTGGCGCGAATTGGTGAACGTTTCTACCGCCCACCAGGACAAACCGCTACCGGCAGCGGGCTTGGGCTATCGATTGTCCAGCGAATCGCCAAATTGCATGGCATGAATGTTGTGTTTGGGAATGCGGAACAAGGTGGATTTGAGGCGAAGGTAAGCTGGTAGTGGTGATATTTTTGCAAAATTCGCAAAAGACTTTGCACATTTTGCTAATTTCACCGCACCGCTCTGTGACGTACTATAGTCGGCAAACGTCTCACCCTGAGGATAAAAAATGAGCAACATCCTGATTATCAACGGCGCGAAGAAATTCGCCCACTCCAATGGTCAACTGAACGACACCCTGACCGAAGTCGCGGATGGTACGCTGCGCGACCTCGGGCATGATGTCCGCATCGTTCGCGCCGAGAGCGACTACGATGTCAAAGCCGAAGTACAAAACTTTCTCTGGGCTGATGTGGTGATCTGGCAGATGCCAGGTTGGTGGATGGGCGCACCGTGGACGGTGAAGAAATATATCGATGATGTGTTCACCGAAGGTCACGGCACGCTGTATGCCAGCGATGGTCGTACCCGCAAAGATCCGTCAAAAAAATACGGTTCTGGCGGCCTGGTACAGGGCAAAAAATATATGCTTTCCCTGACCTGGAACGCACCAATGGAAGCCTTCACCGAAAAAGATCAATTCTTCCACGGCGTCGGCGTTGACGGCGTGTATCTGCCGTTCCATAAAGCAAACCAATTCCTGGGTATGGAACCGCTGCCGACATTTATCGCTAATGACGTGATAAAAATGCCTGATGTTCCCCGCTATACTGAAGAATATCGCAAGCATCTTGTAGAGATTTTTGGTTAACTAGGGCTCTGGCTTTAGAAGGAGTTAACCATGATTACAGTAATCGCAGAAATCCGTACTCGTCCTGGTCAACATCACCGTCAGGCGGTATTGGATCAATTTGCTAAAATCGTTCCAACCGTACTGAAGGAAGAAGGTTGCCACGGCTATGCGCCGATGGTGGATTGCGCTGCTGGCGTGAGTTTCCAGTCTATGGCGCCGGACTCTATCGTGATGATTGAGCAGTGGGAAAGCATCGCGCATCTTGAAGCGCACTTGCAGACCCCGCACATGAAAGCGTACAGCGAGGCCGTAAAAGGCGATGTGCTGGAGATGAATATCCGCATCCTGCAACCGGGGATTTAACATTCCTGAAAAGAGGCCGGTGTTGCAACCGGCCTCAGGTCAGATTAGCCATTCTTTCTTCCCGTTTTCAAACCCCGATGGAAATCGTTGATTCGCTTAATGGTTTTAACCGCACGCTGCGGCACCGCGGAAGCCACCGACCAAACAATCATTTCCAGGCACAACAATACCGTACCATGTAGTGGCGTTTTCCCCTTTTCATCCCCGCGCGGAACATGAATCACGATACTGGCGTCTTTGCTAAAACGTGAATCCAGCGCGTTTGTCAGCAAAATAACAGGGATCCCCAGCCGTCTCGCTTCACGCAGCGTTGTCAGCCCTTCCCGGTGCGCAGATTTTTGCGCCATCATGATCAGAACATCGCCACGTTGAAGCGCGATCAGTTGCTCGGCAAGGCCAATACCCGTACGGTTTAGCGCCGTGGCTGGCAAGCCTATGCGGTTGAATAGTCGTGCGGTATAGTCCGCCAGAATACCCGAAGCGCCAATGCCAAAAATTGCGACTTGCCGTGCCTGCACCAACAACGCTACAGCTTGCGCAAGCGCGTGGCGGTTTTCAGGCTCTGACAGGACATTACAGGTATACAAATGCCCTTCAAGAACAAAGTCGATTGCGGTGTTAACATCGCTCGTCAAGTTACTCACCGTCGTAGACATCTTTTCGCTGGAACTAAGGGCTGGACCAAGCCACTGTTCCAGAGTGCGTTTCAGATCTCGCAGCCCGGCAAACCCCAGGGCCTGTATAGCCCTGATAACTGTGGCATCGGAAGTGTTCAACGTGGCCGCAATTTCCATCGCCGTTTGCTCGAGTACCACTTCACGATGCTCATTAATGTAGCTGGCGACAGCTCTTAACCCAGGCGTTAACTGACTCGCGCGAGTGCGAAAACGCTCACCATAAATATCAACCCGCGTTTTGTCTTTCTGGATCATTTAGCCTCCGGTAGAGGTCGTCCCGCAATTTGTGATTGTATCTGCGCAGCCATTAGCCCCAGAGATGCAAAGGAGTTAGAAATCGCCTCTTCACGAGAAATCAGCACATAGCGCCCGGAACGACAGGCCGTCAGAAACTGACACCATCCCGGCATGACTTTTTCCATTGCTGCCAGCTCATCCTGAGGTTTACCACCGGTGTCACCGCGCCAGGTTGCAAAAACAAAATCGGCATCCAGTTCAGGTAAACGCTCCGCGCTCACATCCATTCGTCCACCTTCAGGAATGCTCTCAATCAGCGGCGGAAAACGAAAACCAGCATCGCGTAATACCCGCCCCAGCGAATGATAGCTATGCATCACATTAATTTTTCCCTGATTTGCCTGAATCACCGATACCGTTATTTTTTGGCTGTCCAGCGTCGCCTTCAGCGCATTGATTTGTGCCTGATAGCGGCGTTCAAGTATCGCCAGCTGCGACTGCGTTCCTGTAAGTTCTGCCAGCTTGCGGTAGATTTCTGGCGCGCCCCCTTTGAGATGATCAATGCTCACCGTGGGCGCAATTTTTTCCAGTTGTTCAATGGGCGTATTACGGGTCGGTTCTGTGATGATCAGATCAGGCTTTGCCGCCACAATCGCTTCAATATCAATATCAGCGGTGCCAATAAAAGCGATCGATGAATTATCAAAGTCGACACCTGTCAATAACGCGCCTGATCGAATGAAATGGCTACCGTCAGGCCGGGTTCGCCCGTGGCTGGCGACAGGAGGTACACCGAGCTCAATCAGAGGAATAGTGATATCAAGATCGTGTAAAGAGACAATTCTCTTTGGATGAGCAGGAACTGTGACTTTGCGCCCTAAATCATCAGTAAAGACCTGAACAGGTTCTGTCGCGCGGGCAAAGAATGACAACAGTATCAGCAGAGAAAAAAATAAACGCATATAACTCCCATTAAAAACTGTTCCTGCGCTGCCAGAGCAGTAGCAAAAAGAATGGTCCACCAATCAATGAAATAATGATTCCGGCAGGCAGTTGCAAAGGCAAAAAAGCCAAACGACCAATGCTATCCGCCAGGATAACTAACAACGCCCCCGATACGGCGCTCCCCAGCAGTAATGTCGTCTGCCCGCCACGTAGAATAAAACGTGATATATGGGGTGCTATCAATCCGACAAAACCGATGTTACCAACACACGAAACGCAGACGGCTGTCAGGATTATTGGTGCGGCGACACGTAGCAACGCCAGACGAGAACTATTCACCCCTAACCCGGTGGCAACCTGATGACCAAGCAGAGCGATATCCGCCGTCCGGGCGGTGAATAGCAATAAAAGAGCGGCTGGCAACATCCAACAGGCTGAAATACCGACTAACATCCAGTTAGCTGCATGCAGGCTTCCCGATAGCCACATCAATGCAGTTTGTACATCTCGAACATCTGCAGTGGTCATAAATACACCGATACCGGCGGCGAAAAACCAGGAAACACCAATGCCAATCAGAACAAATCGCGGACGGGAAATATCGCGCGCGCAAAAAATCACGATTAAAGCCACCAACAAGCCACCAGCAAGACCAGCCACTGGACGCCAGAACATTCCCAGCATTGGAAACTGGAAAATCAGCCACAGCACCGCCACGCTACATCCTTCTTTGACGCCGATTAAACCGGGATCGGCAAGGCCGTTACGCGCAATGGATTGCATTGCGGCCCCCGCCATACCTAACATGGCCCCGCATAGCAATGCCATGATGGCTCTCGGCAAGCGAATATCCTGCACAATATAACGTGCGTCTGTGCTTACGTTTTCAGGAGAGAACAATGCTCGTCCTACTTCCGATGCCGGGACGGAGAAAGAGCCATGCATCAGACCGAATATCAGTATTCCAACCGCAAACAGAAACAGCCCACCAAGCAACACCAGATTTTTAGGGCGTACCAGTGTCGAAAACTTACCAACACGTAGTGGGCGTAGCCCGACGTTCATTATCCGACTCATTTGAACATCCTCGTCGCCATAATGACAAAAACGGGCGCACCAACTAACGCCGTCATGACACCGGTCGCTAACTCATGGGGCGTGAAAAGCGTCCGGGCAATAATATCTGCCAGTAATAACAAAAGCGCGCCGACACAAGCTGAAAGAGGGAGCAGAACGCGCAGATCCGCTGATACCAAACGCCGGACAATCTGCGGTACTAGCAAACCGACAAAGCCAATGGGGCCAGCAATCGATACGGCAGCACCGCAGAGCAACGCGATCGCGATCAAAGTGAATGTCCGCGTCCGTAGAACCGAGACGCCCAGACCTTGCGCCATGCGATCGCCCAGAGCCAGCATATTAAGAGAGGGCGCGAGGTAAAGGGCTAATACAAATCCCCCCAGAGAAAACCAGCCGGACGTACCCAACGTCGCCCAATCCTGCCCCGCTAAATCACCCGCTAACCATGTCCGCATTGCCAGCAGCGTTTGCTCGTCAAGAATCAGGATTGCCGCCGTTATTGAGGACACGAACGCCGATAGCGCCACGCCGCATAAAGTAACTTTCATTGGCGTTAACCCTGAACGCCCTGCGGAGGAAAGCAGCAATATCAACAGGAACAATAACGCGCCCCCCGTAGATGCCAGCAGTGGGCGTCCAACAGGAAAGGCCAGTCCAAGCGCACTGGCGGCAACGACAGCAAGAGCGGCTCCGGCATTTAAGCCTAAAATATGTGGCTCCCCCAATGGGTTACGAATGACAGCCTGCAACAAAGCACCGGCAACACCAAGAGAAGCACCGGTAAGCAATGCTGCCGCTAAACGCGGCAAACGGAGTCTTACAATTACGTTGTGATCGAAGTTTTGCGGATCAAAATGAAGAAATGCCTGCAACACCGTTTGTGGTGCAATAAATCGGGCACCAATCCCTGGATATACCACGCATCCCACCAGCAGTAAGGCGAGGAAAATTACAGTAACCAGCCCTGTGCGCATCATACTTTTTCTACACCACGAAACGGCATGAAGAACGGTTTTCCCGTCAGAGGATTTATTGATGCGTGAACATCAACGTCAAAGACAGCTTTTACCAGCTCAGGCGTGCAATGCTCCCCCTCATTCAACACACGCACCACTTTCCCCTGGCGTAAAAATATCAACGTATCGCCATAATTGACGGCAAAATTCAGATCATGCAACACCACGACGACTGTACGCCCGTGATGACGCGTTAAGTCATGTAATAACTCAAGAATTTCAACCTGATAACGTAAATCAAGCCAGGTTGTGGGTTCATCCAGCAGGATATAAGGCGTCTTTTGCGCTAATACCATCGCAATCCAGCAACGCTGGCGCTGCCCACCAGAGAGTTTTTCAACCGGTAAATGCGCAAACTCCTGCGTTCCGGTTAATTTCAGGGCCTCTTCTACCGCCTGCTCGTCGGCGTCGCTCCATTGACGTATGAAATTCTGCCAGGGAAAACGCCCACGCGACACCAGTTCATAAACGGTTAAGCCCTCCGGCAATAATGGCGACTGCGGCAAGATCCCAAGTCTACGGGATAACGCTTTCGTTGGTTGCTCGTGAATCGCTTTACCATCCAGCAATATCGAGCCGCCCATAGGTTGCAAGATACGTGCAATGGTGCTGAGCAACGTCGACTTTCCACAGCCGTTTGCCCCAACCAGAACGGTCATTTTTTCTGTGGGAACGGAGAAAGAAACACCATCAACAATGATTTTCTTGTGATACCCGGCAGAAACATTGTCGAGGATCAGCCCCTGCCCTTTTGCGTTATGTGCCACGTGTACGCCAACTTAATCAAAGACAAACAAAAATAAAACTCATTCTCTTTTGAGAGTTTGACGCCACAAAATGTAGTAGTCAAGAAGTTAAAAGCCATACAAAAACAAGGTAAATAACAGGTGAAATATTTTTAAATACAAAAATAAAACTATTAAATATTAATAAATTACCATCAATTTAATTGCATTAACCTCTCATAAAAACACATGTAGCAATTTTTTGTTATTTCTCATTTACTACTACATCACCTCATGATTGAATGATTCTCAATTACATATCCGATGGCGAAATAACAAACGGATAGTGCTTAGTGAGCAACAAGAAACAATTTTCACTCACGACAATCCGTGAGTTTTTGGGATAACAGACTAAATGGCTAAGTTCACACCTTCATTCTCAGGAATCAAAGGTCGGGCGCTCTTTTCACTGCTCTTTGCAGCACCAATGATTCATGCAACCGACACTGCAACGACCAAAGATGGCGAAACAATCACTGTTACAGCGGATGCAAATACCGCAACTGAGGCGACCGATGGTTATCAACCTCTGAGCACCTCCACGGCGACATTAACCGATATGCCGATGCTGGATATCCCGCAGGTGGTCAATACGGTTAGCGATCAGGTTCTGGAAAATCAGAATGCGACGACGCTGGATGAGGCGCTTTATAACGTCAGTAACGTGGTACAGACCAATACATTAGGCGGGACTCAGGATGCTTTTGTACGCCGTGGGTTTGGCGCAAACCGGGATGGCTCCATCATGACCAACGGTCTGCGAACCGTACTTCCTCGCAGCTTCAACGCTGCAACAGAACGTGTAGAAGTGCTAAAAGGTCCGGCCTCCACGCTGTATGGCATTCTCGATCCTGGCGGACTGATTAACGTCGTGACAAAGCGCCCGGAAAAAACATTCCATGGTACTGTCTCAGCCACTTCCTCCAGTTTTGGCGGAGGCACTGGGCAACTGGATATCACAGGTCCCATTGAAGGCACTCAGCTGGCATACCGCCTGACGGGGGAAGTGCAGGATGAAGATTACTGGCGGAATTTCGGTAAAGAGCGCAGCACATTTATTGCCCCATCACTCACCTGGTTTGGTGATAATGCAACAGTAACCATGCTCTATTCACATCGGGATTATAAAACGCCGTTCGATCGTGGAACGATTTTCGACCTTACGACGAAACAGCCCGTAAACGTTGATCGAAAAATACGTTTCGACGAACCGTTTAATATTACAGATGGTCAGTCCGATCTGGCGCAACTCAACGCAGAATATCATCTCAATAGCCAGTGGACAGCGCGCTTTGATTACAGCTACAGCCAGGATAAATACAGCGATAATCAGGCTCGTGTTACCGCGTATGATGCAACGACAGGAACGCTGACACGGCGTGTTGATGCAACTCAGGGATCTACCCAGCGTATGCATTCTACTCGTGCGGATCTGCAAGGGAATGTTGATATTGCTGGATTCTATAATGAGATTCTGGGTGGGGTATCATATGAATATTATGATCTTCTGCGCACAGATATGATTCGCTGTAAAAACGCTAAAGATTTCAATATCTACAACCCTGTTTATGGCAATACCAGCAAATGCACAACGGTCTCGGCGTCGGACAGCGATCAGACGATCAAACAGGAGAGCTACTCAGCTTATGTACAGGATGCGCTCTATCTGACAGATAACTGGATTGCTGTCGCCGGGCTCCGCTATCAGTATTACACACAATATGCGGGTAAAGGCCGTCCTTTTAATGTCAATACTGACAGCCGCGATGAACAATGGACGCCCAAACTGGGGTTAGTCTACAAACTGACGCCATCGGTATCCTTATTTGCTAATTATTCGCAAACATTTATGCCGCAGTCGTCAATTGCCAGCTACATTGGCGATCTTCCACCGGAATCATCTAATGCTTACGAAGTCGGGGCAAAATTCGAGCTGTTCGATGGTATAACCGCAGATATTGCGCTGTTTGATATCCATAAACGTAACGTGTTGTATACCGAAAGTATTGGTGATGAAACCATCGCCAAAACGGCAGGCCGCGTTCGTTCTAGAGGGGTAGAAGTCGACCTTGCGGGAGCATTAACTGAAAACATTAATATCATTGCCAGCTACGGCTATACCGATGCTAAGGTTCTGGAAGATCCTGATTATGCAGGAAAACCATTGCCGAATGTTCCTCGTCATACCGGTTCGCTATTCCTGACCTATGATATTCATAACATGCCAGGCAATAACACACTGACGTTTGGCGGTGGCGGACATGGTGTAAGCCGTCGTTCGGCAACCAATGGGGCTGACTATTATCTGCCAGGCTATTTTGTTGCCGATGCCTTCGCCGCATACAAAATGAAATTGCAGTATCCGGTCACACTGCAATTAAACGTCAAAAACCTGTTTGATAAAACGTATTACACCTCTTCCATCGCCACAAATAATCTGGGGAATCAGATTGGCGATCCGCGTGAAGTGCAATTCACGGTGAAAATGGAATTTTGATAAAAAAAGCCCGGTATACACGTGTATACCGGGCTATGTTTTATTCTCCTGACGGGAAGATTATCAGACCTCAATCTCCGCCATGTCACCTTTCTCTTGCAACCAGTTACGGCGATCTTCCGAGCGTTTCTTCGCCAACAGCATATCCATCATCGCGTCGGTACGCTGATCGTCTTCATCATCGATGGTCAACTGCACCAGACGGCGAGTGTTCGGGTCGAGCGTGGTTTCACGTAGTTGCAGCGGGTTCATTTCACCCAGACCTTTAAAACGCTGGACATTTGGCTTGCCTTTCTTGCGTTTTAATTGTTCGAGCACGCCCTCTTTCTCTTCTTCCGTCAAGGCGTAATAGACCTCTTTGCCAAGGTCAATGCGGTAGAGCGGTGGTAGCGCTACATATACGTGACCATGTTTCACCAGCGTACGGAAGTGTTTTACAAACAAGGCGCAGAGCAACGTGGCAATGTGCAGACCATCGGAGTCAGCATCCGCCAGGATACAGATCTTGCCATAACGCAGTTGGCTAAGATCATCGCTGTCAGGATCGATACCGATCGCTACCGAAATATCATGCACTTCCTGCGAGGCCAGCACTTCGTCGGAAGAAACTTCCCAGGTGTTAAGGATCTTACCTTTCAGCGGCATGATCGCCTGATATTCACGATCGCGCGCCTGCTTGGCAGATCCGCCTGCGGAGTCACCTTCCACGAGGAACAGTTCGGTACGGTTAAGGTCCTGCGCGGTACAATCAGCCAGTTTGCCAGGCAGTGCCGGGCCGCTGGTCAGCTTTTTACGCACCACTTTTTTGGCCGCACGCATACGGCGCTGGGCACTGGAAATCGCCATCTCCGCCAGCAGTTCAGCCGCCTGAACGTTCTGGTTCAGCCACAGGGTAAAGGCATCTTTCACCACGCCAGAAACGAATGCCGCGCACTGACGCGAAGAGAGACGCTCTTTGGTCTGCCCGGCAAACTGCGGATCCTGCATTTTTACTGACAGCACATAGGCACAGCGATCCCAGATATCTTCCGCCGACAGCTTCACGCCGCGCGGCAGGATGTTGCGGTATTCGCAAAACTCACGCATCGCATCCAGCAGCCCCTGACGCAGACCGTTAACGTGCGTACCGCCCTGCATCGTTGGGATCAGGTTGACGTAACTTTCGGTCAGCAGTTCGCCACCTTCCGGCAGCCACAGCAGCGCCCAGTCAACGGCTTCCGTTTCACCGTTAAAGTTACCGATAAACGGTTTTTCCGGCAGTGTCGGCAGGCCGTTTACCGCTTCCGCCAGGTAATCATTCAGACCGTCCTGATAGCACCAGCGTTGTTCGGTATTGTTGATCTCATCTTTAAAAGTGATCTCAACGCCAGGACACAATACCGCTTTGGCTTTCAGCACATGTGTAAGGCGTGAAACAGAGAAGCGCGGGCTGTCAAAGAAGGTTTCATCCGGCCAGAAGTGCACGCTGGTACCGGTATTGCGTTTACCGCAAGTGCCGACAACCTGCAAATCCTGCACCTTTTCGCCATTTTCAAAGGCGATGTTATAAATCTGACCATCGCGGCGCACGTTAACTTCTACGCGCTTTGACAGGGCGTTAACCACCGAGATCCCCACGCCGTGCAGACCGCCAGAGAACTGGTAGTTTTTGTTAGAAAATTTACCGCCCGCGTGCAAACGGCAAAGAATCAGTTCTACCGCCGGAACACCTTCTTCCGGGTGAATATCCACCGGCATCCCACGGCCATCGTCAATCACTTCCAGCGACTGGTCAGCATGTAAAATAACGTCCACGCGTTTTGCGTGACCCGCCAGTGCTTCATCCACACTGTTATCAATGACTTCTTGCCCCAAATGGTTAGGGCGAGTGGTATCGGTATACATCCCCGGACGGCGGCGAACCGGCTCAAGCCCGGTGAGTACCTCAATGGCATCAGCGTTATAAGTTTGCGTCATGGTTTAAGTTAGTAATTCGAGTTGATCGTCAGAGATGGTGCAGACCAAGAAAATCGACGATCGGGTTGAAATAATCTTCGAAGCCCGTGAATGCGTGGTTGCCGCCTTCTATAACAGTCTGGCGGCAGGAAGCGTAGTACGCCACCGCCTGGCGGTAATCCAGCACTTCATCTCCCGTCTGTTGCAGCAGCCAGATCAAATCCGGCGCTTCCAGCGGGTCAATCTGCATGACTTTAAGATCGTAAATATGGCGAGACTCTAGCACATATTGCTGCCCGGTGTAGGGGTTCTCGTTCTGACCGAGATAGTCCGTCAGCAGTTCAAACGGGCGCACCGCCGGGTTTACCACCACTGCGGGCAGCATAAAACATTGCGACAACCAGGTGGCGTAATATCCCCCCAGTGACGAACCGACAATACCCAGCGAATCGCCGCCATGTTCCAGGACAATGGATTCCAGCAGTTCTGCCGCATCGGAAGGATACGGCGGTAACTGCGGAATAATCAGCTCAACGTCAGGGTGATGTTCCGCCAGCCAGTTTTTCAACAAGCTCGCTTTCGCAGAAAGCGGCGAACTATTGAAACCGTGTAAATAAAGAAGCGTCGACATCAGTAACCTTCTGAAGCGGTATCTGGTTGGAAACGGGAGTCTGCCAGGCGGTGTACTTCTGTGGTCAGCGTACCATCGGCATGGAGTTCCAGCGTACGCCAACCGGGCGCGATGGTGTCCAGCGTGAAGTTGGAACAGTGCGGCTTAAACTGCACGCAGGTCGATGGCGTTGCCAGCAGGCGACGACCGTTCCAGTCGAGATCCAGTTCCTGATGGATATGGCCGCATAACAGATATTTGACGTGCGGAAACTTCACCAGCACGTTATCCAGTTCGCCCGCGTTACGCAGGCTGTGTTGGTCAAGCCAGCTACAGCCCGCAGGCAACGGATGATGATGCAGCAACAGCAAGGTATGGCGCTCTGGCGCATCAGCCAGTTTACGTTCCAGCCACTCGAGTTGAAACTCGCTTAGCTCACCGTGCGGTACGCCAAACACCTGGCTGTCCAGCAACAGGATTTGCCACTGTTCACCGATAAACACGCGTTTCGCTGAAGATATACCCGCGTCCTGTAGCGCGCTGTACATCGCAGGCTGGAAATCATGGTTGCCCGGCAGCCAGACGCAGGGCGCACGAAAACTTGCGATGCCTTCAGCGAAGTGCTGATAGGCCGCAGCCGTTTGATCCTGCGCTAAATCACCTGTCGCGACAATCAGGTCGAATTCGTGCTGGTGTGGGCGAATCGCCTCCAGCACCGCCTGGTAACTTTCCCAGGTGTTCACCCCTAACAGGGCTTCGTGCTTTTGCGCAAACAGGTGAGTATCGGTAATTTGTAAAATCCTGACTCTGGACTCACCAGCCAGAGGAAGGGTTAACAGGCTTTCCAAATGGTGTCCTTAGGTTTCACGACGCTAATAAACCGGAATCGCCATCGCTCCATGTGCTAAACAGTATCGCAACCAGTCCGCTAAAAACTGATTAATTTGATGCTTTTCGTCGCGTTGATGCAACTTTTTATTAGGATAATCATACCGCGCTTTGAAGCGGAAAATCTGCTGACTTGAACACACTTCAGCCACCATCGCGTCATGATACAGACGCACCGTCATCGACGGAAGGCTCCAGTAACTGATCGCGGGCGCAATCTGTTCAATAGTCACCAGGGTAGTGTATCGGGTCGATTCCACAATCGTTAGCCGATATTGTGCATCTGCCACCTGATAGCTTACAGTTTCACCGGGTGCGTCATTGCGCGGTAACAAACGGCGCAATTGTGAAAAGTTCATCTCGCACAGGCGCATCATTTCAGGAAAGTCAGGTGTGTAACGCTTCATTTATGCCCACTCATTTTTTAACGCTTGATGATGCAGTTGCAGCCATTGCAAAGCGATGACCGACGCTGCGTTGTCGATTTTCCCCTCTTCTACCCATTGGTATGCCTGTTCCCGACTTACCACATGAACGCGAATATCTTCGTTTTCATCAGCCAGACCGTGAATACCGCTTGCGGTCGTGGCGTCCACTTCGCCCACCATAATTGACGAACGCTCGCTGGTGCCGCCCGGGCTTGCCAGGAAACTTAACACCGGTTTGGTCCGTTTCACTTTTAGTCCCGCCTCTTCAATCGCTTCGCGACGGGCAACATCTTCCACACTCTCACCTTCTTCAATCATCCCGGCAACCATTTCCAGTAACCAGGGCGTTTCGCTAGTGTCATACGCGGCGATTCGTATCTGCTCAATCAGTACAACTTCATCGCGCACTGGGTCAAAGGGTAGCAAGACTGCGGCGTGACCGCGTTCAAAAATTTCCCGTCGGACCTCATGACTCATTTGTCCGTTGAATAGACGATGGCGAAATCTATAAAGATCTAATGAAAAAAAGCCGCGATAAAGTGTTTCTCGTGCAATAATTTCTACATCGTTTTTGCCAAATGTAACGGGCAGGTTGTCTGGCTTAAGCATGGCTAATGTCCTGGCACTAATAGTGAATAAAATGTGAATTTCAGAGACGTTTGACTGCCGTTTGAGCAGTCATGTGTTAAATTGAGGCACATTAATGCCCTATGGCACGTAACGCCAACCTTTTGCGGTAGCGGCTTCTGCTAGAATCCGCAATAATTTTACAGTTTGATCGCGCTAAATACTGCTTCACCACAAGGAATGCAAATGAAGAAATTGCTCCCCATTCTTATCGGCCTGAGCCTTTCTGGGTTCAGTTCGTTGAGCCAGGCCGAGAACCTGATGCAAGTTTATCAGCAAGCACGCCTTAGTAACCCGGAATTGCGTAAGTCTGCCGCCGATCGTGATGCTGCCTTTGAAAAAATTAATGAAGCTCGCAGTCCATTACTGCCACAGCTAGGTTTAGGTGCAGATTACACCTACAGCAACGGCTACCGCGACGCGAACGGCATCAACTCTAACGCAACCAGTGCGTCCCTGCAGTTGACCCAGTCCATTTTCGATATGTCGAAATGGCGCGCACTGACCTTGCAGGAAAAAGCTGCCGGTATTCAGGACGTCACTTACCAGACCGATCAACAAACTTTGATCCTCAACACCGCGACCGCTTATTTCAACGTGTTGAATGCCATTGACGTGCTTTCTTATACTCAGGCACAAAAAGAGGCAATCTACCGTCAGTTAGATCAAACCACCCAACGCTTTAACGTGGGCCTGGTGGCGATCACCGACGTGCAGAACGCCCGCGCACAGTACGATACCGTGCTGGCGAACGAAGTGACCGCACGTAACAACCTCGACAACGCCGTTGAGCAGCTGCGTCAGATCACCGGTAACTACTATCCGGAACTGGCGGCGCTGAATGTCGAAAACTTCAAGACCGACAAGCCACAGCCGGTTAACGCGCTGCTGAAAGAAGCCGAAAAACGCAACCTGTCGCTGTTACAGGCTCGTTTGAGCCAGGACCTGGCGCGCGAGCAAATTCGCCAGGCGCAGGACGGTCACTTACCGACTCTGGATTTGACGGCCTCTACCGGAATTTCTGACACCTCTTACAGCGGTTCAAAAACCCGTGGTGCGACCGCAGGCCAGTATGACGACAGCAATATGGGCCAGAACAAAGTGGGCCTGAGCTTCTCGCTGCCGATTTATCAGGGCGGAATGGTTAACTCACAGGTGAAACAGGCACAGTACAACTTTGTCGGTGCCAGCGAGCAACTGGAAAGCGCCCATCGTAGCGTCGTGCAGACCGTGCGTTCCTCCTTCAACAACATTAATGCATCTATCAGTAGCATTAACGCCTACAAACAAGCCGTGGTTTCCGCCCAAAGCTCATTAGACGCGATGGAAGCGGGCTACTCGGTCGGTACACGTACCATTGTTGATGTGTTGGATGCGACCACCACGCTGTACAACGCCAAGCAAGAGCTGGCGAATGCGCGTTATAACTACCTGATTAACCAGTTGAATATTAAATCAGCTCTGGGTACGTTGAACGAGCAGGATCTGCTGGCACTGAACAATGCGCTGAGCAAACCGGTTTCCACTAACCCGGAAAACGTTGCCCCGCAAACGCCGGAACAGAATGCTATTGCTGATGGTTATGCGCCTGATAGCCCGGCACCAGCCGTTCAGCAAGCATCCGCACGCACTAACACCAGTAACGGTCATAACCCTTTCCGTAACTGATGACGACGACGGGGCTTCGGCCCCGTCTGAACGTAAGGCAACGTAAAGATACGGGTTATCTGCCGCATTCTTCCCCCTTCTCGCTTCAATTTCGACCAGCCATCCTCTATTCTGATGGGTATTTACCACTGGTCCCGGAAGACAAAAATGAAACGGACAAAATCCATACGCCACGCATCGTTCCGTAAAAACTGGAGCGCACGCCACCTGACACCTGTCGCTCTCGCTGTTGCTACTGTTTTTATGCTGGCAGGCTGTGAAAAGAGTGATGAAACTGTGTCTCTCTATCAAAATGCTGACGACTGTTCAGCTGCAAACCCAGGCAAAAGCGCCGAATGTACCACCGCGTACAACAATGCGCTGAAAGAAGCAGAACGTACTGCGCCGAAATACGCCACTCGTGAAGACTGTATTGCCGAATTTGGTGAAGGTCAGTGCCAGCAGGCGCCAGCCCAGGCTGGCATGGCACCTGAAAACCAGGCGCAGGCCCAGCAATCCAGCGGGAGTTTCTGGATGCCGTTGATGGCCGGTTACATGATGGGACGTCTGATGGGCGGCGGCGCGGGATTTGCACAGCAGCCGCTGTTCTCCTCGAAAAACCCAGCCAGCCCGGCTTACGGTAAATATACCGACGCGACGGGTAAAAACTATGGCGCAGCCCAGCCAGGCCGCACCATGACCGTACCGAAGACGGCAATGGCACCAAAACCGGCGACCACCACTACCGTTACCCGCGGCGGTTTTGGTGAATCTGTTGCCAAACAAAGCACTATGCAGCGTAGCGCAACCGGCACCTCTTCTCGTTCAATGGGTGGCTGATACCGATGGAAAGAGTCAGTATTACCGAGCGCCCAGACTGGCGTGAAAAAGCCCACGAATACGGTTTCAATTTTCACACCATGTACGGCGAGCCGTACTGGTGTGAAGATGCTTACTACAAGTTAACCCTCGCCCAGGTTGAAAAGCTGGAAGAAGTCACCGCCGAACTGCACCAGATGTGCCTGAAAGTGGTGGAAAAAGTGATCTCCAGCGATGAGCTGATGACCAAATTCCGCATTCCAAAGCACACGTGGAGTTTTGTGCGTCAGTCATGGCTGACGCACCAGCCGTCGCTTTATTCACGCCTTGATCTGGCGTGGGATGGCACTGGCGAACCTAAACTTCTGGAAAATAACGCTGATACGCCCACATCACTGTATGAAGCAGCATTCTTTCAGTGGATCTGGCTGGAAGATCAGCTTAACGCGGGCAACCTGCCGGAAGGCAGCGACCAGTTTAACAGTCTGCAAGAAAAGCTGATCGATCGCTTTGTCGAGCTGCGTGAACAGTATGGCTTCCAGTTGCTGCATCTCACCTGCTGTCGTGACACGGTGGAAGATCGTGGCACCATCCAGTATTTGCAGGACTGCGCGACGGAAGCTGAAATTGCTACCGAGTTCCTGTACATCGACGATATCGGTTTAGGTGAAAAAGGTCAGTTCACGGATTTACAGGATCAGGTCATCGCTAACCTGTTCAAACTGTATCCGTGGGAGTTTATGCTGCGCGAGATGTTCTCCACCAAGCTGGAAGATGCTGGCGTACGCTGGCTGGAACCGGCGTGGAAGAGCATTATCTCCAACAAAGCACTTCTGCCGCTACTGTGGGAGATGTTCCCGAATCATCCGAACCTGTTGCCCGCTTATTTTGCGGAAGATGATCATCCAGAAATGGAAAAATATGTGGTTAAGCCAATCTTCTCGCGTGAAGGCGCAAACGTGTCGATTATCGAGAATGGCAAAACCATTGAAGCAGCAGAAGGTCCGTATGGCGAAGAAGGCATGATTGTTCAACAATTCCATCCGCTGCCGAAATTTGGCGACAGCTATATGTTGATTGGTAGCTGGCTGGTGAACGATCAACCCGCCGGAATTGGCATTCGTGAAGACCGTGCATTGATCACCCAGGATATGTCTCGGTTTTATCCGCATATTTTTGTTGAATAACACTGCTTAATATTGCCCCGATAATCGGGGCAATTTTCATAATCCATCATTTATAATCTCCATCAATATATAAATCCATACATCTCCAACTTTTATTTAACATTAATAACCAATTTAATGTTAAATCGTCATATGTAAGTGATATTGCAATTAAAGTAAGTAAATAAATCACCGCATAACACATTGATATATATTAAATATTTTGTTTTTATCTCTTCATATTTTAATTTAATAATTAAAAAACAATGTCGCAGAGATCACACTACGCAATATTGAGCATTGTTATTGATATATCGCCACCCTACTATCCATTAAAAATAAATAGTTGTTTCAACAAATAACAACATATTCAAAAGCAGCAAAACATTCTCATATTTTATTAGAGTTACATTATTCATTCACAAAACAAATTTATTAGTACCATCTCAACAGTCGATATTCATCATTATTATATATTTGCGTTATATAAGGAGATATATCCATGTTTGATAAATATAGAAAAACACTGGTAGCCGGAACAGTAGCATTAGCTCTGGGGTTGTCTGCAACTGGCGTAATGGCGGCGGGTTTTAAACCTGCACCACCTGCCGGGCAACTCGGTGCAGTCATTGTCGATCCCTACGGCAATGCCCCACTGACCGCTTTGGTTAACTTAGATAGCCACGTCATTTCTGACGTCAAAGTTACCGTCCACGGGAAGGGCGAAAAAGGCGTTGAAATCAGCTATCCCGTAGGCCAGGAGTCACTAAAAACTTACGATGGTGTACCGATTTTTGGTCTTTATCAGAAATTTGCCAACAAAGTGACCGTTGAGTGGAAAGAAAACGGCAAGGCCATGAAAGATGATTACGTGGTGCAAACTTCAGCCATCGTCAACAATTACATGGATAACCGTTCCATCTCTGATCTACAGCAGACCAAAGTCGTTAAAGTCGCACCTGGTTTTGAAGATCGCCTCTATCTGGTTAATACCCACACCTTTACGGCACAAGGTTCCGATCTCCACTGGCACGGTGAGAAAGATAAAAATGCCGGGATCCTCGATGCAGGTCCGGCAACCGGCGCACTGCCTTTTGATATCGCACCCTTTACTTTCATTGTCGATACCGAAGGTGAATACCGCTGGTGGCTGGATCAAGACACCTTCTACGATGGCCGTGACCGTAATATCAACAAACGTGGTTATCTGATGGGTATCCGCGAAACACCACGCGGCACCTTTACCGCAGTACAAGGCCAGCACTGGTACGAGTTCGACTTGATGGGTCAGGTGCTGGAAGATCATAAACTGCCGCGCGGATTCGCTGACGCCACTCATGAATCCATTGAGACGCCTAATGGTACGGTACTGTTGCGCGTAGGTAAGAGTAACTACCGTCGCGATGACGGCGTACACGTCACCACCATTCGTGATCATATCCTCGAAGTCGATAAATCTGGTCGCGTTGTCGATGTATGGGATCTGACGAAGATCCTCGATCCGAAACGTGATGCTCTGCTCGGTGCACTGGATGCTGGCGCAGTTTGCGTTAACGTTGATCTTGCTCACGCCGGACAGCAGGCAAAACTGGAACCAGATACGCCGTTTGGCGACGCGCTGGGTGTAGGACCAGGTCGTAACTGGGCGCACGTCAACTCCATCGCCTATGACGCGAAAGATGACTCAATTATCCTCTCTTCTCGTCACCAGGGCGTTGTGAAAATTGGTCGTGATAAACAAGTGAAATGGATCCTTGCCCCCTCGAAAGGCTGGGAAAAACCATTGGCCAGCAAATTGCTGAAACCCGTTGACGCTAACGGTAAGCCGATCACCTGTAACGAAAATGGCCTGTGTGAAAACTCAGACTTCGACTTCACCTATACCCAGCATACCGCATGGATCTCCAGCAAAGGTACACTCACTATCTTTGATAACGGCGACGGTCGCCATCTGGAACAACCTGCCTTACCAACCATGAAATATTCCCGTTTTGTGGAATATAAGATTGATGAGAAGAAAGGTACCGTTCAGCAAGTTTGGGAATACGGTAAAGAACGCGGTTACGATTTCTATAGCCCAATCACCTCCATTATCGAATACCAGGCTGACCGTGACACCATGTTCGGCTTCGGTGGCTCCATTCATCTGTTTGACGTCGGTCAGCCGACCGTCGGTAAGTTGAACGAGATCGACTACAAAACCAAAGAAGTGAAAGTGGAAATCGACGTGATGTCTGATAAACCCAACCAGACTCACTACCGTGCGCTGTTAGTCCGTCCAAAACAGATGTTTAAATAATTAAGAAGGGAATAAAAATGTCGAAATTAGGGATCTCATCACTGTTTAAAAGCGTACTACTTACTGCGGCTCTGGCGGTTTCATTTACTGCTTCTGCATTTACCGAAGGCACGGATTATATGGTCCTGGAAAAACCGATTCCGAATGCCGACAAAACGCTGATTAAGGTATTCAGCTACGCCTGCCCGTTCTGTTACAAGTACGACAAAGCGGTTACCGGTCCGGTATCGGAAAAAGTGAAAGATGTCGTTGCTTTCACGCCGTTCCATCTGGAAACCAAAGGCGAATACGGTAAACAGGCGAGCGAAGTCTTTGCTGTCTTGATCAATAAAGATAAAGCAGCAGGTATTTCCTTATTTGATGCTAACTCTCAGTTTAAGAAAGCCAAGTTTGCCTACTACGCGGCTTATCACGACAAAAAAGAACGCTGGTCTGACGGTAAAGATCCCGCGGCCTTTATCAAAACGGGTCTGGATGCTGCTGGTATGAGCCAGGCGGATTTTGAAGCTGCACTGAAAGAGCCAGCGGTACAAGAAACACTGGAAAAATGGAAAGCCTCTTATGAAGTCGCCAAAATCCAGGGTGTTCCGGCTTATGTCGTTAATGGTAAGTACTTGATCTACACCAAGAGCATCAAATCCATCGACGCGATGGCAGACCTTATCCGTGAGTTAGCAAGCAAATAACAGGGAAACAGGCTATGGGTATTAAGGGAATGTGGAAAGACCTTCGCGCATCACCAGTCGACACACTGGTCAGATGGCAGGAGCAACGCTTTTTGTGGTTGTTAATGGCCGTTGCGATGGGCGCGTTAATTATCCTGGCGCACTCTTTCTTCCAGATCTATCTCTACATGGCCCCCTGTGAGCAATGTGTATACATTCGCTATGCCATGTTTGTGATGGTTATTGGAGGATTGGTTGCGGCGATCAACCCGAAGAACATCATCCTTAAGCTGATTGGCTGCGTGATGGCATTTTACGGCAGCATCATGGGGCTGAAGTTTTCATTCAAACTGAACGATATCCACCATGCAGTGCATAACCCGGATCCCGATTCACTGTTTGGCGTTCAGGGTTGCTCTACCGATCCAACTTTCCCCTTTAACCTGCCGCTGGCACAATGGGCACCAAACTGGTTCAAACCTACCGGGGATTGCGGCTATGATGCGCCAATCGTTCCCGATGGCGTCACACTGAGCAGTATGCAGCAGTGGTTTGTGGCGATGTATCAGCAATCTGAAGGCTGGTATCTGCTACCGCCGTGGCACTTTATGAACATGGCTCAGGCCTGTATGTTGGCTTTTGGTCTTTGCTTATTGCTGCTATTAGTGATGAGCGGCGCATGGGGACTCAAGCTGCTGAGAAAGTAAGGTAATGCAAACCGAAGCCAGAAATTGGCTTCGGTTTTCTTCATCTATTAACCTACCTGCACCGACAACATACTTAAGCTGCCCATTTCTATACCATCGACCGGAATGGTAATTGGCTCCTGACCATCCCATGCACCTAAAACATACAATAGCGGCAGGTAATGCTCCGGTGTTGGATTCGATAACGCGCCACCTTCATGGTCGAGATAATTCACCAGAGGATGCTGCTCCACTGGCCCTTGCCACGTCAGATTCGCTTTCACATACTCATTAAACGACGTCGCCCACGGATAGGGGGAACTATCGCCATGCCATTTCACCGTGCGCAGGTTATGCACCACGTTACCGCTGGCGACCAACATTATTCCTTCATCTCGCAGCGCTGCCAGTTTACGCCCCATCTCAAAGTGCCAGGCGGCGGGTTTGGTGCTATCAATACTTAACTGCACCATCGGGATATCCGCTTGCGGATACATCTTAATCAGCACCCCCCACGAGCCGTGGTCAAAGCCCCAGGCTTCTTTATCCAGTGTGACAGGCACTGGCGCTAGCAGCTCAACCAATCGCTGAGCCAAAGCCGGTGAGCCAGGAGCCGGATAATGGGTGTCGTACAGCGCCTGCGGAAAGCCGCCAAAGTCATGAATCGTTGGCGGCGTCTCCATCGCAGTCACTCCTGTACCACGGGTAAACCAGTGAGCCGAAACCACGACAATCGCTTTCGGACGTGGCAATGTCATCCCCAACTTCTGCCAGCTGCGGGTATACAAATTATCTTCCAGCACGTTCATCGGACTACCGTGACCTAAAAACAATGCTGGCATACGTGTTGAAGACATGATGATATCCTTAACTAAAGGTGTCATTTTGATATCCTCACAATACGCTTGTTCGGCGGAGTAAGAACCCGGATAACGATGATGATCATCATCAGTTATTTTGACGATCTGCCTGAAGGTGAAGATTTATAAGGAGTTGTCGATGTCAGTACCTCTCATTCTGACCATACTGGCGGGGGCAGCCACGTTTATTGGCGCGTTTCTCGGCGTTCTCGGGCAAAAACCCTCGAACCGACTGCTGGCATTTTCGCTAGGGTTTGCAGCGGGGATCATGTTGCTGATCTCATTGATGGAGATGCTCCCTGCCGCATTAGCCGCCGAAGGAATGTCCCCCGTTCTGGGCTACGGGATGTTTATCTTTGGTCTGCTGGGCTATTTTGGTCTGGACCGCATGTTGCCGCATGCGCATCCGCAGGATTTAATGCAAAAATCGGTGCAACCGTTGCCCAAATCGATCAAGCGCACTGCTATTCTGCTCACTCTTGGAATCAGTCTGCATAACTTCCCGGAAGGGATTGCCACTTTTGTTACGGCAAGCAGTAACCTGGAGCTGGGCTTTGGCATCTCACTGGCCGTGGCGTTGCACAATATTCCTGAAGGTCTGGCGGTTGCGGGGCCGGTTTACGCGGCAACGGGGTCGAAACGCACCGCAATTCTGTGGGCGGGGATTTCTGGGCTGGCGGAAATTCTCGGCGGCGTGCTGGCGTGGTTAATCCTTGGTAGCATGATTTCCCCGGTGGTCATGGCGGCAATCATGGCGGCGGTTGCAGGAATCATGGTGGCGCTCTCCGTGGACGAATTAATGCCGTTAGCCAAAGAGATTGATCCCAATAATAATCCCAGCTATGGCGTGCTGTGTGGGATGTCAGTAATGGGATTTAGTTTAGTGCTGTTACAAACGGCGGGAATTGGTTGAAAACAACTTCAGATGTTGTCCAGCATGGACAACATCTGCAGGCATCGCAGAAGCACTACTCCAGCTTTTCTGCGGTCTCTTCTCTCGCACTGTTTAAGTATTTGTTTCTCGCTTCAAGCAGTGCGTCTCTGTCCTGGCGAAACGCCCGACAATAACGTTTCAAATGCAGGAAATACCCCACCACAACCAGCGCAATCAATACAATCCAGTACCAGGAGATAAACATCCTTTTTACCCTTAATATTTAACAATACCAAACATTTAGCGCATAAATTTCACATATCCATTTTCGGATATATTTATATGGTCGCATAATATCGGAACATTTATATGATTTTGATCATAATGAAAAAGGTTGTCTGATATTAGTGAAATTTACTCATAGATAAAGCGGTGAAATTTACATTCAGCAGGGTAAGTGCAAAATAAAACCGAAGCCTTCTACGGCTTCGGTTTCTTTGATTATCGCGCCAGTTTTAGCAGTTATTTTCAGCTAGCTTTGCGCTCATGCGCCTGACGGTATGCAACCAGATCCTCAATAGTGACCAGCGCCATATTGTGTTTGTTGGCAAACTCGATGCACTCTGGCGCGCGGGCCATGGTGCCATCGTCATTAGTCAGTTCACACAGCACACCTGCAGGTTTAAAGCCTGCCAGCGTCATCAGATCAATAGTCGCTTCGGTATGACCGCCACGAGTCAGTACACCACCCGCCTGCGCGCGCAATGGGAAAACGTGGCCAGGGCGATTCAAGTCTGAAGGTTTAGCACCATCAGCAATCGCAGCGCGAACAGTCGTGATACGGTCAGCAGCAGAAACACCGGTAGTCACACCTTCAGCAGCTTCAATGGTCACGGTAAAACCAGTGCCATAGGCGCTGGTATTATTTTCGACCATCATTGGCAGATCGAGTTGTTTACGGCGTTCTTCGGTTATGCACAAGCAAACAATACCGCTACCGTGGCGAATGGTCAGAGCCATCTGCTCAACGGTCATGGTTTCTGCCGGGAAGATCATATCGCCTTCGTTTTCACGCTCTTCATCATCAAGCACCATCACACCGCGTCCTTCACGCAGCGCCGCCAGTGCATTTTCAACACGTTCGAAAGGCGTACCAAAAGAGGAAAGTAGCGTCTGATTCATGGTAAAAAAACCTCACTAAAATTATGGTTACCAGAATCAGGGCAGTCTTAGGAGTGGCGGCATATAGCCAAAATAACGTGAGCGGGTCCATGCCCGACAGAATCGTTACTCTCTCCCATCCGGACTCTAACCGTCGGCCCCGGAATTACACCGGATCTGCTGTCCTTTGAGTTTGCACCCAAAGCGCTCGCGGGCTTTCAACTGAGTTGATTTACCGCCGGTGGGGAATTTCGCCCCGCCCTGAGAATAAGCGAATTCACTATAACGCTAATGATTAGCGGCAGCAACGCATAGGTTCACATAATTCTGGTTTATGACTTACCCTTATCGCACTACAATGGCACTAAACACCTATCAGTACAGGGAAACTACAATGATTGACCCGAAAAAAATTGAGCAAATTGCTCGCCAGGTTCACGAATCAATGCCTAAAGGAATCAGGGAGTTCGGGGAAGATGTGGAGAAAAAAATCCGCCAAACCCTACAAGCACAGCTGACTCGCCTCGATTTGGTAAGCCGCGAAGAATTCGATGTGCAGACGCAGGTCCTGTTACGGACTCGTGAGAAACTGGCGTTACTGGAGCAGCGCATCAGTGAACTGGAAGCTCGTAGTAATCCGGCAGCAGAAGTTCAATCTCCTCCCGCCATCCCACCAGTTGATAAAGCAGAATAAAGCACCACAAAAACGGGCCTGACGGCCCGTAATATCAATGTTCTAGTTCCAGTTCTCTTGACTGTGTCATTTGCTGGCAATACCAGGCATAACGAGCGCAAAACCAGGTTCTGTGTTCTTCATCCATATTACCAGTGACGGCCAGAATATCGACCGGTCGACCTTCAGCATTCATTCTGGCAAAACTACGCGCCAGGAAATCGAAATTATTTAAAGAATTAAGACCATGATCCATAAGCACATCCTCCGGTTATCGCATACCTTTTAAGGCCATATGCTTTTTCTGATTTCAGTATTCCTTAATCAGTGTAGTGCCTTTAAACATAACGTGCGTAAATATATTGTTTTGGATCACACTTTTTATTGAAAATAATTACAACGTTAAAAGACTTTCCCTTTTAAAATTTCACTAACGCATGTTATTATTAGCAAAGATAAATGTAAGGAAGGAAATCATACCATAGTAAACAATGCGTCACTGAATGGACGATGGAGTGACTGATGATTTTATTTGCCGACTATAACACACCTTATCTTTTCGCTATTTCCTTTGTACTTTTGATCGGCCTGTTAGAAATTATTGCTATTGTCTGCGGTCACATGCTCTCCGGTGCTCTTGATGCACATCTTGATCATTACGATTCCATAACCACAGGTAATATTAGTCAGGCACTTCATTATCTTAATATTGGAAGGCTACCAGCCCTCGTCATCCTCTGCCTGTTAGCTGGTTTTTTTGGCCTTATCGGCATCGTTCTACAGCATGCCTGCGTGACGGTCTGGAAAGCTCCGCTCTCAACCTGTTGGTGGTTCCTGTTTGTTTACTGCTCACTGTTATTACAGTGCATTATATCGGCAAGGCGATCGCCCCCTGGATTCCTCGCGATCATAGTTCTGCTATTACAGAAGAAGAATATATTGGCTGCATGGCATTAATTACCGGTCATCAGGCAATATCTGGCAGACCCTGTGAAGGAAAACTTACCGATCAATTTGGTCAAATACACTATTTATTACTGGAACCTGAAGAAGGAAAAAACTTCACCAAAGGTGACAAGGTATTGATTATTTGCCGACTTTCTGCAACACGATATTTAGCAGAAAAAAATCCCTGGCCAAATATATTGTAAATATTTAATCAAAAGGAAATTTAATAATGGATGATATTGTTAACTTAGTACCGTCATGGATGTTTATGGCGATTGTTGCCGTATGTGTTCTGTTTATTATCGGTATTATTTTCGCGCGACTTTATCGTCGGGCATCTGCCGAGCAGGCATTTGTTCGTACCGGGTTAGGCGGGCAAAAAGTGGTAATGAGCGGCGGCGCAATCGTAATGCCGATCTTCCACGAAATCATTCCTATCAATATGAATACGCTCAAGCTGGAAGTCAGCCGTTCTACTATTGATAGCCTGATTACGAAAGATCGTATGCGTGTTGATGTTGTAGTGGCTTTCTTTGTACGGGTAAAACCGTCAGTAGAAGGCATCGCCACTGCGGCCCAGACGTTGGGGCAACGCACGCTATCACCAGAAGATTTACGTATGCTGGTCGAGGATAAATTCGTCGATGCCCTACGCGCCACCGCTGCGCAAATGACCATGCATGAGTTACAGGATACCCGCGAGAACTTCGTGCAGGGTGTACAAAATACCGTGGCAGAAGACTTGTCGAAAAACGGGCTGGAACTGGAAAGTGTTTCACTCACAAACTTTAACCAGACTTCGAAAGAGCATTTTAACCCGAACAACGCTTTTGACGCCGAAGGTTTGACCAAACTAACCCAGGAGACGGAACGCCGTCGTCGCGAGCGTAACGAAGTTGAACAGGATGTAGAAGTTGCGGTGCGTGAGAAAAATCGAGACGCTCTTTCGCGGAAGCTGGAGATTGAACAGCAAGAAGCGTTTATGACGCTTGAGCAGGAGCAGCAGGTTAAAACCCGTACCGCTGAACAAAATGCGAAAATTGCGGCTTTTGAAGCTGAACGTCGTCGTGAAGCAGAGCAGACGCGAATTCTGGCTGAACGACAGATTCAGGAGACGGAAATCGACCGCGAACAGGCCGTCCGCTCAAGAAAGGTTGAGGCTGAACGTGAAGTTCGCATTAAAGAGATCGAACAGCAGCAGGTCACCGAAATCGCCAACCAGACGAAATCAATCGCCATTGCGGCAAAATCAGAGCAACAATCCCAAGCAGAAGCGCGTGCCAACCTCGCACTTGCAGAAGCGGTAAGTGCGCAACAAAACGTAGAAACCACTCGCCAGACAGCCGAAGCCGATCGTGCCAAGCAGGTGGCGCTGATTGCCGCAGCGCAAGACGCAGAAACCAAAGCGGTCGAACTGACCGTGCGGGCGAAAGCAGAGAAAGAAGCCGCAGAGATGCAGGCGGCAGCGATCGTTGAGTTAGCCGAAGCTACGCGTAAAAAAGGCCTGGCGGAAGCAGAAGCGCAACGTGCGCTGAACGACGCTATCAACGTACTTTCTGATGAACAAACCAGCCTTAAATTCAAACTGGCGCTACTACAGTCGTTACCTGCGGTAATAGAGAAATCCGTTGAACCGATGAAGTCTATCGACGGCATCAAGATTATTCAGGTCGATGGATTGAACCGTGGTGGCGCTGCGGGGGATGCGGCATCAGGCAGCGTTGGTGGCAGAAATCTGGCGGAACAGGCATTGTCTGCCGCCCTTTCTTACCGCACACAGGCACCGCTGATTGACTCCTTGCTCAATGAAATTGGCGTTTCAGGCGGCTCGCTGGCGGCATTGACTTCACCCTTAACCTCAACAACTCCCGTCGCAGAAAACGTAGAATAAATATTCATCTATGAATATCCCTGGCCCAAAAAGCCGGGGATTTTTTATATCTGCATTCCGGTAAAAAGTGCAAATGATCAGGTTGTTACAGCGTTTTGCGAGTCGACTCGGGGAAGAGAAAACTGCATCAGGGAAAGCGTTGCGCGGGGTCAGGCGCTAATCAACAATCGGGGAGCCAGCAAGGGGCTGAAACGGGAAAGCCCCTCCCGAGGAAGGGGCCTTACAGAAGGAAAGGGTTATGATGAAGCTTGTCATCATACTGATTGTGTTGTTACTCGTAAGTTTCGCAGCTTATTAACAGCCAATCAGAGGGGGGAGAAATCCTCCCTCACCCTTATTCCTTTACTCTAGGTTGAAAAAACAACAGCGTCAAGAAGGTTTCATTAACGCATATCCCTGGCCCAAAAAGCTGGGGATTTTTTATATCTGCGTTCCACTAAAAAGTGCAAATAATCAGTTTGTTACAGCGTTTTACGTGACCGCTCGGGGAAGAGAAATCTGTATCAGGGAAAGCGTTGCGCGGGGTCCGGCGCTCATCAACAATCGGGGAGTCAGCAAGGGGCTGAAACGGGAAAGCCCCTCCCGAAGAAGGGGCCTTACAGAAGGAAAGGGTTATGATGAAGTTCGTCATCATACTGATTGTGTTGTTACTGATAAGTTTCCACGCTTACTAACAGCCAATCAGAGGGGGGAGAAATCCTCCCTCACCCTTGTTCCTTTACTTTAGGTTGAAAAAAAATCAGCGTCAAGAAGGTTTCATTAACGCATATCCCTGGCCCAAAAGCCGGGGATTTTTTATATCTGCATTCCGCTAAAAAGTGCAAATGATCAGGCTGTTGCAGCGTTTTGCGAGTCGACTCGGGGAAGAGAAAACTGCATCAGGGAAAGCGTTGCGCGGGGTCAGGCGCTCATCAACAATCGGGAAGTCAGTAAGGGGCTGAAACGGGAAAGCCCCTCCCGAAGAAGGGGCCTTATAGAAGGAAAGGGTTATGATGAAGTTCGTCATCATACTGGTTGTGTTGTTACTGCTAAGCTTCCCAACTTACTAACAACTGATCAGAGGGGGGAGAAATCCTCCCTTACCCTTGTTCCTTTACTCTAGGTTGAAAAAACAACAGCGTCAATAGGTCTACCTGACACGAAGCGAGATCTGTGAACCGCTTTCCGGTTAGCCTTTTTTATCCTGTTGGATCTTCTTGATGATGTTAGTGGTCGAGCAACCGTCTTCAAAGTTGAGCACCAGCACTTCGCCGCCGTTGGCCCAGACTTCTTTACTCCCGGCAATTTCTTCTGGTTTATAGTCGCCTCCTTTTACCAGCAGATCTGGCAGGATCCCGGCGATCAGGCGCTGCGGCGTGTCCTCTTCAAACGACACCACCCAGTCGACCGCTTCCAGTGCGCCCAGCACAATCATACGCTGTTCGAGCGGGTTAACCGGGCGAGAATCCCCTTTCAGGCGTTTGGTGGAGGCATCGCTGTTCACGGCGACAATCAAGCGGTCACCCAGCTTGCGGGCATTTGCCAGATAAGAGACATGCCCGGCGTGGAGAATGTCGAAGACGCCGTTGGTCATCACTACTTTTTCGCCACGTTTACGCGCCGCCGCTACAGCCAGCTTCAGCTCATCTTCGGTCATCACGCCAAAACCGGTATCTGCACGTCCACGTACTGCGTTTTCCAGCTCGATCGGCGAAACCGTGGATGTCCCCAGTTTGCCGACCACCACACCAGCCGCCGCATTGGCAAAGAAGCAGGCTTCTTCCAGCGAATTACCAGCCGCCAGCGTTGCCGCAAGCACGCCAATCACCGTGTCGCCTGCACCGGTAACGTCATAGACTTCTTGCGCCTGAGTTGGCATATGCAGCGGCTCTTTACCTGGTTGCAGCAGCGTCATCCCCTGCTCGGAACGGGTTACCAGCAGCGCAGAGAGTTCGTAGTCGGCAATCAGTTTCATGCCGCGTTCAACAATCTCTTCTTCGGTTTTACATTTACCAACAACAGCTTCAAATTCCGAGAGATTAGGCGTTAACAGCGTAGCGCCGCGGTAGCGTTCAAAATCGGTGCCTTTTGGATCAATCAGCACCGGAACGCCCGCTTTACGCGCCAGTTGGATCATCTGCTGTACGCTTGCCAACGCACCTTTCGCATAGTCAGAAAGCACCAGCGCGCCAATCGTACCGAGAGCCTGATTAATCCGCTCATGCAGCGGCTGCGGATCAACACCTTCGAAACCTTCTTCGAAATCCAGGCGGATCAACTGTTGGTTACGAGAAAGCACCCGCAGTTTGGTGATGGTCGGATGCGTCGGCACAGAAACGAAGTCGCATTTTACGTTCACGTCCGCCAGCGATTTACTGAGCGCGCGCGCCGCATCATCAATACCTGTCAGCCCCACCAGGCGTGCGTTTGCACCGAGAGAAGCGATGTTCATCGCCACGTTGGCCGCGCCGCCCGGACGTTCTTCGATGGTATTCACTTTAACCACGGGTACTGGCGCTTCCGGCGAGATACGGCTGGTGGGACCGTACCAGTAACGATCCAGCATTACATCACCAACCACCATCACTCCTGCACGTTCAAACTCTGGCAGCGTTACTTTCATTCCTGTCTCCTGAGAGATTCAAAATTTGCGCGCGATAATACCATATTTCATTCCTCCACCAGCCACTTCTGCCAGCTTGCCCGCACCAGTTCACGCTCTGCGGTAAAGTAATCCTCCGGCACATGGCCCGGCAACTCTTGTAATGCCAGATGATGAAGTTCATCGCGCAGCGTAGTGTAAGCACGGCTCAGCGCCATCGCTTCCTGCTCTTCCATAATGTCGTTTTGCGCCAGTAGTTCCAGAATGCGCACGTTGTCTGACCAGCGCGTTAACTTCGGTTTTTCATGGGCGTAGCGCAACACCAGATATTGGGTAATAAATTCGATATCGGTAATTCCGCCTTCATCGGCTTTGATATCAAAGCGATCGCGATGTTTATTGCCGAGATGGGCGCGCATTTTCTCGCGCATTTCCCGCACTTCTGTCTGTAAAGTTTTGCCTTCACGCGGCAACGTCATAATCTCCCGGCGTACTGCGTCAAATTGAGCGGTCAATTGTGGATCACCATATACCACGCGAGCACGTACCAGCGCCTGATGTTCCCACGTCCAGGCCTCGTTTCTCTGATAATCGGCAAACGCTTCTGCGGAAGTCACCAGCATTCCCGCCGCCCCGGACGGGCGTAGCCGTGCATCCACTTCGTACAAAATACCGGAAGACGTGCGCGTGCTGAACAAGTGCATAATGCGTTGCGCCAGACGCAGGTAAAACTGCCGGCCGTCGATTTCCCGCTCGCCGTCCGTCATTACATCCATCGGGCAATCATGGAGGAAGATCAGGTCAAGATCAGAACTATATCCCAGCTCCCAACCGCCCAGCTTACCGTAGCCAACCACCGCAAAGCCGCGACCTTCACGTTCGTTCAGGTGGGTCGGTTTTCCGTAACGGGCGACCATTTGAACCCACGCCTGCTGAACGACGGCATCTATCATAGCTTCTGCCAACCAGGTTAAGTGATCGCTCACTTTCATTACTGGCAGCGTACCGGCAATATCCGCTGCGGCGATGCGTAACAGTTGCGCCTGTTTAAACTGACGCAGCGCCTCAAGTTGTTGTTCTTCGTCATCTTCTGGCACGCGCAGTAAATACTGGCGCAATTCGTCACGATAGGCATCCGTCGCTGTCGGCTGGTAGAGGGTGTTCGGATCGAGCAGTTCATCCAGCAATAATGGATAACGCGCCAGTTGACTGGCAATCATCGGCGATGCAGCACACAGAGAAATCAAATGCTTAAGCGCCGCGGGGAATTCACTGAGCAATTCTAAATAGGTGGTGCGGGTAACAATCCCCACCAGCAAGGCGGTAATGCGCGACAGCGTGACAGCAGCGTCTTCACGCGCGCATACGTCACTTAACAAATGCGGCATGAGATGGTCGAGCACCTGACGTCCGCGCGGCCCAATAGTGCGCTTATCCAGCTCTTTGCGGAAATCGGCAATCAGCGTCAGCACCTGTTTGCGATCATCTTCTCTAAGATGCGCCAGCACTGGCGTGGTGTCATCTTCCTGCAATGCATCCTGCCACAGCTCACGCCACTGCTCCGATAGAGTCTCTTCCAGGGTTTCGCTTTCGTCGTCACCAATCAGATCGTTAAATACCCGACGCACATTAGCCATATGTCCGCCCAGCGCTCCGGTCAGTTGCTGCCAGTCAGCAAAGTCCATCGCCCACGCCAGCCGCGCACGGTTAAGCTCATCAGAAGGAAGCGTCTGGGTTTGTTCGTCATTAATGCTTTGCAGCAGGTTTTCCAGGCGCCGCAGGAACAGATATGCCACTCGCAATTGTTCGGCATCATTCTCAGAGAGCAGATGCAATGCCGCAATGGCGCTGAGCGTTGGCAGTAAAGAGCGCGATTGCAGCGACGGTTCGCGCCCGCCGCGAATAAGCTGGAACACCTGGACGATAAATTCAATTTCGCGAATACCGCCCGCGCCCAGTTTGATGTTGTCAGTGAGGCCACGGCGACGCACTTCACGGGCAATCATCCCTTTCATGTTGCGCAGAGACTGAATCACACTGAAATCGATGTAACGACGAAAAACAAACGGGCGCAGCATCGAACGCAATTCGTTAGCATAAACGCCGTCGCTATCGCCCATAATCCGCGCCTTGACCATCGCGTAACGCTCCCAGTCACGCCCCTGCTCCTGGTAATAATCTTCCAGCGCTGCAAAGCTCAGCACCAGCGGGCCACTTTCGCCAAACGGACGCAGCCGCATATCTACGCGATAGACAAAGCCATCTTGCGTTGGTTGATCCAGCACTTTAATCAACCGCTGCCCCATGCGGGTAAAGAACTGAGCGTTGTCCAGTTCCCGGCGTCCGCCCTGCGTACAACCATGTTCAGGCCAGGCAAAAATCAGATCGATATCTGAGGAGAAATTCAGTTCCCCTCCACCCAGCTTACCCATGCCTAAAATCAGCAGCGGTTGCGCTTCGCCCTGCGCATTGCACGGCGTTCCCCACTCGCGGCAGCATGCGTCATACAACCAGTCACGCGCCGCAACAATCAGCGTCTCCGCCAGATGGCTGAGCTGCTGCAATATGCTCTCTTCAGTAACCAGCGCCAGCGTTTGCGCCCAGGCGATACGTACCATAATGCGCCGCCGGAACAGCCGCAGTTCACGCATTAACCCAGCCTCGTCACTCACGTTACTGAGCGCCTCCTGTAACCACTCGCCGTAATACTGCCATTCATCGGCTTGTGGCGGCTCGCTTTCCAGCTCCGTCAGCCACTCTGGATGCGCAATTACGCTATCCTGCACAAAATCACTAAAAGTAAGTACTGACTTCGCCTGTGCGCTAAGTAATTCCTCGGCTAAAGGCGCTGGCAGCCGCTCAACAACGGTCTGCCAGTACTGCTGTAACGGTGAAGAGAGCGGCTTCATAAGCGATTTTATCCTTGCCTGATTAACGTTTTCCGCTATGCAACCAGAACGGTTCCTGATTGTTTGCCTCATTACGGAAATGTTCAATTTCAATGCGTTGCCCGGTCGCAATAGCGTGACGCAGCCCCTGCCAGTTCTCCAGCCAGGCTTGCGCGACGACAGGATCGTAGTAACCCGCCAGCAACAGTATTGAGTCAATGTCACGTGTCAGGCGTGGCAACTGGTCACGGTAGCGATCGCCCAGCGGCTGGCAAAAAACGCTTTTCAGTTCAGCAGCATGGCGGGAAAGATGGATATCGGCAAAGCGTTTGAAGGAATCGCTGATTTTGCCCTGCGCTTTGGCATCTAAAAACGGCTGCCAGGCTTTGCTAACCAGCCATTCGGTCAACGCCAGTTTCGCCATTGCCGTTTCGGTAGAATAGACCGCCGTCACGGCAGAAACCGCAGAAGCAATGGTCGCCTCGCATTGAGTCAGCAGATCACGTAAGTGAGTGCTCGCTTTACGCGGCACGATACCGCCGAACAGCATCAGAGTATGGCGAACCAGGCCGATTGCTGCCAGCACCTGCTCTTTTGCCGCCTCGTTGCCGCGTATCCACAACTCTTCATGGTACTGCCATTGTGCTAACGCCAGCTCGAGCGCCGCTTCCAGCCCCTGTTCCACATCGGCTTTTGCCGCAACATGCAAAATGGTGGTGGGTTTGATTTCACGCGCGGGATTTCCCTGCGCCAGATGATAGCCACGCGCCGCCTTGCTCAGGCTGCCCTGGCGTAAACCAGTTTGCGATGCCAGTTGGTTTGCCAGTTTCAGCACCGCGCGCGTTTCGCCGCTAAGTAGTTCCAGTTCCAGCTCGCAGATAGGTTCAGCAAATTCTCCGGCTTTCACCTCACCCTGATCGAGAGCGATTTCAATTCGGCTGCCATCAATCTCCACCAGCCATTTTTCGCGATAAAAATCGGTGCTGAACAGCGGTTGTACGCGGGAAGCGAGATCGGCAGGTAACTCGCCGTTCGGCCAGACTTCCGTCGGCAACTGCGCCAGGTCGAGCGTCGGTTCGCTCAACGCCACGTTATATTCCGGGCGCTGGTGTAAACCGCCAGTCACTCGCCCGGCGACTTTCATCGTCATTTCATAGCGACCATTTTCGCCACGAATACGCAAGCCCATATCGTGCCCACGCAGCCAGTTATCCGGCGTTTCGTAGTAAATATTCAGCAACTGCACGGGGTCATGGTGCTCGCCGCCCAGCGTATTGAGATGGTCACGCAACGCCTCAACGGCACTGTGATTAACAATAAACTTTAATTCGATTTCCTGAGCCATGGCCTTTACTTATCCGGTTATGTCACATTAGTGACGATGAACGGCGAACTTAATGCGATCTTTTTTGTCAGTAGATAGTATTTTGCGCCAAATTGCCATGCAACGGGCAATTTGACGGGCGTAAAAGATTGAAGCTGTGGCAAGACCTGACACAGAGGATTCCGATTGATAGCGAATGCTTTGCGTAGCGACACTGATGCCACTACTATCGTTCCACTTTTCCCAGACAATAACGACAGCCTGATGCCAAAATTACGCCTGATCGGATTAACTATACTTGCACTTAGCGCCACTGCCGTCTCGCACGCCGAAGAAAAGCGCTATGTTTCTGACGAACTGAACACCTGGGTCCGCAGCGGTCCGGGGGATAATTATCGCCTCGTGGGCACAGTTAACGCGGGCGAGGAAGTAACCTTATTACAAACTGACGCCAACACCAATTATGCCCAGGTGAAAGACAGCTCCGGCCGTACCGCCTGGATCCCGTTAAAAGAACTTAATACCGAGCCAAGCCTGCGCACTCGTGTACCGGTGCTGGAAAATCAGGTCAAAACGCTGACCGATAAGCTCACCAATATTGATAACACCTGGAATCAGCGCACTGCTGAAATGCAGCAAAAAGTGGCGCAAAGTGACAGCGTGATCAACGGGTTAAAAGAAGAAAATCAGAAGCTGAAAAACGAGCTGATTGTCGCCCAGAAAAAGGTCGATGCCGCCAGCGTGCAGTTAGATGACAAACAGCGCACCATCATCATGCAATGGTTTATGTATGGCGGCGGTGTACTGGGTCTTGGCTTGCTGCTCGGACTGGTATTACCGCACCTGATCCCAACGCGCAAACGCAAAGATCGCTGGATGAACTAAATCGCCTTCTTCGTTGCACTGTCTTATTATTAGGAATTGTGTATTTGACGAAGGGAAGATGGCGTGAAGATTTATCTGGTCGGTGGTGCGGTACGGGATGCATTGTTAGGGCTACCGGTCAAAGACAGAGATTGGGTGGTGGTCGGCAGTACGCCACAGGAGATGCTCGACGCGGGCTACCAACAGGTAGGCCGCGATTTTCCTGTTTTTCTGCATCCGCAAACGCATGAAGAGTATGCGCTGGCACGTACCGAACGGAAATCCGGCTCCGGTTACACCGGTTTTACCTGCTATGCCGCACCGGATGTCACGCTGGAAGATGATCTTAAGCGTCGCGATCTGACCATTAATGCGCTGGCCCAGGACAATGACGGCGAGATTATCGACCCGTACAACGGTCTGGGCGATCTGCAAAATCGTCTGTTACGCCATGTTTCCCCCGCTTTTGGCGAGGATCCGCTACGCGTGCTGCGCGTGGCGCGTTTTGCTGCGCGTTATGCCCACCTCGGTTTTCGTATTGCTGATGAAACCCTGGCGCTGATGCGCGAGATGACCCACGCGGGCGAACTGGAACATCTTACGCCTGAACGGGTGTGGAAAGAGACGGAAAGCGCCCTCACCACCCGCAATCCACAAGTGTTCTTCCAGGTGCTGCGCGATTGCGGCGCACTGCGCGTTTTATTCCCGGAAATTGACGCCCTGTTCGGCGTTCCGGCCCCCGCCAAATGGCATCCGGAAATCGACACCGGGATTCATACCTTAATGACGCTCTCCATGGCGGCGATGCTAAGTCCGCAGGTCGATGTCCGTTTCGCGACGTTATGCCACGATCTCGGTAAAGGACTGACGCCGCCAGAGCTTTGGCCACGTCATCATGGACATGGCCCGGCAGGTGTTAAGTTGGTGGAACAACTATGCCAGCGTCTGCGCGTGCCAAATGAAATTCGCGATTTAGCCAAACTGGTGGCGGAGTTTCACGATCTCATTCACACCTTCCCGATGCTGAACCCGAAAACCATCGTTAAATTATTTGATTCCATTGATGCCTGGCGTAAACCGCAGCGTGTTGAGCAACTGGCGCTGACCAGCGAAGCTGACGTGCGCGGCAGAACCGGTTTTGAATCGGCGGACTACCCGCAAGGCCGCTGGTTGCGCGAAGCCTGGGAAGTGGCACAGTCAGTGCCGACAAAAGCCGTCGTTGAAGCAGGATTTAAAGGTGTAGAGATTCGCGAAGAGCTGACTCGCCGCCGGATTGCAGCGGTAGCTTGCTGGAAGGAACAACGTTGCCCAAAGCCTGAGTGAGTGTTGGGCATTTTGCCGGATGCGACGTGAACGCCTTATCCGGCTACATGTCAACGACGGTTGTAGGCCTGATAAGACGCGCGAGCGTCGCATCAGGCGTTGATTGCCGGATGCGGCGTGAACGCCTTATCCGGCCTACGCAATCGTGGACAATTCCAGGCATCCGACACTATTCTTCACATCAAAAGAACACGACGTACACCGCAGCCGCCACAATAAAGCGATAAATGGCGAATGGGATAAACGAAATCCGCTTAATCAATTGCAGGAAGGTTTTAATCGCTATCAGCGCCACTACGAAGGCAGTGATAAACCCAACGGCAAACATCGGGATATCGCCGGTTGTCAGGAAGCCCCAGCTTTTGTAGAGATCAAGCGCCGTTGCGCCCATCATCATCGGCACCGCCAGCAGGAACGAGAACTCAGAAGCCGCGTAACGGCTCACCCCCATCAGCATCCCACCTGAAATGGTCGCCCCGGAGCGAGAGAATCCTGGCCACAGCGCCAGACACTGGAAGCAGCCAATCATAAACGCCTGGCGATAGGTCATATCATCCAGACCCGGCGCACGCGGCTCTTTCGGCTTCAGACATTCGGCGGCAATCAGCAACAAACCGCCGACAACCAGCGCATACATGACATTTATCGGGTTAAACAATGATTTAATCATGTCGTGGAACAACAGTCCCAGCACCACCGCAGGGATCATCCCCAGCAAAATGTGGATCAGCGTTAAACGACCTTTGCTTTCTCCTTCGTGCTGCAACGGGCGTCCAAAGTGAATGCCAATCAGACCAAACAGACGCCGCCAGAACATGACAACCACTGCCAGAATTGATCCAAGCTGGATCACGACTTCAAAGGTTTTCGCCGTGTCGCCCTCAAACCCCAACAAGTGACCGACAATAATCATATGGCCCGTGCTGGATACCGGCAGAAATTCTGTCAATCCTTCGACCACACCCAATATTGCCGCTATCAGCAGCGAGTGCATATCGCTCATCAATAAACCCCTAAATTATTAAAATGTACCGCTTGTCCGAACTACTGCAGTATGACCAAGTTATAACCGTTTGGTTTAACAGCTGTAAAATTAATTATTTTCTTTCAGATTATTGCCACGCTCAATGATTACGCCAACATTCGCCGCCCGCGCCACTGCGCCTGGCTTGCTAAGTTTGATGCGCACCCACGGCGAATTAAAGCGAGTTAACAGCAGTTCCGCCACTTCTTCCGCCACGCGTTCCACCAGTGCAAAACGCGCCCCCTCGACGTGGCTGACCACCGTTTCTGCAATGTCAGCGTAACTGAGGCAATCCGCCACATCATCACTTTTCGCCGCTTTACGGTTATCCCACGCCATTTCGATATCGAACACTAACTTCTGTTCGATGGTCTGTTCCCAGTCGTAAACACCAATAGTGGTGATTACCGAAAGTTGCTCTATAAATACAATATCCATCACGTCCTGCCTGCTTTTTGGCTAACCGGATACCACTTCCGGCGAAATGTGCGTATTATCCACAGATTCATCGTTGAACACGAATTTTCAAAACGGAACAGCTTATGAGTGCAATCGCGCCTGGAATGATCCTCATCGCGTACCTCTGCGGCTCCATTTCCAGTGCCATTCTGGTTTGCCGCCTTTGTGGCTTGCCCGACCCGCGAACCAGCGGCTCCGGTAATCCTGGCGCGACCAACGTTTTACGCATGGGTGGTAAAGGAGCAGCCGTAGCAGTGCTGATCTTTGACGTCCTAAAAGGTATGTTGCCTGTCTGGGGAGCATATGAATTAGGCGTAAGCCCATTTTGGCTGGGATTAATTGCGATTGCCGCCTGTCTTGGACACATCTGGCCCGTTTTCTTCGGTTTTAAAGGGGGAAAAGGCGTTGCCACCGCTTTTGGCGCTATTGCTCCGATCGGCTGGGATTTAACGGGCGTGATGGCGGGGACCTGGCTACTTACCGTGCTATTGAGTGGATATTCGTCGCTGGGGGCGATTGTCAGCGCGCTGATTGCTCCGTTTTATGTCTGGTGGTTCAAGCCACAATTCACCTTCCCGGTTTCGATGCTCTCTTGCCTGATCCTGCTGCGTCATCATGACAACATCCAGCGTCTGTGGCGTCACCAGGAGACAAAAATCTGGACGAAATTTAAAAGAAAGCGCGAAAAGGATCCCGAGTGATTTCTCGCGAGTCTACATAACCTGATAGCCTTCGTCGGGCTTGCCCAGCCGTTGCTGGCACCATGCCGCCAGAAATTCCACGCAGACACGTAATTTCATGCTGCGATAGAGCGGCTCCCGGTAAACAGCCCAGATATTGGCGCTTTGCGCATACTCCGGCAATACTCGCACCAGTTTACCACTCTCCAGAAACGGCAACACATCCCACTCGGAACGCAGCATAATCCCTTTGCCCTCCAGCGCCCATTGCAGCACAATCTCGCCGCTGTTGGAGGAAAGATGCCCACTAACCTTCACCGATTTTTTCTCCTGACCGTTCCCCAACTCCCATATTCCATGGGTCATATCGCGCTCTTTGGTCACCAGACAGTCATGACGACTTAATTCCTGTAAGGATTGTGGCTGCGGATATTTTTGCAGATACTCAGGTGCGGCGCATAATATTCTTTTATTTTTCGTTAACAGATGCGCGATATAATAATCAGGAATTTCGTCATTAATACGAATATCCAGATCAATATTATCCTGCACTAAATCAATTTGCCGATCGAACAATTCAAAATGCACCTGTAATTCAGGGTAATTGCGCATCAGTTCGGTAATGGCTGGCGCAATATAACTGCGCCCAAAGCCAAAGCTGCAACCAATACGAATCATCCCCTCCGGGCGCGTTTTGATTTGCGTGACGTCATCGACCAGTCGCTGATATTGGGTGAGGATTTCCAGCGCATGTTCGTAACAACGTTGGCCACTTTCAGTCAGCGCCACGCCGCGAGCAGAGCGGTTCAGCAGTGTGGTTGCCAACGTATTTTCAAGGATTTGGATCCGCTTGGTGACAAATGCAGGCGTTTGCCTAAGCGTTGCCGCTGCGGCGCTAAAACTCCCGCTATGGACGATTTCCACCAGTACCTGCAAGTCTTTGGCTAAAGGCCAGCTATTTAGCATTGTTAAATATCCGCAGTTTTGATAAACGCAGTGTATTTCGCAAAACATTGCCATTCCCTGCTCTGGCGCAATATTCGTTCTTATTTTCGTGTTGATTAACGAACTGTTAATTACATATTCACGGCGGCAAAAAATATAAAACCACATTTTTAGTGGTAGTTTGTGGCGGTGAATTTTTCCAGACAAATACATAAACTGGAGTTGCCATGATGAGCGAATGTAATAAGCAACAGGCAGTGAAAAAGTTGACGGATATTGTCGCTAACTTTACCGCCATGATTTCTACCCGAATGCCCGATGACGTGGTGGACAAACTAAAACAGCTAAAGGATGCCGAAACGTCGTCGATGGGAAAAATCATCTACCACACGATGTTCGACAACATGCAAAAAGCGATCGACCTGAATCGTCCTGCCTGTCAGGACACCGGGGAGATTATGTTCTTCGTTAAAGTCGGTTCCCGCTTCCCGCTGCTTGGCGAGCTGCAAAGCATTCTTAAGCAAGCTGTGGAAGAAGCAACCGTCAAAGCGCCACTGCGTCACAACGCGGTGGAAATTTTTGACGAAGTGAACACCGGCAAAAATACCGGCAGCGGCGTACCGTGGGTTACCTGGGACATCATTCCCGACGGCGACGATGCGGAAATCGAAGTTTACATGGCAGGCGGCGGCTGCACACTGCCTGGCCGCTCGAAAGTGTTAATGCCGTCAGAAGGCTACGAAGGCGTGGTGAAATTCGTCTTCGAAAATATCTCCACCCTCGCCGTAAACGCCTGTCCACCGGTACTGGTGGGCGTGGGCATCGCCACCTCGGTGGAAACCGCCGCAGTGCTCTCGCGTAAAGCCATTTTGCGCCCTATTGGCAGCCGCCATCCCAATCCAAAAGCGGCAGAGCTGGAGCTACGCCTGGAGGAAGGACTCAACCGTCTGGGGATTGGTCCACAGGGGCTGACTGGCAACAGTTCAGTGATGGGCGTACATATCGAATCTGCCGCCCGCCATCCGTCAACCATCGGCGTTGCTGTCTCTACAGGCTGCTGGGCGCATCGTCGCGGCACGCTGCTGGTTCATGCCGATCTCTCCTTTGAAAATCTGTCTCACACCCGGAGCGCGTTATGAAAAAGATCCTGACAACCCCGATCAAAGCTGAAGATCTGCAAGATATTCGCGTCGGCGATGTGATCTACCTGACCGGTACGCTGGTGACCTGCCGTGACGTTTGTCACCGCCGATTGATCGAACTGAAACGTCCGATCCCTTACGATCTCAACGGCAAAGCGATTTTCCACGCTGGCCCCATCGTGCGCAAAAACGGCGACAAATGGGAGATGGTTTCCGTCGGTCCGACAACCAGTATGCGTATGGAAAGTTTTGAACGTGAATTTATAGAGCAGACCGGCGTGAAACTGGTGGTCGGCAAAGGCGGAATGGGGCCGCTGACCGAAGAAGGCTGTCAGAAATTCAAGGCGTTACATGTGATTTTCCCTGCTGGCTGCGCGGTACTGGCGGCAACCCAGGTGGAAGAGATTGAAGAAGTGCACTGGACAGAACTCGGGATGCCGGAGTCGCTGTGGGTCTGCCGGGTCAAAGAGTTCGGCCCGCTGATTGTCTCTATTGATACCCACGGCAACAACCTGATAGCCGAAAACAAAAAGCTGTTCGCCGAACGCCGCGATCCCATCGTGGAAGAGATCTGCGAGCACGTCCATTACATCAAATAACCCTCCCGGAGAGGCTCGCCCCTCTCCTTTTTCGCAGGCATAACACGATGAAACCTTCCACTGAATGGTGGCGATACCTTGCGCCGCTGGCGGTCATCGCCATTATTGCTCTACTTCCGGTTCCCGCAGGGCTGGAGAGTCATACCTGGCTCTACTTCGCCGTTTTTACTGGCGTGATTGTTGGGCTGATCCTCGAACCCGTGCCGGGTGCCGTGGTGGCGATGGTGGGTATATCCATCATCGCCATTCTTTCGCCGTGGCTGCTGTTTAGCCCGGAGCAGCTCGCCCAGCCAGGCTTTAAATTCACTGCAAAATCCCTCTCGTGGGCGGTTTCCGGTTTTTCTAATTCGGTTATCTGGCTGATTTTCGCCGCCTTTATGTTTGGTACGGGCTATGAAAAAACCGGGCTGGGGCGACGTATCGCGCTGATTCTGGTGAAAAAGATGGGGCATCGCACGCTGTTTCTTGGCTATGCGGTGATGTTCTCCGAGCTGATCCTGGCACCTGTAACACCGTCCAACTCGGCGCGTGGTGCGGGGATTATCTATCCCATCATCCGTAACCTGCCGCCGCTCTATCAATCACGGCCTAACGACAGCAGTTCACGCAGCATTGGCTCGTACATCATGTGGATGGGGATTGTTGCCGACTGCGTGACCAGCGCCATTTTCCTGACGGCGATGGCACCAAACTTGCTGTTAATTGGACTGATGAAAAGCGCATCTCACGCTACGCTGAGTTGGGGCGACTGGTTCCTCGGGATGTTGCCGCTCAGTATTTTACTGGTTCTGCTGGTTCCCTGGCTGGCTTACGTGCTGTACCCGCCGGTACTGAAGTCTGGCGATCAGGTGCCGCGCTGGGCAGAGACGGAACTGCAGGTAATGGGCCCGCTCTGTTCGCGTGAAAAACGGATGCTGGGGCTGATGGTAGGCGCGCTGGTGCTGTGGATTTTCGGCGGTGATTATATCGATGCCGCGATGGTCGGTTACAGCGTGGTGGCACTGATGCTGCTTCTGCGCATTATCAGTTGGGACGACATTGTCAGTAATAAAGCGGCGTGGAACGTTTTCTTCTGGCTGGCCTCGCTTATCACCCTCGCTACCGGACTCAACAACACCGGTTTTATTAGCTGGTTTGGCAAACTGTTAGCAGGCAGCTTAAGCGGTTATTCGCCGACGATGGTGATGGTGGCGTTGATTGTGGTGTTTTATCTGCTGCGCTACTTCTTTGCCAGCGCCACGGCGTATACCTCTGCTCTCGCACCGATGATGATTGCCGCCGCGCTGGCGATGCCGGAAATCCCGCTGCCGGTGTTCTGCCTGATGGTTGGCGCGGCAATTGGTCTGGGGAGCATTCTTACACCATACGCCACCGGACCCAGTCCGATTTACTACGGTAGTGGTTATCTGCCAACGGTGGATTACTGGCGACTGGGGGCGATTTTTGGGCTGATATTCCTCGTGTTGCTGGTGATTACCGGCTTACTGTGGATGCCCGTGGTGTTGCTTTAAGTGAGGACGGTGCCGGAAATTGCTCTCCGGCACCTGATAGTTTTACGCAGCCGGTAACTCTGCCAGCGGCCAGCGCGGACGCACGCTAACGCCGAGATCCGCCGTCGCGCCTGCTTTAAACCGCACCATTCCGGCATAGGCGATCATCGCGCCGTTATCCGTACAAAATTCCGGACGCGCATAGAACACTTCACCGCGACGCTTTTTCATCATTTCCGCCAGTTTCGCCCGCAGCGTGCGGTTAGCACTCACGCCGCCGGCCATGACCAGTCGCTTAAAGCCCGTCTGATCCAGCGCACGCTTACACTTAATCATCAGCGTATCGACCACCGCATCTTCAAAGGCGCGGGCGATATCAGCACGCGTCTGGTCGTCGGTGCCATTGTCACGAATGGTATTTGCCGCGAAGGTTTTCAGACCAGAGAAGCTGAAATCCAGCCCCGGACGGTCGGTCATCGGACGCGGGAAGACAAAGCGTCCGGCTGTACCCTGAGCCGCCATTTTCGACAGTAACGGTCCGCCAGGATAATCCAGCCCCAGCAGCTTTGCAGTTTTATCAAACGCTTCCCCGGCGGCATCATCAATAGACTCGCCGAGCAGCTCGTACTGCCCAATGCCAGTCACGCTGATTAACTGCGTATGACCGCCGGAAACCAGCAGCGCGACAAACGGAAATTCTGGCGGGTTATCTTCCAGCATCGGCGCTAACAGATGCCCTTCCATATGGTGTACCGGGATCGCCGGAACGTCCCAGGCAAACGCCAGAGAACGCCCCACGGTCGCGCCAACCAGCAGCGCGCCGACTAATCCAGGACCTGCGGTATAGGCCACAGCGTCAATGTCTTTTGCCGTTAAACCAGACTCCTTCAGCGCTGCCTGGATCAACGGTACGGTTTTACGCACGTGATCGCGGGAAGCCAGTTCAGGCACGACGCCGCCGTAGTCAGCGTGCAATTTCACCTGACTATACAATTGGTTGGCTAACAAACCTTTTTCATCGTCGTAAATGGCGATGCCAGTTTCATCGCAGGAAGTTTCAATACCCAGTACACGCATGACTTGTTTTACCTCGCTTTATTACCGCGCAGTGTAGGACCAATGCGGGTTGATGTAAAACTTTGTTCGCCCCTGGATAAAGCCTCGTGTATACTCCCCACCCTTATAAAAGTCCCTTTCAAAAGAGGCCGCGGTGCTTTACAAAGCAGCAGCAATTGCAGTAAAATTCCGCACCATTTTGAAATAAGCTGGCGTTGATGCCAGCGGCAAACCGAATTAATCAAAGGTGAGAGGCACATGCCGGTAATTAAAGTACGTGAAAACGAGCCGTTCGACGTAGCTCTGCGTCGCTTCAAGCGTTCCTGCGAAAAAGCAGGTGTTCTGGCGGAAGTTCGTCGTCGTGAGTTCTATGAAAAACCGACTACCGAACGTAAGCGCGCTAAAGCTTCTGCAGTGAAACGTCACGCGAAGAAACTGGCTCGCGAAAACGCACGCCGCACTCGTCTGTACTAATTCCCCGAGAGCGTTGCTCTCCGATCAGACCGAGTTGTAGTTGTAAGGCCGTGCTTCCGAAAGGAATGCGCGGCTTATTTTCGTTTATGAATTGCTAAAAATCGGGGCCTATGGCTGGACGAATCCCACGCGTATTCATTAATGATCTGCTGGCACGCACCGACATCGTCGATCTGATCGATGCCCGTGTGAAGCTGAAAAAGCAGGGCAAGAATTTTCACGCGTGTTGTCCATTCCACAACGAGAAAACCCCGTCATTCACCGTTAACGGTGAGAAACAGTTTTACCACTGCTTTGGATGTGGCGCGCACGGCAACGCGATCGACTTCCTGATGAACTACGACAAGCTCGAGTTCGTCGAAACGGTCGAAGAGCTGGCTGCAATGCACAATCTTGAAGTGCCATTTGAAGCAGGCAGCGGCCCCAGCCAGATCGAGCGCCATCAGCGGCAAACGCTTTATCAGTTGATGGACGGTCTGAATACGTTTTACCAACAATCTTTACAGCAACCTGTTGCTATGTCTGCGCGCCAGTATCTGGAAAAACGCGGATTAAGCCACGAGGTTATCGCCCGCTTTGCGATTGGTTTTGCGCCCCCCGGCTGGGACAACGTCCTGAAACGGTTTGGCGGCAATCCAGAAAATCGTCAGTCATTGATTGATGCGGGCATGTTGGTCACTAACGATCAGGGACGCAGTTACGATCGTTTCCGCGAGCGGGTGATGTTCCCCATTCGCGATAAACGCGGTCGGGTGATTGGTTTTGGCGGGCGCGTGCTGGGCAACGATACTCCCAAATACCTGAACTCGCCGGAAACGGACATTTTCCATAAAGGCCGCCAGCTTTACGGTCTTTATGAGGCGCAGCAGGATAACGCTGAACCCAATCGTCTGCTTGTGGTCGAAGGCTATATGGACGTAGTGGCGCTGGCGCAATACGGCATTAATTACGCCGTTGCGTCGCTGGGTACGTCAACCACTGCCGATCACATACAGCTGTTATTCCGCGCAACCAACAATGTCATTTGCTGTTATGACGGCGACCGCGCAGGTCGCGATGCCGCCTGGCGAGCGCTGGAAACGGCGCTGCCTTACATGACAGACGGTCGTCAGCTACGTTTTATGTTTTTGCCTGATGGCGAAGACCCTGACACGCTGGTACGAAAAGAAGGTAAAGAGGCGTTTGAAGCGCGGATGGAGCAGGCGATGCCGCTCTCCGCATTTCTGTTTAACAGCCTGATGCCGCAGGTTGATCTGAGTACCCCTGACGGACGCGCGCGCTTAAGTACCCTGGCGCTACCGCTGATTTCACAGGTGCCGGGCGAAACGCTGCGAATATATCTTCGTCAGGAATTAGGCAATAAGTTAGGCATACTTGATGACAGCCAGCTTGAACGATTAATGCCAAAAGCGGCAGAGAGCGGCGTTTCTCGCCCTGTTCCGCAGCTAAAACGCACGACCATGCGTATACTTATAGGGTTGCTGGTGCAAAATCCAGAATTAGCGACGTTGGTCCCGCCGCTTGAGAATCTGGATGAAAATAAGCTCCCTGGACTTGGCTTATTCAGAGAACTGGTCAACACTTGTCTCTCTCAGCCAGGTCTGACCACCGGGCAACTTTTAGAGCACTATCGTGGTACAAATAATGCTGCCACCCTTGAAAAACTGTCGATGTGGGACGATATAGCAGATAAGAATATTGCTGAGCAAACCTTCACCGACTCACTCAACCATATGTTTGATTCGCTGCTTGAACTGCGCCAGGAAGAGTTAATCGCTCGTGAGCGCACGCATGGTTTAAGCAACGAAGAACGCCTGGAACTCTGGACATTGAACCAGGAACTGGCGAAAAAGTGATTTAACGGCTTAAGTGCCGAATAGCGATCGGGAAGCCCCCGACAGCCGCACTGAGAGGCAGCGGCAAATATATAAGTACGCCCTCGTAATTATCGTTGGCGGTAAACAGCCGTTGGATTTCAGCGTTAACACCTGAAGGACATCGGGTCAATCGCCCAACACCAACCTCATGAAATAAGTGTGGATACCGTCTTATGGAGCAAAACCCGCAGTCACAGCTGAAACTTCTTGTCACCCGTGGTAAGGAGCAAGGCTATCTGACCTATGCCGAGGTCAATGACCATCTGCCGGAAGATATCGTCGATTCAGATCAGATCGAAGACATCATCCAAATGATCAACGACATGGGCATTCAGGTGATGGAAGAAGCACCGGATGCCGATGATCTGATGCTGGCTGAAAACACCGCGGACGAAGATGCTGCCGAAGCCGCCGCGCAGGTGCTTTCCAGCGTGGAATCTGAAATCGGGCGCACGACTGACCCGGTACGCATGTACATGCGTGAAATGGGCACCGTTGAACTGTTGACCCGCGAAGGCGAAATTGACATCGCTAAACGTATTGAAGACGGGATCAACCAGGTTCAATGCTCCGTTGCTGAATACCCGGAAGCGATCACCTATCTGCTGGAACAGTACGATCGTGTGGAAGCAGAAGAAGCGCGTCTGTCCGATCTGATCACCGGCTTTGTTGACCCGAACGCAGAAGAAGATCTGGCACCAACCGCCACTCACGTCGGCTCTGAGCTTTCCCAGGAAGATCTGGACGATGACGAAGATGAAGACGAAGAAGATGCTGACGACGATACCGCCGACGATGACAACAGCATCGACCCGGAACTGGCTCGTGAAAAATTTGCGGAACTGCGCGCTCAGTACGTTGTAACGCGTGACACCATCAAAGCGAAAGGCCGTAGCCATGCAGCCGCTCAGGAAGAGATCCTGAAACTGTCTGAAGTGTTCAAACAGTTCCGCCTGGTGCCGAAGCAGTTTGACTACCTGGTCAATAGCATGCGCGTCATGATGGATCGCGTTCGTACGCAAGAACGTCTCATCATGAAGCTCTGCGTTGAGCAGTGCAAAATGCCGAAGAAAAACTTCATCACCCTGTTTACCGGCAATGAAACCAGCGATACCTGGTTCAATGCGGCAATTGCGATGAACAAGCCGTGGTCGGAAAAATTGCACGATGTCTCTGAAGAAGTACATCGCGCCCTGCAGAAACTGCAGCAGATTGAAGAAGAAACCGGCCTGACTATCGAGCAGGTTAAAGATATCAACCGTCGCATGTCCATCGGTGAAGCGAAAGCCCGCCGTGCGAAGAAAGAGATGGTTGAAGCGAACTTACGTCTGGTTATTTCTATCGCCAAGAAATACACCAACCGTGGCTTGCAGTTCCTTGACCTGATTCAGGAAGGCAACATCGGTCTGATGAAAGCGGTTGATAAATTCGAATACCGCCGTGGTTACAAGTTCTCCACCTACGCAACCTGGTGGATTCGTCAGGCGATCACCCGTTCTATCGCGGATCAGGCGCGCACCATTCGTATTCCGGTGCATATGATTGAGACTATCAACAAGCTCAACCGTATTTCTCGTCAGATGCTGCAAGAGATGGGCCGCGAGCCGACGCCGGAAGAATTGGCTGAACGTATGCTGATGCCGGAAGATAAGATCCGCAAAGTGCTGAAGATCGCCAAAGAGCCAATCTCCATGGAAACGCCGATCGGTGATGATGAAGATTCGCATCTGGGGGATTTCATCGAGGATACTACCCTCGAGCTGCCGCTGGATTCTGCGACCACCGAAAGCCTGCGTGCGGCAACGCACGACGTGCTGGCTGGCCTGACCGCGCGTGAAGCGAAAGTTCTGCGTATGCGTTTTGGTATCGACATGAACACCGACCATACGCTGGAAGAAGTGGGTAAACAGTTCGACGTTACCCGCGAACGTATCCGTCAGATCGAAGCGAAGGCGCTGCGCAAACTGCGTCACCCGAGCCGTTCTGAAGTACTGCGTAGCTTCCTGGACGATTAATCGGTAGCCGGATAAAGCGTTTCCGCCGCATCCGGCACTTGTCTCTTTGCACAAACGCCACCTTTTCGGTGGCGTTTTTTATCGCCCACGCACCACCAGTGCCTGATCCAGTTCCCGATACGCCTCCACCAGCTTTTCCAGAGAAACTCGACTTAAACCGCTGGGATTTGGCAGCACCCAAATCTGCGTCGAACCAATAGTGAGCGTTTGTTTCCCCCACGGTGCGCCGCGCTGGCTGAATCCTTGCTCATATGCTTGTTTGCCCAGAATCGCCAACGCCTGAGGCTGATAATCTTCAATTTTTTCAATCAGCTTACGCCCGCCTGCGTGCAGCTCCTGCTTTGAAACTTCATTGGCTTGCACCGTTGGACGGTCAACCAGTTTGGTCACTCCACAACGATAATCCAGCAAATGCTGCGCCTCCTGCGGCTTCAACTGTCTGTCAGTAAACCCGGCCTGATAAATCACCTTCCAGAAACGGTTCGCCGGATGAGCAAAAGGAAAGCCAGTATCCGCAGATGAAAGCCCCGGATTGATGCCGCAAAACACCACACGCAATCCTGGCGCAAGAATATCTTCAACCATATTAACCCCTGAACAACACAACCTGGGGAAAGTATAACGAATTGAAAACACATTGTTTATAAAAACAGCAGGCGCGCGGTAATGGCTGGATTGCGACACGGAGTTACTTTATAATCCGCTACCATGGCCCCTTAGCTCAGTGGTTAGAGCAGGCGACTCATAATCGCTTGGTCGCTGGTTCAAGTCCAGCAGGGGCCACCAGATACAGTAAAGGCTGACGAGAAATCGTCAGCCTTTTTGCTTTTTTGATATGGAAAGCAATTACTTCGCGTGCCAGTAAGCCGCTGCGCGTACCCGTTGAGAGTCATACTGTTCCGCTTCAAAGCGGCGGCTTAAATTCTTCACCACCTTCCCTTCGCCGGTTATCCAGATGAAGTAATCATCGGCAGGGATTTGCATCTGCGCCAGACGCGCATCTACCGCCTGCTCATCATGCGCCAACCATTCGATATTAAAACCATCAAGGTGCGCGAGATAATCCTGACAGGCGTTATCCCGCACGCTGACCAGCGCGGTAACTTGCGGTTTAGCAGCAAGTTTGCTCAACGTTTCCAGGCGGCGGCGTAGTGCGGGCATCCCGGACTCATCGCAAACATACAGCTGATACGCGTAATCTTCCGGCACCACCAGCGAACCGCGCGGACCTGCCACCGTGAGTTTATCGCCCGGTTGCGCCTGCATCGCCCAGCCGCTGGCGACGCCGCCTTCGTGAATAAAGAAATCGATCGCCAGTTCATGGCGTTGTTCGTCATACAACGGCGTATAGTCACGCGACGGTGGGCGTGGTCCTTCCGGCCAGACAATCCCCTCTTCCGTTACCGTTGGCGGCACAAAGTGAGCGTCAGATTTAGGGAAGAAGAGTTTGCTGTGATCGTCAAAGCCGCGCGACGTAAAGCCGTCCAGCGCCTCGCCGCCGAGGACAATGCGCTGAAAACCAGCGCTGATGCGCTCAACACGTAACACAGTCAGTTCACGGAAGCGCAGATCATTGCGAACGCGCTGCGGGTAGCGGGGGGAGTTATTCATTGTTATCGCCTTCGTGATGGTAATCAGATATATCTAAATAAATTTCGCAAATGATAATGATTGCTAATCATGATAAATGCAAGCGATTTGTAGAACTGATATATCTATTGTCTGATAAGACGAACCGCCTCTTCTCAGGCATCATTGCTCAATGCCGGATGCGGCGTGAACGCCTTATCCGGCCTGGATGTTGAGTACATCTGCGTTTAAAAATCATTTTTACACTTGCAAGAACTCTCACATCAGATATAAATTAGATATATCTAATTAAGCAAAAGGAGGCTGATATGAGCCATCATCACGAAGGGTGTTGTAAACATGAAGGCCAGCCACGCCATGAAGGCTGCTGCAAAGGTGAGAAGTCAGAACACGAGCACTGCGGACACGGTCACCAGCATGAACACGGTCAATGCTGTGGTGGTCGCCACGGTCGCGGCGGCGGTCGTCGGCAGCGTTTCTTTGGTCACGGTGAATTGCGTCTGGTGATTCTGGATATTCTCTCGCGCGATGACAGCCACGGCTACGAGTTGATTAAAGCGATTGAGAATCTGACCCAGGGGAATTACACCCCAAGCCCGGGCGTCATCTACCCGACGCTGGATTTTCTGCAGGAGCAGTCGCTAATTACCATCCGCGAAGAGGAAGGCGGCAAAAAGCAGATTGCGTTGACCGAACAAGGCGCGCAGTGGCTGGAAGAAAACCGCGAACAGGTGGAGATGATTGAAGAACGCATCAAAGCGCGTTGCGTTGGTGCGGCGCTGCGCCAGAACCCGCAAATGAAGCGAGCGCTGGATAATTTTAAAGCGGTGCTGGATTTACGCGTCAATCAGAGCGACATCAGCGACGCGCAGATAAAAAAGATCATTGCGGTGATCGACCGCGCCGCGTTTGATATTACGCAACTGGATTAATCACCGATTGCCGGATGCGGCGTGAACGCCTTATCCGCCTACACACCCCGTAGGCCTGATAAGATGCGCCAGCATCGCATCAGGCATCGTGTACCAACCGCCGGATGCGGCGTCCAGCCTACACACCCCGTAGGCCTGATAAGATGCGCCAGCATCGCATCAGGCATCGTGCTCCAACCGCCGGATGCGGCATACCGATTAATGCAGCACCGTCACCGCGTCTTCCAGTCGGCTGGCGCGGTGTTTCACCATCGCCGACACCTGCGCACTCTCTTCCACCAACTCAGCGTTTTTCTGCGTGATCAGGTTAAGCTCATCCACCGCACGGGTCAGGCTGGAAAGCCCATCGGCCTGTTCCAGCGTTGAGTGGCTAATCTGGGCGATCAACTGGGTGACATTTTTCACCTGCGCCACAATATCGTCCATCGTCCGTCCGGCAGCGTGCACCTGCTGCGAACCGGATTGCACCTTATCAGCACTGGCATCGATCAGCTTGCGGATATCGTTGGCAGCATTGGCGCTGCGGCTGGCTAAATGACGCACTTCCCCTGCCACCACTGCAAAACCTTTGCCCTGTTCTCCGGCACGCGCCGCTTCCACCGCCGCATTCAGGGCCAGAATATTGGTCTGAAACGCAATATCGTTAATCAGCGAAGTAATGGTGCCAATGCGCTGGGTACTGTCGGCGATATCGTCCATCGTCTTGATCACCGTGGTCATCGCCTCCCCGCCTTGCACAGCCGCATTACTGGCGGTGATAGAAAGTTTATCGGCAGCCGACGCTGTGGCTGAGTTCTGTTTCACCGACGCCGCCATCTGGTTCATGGTCGCTACAGTTTGCTGGACATTATCTACCGTCTGCTGAGTATGCTCGTTCAGTTCATCGGTGCCTTTTGCCAGCGCCTCACTCCCGTTTCTGACGCTGGAAACCTGGCTGGAGACATCATTAATCAACCAGCGACACATCAGGCCAAGCTGCCCTACCGCGCGTAATGTCAGCCCCAGCTCATCGCTGCGATTCAAATGCTCAACACTATTACGTTCTCCGGTCGCCACCTTCAGTGCCTGGCTGGCGACATTTTCTATCGGACGTACAATTTGCCATTCAAAACAGGCATTTCCCAACAACATCACTAACGCACAGAGGAAATACGTCACCACCGGGGCAGCGACAAACCAGAGCATGGCCGCCAGCACGATAAACATCAGTGTCATCACTCCACGCACTCGCCAGCGAAGCGGTAATGACGGCAGTTTTCCCAACCAACCGTTACGTACCACCAGCCCTTTATGCATACGTTTATTGGTACGTCCAGCGTTCAGCGCCTTATACAGCGGCTCTACCGCCGCGATCTCTTCATCCGTCGCCCGGGAGCGAATCGACATATAGCCACTGATTTTGCCCTCGCGCACCATCGGCACTGCATTCGCCCGTATCCAATAATGGTCGCCATTTTTGCGGCGATTTTTCACGATGCCGCTCCAGGGTTCCCCTTTTTTCAGGGTGTACCACATATCCGCAAACGCCGCTTTTGGCATATCCGGGTGACGCACCATGTTGTGCGGCTGACCCTGTAACTCCTGCAAGGTATAGCCGCTCACTTGCACGAAAGAATCATTGGCGTGGGTGATATAGCTTTGCAGATCGGTAGTGGACATCAGGGTAGTATCGTCAGCCAGCGGGGTATTTTGCTGGGTGACATACGGATGAGAAGACATAATCGCGTCCTGTGCAGGTTATATGGTTGTTAACTACTTGTCGGAAGTTATGTCGGCCCCGGCGCGGTTATCTTTAGCACTTTAATTTGATTTAGATCGCAATTTGCAACTAAAGCACAAAGCCTAATCCCTTGATTTAAAATACTTTCATTCTGTTATTATCCGAGAACGTTAATTATCTTGCCCAAAAATCCGGCATTTATTGCCCTGAAAGAATGCATTTGCACAGCGATCGCAAAATTCCCCCCCGATAAAATCGTACAAAATAACGACAACAGTTAACATTTAGCATTAAATGTTACGCAAATGATAATGTAATTTGTGTTTATCCCGATTTTCGCGATCGCAGCCGGAGTGGCGCAATCCCTGCAATACTTAAATCGGTATCATGTGATACGCGAGCCTCCGGAGCATATTTTGAACAGGTTACCTTCGAGCGCATCGGCTTTAGCGTGCAGCGCCCACGCCCTGAATCTCATTGAAAAGCGAACGCTGGATCATGAGGAGATGAAAGCACTTAACCGGGAGGTGATTGAATACTTCAAAGAGCATGTCAATCCGGGGTTTTTAGAGTATCGCAAATCTGTTACCGCTGGCGGGGATTACGGAGCCGTAGAGTGGCAAGCGGGAGGTTTAAATACGCTTGTCGACACCCAGGGACAGGAGTTTATCGACTGCCTGGGAGGTTTTGGAATTTTCAACGTGGGGCACCGTAATCCAGTTGTGGTTTCCGCCGTACAGAATCAACTTGCGAAACAACCGCTGCACAGCCAGGAGCTGCTCGATCCGTTACGGGCGATGCTGGCGAAAACTCTTGCTGCGCTAACGCCCGGTAAACTGAAATACAGCTTCTTCTGTAATAGCGGCACCGAGTCCGTTGAAGCAGCGCTGAAACTGGCGAAGGCTTATCAGTCGCCGCGCGGCAAGTTTACTTTTATTGCCACCAGCGGCGCGTTCCACGGTAAATCACTTGGCGCGCTGTCGGCCACGGCGAAATCGACCTTCCGCAAACCGTTTATGCCACTGCTGCCGGGCTTCCGTCATGTACCGTTTGGCAATATCGAAGCCATGCGTACGGCTCTTAACGAGTGCAAAAAAACCGGTGATGATGTGGCTGCGGTGATCCTCGAACCGATTCAGGGCGAAGGTGGCGTAATTCTGCCGCCGCCGGGCTATCTCACCGCCGTGCGTAAGCTGTGCGATGAGTTCGGCGCACTGATGATCCTCGATGAAGTACAAACGGGCATGGGGCGCACGGGCAAGATGTTTGCCTGCGAACATGAGAACGTACAGCCGGACATCCTGTGTCTGGCAAAAGCCCTCGGCGGCGGCGTGATGCCGATTGGCGCAACCATCGCCACTGAAGAGGTGTTCTCTGTCCTGTTCGACAACCCGTTCCTGCATACCACCACCTTTGGCGGCAACCCGCTGGCCTGTGCGGCGGCGCTGGCGACCATCAATGTGTTGCTGGAGCAGAATTTACCGGCTCAGGCAGAACAAAAAGGCGATATGTTGCTGGACGGTTTCCGTCAACTGGCGCGGGAATATCCCGATCTGGTACAGGAAGCGCGTGGTAAAGGGATGTTGATGGCGATTGAGTTTGTTGATAACGAAATCGGCTATAACTTTGCCAGCGAGATGTTCCGCCAGCGCGTACTGGTGGCCGGAACGCTCAATAACGCCAAAACGATCCGCATTGAACCGCCACTGACACTGACCATTGAACAGTGTGAACTGGTGATCAAAGCGGCGCGTAAGGCGCTGGCGGCCATGCGAGTCAGTGTCGAAGAAGCGTAATATCAAATCGGATGGCGATGCAACGTCGCCATCCGATCTTTTTATACGATACGTACGCCCGCAGGCATCATCCGCTCCGGCGTTAACAGCACGCTTTCACTGCCGTCATCGGTTTCCGCACACAACAGCATGCATTCCGACGTTTCACCGCGCATTTTCGCTTTTTGCAGATTGCACAAGACCACCACCGTTTTCCCCATCAGCTCTTCTTCGCTGTAGTACGGCACCAGGCTGGTCACGGTTTGCAGCGTTTTTTCACCCACATCAACCTGTACGATATACAGCTTGTCGGCGTTTTCATGGCGTTTCACTTCCACAATTTTCCCGACACGCATTTCCAGACGTGCAAAATCAGCGTAAGCCACGGTTTCCATTGTTTCCTCCCTTCGAGTAAAATTTTACTAAACTATAGCAAAAGTTTTTCTCAATCCTGTAGGCTAAAAATGGAGAATGCAGGCGTGATCACATTCGTAAGCCGCTGTGTTACCGTTACAGCGTCAAAGAAACGCGCTTTATTTACTGAAAACAGGTGACCCGATAAGCACTTCCTCTACAATGGAAGCGCACATCAGGGAAAGTAAAAAAGGTAAACATGGCAACACTAAAAGACATCGCAATCGAAGCTGGCGTATCCCTGGCGACAGTATCCAGGGTCTTAAATGACGATCCGACATTGAATGTGAAAGAAGAGACGAAACATCGCATTCTCGAGATCGCCGAAAAGCTGGAGTACAAGACCAGTAGTGCCCGTAAACTCCAGACAGGTGCAGTCAACCAACACCATATTCTGGCTATCTACAGCTACCAGCAGGAGCTGGAGATCAACGATCCTTACTATCTGGCGATCCGCCACGGCATTGAAACTCAGTGCGAAAAGCTGGCGATCGAACTGACCAATTGTTATGAACACAGCGGCTTACCAGACATTAAAAACGTCACCGGTATTTTAATTGTCGGCAAACCCACGCCCGCCCTGCGCGCCGCTGCCAGCGCATTGACCGACAATATCTGTTTTATCGATTTTCACGAACCTGGCAGCGGTTACGATGCGGTGGATATCGATCTGGCACGCATCAGTAAAGAAATCATCGACTTCTATATCAACCAGGGTGTTAATCGCATTGGTTTTATTGGCGGTGAAGACTTGCCTGGCAAGGCGGATATTCGTGAGGTCGCCTTTGCGGAATATGGCCGACTGAAACAAGTGGTACGCGAAGAGGATATCTGGCGCGGCGGTTTTTCCAGTTCGTCGGGCTATGAACTGGCAAAACAGATGCTGGCGCGGGAAGACTATCCGAAGGCACTGTTTGTTGCTTCCGATTCCATTGCTATCGGCGTACTGCGGGCAATTCATGAACGTGGCCTGAACATCCCACAGGATATTTCGCTTATCAGCGTTAACGATATCCCCACCGCGCGATTTACCTTTCCGCCGCTCTCCACCGTGCGCATCCATTCCGAGATGATGGGAAGTCAGGGCGTTAACCTGGTGTATGAAAAAGCCCGCGATGGTCGCGCGCTGCCGCTATTAGTCTTCGTTCCCAGCAAATTAAAACTGCGCGGTACGACCCGTTAAATCCCCTTACACACTGTCCGGCAATCGTTTTTGCCGGACAGTGCTGCCGTTTATTTTCGTGATCCAGTTAAAGTAAATGCATTTACCCGCTACTTTTTAGTAAAAATTTTACTAAACTCCCCAGCAATTACACAAACTACCATCACCATGAATGGTTCCGATTTCTCTCTACCGGGAGGCCCTATGAATCGCTGGGAAAACATTCAGCTCACCCACGAAAACCGACTTGCGCCGCGTGCGTACTTTTTTTCATATGACTCTGTTGCGCAGGCGCGTACTTTTGCCCGTGAAACCAGCAGCCTGTTTCTGCCCTTAAGCGGTCAGTGGAATTTCCACTTTTTTGACCACCCGCTGCAAGTACCAGAAGCCTTCACCTCTGAGTTAATGGCTGACTGGGGGCATATTACCGTCCCCGCCATGTGGCAAATGGAAGGCCACGGCAAACTGCAATATACCGACGAAGGTTTTCCGTTCCCCATCGATGTGCCGTTTGTCCCCAGCGATAACCCAACCGGTGCCTATCAACGTATTTTCACCCTCAGCGACGGCTGGCAGGGTAAACAGACGCTGATTAAATTTGACGGCGTCGAAACCTATTTTGAAGTCTATGTTAACGGTCAGTATGTGGGGTTCAGCAAGGGCAGTCGCCTGACCGCAGAGTTTGACATCAGCGCGATGGTTAAAACCGGCGACAACCTGTTGTGTGTGCGCGTGATGCAATGGGCGGACTCTACCTACGTGGAAGACCAGGATATGTGGTGGTCAGCGGGGATCTTCCGCGATGTTTATCTGATCGGAAAACACCTAACGCATATTAACGATTTCACCGTGCGTACCGACTTTGACGAAGCCTATTGCGATGCCACGCTTTCCTGCGAAGTGGTGCTGGAAAATCTCGCCGCCTCCCCTGTCGTAACGACGCTGGAATATACCCTGTTTGATGGGGAACGCGTGGTGCACAGCAGCGCCATTGAGCATCTGGCAATTGAAAAGCTGACCAGCGCCAGCTTTGCTTTTACTGTCGAACAGCCGCAGCAATGGTCGGCAGAATCCCCTTATCTTTACCATCTGGTCATGACGCTGAAAGACGCCGACGGCAACGTTCTGGAAGTGGTGCCACAACGCGTTGGCTTCCGTGATATCAAAGTGCGCGACGGTCTGTTCTGGATCAATAACCGTTATGTGATGCTGCACGGCGTCAACCGCCACGACAATGATCATCGCAAAGGCCGCGCCGTTGGGATGGATCGCGTCGAGAAAGATCTCCAGTTGATGAAGCAGCACAACATCAACTCCGTGCGTACCGCTCACTACCCGAACGATCCGCGTTTTTACGAACTGTGTGATATCTATGGCCTGTTTGTGATGGCGGAAACCGACGTCGAATCGCACGGCTTTGCTAATGTCGGCGATATCAGCCGTATTACCGACGATCCGCAGTGGGAAAAAGTCTACGTCGAGCGCATTGTTCGCCATATTCACGCGCAGAAAAACCATCCGTCGATCATCATCTGGTCGCTGGGCAATGAATCCGGCTATGGCTGTAACATCCGCGCGATGTACCACGTAGCGAAGGCGCTGGATGACACGCGACTGGTGCATTACGAAGAAGATCGCGATGCTGAAGTGGTCGATATTATTTCCACCATGTACACCCGCGTGCCGCTGATGAATGAGTTTGGTGAATACCCGCATCCGAAGCCGCGCATCATCTGTGAATATGCTCATGCGATGGGGAACGGACCGGGCGGGCTGACGGAGTACCAGAACGTCTTCTATAAGCACGATTGCATTCAGGGACATTATGTCTGGGAGTGGTGCGACCACGGGATCCAGGCGCAGGATGACAACGGCAATGTCTGGTATAAATTCGGCGGCGACTACGGCGACTATCCCAACAACTATAACTTCTGTCTTGATGGTTTGATCTATTCCGATCAGACGCCGGGACCGGGCCTGAAAGAGTACAAACAGGTTATCGCACCGGTAAAAATCCACGCGCTGGATCTGACTCGCGGTGAGTTGAAAGTCGAAAATAAACTATGGTTTACCACGCTTGATGACTACACCCTGCACGCAGAGGTGCGCGCCGAAGGTGAAACGCTCGCGACGCAGCAGATTAAATTGCACGACGTTGCACCGAACAGCGAAGCCCCCTTGCAGATCACGCTGCCGCAGCTGGACGCCCGCGAAGCGTTCCTCAACATTACGGTGACCAAAGATTCCCGCACCCGCTACAGCGAAGCCGGACACCCTATCGCCACTTATCAGTTCCCGCTGAAGGAAAACACCGCGCAGCCAGTGCCTTTCGCACCAAATAATGCGCGTCCGCTGACGCTGGAAGACGATCGTTTGAGCTGCACCGTTCGCGGCTACAACTTCGCGATCACCTTCTCAAAAATGAGTGGCAAACCGACATCCTGGCAGGTGAATGGCGAATCGCTGCTGACCCGCGAGCCAAAGATCAACTTCTTCAAGCCAATGATCGACAACCACAAGCAGGAGTACGAAGGGCTGTGGCAGCCGAATCATTTGCAGATCATGCAGGAACATCTGCGCGACTTTGCCGTAGAACAGAGCGATGGTGAAGTGTTGATCATCAGCCGCACGGTTATAGCCCCGCCGGTGTTTGACTTCGGGATGCGCTGCACCTACATCTGGCGCATCGCTGCCGATGGCCAGGTTAACGTGGCGCTTTCCGGCGAGCGTTACGGCGACTATCCGCACATCATTCCGTGCATCGGTTTCACCATGGGGATTAACGGCGAATACGACCAGGTGGCGTATTACGGTCGTGGACCGGGCGAAAACTACGCCGACAGCCAGCAAGCTAACATCATCGATATCTGGCGCAGCAACGTCGATGCCATGTTCGAGAACTATCCCTTCCCGCAGAACAACGGCAACCGTCAGCATGTCCGCTGGACAGCACTGACTAACCGCCACGGCAACGGTCTGCTGGTGGTTCCGCAGCGCCCAATTAACTTCAGCGCCTGGCACTATACCCAGGAAAACATCCACGCTGCCCAGCACTGTAACGAGCTGCAACGCAGTGATGACATCACTCTGAATCTCGACCACCAGCTGCTTGGCCTCGGCTCCAACTCCTGGGGCAGCGAGGTGCTGGACTCCTGGCGCGTCTGGTTCCGTGACTTCAGCTACGGCTTTACGTTGCTGCCGGTTTCTGGCGGAGAAGCTACCGCGCAAAGCCTGGCGTCGTATGAGTTCGGCGCAGGGTTCTTTTCCACGAATTTGCACAGCGAGAATAAGCAATGAGGATCATCGATAACTTAGAACAGTTCCGCCAGATTTACGCCTCTGGTAAGAAGTGGCAACGCTGCGTTGAAGCGATTGAAAATATCGACAACATTCAGCCTGGCGTCGCCCACTCCATCGGTGATTCATTGACTTACCGCGTGGAGACAGACTCAGCGACCGATGCGCTATTTACCGGGCATCGACGCTATTTTGAAGTGCATTACTACCTGCAAGGGCAGCAAAAAATTGAATATGCGCCGAAAGAGACATTACAGGTCGTGGAATATTATCGTGATGAAACTGACCGTGAATATTTAAAAGGCTGCGGAGAAACCGTAGAGGTCCACGAAGGGCAAATCGTTATTTGCGATATCCATGAAGCGTATCGGTTTATCTGCAATAACGCAGTCAAAAAAGTGGTTCTCAAAGTCACCATCGAAGATGGTTATTTCCATAACAAATAACAACTACGGCGGCAAAAGGAGTTTGCCGCCACCGCTACCCTACTCATTTTCGGAGATGTGTTATGTCTGATACCAAACGTAATACAATCGGTAAATTCGGCTTGCTCTCGCTGACTTTTGCCGCCGTTTACAGCTTTAACAACGTTATCAATAATAATATTGAGCTTGGACTGGCCTCGGCACCGATGTTTTTCCTCGCGACGATTTTTTATTTTATTCCCTTCTGTCTGATCATCGCAGAATTTGTTTCGTTAAATAAAAACTCAGAAGCTGGTGTCTACGCGTGGGTAAAAAGTTCGCTGGGCGGACGTTGGGCATTTATTACTGCCTATACCTACTGGTTCGTAAACCTGTTCTTTTTCACCTCGCTGTTGCCGCGCGTTATTGCTTATGCTTCGTATGCCTTCCTCGGCTACGAATATATTATGACGCCGATTGCCACCACTATTATCAGTATGGTGCTGTTCGCCTTCTCCACCTGGGTTTCTACCAACGGGGCGAAAATGCTGGGGCCAATCACCTCCGTCACCTCAACACTGATGCTGCTGTTAACGCTCTCCTACATTTTACTGGCAGGTACGGCGCTGGTTGGCGGAGTACAGCCTGCCGATCCGATCACCGTTGACGCGATGATCCCGAACTTCAACTGGGCGTTCCTCGGCGTTACCACCTGGATCTTTATGGCCGCAGGTGGCGCGGAGTCCGTCGCGGTGTACGTTAACGACGTCAAAGGCGGTTCGAAATCGTTCGTTAAAGTGATCATCCTCGCCGGGATTTTTATCGGCGTACTGTATTCCGTCTCCTCGGTACTGATTAACGTCTTCGTCAGCAGCAAAGAGTTGAAATTTACCGGTGGATCGGTGCAGGTATTCCACGGCATGGCGGCGTATTTTGGTCTGCCGGAAGCGTTGATGAATCGCTTTGTCGGTCTGGTGTCCTTTACCGCGATGTTCGGCTCCCTGCTGATGTGGACCGCAACACCGGTGAAAATTTTCTTCTCCGAAATCCCGGAAGGCATCTTTGGCAAGAAAACCGTCGAACTTAACGAAAACGGCGTTCCGGCGCGCGCGGCGTGGATCCAGTTCCTGATCGTCATCCCGCTGATGATTATCCCGATGCTCGGTTCCAATACCGTGCAGGATCTGATGAATACCATTATTAATATGACCGCCGCAGCGTCCATGCTTCCGCCGTTATTCATCATGCTGGCTTACCTGAATTTACGCGCCAAATTAGATCACCTGCCACGCGATTTCCGTATGGGCTCCCGCCGCACCGGTATTATCGTTGTTTCAATGCTGATTGCGATATTTGCCGTAGGGTTTGTCGCTTCGACATTCCCGACTGGCGCGAATATTCTGACCATCATTTTTTATAACGTCGGCGGTATTGTTATCTTCCTCGGCTTTGCGTGGTGGAAATACAGTAAATATATAAAGGGATTAACGGCTGAAGAGCGCCATATTGAAGCGACGCCAGCCAGTAATGTTGATTAAGCAGACTAATAAAAAATGAGCAGGCATTTTCCCTCTTCCTGGATGGGGAGAGGGAAAATAGTTTCTGCCTTTATATTTTTATAATTACAACGATAAAAGGCTGTACTTTTTCTTTAGCTCATGGATTAACACAATGAAATTAATCACTGCACCATGCAGAGCATTACTTGCTCTGCCGTTTTGCTACGCCTTTTCTGCGGCAGGAGAAGAAGTACGTCCGGCAGAACATGACGACACAAAAACGCCCGCCATTACCTCGATGTCTTCTCCTTCATTTCGTTTTTACGGCGAATTAGGGGTTGGTGGATATATGGATTTAGAGGGTGAGAATAAACATAAATACAGCGACGGCACCTATATTGAAGGTGGCCTGGAGATGAAGTACGGCTCCTGGTTCGGCCTGATTTACGGCGAAGGCTGGACAGTGCAGGCCGACCACGACGGTAATGCCTGGGTGCCTGACCATAGCTGGGGCGGTTTCGAAGGTGGGATTAACCGTTTCTATGGCGGTTATCGTACCAATGATGGCACCGAAATCATGCTCAGTCTGCGTCAGGATTCCTCGCTGGATGACCTGCAATGGTGGGGCGATTTCACGCCCGATCTGGGCTACGTCATTCCCAATACCCGCGACATTATGACCGCGCTGAAGGTGCAGAATTTAACCGGCAACTTTCGTTATAGCGTCACCGCCACACCTGCCGGACATCATGACGAAAGCAAAGCCTGGCTACATTTTGGCAAGTACGATCGCTACGACGACAAATACACCTATCCGGCAATGATGAACGGTTACATCCAGTATGACCTTGCCGAAGGCATCACCTGGATGAACGGTCTGGAAATCACCGACGGCACAGGACAACTCTATCTCACTGGCCTGCTTACCCCTAACTTCGCCGCCCGCGCCTGGCACCATACCGGACGCGCCGACGGGCTGGACGTACCGGGAAGTGAAAGTGGGATGATGGTGAGCGCCATGTATGAAGCGTTAAAGGGCGTTTATCTCTCCACCGCTTACACCTACGCCAAACATCGCCCTGACCACGCTGACGATGAAACCACCTCTTTCATGCAGTTTGGTATCTGGTACGAATACGGCGGCGGACGTTTCGCAACGGCTTTTGATAGCCGCTTCTACATGAAAAATGCCTCTCACGATCCCAGCGACCAAATCTTCCTGATGCAATATTTTTACTGGTAATAAGGACTGTAATCTAATGAAAATAAAAACTATTTTAACGCCAGTAGCCTGCGCTCTGCTGATAAGTTTTTCCGCCCATGCCGCTAACGCCGACAATTATAAAAACGTGATTAACCGTACTGGCGCGCCGCAGTACATGAAGGATTACGATTACGACGACCACCAGCGTTTTAATCCGTTTTTTGATCTCGGTGCCTGGCATGGTCATCTGTTGCCAGACGGCCCGAATACCATGGGCGGTTTTCCGGGCGTAGCGCTGCTGACGGAAGAGTACATCAACTTTATGGCCAGCAATTTCGACCGCCTGACCGTCTGGCAAGACGGCAAGAAAGTCGACTTCACGCTAGAGGCATACAGTATTCCCGGCGCGCTGGTGCAAAAACTGACAGCAAAAGATGTGCAGGTCGAAATGACTCTGCGCTTCGCCACGCCGCGCACGTCACTACTGGAAACTAAAATCATCAGCAATAAACCGCTGGATCTGGTGTGGGATGGCGAACTGCTGGAAAAACTGGAAGCGAAAGAAGGGAAACCGCTTTCCGATAAAACCATTGCTGGCGAATACCCTGACTACCAGCGCAAAATCAGCGCCACCCGTGATGGCCTGAAAGTCACCTTTGGCAAAGTGCGCGCCACTTGGGATCTGCTGACCTCCGGTGAATCAGAATATCAGGTGCATAAATCCCTGCCGGTGCAGACTGAAATCAACGGCAATCGCTTTACCAGTAAGGCACATATCAACGGTTCGACGACGCTCTATACCACCTATTCCCATCTGCTGACCGCTCAGGAAGTTAGCAAAGAGCAAATGCAGATCCGCGATATTCTGGCGCGTCCGGCGTTTTATCTCACCGCCTCGCAGCAACGCTGGGAAGAGTATCTGAAGAAAGGATTAACCAATCCGGATGCGACGCCGGAACAGACGCGCGTCGCGGTGAAAGCGATCGAAACGCTCAACGGTAACTGGCGCTCGCCTGGCGGCGCGGTGAAATACAACACCGTCACGCCGTCGGTTACCGGACGCTGGTTCTCCGGCAATCAGACCTGGCCGTGGGATACCTGGAAGCAGGCATTTGCGATGGCGCATTTCAATCCGGATATCGCCAAAGAGAATATCCGCGCGGTCTTCTCCTGGCAGATCCAGCCAGGCGACAGCGTGCGTCCGCAGGATGTGGGCTTTGTCCCCGACCTGATAGCGTGGAACCTTAGCCCCGAGCGTGGCGGCGATGGCGGCAACTGGAACGAACGCAATACCAAACCCAGCCTTGCCGCCTGGTCGGTGATGGAAGTGTATAACGTCACCCAGGATAAAACCTGGCTGGCAGAGATGTACCCGAAACTGGTGGCCTATCACGACTGGTGGTTACGTAACCGCGATCACAACGGCAACGGCGTGCCGGAATATGGCGCGACCCGCGACAAAGCCCACAACACCGAGAGCGGCGAGATGCTGTTTACGGTGAAAAAAGGCGATAAAGAAGAGACGCAGTCTGGGCTGAACAACTACGCCCGCGTGGTGGAGAAAGGCCAGTACGACAGTCTGGAAATTCCGGCACAGGTTGCTGCGTCGTGGGAATCGGGCCGTGATGATGCCGCCGTCTTTGGGTTTATCGACAAAGAACAGCTGGATAAATATGTCGCTAATGGCGGCAAACGTAGCGACTGGACGGTGAAATTCGCCGAAAACCGCAGTCAGGACGGAACGTTGCTGGGCTACTCGCTATTGCAGGAGTCGGTGGATCAGGCCAGCTATATGTACAGCGATAACCATTATCTGGCGGAGATGGCAACCATCCTCGGTAAGCCGGAAGAGGCCAAACGCTATCGCCAGTTGGCACAGCAGCTCGCGGACTACATCAACACCTGTATGTTCGACCCGGCTACGCAGTTCTACTATGACGTGCGTATTGAAGATAAACCGCGGGCGAACGGCTGCGCGGGCAAACCGATTGTCGAACGCGGTAAAGGGCCGGAAGGCTGGTCACCGCTGTTTAACGGTGCGGCAACGCAGGCCAACGCCGACGCGGTGGTGAAGGTGATGCTCGATCCTAAAGAGTTCAACACCTTTGTCCCGCTGGGAACGGCTGCGTTAACCAACCCGGCCTTTGGCGCGGATATTTACTGGCGCGGGCGCGTATGGGTGGATCAGTTCTGGTTTGGTCTGAAAGGGATGGAGCGTTACGGTTATCGCGATGATGCCCTGAAACTGGCGGATACGTTCTTCCGGCACGCCAAAGGGTTAACCGCCGATGGCCCAATTCAGGAGAATTACAATCCGCTGACCGGCGCACAGCAAGGGGCACCGAATTTCTCCTGGAGTGCCGCGCATTTGTATATGTTGTATAACGATTTTTTCCGTAAGCAGTAATTTGCAACGGCTGGCGGATGCGGCGTAAACGCCTTATCCGCCCTACATGTGTGTTCCGTAGCTCCCGTAGGCCGGATAAGACGCGACGAGCGTCGCATCCGGCAATTGCACCGCGCCACTGGTGGATGCGGCGTAAACGCCTTATCCACCCTACATGTACGCTCCCGTAGGCCGGATAAGACGCGTCAAGCGTCGCATCCGGCAATTGCACCGCGCCACTGGCGGATGCGGCGTGAACGCCTT